>JADCIX010000017.1 GCA_020247545.1 Rhodocyclaceae bacterium | reverse complement strand
GACGTCTGGGCATAGGTGACTGCGTTCATGAGGCAGGTAACCATTAGCGTGGCCAAAAGTGCAGCGCTGCGATTGATGCTGAATCTGTTCATGACATTCCTCTTCTGACAAAAACCGAGCGGTCGGCAAAGCGTCTGCGGCAGCGCGATTTTCCAGCGCACGCGATCGCCTACTACGTGATGGCGCTCTTGCTCTACCAGGGAGTGAACTGCCAAGAAGTTTTTCGCGTCGTGACCGAAGGTATGTACATGCTGGGCGATTACGCCATCAAGCGTGATGTCGGCAAGTCGGGCATCAGCGCCGCAAGCACCGGCTAGGTTCGTATTGTCCACATCGTGGTCAACGACGGCGTGATCGGGATCGTCGGCGTTGTGGACAGAACGCACGAGGCAAGCCTGCTGAGCGTTGGCGGCACGTGCAGCAACAATTGAAGGCGGGCAAGACACCTGATGAAATTGCCGGTCGCCTGGGGCGTCTCTGAGCCCCTATCCAAGTCAGCGCTCGGGCAATCTACCAACATGTCTGGCGTCATCAATGGCAACGCTGGTTAAAGGCAGTACGGCGGCGCAAACATATGAAACGCCCGGCACGACGCCCTTGGAACGGTACTGCGCAGCTGATCCAAGCGCGTTCGGAAGATGCGGCGCGACGTATTGAGTTTGGCCACTTTGATGTCGACAGTATGATTGGCAAGCGCTCGGACAAAAAGCGCGTCGTCGTGGTGGTAGAACGCCAGTCGCTCTACAGCCTGATACTGCGTCTGACACACTTGAAGGCGCGAGCAGTGGCGCGACCACTCAAACGACGGCTAGAGGGATGTGGATTACCATTTCTGAGCTTGACTAGTGATCGCGGCTGGGAGTTCACCTCGCTGGGCGAGATGATGACCGACAGGGTGTATGTGTGCGATCCACACGCCCCCAACCAGCGCGGCACCAATAAAAACCAGATCGGCTGTTTGCGCCTTGATTTACCGAAGGGCAAAAGCGTCGATAAGGTCAGTCTCGCGAGACTCCAACGCATCGAGCATAAACATAATCACACACCGCGAGCAGCGCTGGGTTATCTGACACCATTTGGGGTAGCATTTGATCGCCCTCCGCCGGTCGGCATTTGGTGTTGATACCGCATTTTGCTTGAAGAGCGCCGTGGGTGCTAGGGTTTCAAAATTTGCTTGTTCTGCCCCTGAGGGCTTGCGACAAAATTCAAAATAAATCACTGCCCGAAAATCCGTCACATGCTCGCCTTTCGGGCGCTAGACTTCCTGCTTTTAACCCAACGTCACCTGTCATGTCCACTAACCAGATCGAACGCGCACAAATCTTTCAGCGTCTGCACGTACCGGGCAAACCCCTCGTGTTATTCAATGTGTGGGACGCAGGTAGCGCGATTGCGGTTGCCAAGGCAGGTGCATCGGCGATCGCCACTGGCAGTTGGTCCATTGCGGCAGCACATGGCGTGGACGACGGCGAAGTGCTTCCACTGAGTGATGTCTTGGTAAATGCCAATCGCATCGCAACTGCTGTGGAGCTGCCGGTGACAATCGACTTTGAAGCGGGCTACGGCAAAACTCCAGATGGGGTGGGCGCGTCCGTCGCCGCTTTACTGGCGACGGGTGCCATTGGCGTCAATATTGAAGATCGTTTTATCGACCGCGACGGCCTGCAATCGATTGTCGACCAAGCCGCGCGATTGACCGCAGCAAGAGGTGCGGCGGATACGTCAGGGGTGCCGTTGTTCATCAATGCCCGCACCGACATTTTTCTCAATGCGCTCCCGGCTGCGCACTCGTCCACCATGGTCGATGACGCTCTCGCACGCGCACACGCCTATGCCGATGCCGGCGCGAGTGGATTTTTTGTGCCGGGCTTGGTCGATGAGTTTTTGTTAGAACGTGTGTGCCGCGAAAGTCCGCTGCCGGTCAACGTGATGATGGTTGCTGCTGCGCCAAACGCGGCGCGATGCGCTGCCCTCGGCGTCGCACGCATCAGCCACGGGCCAGGGCCGTATCGGGCGATGGCGAAATGGTTGGAAAGCGCAGCGAGAGAGGTTTATGCGGGCTAACGACGTGCTTAAGGTACTAGCCTAAGAGCCAGCACCCTCTTTTTCCAATTGGTCAAAACGAACAGCCCTCTGGCAACATTGATTGGTCCGTCATGCGTTTGCGTAGCTGTTCGCGCAACATCATCACCGGATTGGCCTGTCCGGCGGAACAACGTGCATCGTCGCCTTCACGCGCACCAGCCTCCAGCGATTGGGCCCCGGACTAAATCCGGGGCGACAGGGAAATAGCGGGACTTTCAACAAGCAACAAAAGGGGCCTTCTCTCCAAATTTGCGAGATGTCGAGTTCGGCGAATTGGCGTAGGATATCTTCTGACGGGGATATGGCTCAAGTGCCACCTAGTTGTGAAAAAAGAGCGCAGCGATGTATTTCTGGCCGATCGCCGACGCGCCTGCCTTGGCGACGGCAACCACACTCCCGGCATCCCACGCATTGAACAACACCAGCGGTTTACCCGGCACGTGCAGATGTTGAAAATTATTTTGCGTGCTCGAGTTGGCTCGATGTCATGTCGGTTCGTGCGGTGATGAAAAACGGCAACCTAGCGCTTTCAGACGGGGAGTACCGCCGTTTCCAGACGGCGAATTCTTCCCGCTGTGCTAAACCGCGCCCCGCACCATCGCAATCAGTCTGCCGAGCACGGTCTCGCCATCGAAGCGCAAACCATTGTGCTCGTACTCGTTGGTGTGCCACAGCCGGATATTCGGTACGATGTCGGCCGTTTCTTCGGCATATTCGCGTGGCACATACATGTCGTCGTAATACACCGCTGCGGCAACCGGCACCTTGTTGTATTTGAGCACGGCAGGATCATAGAGCATCGGCCAATCACTCTTGCGGGCGAGCAGGTCGGCAGCTTCCTTTAGGGGCATCAGCTTGGGGTAGGTATCAAACATCCATGGGTAGATCATTTCGCCGGTGAAGAGCACACAATCCTTCCGGTCAAGTGAAAACTCGGGAAATTCATTGAGAAGACGCTCCGCAGACCAGTTGCTTGCAGCCTGCTGGGTGTAACAGGCTTCTTGCATCAACGAAAAAATTAGATTGGTATCAAAACTCTGCTGGTGTTCCAGATGCACGAGGAAATTCCAGTTGAGCTCGCGCCCCGCGCGGGAATCTGCTCCGGCTATCCACGCTTCTTCCAGCAGGTAGTGGATGGCCTCATAGCCGTCACTCATGCCAAGCGCCAAGCCCAGTTGTAGAAAGCGTTGTGCGGTCAGCCGGCCGCCACTCGGCATTGGTACATCGTTCTCACGCAGATACGCGACCAGTTCACGCACGCGTGTAACATCCTGCGGATAACGTTCGTAGTACTTGGCGTTTTTTGCAATGACGCGTCGGTAAGTATTGCGATACACGTCATCGGTCGGGCGTGTCAGTGAGGGAATGCCACCAGTGATAAACACCTCTTGCAGGCCGTGGGGTGCTGCGGAAAGATAACGCATCGAACAAAAGCCACCGTAACTTTGCCCCAAGATGCTCCACGTCTCGTCGCCGCAAAGGACTTTACGGATCGCTTCCGCATCACGCACGATGTTGTCGGTTCGAAAGTGCGTGAGGTATTCGGCTTGCGTCGCTGCGTCTGGCAGGTGCGCCATGCTCTGCGCGGTGATGGGCGAGGATAGTCCCGTACCGCGTTGATCGAGCAACAGGACGCGGTAATCCTTGATGGCGCGCTTGATCCAGCCCGAGTTACCCATGGGGCGTGGCGAGCCCGAGCCTGGGCCACCTTGAAAGAAAACCAAGTAGGGCAGCTGAGCGGATTCTTTTTGCGATGCGACCACTTCACGCGCAAAGACCTTGATGGTTTCGCCAGGGCTCGCATAGTCGAGCGGCAGGTCAAACCAAAGCGAGCGAAGTTTGAGACCGGGGATTGAACTGAAGGATTCTGACGAAGATTGAGCGCTGGCAGGCATGAGCTGATCGTTGGGTGAATTGAACGCGACGACATTTTAGGCAGGTTTGCGTGACGGCGAGAACGTGGGCTGGTGATTAGTAAGGGGTGTTTCGGTCGAACCTAGCCTGAACATTTCATGGGGGCGCGTTCGAAAGCGGGCGAGTGGGCGAGTGATTTTTTTGCCTGACCGACCACAGCTTAGCGGCCTATGCCTCGGCAGCAAGGCGCAAAATTGCCGTCCAATCGCCCGCGAGCGAACCTGCGGCCCGCGTCCACAGCAAAACAGAAACGAGCCAAATTGTTTGCCAGTCGCCCAGAGGCAACGTCCTGCTAAGCAACCGGCGACCCATGAAATATTCAGGCTAGCACCTCTGGCATGTAACCCCAGACCTACCCGGGGACCAAGGCGTTGCTTATCGGGGGCGACGGTGCCGAGGTTTTCTCTATGCGCTTAACCTGGCACATCATCGCCGGAGGAGAAGGAAAACGCGCTATCGCGCAAGCTCGACCAACTCGTACCACGTCAGCATCGCGCCACCGACCCCGCCTTGCACCATGATTGCGTCGGCATCGTCGGTGACCCATACGTCGTAAGGGGGATGTTGCGTGGAAAAGCCGCTATCGCCAACGTCAAGGTAGCGAAAGTGTTTGGTGGCGAACGTTCCAGCCCTGACCGTGATGGTCTCATCGCCAATAAATTCGGCGTCAATCTTAACCGGGGCCAAGATGGGCGGTGTTGCGCCGCGCAAATCGGGCGAGGGTAGATACATCGAAAGTGTCCGGCGTTTGATCATGGTCCAATCCATGCCGCCAAGAAGGTAGGCGTCTGCGACCACCGGATGTGTGCCAAATCCATCAATTGGCGCGCTCAATTCAACGCGTTGCGAAAGTCGACCGATCGACGGGCCGTAGGATTCGCACTCAATCGCGGAGGGGGTGAACCGAAACCAGCCCGAGCCATTAAATTTATCTCCCACGACCAATCGTACACTGCAATCCATCGGTTTACCGTGTTCATCCAGCGCGTAGACGACATCACGCATGACGGTGGGTAAGGGCTCCTCGATTTCACAATGGGCGCGCAGAATGACTTTGCCGTCAGTGTGGTGCGTAAAGGTGAAGCGCTCATCACCGCGCGGCTGATTCAAGCGTTCTGGTTTTTTTGATGTGTAGGCAAGTCGTCCGCGGACGGTTCGATGCATCATGATGAAACTCCTGCTGCGTAAGTTGGTTAGATTCGAGCGCTTAATGCTACAACGTTGATGCGGAGTGCGGGGAAAAATGGCAGCGCGATATGCGGCGCGCATGATCCGAAAAATCCTTCACGACCGAACATATTGCCCGAGGCAATCTGCCCATGGCCGAACGCGGATGGCTTCATGCTCCCCCAGAGATGGGCGAATCGCTCCCGGTCATGCGCTGCCAGATACAGCGGATTGTAAATGTAAACGTAGCCGAGATTGGAGGCCCGATCTGCCGGTCTTCACTGGCGAGAAATGTCAGAAAACAAACAGGTTCAGACTCGCTGTATTTCCGCGTTGGCTGCGTAAATGGGCCTACTACCAAACGCGACATCGTCTAGACTCTGCTTATGCGACCCTCTGAATACATCTGTTTGTGTATCCTGTCTGCAGTGTGCAGCCTTGCCGTCAGTCCGGCGATAGTTGCTGCGTTTCCCACTAACACCCAACATGACAAGCCAAGCCGTAACGCTGAGCAGCGAACTGCGATGATCCATGATCTTTTCACTTTTTCTAGCGCCGATGCGGTCGTGGCATGGTCGGCAACCGATGATCGAGTAATGGGTGGGATATCGCGTAGTCGCATGCGCTTTCATGCCGGGGGATATGCCTTGTTTGAAGGGGTGATGTCTTTGGAACAAAACGGCGGCTTTGCCTCGGTGCGCGCCGCAGTAAAGCCGCCGCCGCTGGCTGGCGTCACCCATTACGTGGTAGAAGTACGTGGGGACGGCAAGCGATACAAACTCAGCATGCGCACAGCGGGGCGCTTTGATGCTGTCAGTTATCAATCAACGTTTGCGACGGTTGCAGACACCTGGACTACCGTTGCCATTCCCGTTAACACCTTTGTTGCCACCTTCCGAGGTAGGCGGGTCATCGACGCGCCGCCCCTCGATGCGGCGAGGGTAAATCAAGTCGGGCTGATGATTGCAGATGGTCAAGACGGGCCGTTTCAGCTGGCGGTTCGCCGAATTTCTGTCGAGGCGCAATAGACATTCCACAGGACGAATTCGGACGTGGGTAGTCCCTTGATGCGGTGTCGGCAGGAACTAAACATCAAGTGGCTATCGAGTGGCTACTTTCGGTGGCGGAATGTTGATTGCGCAAACCGGCAAATTGGTGGAGCGTTTTAGCATAATGATCGCCGCGAGGTATTGTCGCCAGACTCAATCCAGTTACCAACACTAGGGGAACATCATGTCTTTTGCGCGCGGCGCGGTATTTATTGTTCTGGTCGGAAATTTTTTTCTTTCGACCCAGCCAAGTGCACACGTGCCACGCGGCCCGGGCCCGGAACAAACTCGGGCGCAGGTCACGGAATTGTTAACTGATTTTCTTGCGCCGGGCAAGAACGACAAGCCCGAGACACACGAACGATTTTGGGCGGAGGATTTGGTCTATACGACCTCCGGCGGTATCGTCAAAACAAAGGCCGACATTCGCAAATCGTTTGTCGAGTCGGCCTTACCGGCGGCGAGCAAAACCAACCCGGCCGTCTCACCGCCAGCGGCGGCGGCGGTCTATTCTGCTGAGGATGTGCTGGTGCGTCCCTATGGTGAAATCGCCGCACTGACGTTTCGACTGGTGGCCAAAGACGCCAACGGCGAGACGACCTACTACCGCAATAGCGCGGCGTTTATCTATCGCGACGGCAGGTGGCAGGCGATAACGTGGCAGGCGACAAAAGTGCCGCCGACAGAAAAACCGACGAAATGACGGCTTCAGATTCATGTTGCGCTGAATCTTGTATCTGTTCTGACGAGCTAATGTGTGCCTCGGATCGTGTCGGCCCTGACCTCTGCCTTACGATGCTCGGTCGCGGCGGCCAGGCGGTCACGCGCGGCACACCATTGCCAATTCGTTTGGGGTGAGAAACCGCCATTCGCCAAGGGCCAAATCTGGCGGCAACGCCAATTGTCCAATTTGGCTGCGGTGCAATGCCCTTACGTGATTGCCTACCGCCGACAGCATGCGTTTGACTTGGTGATACTTGCCTTGCGCCAAGGTCATTTTTAGGTGTGTCGGCGCGAGTCTCTCGCAGGCCAGTGCAATTACCGGCACAGGGCTATCTTCCAGCACAACGCCAGCCAGCAGTTGTGTTACCTGTTTGTCGGTCAGTTCTTCGCTGGTGGTCACCTCATAAATCTTTGGCACGTGGTGTCTGGGCGAGGCCATTTTGTGAATGAACTGGCCGTCGTCGGAAAACAGCAACAAGCCGGTGGTGTCTTGATCCAATCTTCCCACTGACTGCACGTCTCGCGTTCGCAGCGGTGACGGTAGCAGTGTATACACGCTAGGGTGAGCCTTGGATTTCTGCGAGCACTCGTAACCCGAAGGCTTGTTCAAAGCCAAGTAGGCCTTGGCGTGGTACTGCCAAAGTTGTCCTCTGACAGAAAATGTAAACGTGCCGCCCGCAACTTGTGGTGCATGTTGTGCCGGGTTGGTCTGGGTTTCTCCGCCGATTGCGAGGTGGCCATCGGCAATCAGCAGGCGGCACATTTTTCGGGTGCCAAACCCTTGGCTGAAGAGTAGTTGTTCGAGGGTCATTGAACGATCCGTAATGACGGTAGATTGCAGTGCATTCTATCGAACCGGATAATAGGACCCACGACAGGGGACCCACGACCGCGAATCTACGATTGCCCCGCCTCCCATTGATGGTTGTCGGTGCAGTGGGGCTATTTGCTGAAATAATGATACTTTGTACCCGTAACAATGGAACCGACCCATGAGCCAATCCGCCTACCAAGAACTTTCCGCGACCTGGAAACGCCTGCATCACTTTGGTCATCTGCAAGCCTTGGCTGGCTGGGACCGCATGGCCATGATGCCTACCAGCGGCAACGATGCACGCTCGAACGCGATGGCGGAGATGGATGGGTTGTTGCACAGTATTCGTACGAACCCGCAGCTTAAGGTTTTTTTGGACCACGCCGAGCGGGAGGCGCTGGATGACGCGCAGCGCGCAAATCTGCGCGAGATTCGCCGCGACTGGCGCACCGCCAATGCGTTGCCCGCCGCGCTGGTGCAGAAACAATCGCTGGCCAACGCCAAGTGTGAACACGCTTGGCGCACTCAGCGTCCGGCCAACGACTGGCCGGGCTTCCTGACAAATTTTCGACAAGTTCTAAAGTGCAGCCGCGAGCAGGCGACGTTCTTGTCAAATCAATCCGGGCTCAAGCCATACGACGCATTGATGGATTATTACGAACCAGGCATGACAAGCGAAAAACTCGACGTGTTATTTGGGGATCTACTGACATGGTTGCCGGACTTGGTCCGCAAAGTCCGCGTCAAACAGGCGCAACAAAACGTCATCGCGCCGAAAGGGCCGTTTTCACGTTCGGCGCAGTACGCCTTGGGATTGGAAGCGATGAGGTTGCTGGGGTTCGACTTTAGTGCTGGGCGACTCGATGAAAGTGCCCACCCATTCTGTGGCGGCGTTCCCGAAGACACACGCCTGACAACGCGCTACCGTGAGGATGATTTTGTTGGAAGCTTGATGGGCACGATTCATGAAACCGGGCACGGTCGTTATGAGCAAAATTTGCCGCGTAATCTGCTCGGCCAACCCGTTGCGTGGGCGCGCAGCGCGGGCATCCACGAGAGCCAAAGTCTGAGTTTTGAAATGCAGATTGGTTTGTCGCGGGCCTTCGTCGGCCTCATCGTGCCGCATATCGTCAAGCAGTTTGGTGCCCAGCCTGCGTTTGATCCAGATAATCTTTACCAACATCTGATTCGTGTGCAACCAAGCTTTATCCGTGTGGACGCTGACGAATTGACTTACCCGCTACACGTTATCCTGCGTTACCGCATTGAGCGCGACCTGATCGAAGGGCGTATTGAGGCCGACGATATTCCGGCGCTGTGGGATGCGGCCATGGCGGATTTTCTGGATGTTGATACACGTGGCAACTACACCAACGGATGTATGCAAGACGTACATTGGGGCGAGGGATTATTCGGCTATTTTCCGAGCTATACGCTGGGTGCGATGTACGCTGCGCAGTGGTTCGCCGCGATCCGCCGTGCCGTTCCAGACTTAGACACGCAAATGGCTGCGGGTAATCTAGCACCTGCGCTGGAATGGCTCAAAACCAATGTCTGGGAGCAGGGTAGCCGTTGGACGACTGATGAACTTGTCACGCGTGCAACCGGCAGCGCGCTCGACCCGGTGCATTACCGACGCCACCTTGAGTCGCGGTACTTGGCCTAACAACAAACAACTTCTAAGCGAGACTGACCAAATGACGATTGGTGTGGGTGGGAAGACCACGGCCGAAGCGCTTGCAGCACTTTCAAACATGAATGCGGGCGTAAGCCCAATTGCGCAATCGGAGTACGCGGCGCGAACTGCAAAGGCGCAAGCGAAGATGCGGGAGGATGGCATCGCGGCGATGTGGGTCCACGCCGGCACGAACATGACCTATTTCACCGGTACGAAGTGGCACCCGAGTGAGCGCATGGTGGGTGCTATTGTTCCGGCGACTGGCGCAATCGAGTACCTTGCTCCGTACTTTGAACAAGACACTGTTCGCGACTTTATGATGGTGCCGGGGCCGGTGAATGTCTGGCATGAGCACGAAAGTCCGTATCAATTATTTGTCGAGACGCTTCGGCGCATGGGGCTGGCCAAGTCGGGGACAAAGATCGGCATCACGGAAGACACACCATTTTTTGTGGTGAATGGTATTGCCAAGTTTGCCAATGATGTTGGAGTGGGAATCGAGATGGTCAACGCCAAGCCGATCACCGCGCACTGCCGTATGTGTAAATCAACAAATGAAATTGCACTGATGCAACGCGCAAAAAACATGACTCTTGAAGTACACAAGGCGGCAGCCAGCATGTTGCATGAGGGCATCACCACCACTGAGGTAACGGCTTTCATCGACGAGGCGCACAAGAAAGTCGGCGCGACAGGATCGTATTTTTGTATTGTGTTGTTTGGCCCGGCGACGGCGTTTCCGCACGGCGTGAAAGATCCACATACCCTCAAGACCGGTGACATGGTGCTGATCGATACCGGCTGTCAGGTCGAAGGTTACATCTCGGACATCACGCGCACTTACGTGTTTGGAGAACCCACCGAGCGCCAGCGGATGGTGTGGAACGCGGAGAAAGCCGCACAAGCCGCAGCACTTGCCGCCGCACAGCTCGGTGTGCCCTGCAGAGAAGTCGACATCGCCGCGCGCCGCTCACTCGCGGCGGATGGTTTTGGTCCGCAGTACGAATTGCCCGGCTTGCCACACCGTACCGGGCACGGCATTGGGTTGGATATTCACGAGTGGCCCTACTTGGTGGGAAGCGACGCGACGCCGCTCGCCGAAGGCATGTGTTTTTCCAATGAGCCAATGATCTGTGTGCCAGGCGAATTTGGTATTCGTCTCGAAGACCATTTCTACATGACGGCGGACGGTCCACGTTGGTTCACCCAGCCTTCGCACTCGGTGGATGATCCATTCGGGTTGCAAGCTGGCGCATAACCACCTGGCGAAAGTCTAATATCGGCGAGCATTTTCAAGCGAAAAGTGCTGAAGGTGCCCGTCAATAGGCATGTTTTTGTTGTGCATTTAGGAGTGATGCATCGCATTTTTTATCATGGGCCCGGCGCAAGCCGCCGACGCTGATTTCTCGGTCGCCTAGTTGGTGGTTGGGGAGGCGTAGTTGGTGCGTGGTGACTCACCGATCAGACGTGCTGAGGATGCTGATCGCGACGGTATACGGCTGGCGGTGGGACGCGGTCGTGCTGACGCGGCATAGTATCGAAGGTACGGCGGTGCCGGCACTGCGGATGCTTCACCCTTGGCTTTAGCCGTGGACGGTCTCGACGTTTAGTGTCGTACGGCTTGCGCCGCCCAGGCCCAAGCCTCATCGGATTCTGCAATCACCGACTCCAACCCACCATAAGGCAGAGCCAGATCTGCGGCGCAGGCGAGATCACCACTTTCAAGAGCCTGCACCAGTTCTAGCGCAGGGCGCAATTCGCCGGACTTCTCTACGAGGGCGGCGCGCAGCGGCGGGGCAAGCGGAAGATTGTCGAGCGCATCGGCCATGGTGGTTTGCAGCATCACATCGAGCAGCGACAACAATCCGAGCGTGAACATTGTCGATCGGGATGTGGTGCTGGTTGTGTCGTAGCCCGCCAGTCGTTCGAGCAGGCGGGCGCGAGACAAGGCGATCTCACGCAATGCATGCGATGTTGCGCGACCGCTGCCACCGGTGAGTAGCAGCATCGTTAGCCAGGTATAAAGCCCGTCGCGGCCCATCAGCATGGCAGCATGATCGAGCGAATCAACAGGGCGAGTCTGCCCGTGCGTGGCGGTGTTGACTTGTCGTAGTAATTGGTAGGAAAGCTCAACTTCGCTGCGCAACACGCGCATGGTCTCCACCAGATCTTGGTCCGATACGACATGGTGAATCAACCTGCAAATCTGCTGTAGTCTTGGCGACATGGGGGTGCGTTCCAACACCGTTGTCGTGGTATCGACAATACCGGCGGCCAGGTTGATACCGCTGTTGAGCAGTAATTCAAGGTCGCCAATGCTGCTAATGCCCGTCGCCACAACCTCGACCTTGCCCCGTGCAGCGCGAATGCTGGTGACATCCTCAACCAATCGCATTGCCGTCATGTTCGTGGCGTCGAGCACCACGAAGTCACCCGCAGGGATGGCTTTGCCGACGCCGCCGAGTTTGGCCCCGGAGCGACTTAGGGCCGCGAGTGTTTGCAAGGCGTGCTCCGTTCGCATGGATGGTTGGTCAGCATCGGTGATAGCCACCCAAACGCCTCTGGGTATCGCTTCCAGAACTGCCGGGCGCGACAAAAGCGTAACGGGTAGTGCGATCAGAGCGGTGCGCCCGGCTTCGATAGTGGCGCGCATTGAGACGAGCAGCGCGGTTGCGTGCGCGGCGATGGCAACGTCGTTGGACTGCTGCGCGAGACGCTCCGCCACGACAGGCGGCAGCCTAAACTCGAAACCCGCCACACTGCCACGGTGGTCGATCAATGGGCGACGTGCGCCGAATATCGGTATGGAGGTGACCGCTGCTCGCGCCGTAGTGTTGATCAAGCGTGATTCGCTTGCAAGTTCCGGTCGCCCAGGCCGATTCTTGCCTCGGCGTGAAATCGACAGGCTGGGCAACCTTCGGGCGCTGAACAAGGCGCTCCACCAAGCAGTTAGTGCACGCATGATGAGCCCCCGGTGATTGGGTTGGAAGAAAGCGGTGTTTTCATGTTGAGCTGCGACAGAGTGTGAGCTAGCGTCGGGCACCCACAACTACGACTGATTACGGCAGGTTTTTGGAAAAATGAACCTTGCCTGAGATTTTTTCAGAGCCCAAGCCCGAATCAAACCGGTCTGCTACTCGCCTAGTCGTCCGCCACTTTAACGATGGATGTCGATTGTGCGATTTCCTGCTCAATGAAGGCGGCGTACTCGCACTGGCCTTTTGCGGAGACCATGCTGCCAATTTCCGCTACCCGCTGCAGTCGATCACGCCGGCATCGAGCGCAGGCCGTATAGTCTGTCGCCCAAAATCAAGTATTCCACCCGCGCTACCGCCGCACCTTTTTCGTCCTTGAACGTGTACGCCACCGCTTCGATGGTGTCACCGACCCTCGGTTGCGCCACTTTCCATGCCTTGATGCGTGTCATTGGCGATAACTCTAGCGTCCAATCACCGCGCTTGGTTGGTAGTGCCGCATTCGCCAAAATCTTCGCCCCGTCGACCGGTGTGGTCTGTGGCGGTGCGGTACGTTTGGCGAGGTCTGCTGGCAGCTTTGCGTCGGGCGACATGGTCACCACGAGTTCAACGTGTGGGTTCTGCCATTTCAGACTCTTGACCGTCCCCACCAGGTAAATGGGTTTGGATTCGTCAAAACTCGACCAGCCGTGGTGGGCGAACACGCGTTGGCTTAAGGCCATCGTCGATACCGCAGAGACAGATGAAACAAATATGCGACGGTTCATATACGTTCCTAAATGTAGGCGATCCAGCGTCCACAAACAATCACGGCGAGCCAAATCAGGAGGGACAAAACGGCTTGGGCGCGAGTCAGCGCGCTTTCACTATTGATCGCACCTCGGGCATGTAACACTGCCGCGTTGGTTCCTGCGGCAAACAATAGGCTGATTTTTAACACGAAAGCCGGATTGGCGATCAGATCGCCGATGCGGCTGACAAACATGGTCAGGCCGGTCAATGCGGCCAGCAGAAATCCGGCCACTGTCCACGGCAGGATATGTTTAGCGAGTTGGTTGACATCGAACATCGGCATACGCCCCAAGATTCGTAAATCGACAATCCATAACGTGCCGAACACCAGCGCGATACCGACGATGTGGCCAATCTCCAAAATCGGGTAGACGACCGGTGTGGTTTTGAGCCAAACAATCGGTGCCCACTGGCTGAGTGCCGCCAGTGGAGTGACGCTGGTTGCGGCAGCGGTAGTTGCCGAGGCGGCAAGGGCGGGGATGAGTGCGACATTGGGCATGGGATAATTTTCGCACGCGCGAGATGATCCGACCTCCGGCCTCCGATAAAGTAAGGCCATGCGCCAATTCCAGAATGTTTCGCTCGAATCCGACCCACTCGCGGCCCGCTACGTGAAAGACGAAGTTGTGACGGTGCTGTTCGCCGCCGAAGATGGTGTGATCCAAAGCCGCGAAGGGCCCAACCACTACCAGACAGGTGATGCCTTGGTCACTGGCTCCAGCGGCGACCAATGGAGTGTCATCCGGGCGCGGTTTGAAGAAAAGTACGAATCGGTGGCACCTCTGATGATGGGGCAAGACGGCCCGTATCGTGCGCGCCGCATTCCCGTTTGGGCACGGCAGATCGAGGAGCCATTCGCGGTCGCGCGGCGTGCAGGCGGCGATCTCCTATGCGGCAACGCGGGAGATTGGCTGCTGCAATATGCTCCGGGCGACTACGGATTGGTGGAGGGCAAGCGGTTCAAAAGCGTTTATCGAACGTGGCCAGAATAGTGTGGCTTGATAGGTTTGAAGACCGCCCTTTTTTCAGTTACGATGGCGATCGGTAAAGGTGCGCTAATGTTGTTTTCGGCCAAAACCGGCTGTTCCCGATAGTCGGCTGATTTCATACGTAAAACAGATGAATGCAGTGAAAATTGAACTAACTTAGTTCCAAAGCAGCATTTCGGTCTCGTAGACCAAGTCGACAATTGAGCGTTTTCATCAGCTTGAAGACCGTTTCAACTTCATTTTCGGGATTGATTCAGGGCGCGCTTTTTGCAGCGCTCGTCGCCACTCATAGCGTCTTTCTATTTGCACGCGGTGCAACTGACGAACAAAGACTAGGCGAGAAATTGCTAATCGGAATTCTTGAAGACGTGCCAGGGGTTTACGCCGGCGAAAGTCACAGGGCGAAGATTCGTGTTCTGTTCGTACGTAGCCAAAACGACGACACTTCCGGATCTCATTCGAGTGCCGTATCGAAAGCAAAATCAGCCGAGAACTCTGGGGCCCGTTCCGGTTGGCAGGCATTTCCTGCGGACTGTTATGACCAAGAATGCGCAGCACAATATCCGAAAAAGGTCTCTTGGTTTGTCGGTCTTGATGGGCGGCAGATCGGGACAGTGGTCGGGCAAACTCCTGAGAGTTTCCGATATTACGCGGGCGTCGGATTGCAAGATATCGTGAGCGGAACGCCGCCAGTTGTGGGAGACCGTACTAGCGAGTTTGGATCGTTCGCGGCTGAAAAATTGCGGCGACCACTGGTTGTCGCGTCGAGGCCGAACTTTAAGGATCCCGGTGGTTGGACGCGTATCGGCGCGACAGCGGAAATTCGGACTCAGGCACTACGCGCGTTCCGCAGCAAAATGGGCCGCCTTTGTAAAGAAGGGCCTTCAGAGAAAATTCCTTATGTTGCCTATCAGTACTCAACGAATGACATCAATGTTCGGTCGCATCGATCTTCGTCAGGTGCGGTAATTCTGACTGTCGCCCTCGATAGGGGCGTTCATTGCAATGGCGGCGGCGCAGGCGATGGCTCGGTTGATTCTCAAACATTTGGTTTCAATGCGGCCGGAGTTTCGCGGTTTCTGGGTTCTGGCCTCTTGCTAGTCGATGCTGGGGACTACGACGGAGATGGCAAGTCGGAATTGCTGTTTACAATTTCACGGTACAACAGGGGCGGCTACGTGTTGTTCTCGGATACCTTTGCGAAGCTGGCCCAGTTCGAATTTTCGTACCACTAGCTGTGCGATGGAGAACGACGGTACGAACATGGTTAAACCATCAGTCTTGAGAAGTCTGTATGTCGACAATGGCTCACCCAGTTGGATGAATGAAGTGAAAGAATTTGCTGGTAGATTGGCGAGGATGTTTTCGGCCATAAGCGGCGGTACAACCGGGCAATCTGATTCACCCATTTGGGCAGTGACTCAGGCTAACGAGGCGGACCGAATGGCAATCCCTTACATAGACTATCAAGGCTGCTCAAGCGTGAATGACACCTGAGGGGTAGGCATGAGCAGTGACATAGACCGCTACTATGTGTGGGAAATCATTTCTTACGCTTGGACCGAAATCGGGATTGAAGATCGTGAGTGCAAGGCCTTGGTTGAGAAGGGGGGCATCGGCGCCAACCATCTCGCCGCGGTGGATAGAATCATCTTTGGTGACGTTTGCGCGTCGTTCGCAGTCGACACCTTTTTGATCTTTCCACTGATGCTGTGGATCATCATGCCTGATTGGGGATACACCGAAGAGTATTTGCGGAAACGGATGGAGCGTTGGTACAGCCGACCTTATTGGGCTCATTTTCTCAATCCAGTACGCTGGTTGGGATATCCGCTGGCCGTTCTGATGGCGTTGAGATATCGCGCAATGCTGCGAAGAGCGGCCGTCGCACAAAACATGGTTAAGTAGTGCGCTTCCGGCCAGAAGCGGCTCTTTCCGTTGATCGTCCAATTAAGGAGAAATTCTTGAAGTATCTATTTGCGGTGCTTGTCGCGGTCCTCACGTCTACCGTTGCAGTCGCGTCGGCGGACGGCAGTTTCAAGCCAAAGGCGGGGTTTATCCCTGACGCATTAACAGCGACCGCAATAGCTGAAGCTGTTTTGTCTCCGATCTATGGGCGTGCCTCAATAGTCAAGCAAAAGCCGTATAACGTTTCGCTCAAGAACGAGGTGTGGACTGTAGAGGGAACCTTGCCAAAGGATCGTCTTGGTGGCACATTCGTCGTTCGTATAGCCAAGGAGAGCGGCGCAATCCTCCATGTTTCACATTCGAAGTAAACGGCCAAAAGCGGCGCTAGTCGGCCGACATCTGATAGAGCGCACTAGCGGTCATCGCGCCTACGAGAGACTCGGCCGGCTATTCAATGCATATTAGCTATTATTGCTTCTTTAGCTAAACTGATGTAGTCTCGCATTATCACACTCGCTGGAGGCGACATGAGAGTCTTAGCCGCAACAGAAGTAAAGAATCGGTTGGGAGAGGCGCTGTCGTTCGAAGAAGATGACAGCCTCCTAATAGAGAAGAATGGTAAAGCGGCCTTTATGGCGTTCTCTGCTCCTTTAGCGAAAAGAATGGTCCTATCCTCATATGTTCAAGGTGCGATCTCGCGGTCAGCTGCGATGAAGCTTTTGGGGTTTGAATGGTATGGCCAGTTGTTGGATGCTTTGACGGAAGCCAATCTAGCCCGACCTTCGCTTCCTAAAGAGGCTAGGTCAGCTATGTCGAAGCATGCATTAAAAGTGCTTGGCAGATGAAAAAAGGGGCGAAGCAACAGATTCAAGTGGTAATCCCAGATGCGGGGCCACTTATCTCACTTGCGCGGGCGGCAGCGTTGGAAATCCTCCTCGTGTTTAAGGATGATGTTCGTATTGTCATTACCGACTACGTTGAGTTCGAAACGACGCGATTCAAGGATCGCTTTCCAGATGCTCAGCGGATCTGCAATTTCATTTCTGCGAATGCTGGGCGGGTCGAAATTCAGGAAACGCTGTTCGGTAAGACGATGAAGCAGATGTACTTAATGAGGCAGCGCTTTGAGCAAGATGCGCAGTTCCGCGCGTCAATGCTTGCAATAAATGCTGAGCCGCCCGCAGTGTCAAGAGACGCTGGGGAACTGAGCATTGTTTCCTACGCCGCAGAACTAATTAAGCGTCCACCTGGCACCCCGGTTCTGGTGTTAGCCGAGGACGATTTTTTCTTGAATAGTGGAGCGGCAACGCCGGGCAATACCCATATTCTGTCGACACGGGCGTTTTTGGAAACACTGCAAACAATGGGGAAAATTCCCGACGCTCGAAGAGTCTGGGAAGAAATTCAAGTGGCTAACCCAACCGTCAATCCCAACGCCACAGATAGGCAGGCGGGGAAAATCAAGACTGACTGGATCGGTGCCGTTGACGATGAGAAGGCTAAGCGCTTCCGACCAAGAGGGTCGACATGATCCCTGTCGAGGAACAGGCAGCCTGTCTTAGAACGGCCATGAGCGGTCATAGGAACTTAAGTCCCAGCGCAGCAGATTAGGTGGAAACTTAGATGCAACCCAAATCACTCCGCCAGTTCCCTTTGATTGCACGAGCGGTGTGCATGGCGGTTCTGTGCGCCATAGGTTCTGCGGGAGCAGGCGGCCCTATAGTGCCTTCAGGGTGGAGTGGATCGCAGGGAGAAACATTGCCAAACGGGCAGCCATGCTGTTATCCCGCCGACCTTCAGGGAAACGGTTTGATTGGCGGTGCATTCGTGCTTGTCAAAGACGACAAGACTGAATTTTCTCTTTTCGCGCTGACCTATGACGCCACAAACAAGCAAACGTGGCAGATGCTGGAACGTTACCCAATCTCTAAGTTAAAGACGTTTCGAGTGGAGATCGAATCACCAAAGCAAACACCATTTGCTGCGATCAAAGCCTGTGGCGTTGCCGAGTATTGCTCAAGACACTATTGATCCGGCAATATTTAACTTGAAATATTGGATAGTGCCACCATATAGGGATGATGGAAACCATCGACATGAGAAAACTGACACGGGAAGCCCGACATGAGCGGCGCGTGCAAGTCATTCGGCTGCGCAAAGCGGGTC
>JADCIX010000016.1 GCA_020247545.1 Rhodocyclaceae bacterium | reverse complement strand
ATTGCGCATCGACCAGACCGAATAGAGCCTCATGCCGTAAAGCGACGACCAACAACGCATGCCTACTTGACAGTCCCACGTGATCAAGCCCGAGCCGCTATCCTCGAAGCGCGAAAATCGCTTAAGGTAGTGCCATGAGGGTATGCACCGATTTGAACAGAAGTGCACCCATTTTTAGCAGCCCATCTCCGTCACGTTGTCTATAATGTGAAATATTGTTAAATGTCCGGTTCCGGACAGTACACCCGCCACGTCCATTACTTTTTTGGGAACTGCTGCTTCTATGTTGCAAAAGACGGCTGTTAAGGACCTAAAGGTAGGTATGTTTGTCGCCGACCTTGATCGCCCATGGATGGATACCCCCTTCTTGCTGCAAGGCTTCATCCTTGAAAACGCGGAAGAAATTGCGCAACTACAGGCGCATTGTCAGTGGGTATTGATCGATCCGGTACGATCCAGCGGCCCCGAGTTTGAGCAGAAACCGCAGAAGAAAGAGGTGCCAACAAAGCGCGATCTTGGAACCGATCCAATCGTGGTGGTGAATCGAACCGCAGCACCAAAGCCTCTCACCATTGAAGAACTACGTGCGGCAAACCAGGCGCAGGCTTCAGCGCGCTTTGCCAGCAATACCGGGAACCCAAATACGACCGGCCCCTTCCAAGCCTCGAGCTCGGGGAAACCCGCTGCGGCAGGACCACAGCGCGCAAAGCCCGATGAATTCGCACTGCCGATTAGCCAGCGCGACGCAAAACGCTACGCTCCTGAGAACTCACCCGCTCAGGGCCTTATGCCCCCAAGGGGTTCGCTTGTGAGTCAGGATCGGGCTGATGAGCCGGGGGTGACTGGTCGTTTCCGCAGCTTGATTGGTCAACTCAAGCAGGATGTGAAAAGCCTGTTTTCATCAGCGCCAAAGGATGAGTTCGACTACGATCAGTATGGTGCCAAAGCCAGCGCGCCGCCGCCGATGGCGCGCCCCTCGTTCATCCCCGAAACGGTGCAACTCACCATCTATGAAGACAAACAAGCGGTCGAGTCGGAACTTGGGGCGGCAACGGCTGCATTTGCCAAAACACAAGATTTATTGCAGCGCGTTGTCAAAGACATTCGTTCTGGCAATCAAATGCAAATAGACGTCGTTGAAAACGTCATCGAGGATATGATCGACAGCATGGTGCGCAATCCGGACGCAATGATGTGGGTTGCACGTATGCGAGAACAGAGCACTGTGACCTATGACCACGGCCTGAGTGTGGCGGTCAATTTGGTTGCATTTGGCCGACACCTCGGTTTTCCGAAGGAGCAACTGGGGTGTCTCGGCGTAATGGGGCTGCTACTCGACTTAGGCAAGATTCGCATCCCGAAGGAGATGTTGGAAAAGAACACAACTCTGACGCCCGATGAGTTCAAAGAAATGAAGCGTCACGTTTTGTATAGTATGGAGATACTCGGCCAAACTCCCGGTGTTAGTGCAGATGTCACAGAGGGCGTCGCCCAACACCATGAACGCATGGACGGCTCGGGATACCCGTATGGCCTCACAGGAAAGAACATAAGCATTTACGGCAAGATGTCGGCGATTGCGGACACTTACGCTGCCATCACCAAGAAACGCCCCTACGCCCAGCCGGCGTCCCCCCATGATGCTTTGCAAATGCTGTCTAATTGGAGCGGAACCCTTTTCCAAGCCGATATGGTCGACCACTTCATCCAATCGATCGGCGTCTTCCCGGTGGGCAGCCTTGTATTGCTCTCAACTGGAGAGGTTGCGGTGATTGTTTCCCACAACAGGCAAAAACGGTTGCGGCCGAAAGTGCTGATTGTCACTGATCCAGACAAGACAATGCGCAAACACCCAAGTGTCAAGGACCTGCTCTATGATGTTTCGGAAAATCCCGTTTCTATCAGGCGCGGGCTGCCAAGCAATGCCTTTGGGATTGATCCAAGCGAGTTCTACCTCACCTAGTAAACGGTACCACGAGGGACAACCAAGCAGTTCTCTGAGGCACCCCATTTCTTCTTGCCGCCGTTCATGACCGATCATGCCACACCGCCCGGACCGCCCCATCCCGCATCGCATGAGACCGCAATGCGGGCGGCAGCCCCCGCAACAACTAGTACGCCCTCTGAACACTTTTCGGTAACCCGGCGCGGACTGATCACGGCAATTGGTAACGCAATTCAATTTGCGCGATTGTCAAACCGCTCCGTTGCGTTGCTGATGGTGCAACTTGTGCGACCCGACAAACTTGAGGCCGTGGTCGGCATACCAACGCTCGAAGTCATGAAACATGCGCTGCGCCGGCTGCCCAGCGTATTACGCGCGGTTGACCGCGCACTCGCTGTCTCCGAAGACAAAATCGTCATACTGCTACCTAACCTGAAGAGCACCGCGCAAGCTTTGCTCGCGGCAGGCAAAGTGCAACAAACACTGGAAGAGGGCTTCACCGTTGACGGCGAAATGGTGAAGGTGCGCCCGGTGGTCGGTATCGCAACCTATCCAGAGCACGCGGAGCTGGCCGAGGAGCTCATCGTCCACAGCGACATTGCCGTCGGCATCGCCAGTCACCGCGATCTCGCGCAACACGTGTTCCAAGCCGAAGACAGGCGCGATTCCGACATCTATTTGGGACTGGAAGCCGCGCTGCGCGAGGCGGTGCGCACCAACCAATTGGAGCTACATTTTCAGCCGCAAATAAACATTACAACGGGTAAGCCCGTCTCGGCGGAGGCGCTGTTACGTTGGCACGCCCCCGACTTCGGAATGGTGCCGCCCTTCACGATTGTCAGGATCGCCGAAGCGAGTGGTATTGTCAGCAGCCTCAATACCTGGGTGATCAACTGCGCCCTGAGGCAGCAAGCCGATTGGCTAAAACGCGGGATTTTGATAAAGCTCAGCCTCAACCTTTCGACATTGAGCATGGCCGACGGCGATCTGCCGGCTACCGTAGAGCAGGCAATTGGCACATGGAATACCGATCCTTCCACCATCACCTTCGAGATTACCGAAGGTGCCACTGTCGGCGATTCGGTGCGCTCTGCGGAAATTCTCGTCAGGCTCAAAGAGCAGGGGGCGAAAGTTGCCATAGATGACTTTGGCACGGGTTATTCATCCCTGTCTTACTTGAAGAACCTTCCACTCGATGAACTAAAGATTGACAAACCATTTATCCAGAAGCTGACATCATCGGCTGCCGAACAGAAGATTGTTAAATTTGTGATCGCGTTGTGCCACGATTTTGGGATGAAAGTGGTCGCGGAAGGCGTTGAAGATGACGCCACCATCAGCGAATTAAAGAAACTAGGCTGCGACCTCGCGCAGGGCTACGCATACAGCCCCGCGCTTCCTGCGACCGGCTTCATTGATTGGTTTCAGAAGCACAGCTAGTTGATTAAGCGATGCCAGAAGGTCCAGAGATCAAAAGGGCGGCTGACTCTCTCGCCGCAGCGCTCGTTGGCAAACGCGCCCTACTGGTCGAGTTCGCTGCCTTATCCCTCTACCAGCACGGGCGTGCGCTGACCGGCAAAACAATTCTCGACATTACGCCGCGCGGCAAAGCAATGCTCACGCAATTTGAGGGCGGCAAAACCATCTATAGCCATAACCAGCTGTACGGTGAGTGGGACGTGATTGCTAACGGCGCGCGTCCGCACCCGACCAAACAGATTCGCCTCGCCATTCATACCGACGCTGAAATCGCGATTCTCTACAGTGCGTCGTCGATTGAAGTTCTACCGACTGCGCGCATTGGCGCACACAACTACATCCAAAAGTTGGGCGTGGAGTTACTTGACGACGCAACTACAGAGGCACGGGTGCTTGCGCACATCGAGCAGCCGCGGTTCGGCCGAAAATCCTTGGCGGGTCTTCTGCTCGATCAGGCGTTTCTCGCCGGCGTCGGCAACTACCTGCGAAGCGAGATTTTGTTCATTGCGCGCATCACACCCAATGCCAGCATGGCAGAGCTCAACCGAGACCAGCGTCGCGAACTCGCGCAAGCCGCCTTAGCGCTCTCCCGTCAGTCTTATCAAACCGCAGGTATCACCAACGATCTGACACTCGCCGATCACCTGCGACGCTGCGGCTGGGCATTCGGTCGCTATCGGCATTGGGTGTTCGACCGCGACGGCGAGCCTTGCCATATTTGCAAGACGAAGGTGCAGCGTCAGAACCTCGGTGGGCGCGGTATCTACTGGTGTCCGAGCTGCCAATCTGGCAGAGCAAAGTAGCAAACTCCTTTATCCACCGGTGATTTCACCCGTTTATGACTTGAACGCCCCGCCAAATCTAGCGTTTGTGACGAATGCATCGTACCTGCGCCCATTTGTTCCGTTGGGCCGCGAACCAGGCAGAGGCGTTGCGCACGGCAGAATAGCCGCGTCTATCGCGCCAGGTTTTCAGGCCCCCTGTATTCTTAGTGGGGCGCGGATGCAAACCGATCGGCAGCCACAGCCTCAACCGGAACGGCTGCTCTGCCCGGACGGTCTGCGACGACGTGTACATGATCGCGGGCCAGGAGAACGATCTCTCCAGCACTGAGCCGGGCGTAGTCTTTCTGACCGGCGAGATGGACAACGCACTCTCCATCCAGCACCGCATGCAGCGCGGCCAAGCGATTGCCAGGGAGCTTGAACGCCCAGGGTGCTCGCAGCTCGCTGATGCAAAAAACCATCCCTGAAAACGCAAAGTCTCCAGAACCTGCCCGATTAGCTGCGCTTTGGGTGAACGCTCTGCATCAAGTGAGGGACTTTCGGGCGCGCGTTGCGATGGCTTGAAAGCTATCCTTGAGGCCATCAATCGTCTCCGTTACAACCATGATGCAATTTTCACATGATGGTCGCCGCAAATTCATCCGCTGGCTCGCGCGGATACTCATGTTGGCACCACTGGTTGCAGGCGCTTCGGCCAGGCTTAAGCCCTCACCAGCGGTCACTGTCGGCCCCTTCTACCCGCCGCAGCCAATGGGATTGCAATTGTTCGGGGCCAAAGCGCTGAATCCGTTGCCGGAGGGAAGCGATTTGACGATCGGGCCTAGCGAAAAACACTGCGAGGGCGAAAAAATCAGTTTGAGCGGCCGTGTGCTGAACACAGCAGGACAAGCTCTTTCCGGGGTTCGAGTGGAAATTTGGCAGGTTGACGCCTGCGGCCATTACGTCGTCGAGACTGCGACCGATAAAGATCCGAGCTTTGCAGGATACGGCGCAGTCAGCACCGACGCTGTAGGTCGCTACGGATTCACCACCATTCGGCCCAAGGGCTACGCGCGCTACGCCGGCTTGATCAAGCGCGCGGCCCATATTCTCCTTCGGGTTTCTGGCGCAGGCCTGTCTCCATTAGCAACCGAAGTCTGGTTTGCTGGCGACCCAGGCAATGGGCGCGACAGCTTCGTCAGCAGGATAGCCGACCCGCAGTTGCGCGTCCGGATGCTGGTCCGTTTAGCGGCGGTTGAAGGGGCCCATCCCGCCGGCACTTTCGATGTGGTCCTTCCTGATGTTTAAGGAGTAGCTATGAAGCTGGTTGTCTTCGGTGCGTCGGGTGCAACCGGCGAACATGTCTGCAGGCTTGCGAATGAGGCGGGCTGGATGGTGCATGCATTTGTTAGATCCCAAGCCGCAGCATCGCAACTTGACCCGGCATACGTACATTCGATCGGCGACCCCACGCAGCCGAAGGACGTAGCTCTGGCACTGGTCGGTGCAGACGCGGCGGCGGTCAGCCCGGGCATATCCGCGGCAAAGTCGATCACCCTTCGCCATGCCAGTGGCACCATTAAACCTCGCCTCCCGATTCGTTGAGGCGATCGTGCAGGCCATGAAATCGCTGTAGATTCGGCGGATTGTTTACGTCAGCGCTTTTGGTGCGGGCGAAAGTTGGTCATCCATACCGTGGTGGGGACGGGCATTGCTCAGCATCACACAGGTGCGCCACTCCATGATCGATCGCACACGCAGAGAGTCTCTACTAGCTCGGTCCGGCCTAGAATGGACGGCCCTTCGTCCAATGATGCTAGACGATACCTCAGGTTCCGATCCCGCGCGGAAAATGAAGCCAGGGGACTTGCTTCTGAGAAGGGTCTCTCGACAGGCGCTGGCTCGTACGATGGTACTGGCGCTGAATGATCGCTCAACCATCGGGCGGAACTTCCTTCCGCCGTTTGTTCTTCATGGGGCCGTGCAAATTGGAACAGAAGAAATCGATGCCTCAGCCAAGTCTTTCCTGACTCACATCACCGACCCGCTGCTTGATCCTCGTCGGCGCTTAGCTCGCTTGCTCAGCAAGATGAAGGACGAAAGTCTGGGGCTGAAGGCGGGTAGCTGAGGGGCTGTCTATGAGCGAGCCGGTTCTAAAGTTGTGCGTTCAGCGTCTTGATGCGCCAACCCCGACCGTAGGCTGGTTGAGTCGAGCGCTCTCCCCATCGATTTTTGTCGGGCTGTTAATTGGTAAGTTGTGAAAAGCCGCTCGCACCGCAGCGGCGCGACGACGGCTTACAGGAATCCGCGCTCCGTTTGCGAGTTCCGCATAACCGCCGGTACTGTCGACAGCAACTCGCACGACATGCGCCCAACTGACCCAGTATGACCGATGTACCAACATTCCCTTGGTGCCGTCTGCATCGATCTCCATGATGGCGTTAGCCAATCCGTGCAAGAGTAACTGCTCGCCTCCGAAGAGGACAACACGCAAGTAGTGTTCCTGTGCCTCGAGGAACATCACGTCGCGCCCCAGTCTAGCGGGAACGCGAGCAAACAGTGAACTCGTGTCGGCAGCAGGCGCAAGCGGCGGCTCACGATCCGGCGTTGATTCTCGGCCACTGGCAGTGAGCTGCATCCTCCATGCAATAGCAGAGTTGACCGCGAGCCAGACGGCTGTCGTCTTCGGTGGCACGGCGAGCAGGTCTTGGGTGACTTCTGTCCAAACAGTGAACGGGGCTTCTGAGATCGCGGCGCTGGTTTCCACAACGTTGAACAAGTGCTCAAGAACAACTGACCAGGGTGCCACAATCAGTCCAGACAAGAAACCGGCCGCCGCCACCGTTATCCAAGGCCAAACGCCACGGGTTAGCTTCAGGCTAAACAGCCAGCCTGTGAGCGGCCACGCGACAGCGAACGCAGGGCCGATGTGCAAGGCGAAGAAAAGCAGTCGACCAACAAACCCAAGCTCGCCGCTAATCCTGGGCTCGAACAGTGCCAGCAGCAGCGTAATACCGCCTCCGATTCCCGCGAGAAAAACGGGAACCGAAAAAGGCTTGAGCTTCACCGACATCGCGTCCGCCGATCGGGCTACCACTGGTGAAGAATTCCCGCCGTTCATGTAAACCCTCTTGAAATCAATAACTTGGAACAAAACAATGACGGTCGAATCCCAATCAATGTATGACCCGTTGGGTGTGACCTTAAAACTTACTTTAAAGGAAATCTTTCATGATGCGCTTTGCAATTCCCCTTATGACGTTGGGCTTTACGCTTACCACCGGGCTGGTGTGGTCGGCGTCAACTTTCGCCCAAGGCAGCAGGGAAGAAAATAGCCGCTGGTATATGACCCTGAATGGAGGCTCTTCTGCTCTCAATAATGTGTCCGCCAATCTCCAGCGCCCCGCCCAGCCGTCGACCACGGGCAAGTTGAATCTTGGCGGGGGTGCTCTATACGGCGGAAGCATTGGCTACTGGATAAATCCGTCGGTCCGTGTCGAGGGCGAGCTCGCTTACCGCTCAAACCGCGTGAAATCCAACAGTGTCGTCGGCATTGATGCCCAACAAAGTGACGCCGATCTCGCCTCGCTGGCCTTCATGGTGAACGGCCTGTACGACTTCGAAGGCTGGCAATCATCGTTTGCTCGCTTCCGACCGTTTGTCGGCGCGGGGGTTGGTTTAGCGCAGGAAATTGACACCGACCTCAAGGTTGGCGGTGTCTCCAGAGAATTCTCAGGTGACCGCTTTGCCTATCAGTTGGTGGGCGGGGTGAACTGGTATTACCGCAGCGGCTGGTTTGCCGGGGCGCGCGTGAAGTGGTTCGACGCGGGTAGTGTTAACTTAGCGTCGACAGCGGCGAACCTCGGTACACTCAAGACTGACTATCGTGGCTTGAGCGCAGAGCTAACATTAGGGTATCGCTTCTAAGTTTGCTCTCTGCGAAGCACAACGAACCGTCCGCTGCTAAATGAACTGCGCCTACAACCCTATGTCGACATTATTCGAACTCGACATATTTTGATACTGAGAGCATTCGCTCATAATAATAAGAAAAGCCCAGATGCAATTCTGGGCTTTTTCATTACCCAGCCGCAGCCTCAGCATTCACATGCCTAGCAAAAGCGGATCGTCTCGGCAACTGCAAGGCTCGTCGATACACCGTTCAGCCAACCCACGGCGTGGCTTGTCGGCGACCCATCCGCTCTGCCGTCGACCTTTGTCACGACCGGGATGGCGGCGGCGCGCAACTGCGGGGTTTAGTGCCGCCTCTCGTGGCAGCTGGACACCAAGTCGTCTTGTTTGATCACCTGTAGCACGGGCCGCCAAGCCGCACTGGTGGATTTTTAGCGTGGACTGAAAGCAGTATGGAATGCGCGTATTGATCGCGGCGTCAAAGTGCACAGGATGGCAGCACATTCGCTTCGGGTTACCGCTGCGGCGAGCGTACTGCGCCGCAGTCTCAGGCGAAAGTACGTCAAAGCACCGGCACCCGGGGTGGTACTGATCGCGCCGCCAGTGTCATTGATTCGGTACTCAAAAATGTTCGCGCGGTATGTCGGTATCAGCGAGCGGATAAGCCACGCGATACAGTGGCGGTTTAAGCAACCTAACGGTGCTTGGTGGCAGGGATTCGAGCTGTCCATTCGGAGGCTGGCATGCGTGCCCCCGCTCTGTTTATCCACGACAAAAACGATGACGAAACCAAGTTTTTAGGCACCATCGCTCTGGCGTTGGCTTGGCCGGATGCCCGTCTTGTGGCGATCGACAAGCTTGCACACCGCCACACCCTGCGCGACGCCAAGGCCATCAAGCACACGATCAGCTAGCTGAACGAACGCGTTGAGTTTCAACGCCCGGCGCCCATCGCATCGGCACCGCCGCCCTTGCACTACTACCCAGCGCGGCTTGATCGGCACCGCCGGTGGGCTTTATGCGACCGGCAGCCGCACGTGACACAATAGCGGCTCAACACCACTGAGGAATACCTAAATGTTGCCGACAATGCAAGAAGCTGCGCCACTGATATCACAGCTGATCGAACATGCGGCATTGAATCATGCTGATACTGAAATTGTTTCGCGCACGGTCGAAGGGGGCTTACATCGATACCACTACCGTGACGCCTGCCGACGAAGTAAGCAGCTCGCCAATGCCTTGAAGCACCTACAGGTAAAGATGGGTGATCGGGTTGCAACACTCGCGTGGAATGGCTACCGGCACTATGAGCTTTACTTCGCCATTTCCGGTATGGGTGCCATCGTGCACACACTGAATCCGCGACTTTTCCCAGAGCAGCTGACATGGATCATCAACCACGCTCAGGACAGCGTTCTGTTCTTTGATTCGACCTTCGCCCCCTTGGTGGAAAAGTTGGCACCTAGCCTGCCATCAGTAAAACTTTATGTAGCGATGACGGACAAGGCGCATCTGCCGCCGGTCAAGCTACCGAACCTGCTCTGTTACGAAGATTTGTTGGAGGCAGAGCGCGACGATTACGTCTGGCCGCGTTTCCCTGACACGACCCCCTCGTCCCTTTGTTACACATCGGGCACCACCGGCGACCCTAAAGGCGTCTTGTATACCCACCGTTCGACCATCTACCACTGCTACGCCGCCATCGCGCCTGAAGCCCTGAACATCAGCGTCACAAGCACCGTCTTGCCAGTGGTGCCGATGTTCCACGTCAACGCTTGGGCAGTACCTTACTTGGCCAGCGCGGCGGGCGCAAAATTGGTGTTCCCCGGTGCAGCACTTGATGGTGCGAGTGTTTACGATCTAACGGAGCGCGAAGGGGTCACTATCAGCCTCGGCGTACCTACCATCTGGCTTGGGTTGCTCGCGCATATGGAAAAACACGGCCTCAAGTTTTCCACCCTCAAGGAGACTGTCGTCGGCGGTGCCGCCTGCCCGGCGTCGATCATCGAAAAGTTCTTAACCAACTACGGCGTCGAAACCATTCATGCGTGGGGCATGACAGAGACCTCTCCCATCGGCACGATCTCGCGCCTTAAGGCCAAACACGCGAGCCTCTCGAAAGCGGAGCAGTTGGCGATTCGGGCAAAACAAGGTCGACCGGTGTTTGGCATTGAGCTTAAGATCATTGATGACGCGGGCAACCTGCTACCGCGCGACGGCAAGGCGTTTGGTGACCTCATGGTGCGCGGACCGTGGGTGGTGGAGCGCTACTACGGCGAAGAAAAATCGGCACTCGTCGATGGCTGGTTTCATACTGGCGATGTCGCCACGATTGACCCCGACGGCTACATGCAGATCACGGACCGCTCGAAGGATGTCATCAAGTCGGGCGGCGAATGGATCAGTTCCATCGAACTGGAGAATATCGCTGTAAGCCATCCGGCAGTCGCCGAGGCGGCTGTCATTGGTGTGGCCCACCCTAAGTGGGATGAGCGGCCTTTACTACTGGTGGTGCTAAAAACAGATGCAACTGCCACCAAACAAGAGATCCTTTCGACCTACGACGGAAAAATTGCCAAGTGGATGCTGCCAGATGATGTAGTGTTTGTGGCGGAGCTGCCGCACACGGCGACAGGCAAGCTGCAAAAGCGTACGCTGCGCGAAAGCTGGGCGCGCCACTACCTAGGGTAACGTCGAACGTAGTCGATCTCTTACAACACAAAAGAAAAGCGCCGCAGCCAATTTGGCTGCGGCGCTTTTCTAAATGGCAACCGGCCTGCATCACGCAGGCCGGAGCAGAGCAACCTATTTTTTCGGTACCTCCGTTGCCGTCGCAGGCGTTGCGGGCGCGGGTGCAACTGTAGGAGCGGCTGCGGGAGCAGCAACTGGTGGGGTAGTTGGCGCAACCGGTGCGGCGGCCGGCGCAGCCTTTTGCTCCATCTTCAACGGCGCGAGTGGCGCGCTGGTCGCAACAACCGCAGTACCAAACAATGGCACGATCATCAGCGCCACGATGTTGATAATCTTGATCAATGGATTCACGGCAGGTCCTGCGGTATCTTTATACGGGTCGCCAACAGTGTCGCCGGTGACCGCTGCCTTGTGCGCATCGGATCCCTTGCCACCGTGATTACCCTCTTCGATGTACTTCTTGGCGTTGTCCCAAGCACCTCCACCAGTACACATCGAAATGGCTACGAACAAGCCGGTCACGATAGTGCCCATCAGCATGCCGCCAAGCGCTTGGATACCGGATTCTTTGCCCATCAAACCGCCAACGATCAGCACGACCAGAATTGGTGCCACCACCGGGAGCAGCGACGGGATGATCATTTCTTTGATGGCACCCTTGGTCAGCAAATCGACCGCACGGGAGTAATCCGGTTTGCCCGAGCCATCCATGATCCCCTTAATTTCGCGGAACTGACGGCGAACTTCTTCCACCACCAAGCCAGCGCAACGACCAACCGCTTCCATGGCCATCGCACCGAACAAGTAGGGGATCATGCCACCCACAAACAAACCGATGATGACTGCTGGGTTCGACAAGTCGAACGTTAGGTTATAACCCGCCTCAGTCAGCTTATAGGTGTAGTCGGCAAACAGAACTAAGGCTGCCAAGCCGGCAGAACCGATTGCGTAACCCTTGGTTACCGCCTTGGTGGTGTTGCCAACTGCGTCAAGCGGGTCGGTGACTTCGCGAACCGACTTCGGCATTTCCGACATTTCCGCAATACCGCCGGCGTTGTCGGTGATCGGACCATAAGCATCAAGCGCGACCACAATCCCCGCCATCGACAACATCGCGGTTGCAGCAATGGCAATTCCGTAGATGCCACAAAGTGCGTATGCGGCATAAATCGAGAAACACACCGCCAATACTGGCCAAGCAGTTGAGCGCATGGAAACACCAATGCCGGCGATGATGTTTGTTGCATGTCCTTTGGTTGAGGCTTCGGCAACATACTTGACCGGACCGTATTGGGTGCCCGTGTAGTACTCGGTAACCCAAACCAGGAATGCGGTTAACACCAGGCCAACCACGCAGCAAAGCCAAAGGTTCATCACGGTGTATTTTGCATAGCCAGCGCCGGCCACACCGCCCATGATCCACTCAGTCAATGGATAGAAAGCGACGAGCGCAATCGCACCGGCCACTGCCAATCCGCGATAAAGCGCATTCATCACCTTGCCGCCGTCGTTGGTCTTAACAAACGCGCAGCCGATGATCGAGGCAATGATCGCGAACCCACCCAGCACCAGTGGGTATAGCACAACCTTGCCGACAACCAGCGGCGAAGAAATCATCAATGCACCCAACACCATCGTCGCGATAATGGTGACCGCGTAGGTTTCGAACAAGTCAGCCGCCATACCGGCACAGTCGCCGACGTTATCACCTACGTTATCTGCGATCACCGCCGGATTACGTGGGTCATCTTCAGGAATATTTGCTTCGACCTTACCAACTAGGTCGGCACCAACGTCGGCACCTTTGGTGAAAATGCCGCCGCCCAAACGCGCAAAGATGGAAATGAGCGAGGAGCCAAATGCGAGACCGATCAGCGGCTTGACGATGTCACTCATCTTATCGCCGGTACCCGCACTGCCAACCAACATGGAGTAGAAGCCAGCAACGGACAATAGCCCCAGGCCGACAACCAACATACCGGTAATCGCACCGCCTTTAAAGGCGACGTTTAGTGCAGGGTTGATACCGTTACGCGCTGCTTCCGCAGTGCGTACGTTGGCGCGAACCGAGACGTTCATGCCGATGAAGCCAGCGAGGCCGGACGCAACAGCGCCGAGCACAAAGCCTAGTGCCGTCTTCCAACCCAGCAATACCAGAATCGCAATCGCCAAAACCACACCGACCATCGAAATGGTCATGTACTGACGATTCAGATAGGCCTTTGCGCCAGCCTGAACGGCCGCCGCGATCTCGCGCATCCGCTCATTACCATCTGATTGTGACAGAATCCATTTTGTTTGGATCGCACCGTAAGCGAGCGCAATAAGTGCGCAGGCTAGGGTGAAGAAAAACATTGTGCCCGACGATGCCATGTTGTTATCTCCAGAAACGAAATCTTGGTAATTCGAATTGCCCCTCACAGAGGGGACCAAAGGTAGAAACGATAAACCCTAGATTTTAGCAGAGACACCCCGTTCGGGGCACATTGGCACCACTTGATCCAAGACAAGCCAATTACGCGCAGAACTGGTTGGCTACAGACAGGAAATCCGTCTTAAACCACCGGTGCCCTCGGCCTAGCCAATCCCGGTTCGAGCACTTGTCGCCAGTCGTATTGGGGACGGTATCCAAGCAGATCGGTGGCCTTTTCGACCACATAGACTCGGTCGATGGACGGCGGCAATTCCCACCTCCTTTTAGCGAACGCCGCAACCAACGCCGGACAACGCTGCTGAAGCACTGCCGGCGCATCTGCATACAATGCCTGACAGTCGCCCTGCCGAAACGGCGTGGAGGCAGAAACATTGAGCGCCTCAAACTGGCGTAGTTGCGCCTCAAGCGCGCGGGCGAACGCCTGTGCGACGTCACGAGCATCGACGCCGCGATAGAGCCGGTAGAGCGCCATTAAAGGCAGCGGCTCAGGAAACGAGCGCGAGAACCGCAAAGCGGCAGTCACGAACTCAGTTGTAAAGGCCTCTCGGCAAAGTTGCTCTGCGGCGAGTTTGGTTTCATCGTAGATGTCCTCGGCATCGGGCTCCAGCTTCTCGGTGACCCAAATGGCTTCATTCCGGGTAGGGCGCATGGCTCGACCATAAACTGACGTGCTGCTAGCCAGCAGGAATCGTTTCACCCCGCAACGCCGTGCCGCGTCAAGCAGGCGGGAAGTTGCATCCACATTGGTGCGCATGAATTCGCTTCTCGTGTGGGTGGTGCGGTGTGGGGCGTGCAACGCGGCGAAATGGACAACCGCCTCAACGCCCTCAAGCCGATACCGCCAATCGCCATCAGTCATTTCGGTGATATCGGCAACATGCCTGGTGAAATTACCTGCCGCCGCGTCGACACCGACGACATCGTGAAGGGCGGCAAGATGTTTTGCCACCATTGACCCGACTTTCGGGCCTGATGAGCCCGTCAACAAGACTCTCATTGGCGCACTCGGTTAACCACAAAGCGCTTTATCGGCGAGCTGTTTCAGCCAAAAATGCTTCAAAAGACCCGTCAGTAAACGATTTCTAGATGTAATGCACTTCTACGATTTCATACTCGATTGCGCCGCCGGGAGCGCGAACCTCAACAGTATCGCCGGCAGACTTGCCAATCATTGCCCTGGCGATCGGCGATGAAAACGAGACCTTCCGCAACTTGATATCCGCCTCATCTTCACCGACGATTTGGTAGCTGACCTTCTCACCGGTTTCCACGGCTTCCAGATCTACGGTGACCCCAAAGACCACGCGACCGTCGTCTTCCAGTGTTTTCGGGTCGATGACTTGTGCGCTGGATAACTTGGACTCCAACTCAAGGATTCGTCCTTCGACGAATGCCTGCCTTTCCTTGGCTGCGTCGTACTCAGCGTTCTCCGACAAATCGCCCTGGGCACGTGCTTCCGAAATCGCAATCACGACACTTGGCCGCTCGATCGTTTTCAAACGATGAAGTTCATCTCGTAATGCTTCTGCACCGGCGACGGTAAGGGGGACCTTGGCGAGACTACTCATGGCTAATTCCTGAAAAAAACGGTTGATGCCTGACGGCACAGCGGAAAGCGGGAACTTGGCTGATGCGCCATATCGACTCGGCTTGCCAGCTAGGCTGCGATTTGTCGATGAAGCGCTTGTAGCGAGTAAACGGAAAGTCCCGATAAGTGTTGCATACCGACACAAGCTGCCTTCGCACCCGCAACCGTAGTGTAGTACGTGATCCGGCCTTGTAGGGCGGCATTGCGAATAGACCACGAATCCCGGATTGACCGCTTATCCTCTTCTACGGTGTTGATGATCAGCGTGATATCGCGATTTTTTACCATATCGACAATGTGCGGTCGACCTTCCAACACCTTGTTGACGGGCTCGGCGGGAATGCCAACCTTTGCCAAGTGGGCAGCGGTACCTTTTGTCGCAACTAGTGAAAAGCCAAGGTCAATCAATACCCGTGCGGTCTCCTCAATCTTCAGTTTATCGGCATTTCGAACGGAGATAAATGCCTTACCCGCGTTCGGGCCTGTCACCGGAAGTTTGACGCCCGCTGCCAGTTGTGATTTCACAAACGCTTCCGCGAAGGTCATGCCAACTCCCATGACCTCACCGGTAGACTTCATCTCAGGTCCAAGAATTACATCAACGCCGGGAAATTTGATGAACGGGAACACGGCTTCCTTTACCGAAAAATATGGCGGCGCGACTTCTTTGGTGAAGCCTTGCGTCGCTAACGATTTGCCGGCCATCGCACGCGCGGCGATCTTGGCCAACGGCGCGGCGATCGCTTTGGACACATAAGGCACGGTGCGCGACGCACGCGGATTTACTTCAAGCACATACACGACGTCTTTGCCATTTTCTTTTTTGATGGCGAACTGCACATTCATTAAGCCCACCACATTGAGCGCCTTCGCCATCGCAACCGTCTGTTCGCGCAGCACATCTTGTAATGAGGTTGAGAGAGAAAATGGCGGTAGGGAACAAGCCGAATCTCCAGAGTGCACTCCCGCCTGCTCAATATGCTCCATGATCCCGCCGATCACCACGTCGGTGCCGTCAGACACGGCATCAATATCGACCTCGATGGCGTCGTTCAGAAAGCGATCAAGCAACACGGGTGAATCGTTGGATACCTTTACGGCTTCGCGCATGTACCGTTCGAGGTCCGACTCGACATGAATGATTTCCATCGCGCGACCGCCTAACACATACGACGGACGCACCACCAGCGGGTAACCGATCTCGCGCGCTTTCTCGATGGCTTCTTGATTGGTTCTTGCCGTCCGGTTTGGCGGTTGCAACAAACCGAGCTGGTGAATCATTTGCTGGAAGCGCTCACGATCTTCAGCCATATCAATCATGTCGGGCGATGTACCAATAATTGGCACACCGTTAGCTTCGAGTGCGCGGGCGAGTTTCAGCGGGGTCTGGCCACCAAATTGCACAATTACCCCAAACGGTTTTTCGACATCAACAATTTCCAGTACGTCTTCAAGCGTCAGTGGTTCAAAGTAGAGCCGATCAGAGGTATCATAATCTGTTGAAACCGTCTCAGGATTGCAATTGACCATGATAGTTTCAAATCCATCTTCGCGCAGCGCCAGCGCGGCGTGGACGCAGCAGTAATCGAACTCAATTCCTTGGCCGATGCGGTTGGGCCCACCGCCGAGGATCATGATTTTCTTTGCGTTGGTCGGCTTGGCCTCACACTCTTCATCGTAGCTGGAATACAGGTACGCGGTGGAAGTCGCAAACTCGGCCGCACAAGTATCTACCCGCTTGTACACCGGACGAATCTTGTGCGAGTGGCGAAGGTGGCGGATATCCGTGTCGCTCACCTTCAACAAGTACGCCAGACGGCGGTCTGAGAACCCTTTGCGTTTCAGCATGCGCAGATAGTCGGGCGTGATCTCCGCCAAGGTCTTTTTCTCAACCTCCAGCTCAAGATTGACGAGCTCTTGGATTTGCCCCAGGAACCACGGGTCTATCTTGGTGTAGCCGTGAATTTCTTCCAAGCTCATGCCGATACCAAACGCATCAGCGACATACCATAGCCGCTCGCCACGCGGGTAGGCAAGTTCGTCACCAATTTTCTCGGGGTCAACCGTCTTCAAATTAAAACCATCCACCCCAACCTCAAGCCCCCGCAACGCCTTCTGCAAACTCTCTTGGAAACTCCGACCGATCGCCATCACCTCACCCACACTCTTCATCTGCGTAGTCAAGCGATCATCAGCCTGTGGAAATTTTTCAAACGCGAATCGAGGCACCTTGGTGACAACGTAATCAATCGAAGGCTCAAAAGAGGCCGGTGTCGCCCCGCCGGTAATGTCATTGCGCAACTCGTCCAGGGTGTATCCCACCGCCAGCTTGGCCGCGATCTTGGCAATCGGGAATCCGGTTGCCTTAGACGCCAGGGCAGAAGATCGCGACACACGTGGATTCATTTCGATGACAACCATCCGGCCATCTTTTGGATTTACCGCGAACTGCACATTTGAACCGCCAGTTTCAACACCAATCTCGCGCAAACAAGCAATCGATGCGTTGCGCATGATTTGATACTCTTTATCCGTCAGCGTTTGCGCCGGTGCGACCGTAATTGAATCGCCGGTGTGTACACCCATTGGGTCCAAATTCTCGATAGAGCAAATAATGATGCAGTTGTCCGCTTTGTCGCGGACAACCTCCATCTCGAACTCCTTCCAGCCGAGCAACGATTCCTCGATTAGCAGCTCACGGGTCGGCGAGGCTTCAAGGCCGCGCTCACAAATCTCGACGAATTCATCCCGGTTGTAAGCAATACCACCACCCGATCCGCCCATGGTGAAACTCGGGCGAATGATGGCGGGGAAACCAATCGCAGCCTGCACCTGCAGCGCCTCTTCCATCGAGTGCGCAATCGCGGAACGTGCCGACTGCAGACCAATCTTGGTCATCGCCTTCTTGAACTTCTCACGATCCTCAGCCTTGTCGATCGCCTCTTTGGTTGCGCCGATCATCTCGACGCTGTACTTCTCAAGCACACCGTGTTTGGCAAGATCCAGCGCACAGTTCAAAGCCGTTTGGCCACCCATCGTTGGTAACAATGCGTCTGGACGCTCCTTTTCAATAATCTTTTCTACCATCCGCCAAGTAATCGGCTCGATGTAGGTTACATCGGCCATGTGAGGGTCGGTCATGATCGTAGCGGGATTGGAGTTGATCAGGATGACCTTGTAGCCCTCGTCGCGCAGCGCTTTGCAAGCCTGCGCGCCGGAGTAGTCAAACTCGCAGGCTTGGCCGATCACAATCGGCCCGGAACCTATGATGAGGATGGATTTGATATCGGTCCGCTTACCCACGTTGCTTCTCCATCATTGCGACAAAGCGATCAAACAAATAATTGACCTCATGCGGGCCAGGACTGGCCTCGGGGTGCCCTTGAAAACTGAACGCCGGCCGGTCGGTGCGCTCGATCCCCTGACAGGTGCCATCGAACAAACTACGGTGTGTGATGCGCAGATTTGCCGGCATCGTCTTTTCGTCCACCGCGAAACCGTGGTTCTGGCTGGTAATAAACACGCGCTTGGAATCCAGATCCTGCACGGGATGGTTCGCACCATGATGCCCGAACTTCATCTTCATCGTACGAGCGCCTGAGGCGAGGCCGAGCAACTGGTGCCCGAGGCAAATACCGAATACGGGCTTGCCCGTCTCGACAATTTGCTTAATGGCGGCGATTGCGTAATCACAGGGCTCGGGGTCGCCGGGGCCGTTGGACAAAAATACGCCGTCCGGCCTCATGGCGAGCGCCTCAACGGCGGAGGTTTTGGCGGGGACAACAGTCACACGGCAACCCCGGTCGGCGAGCATCCGCAGAATGTTGTGCTTCACGCCGAAGTCATACGCCACCACATGAAATTTGGCGGCATCCATTTTCTGGTAACCGACACCCAGCACCCACGAACCCGTCTGCCACTCGTAGGGCTTTGGACAGCTCACCACCTTGGCCAGATCGAGCCCCACCATCTTGGGCGCGGCCTGCGCCATTGCATACGCCTTCGCCACAGCCGCATCCCCGGTTGCCCCTACCAGAATGCAGCCGTTCTGCGCGCCCTTCTCCCGCGTGAGCCGCGTGAGACGTCGTGTATCAATATCCGCTATCGCCACAATCTTGTTGCGAACGAGATACGCATGCAACGTCTCTTCGCTGCGGAAATTCGATGTCAGTAACGGCAGGTCGCGGATGATCAAGCCGGCCGCATACACTTTGTCCGACTCTGCATCCTCGCGGTTGGTACCGACGTTGCCGATATGGGGATACGTCAGGGTGACGATCTGCCCCATGTAAGAGGGATCAGTCAGAATTTCCTGGTAGCCTGTCATCGCGGTGTTAAACACCACTTCCCCAACGGCGATACCGCCGTTCGCATCGGTTTTGCCGATAGCAGTGCCCCTAAAGATCGATCCGTCGGCAAGAACCAATATGGCAGGCGGGAACGATTTCAAACTCACGGCAGACTCCAGAAGACCTTGACGATTGCTTCTCGCGATCACCGATTGCATCCGGCATCTATGGGCACACAAATCTAACGGGCATAAAAAACGGGAAAGGACTTCGGGACGTTTGACTCAATCCCGATGCACTTTCCCGCGTTTTTGCTCCGCAACTTCTCTGCGACGCGATTAAAGTAGTAGTCTACCCGAATATCACTGAAGCCGCAATGCGCGCTAGTGGTTTCCGCGCAAGGCGCGCGCTATACCCAACACGCTTAACGTTTTGCGTCTAGCCCGAGCACATCGCTCATGCCAAACAGACCGATACGCTTGTCTGCAAGAAACTTCGCGGCACGGATTGCACCATGGGCATAGGTTTCGCGCGACGAGGAGCGGTGGGTAATTTCAATACGCTCCCCGTTCAATACGAAGAACACGCTATGGTCACCGATGATGTCCCCCGCCCGCATTGAGCTGAAGCCAATGCTGCCGGGCTGACGTTCGCCACCGACACCGCGTCGATCAAACACCGCGACGTCGGCAATGTTCTGCGAACGCGCCAGTGCAGCGACTTCGCCTAGCATTAGCGCAGTGCCCGAGGGGGCATCAACTTTGAGTTTATGGTGCGCCTCAAACACTTCGATATCGGCATCCATTCCAAGCGCACCTGCGGCCATCGCGACCAACTTGGCGGTTACGTTCACACCAAGACTCATATTCGGCGCAAGAACAATCGCAATCTTCGCCGAATACCCGCGCACGGTCGCAAGTTGTGCCTGACTAAAACCGGTGGTGCCGATAACCGCATTTACTCGCCGCTCTGCGCAGGCGGCCAGATGCAAAAGGGTACCCTCCGGACGGGTGAAATCTATCAGCACGTCAGAATCGGCCAATGCCCCAACGTCATCCGTAACTACCGCACCGCATATCGATTGCCCGACCGACGGGGAACTCGCATGGTCGATCGCCGCCGCGACCTGGACAGCGGGATCGGCTTCTGCGGCAGCAAGCAACATGCGGCCCATGCGACCGCCGGCTCCGGCAATGGCAAGTCTAAGCGGCATTGATGCTACTTGCGCGGCTCTGGTGGCGCATTAGGCGGCGTCGCGTCAGGCGTCCTGCGCCGCTCACCGCCACCCGTCAAGATCTCGACGGCCGACGCGACGCCCTCAACTCTCGCCACTTTTTCCCCATCAAAAATGACGGTAACTTTGAACTGCTGCTGAATTCGACCGAACGGATTGAGCTTCTTATCAGTATTGCGATCCTCGGTATAAATGTAATCCCAGCGTTTATCGCTGAAAGCATCCTGCAACAACGGTGTGCCGAGTAGATTTCTAACATCGAGCCGCGACATACCTGGCCTTACCTTCGAGACCTGCTCCTGCGTAACGAGGTTGCCCTGCTGGACATCCAGTCGGTAAACGCCAAAGTTAGAACAAGCGGAGAGTGCGCCAGCCAAGACCAAGGCCGGTATGACGGCGACGCGTGAGAGAGTGGAGGTGGGGGACAAATTCATCAGTGGAAGCGCATGGAGATAGGAGTTCGATTATAGCCGAGGGCCTCGCTTGACTATCTCCCAAGGCGGCACAACATCACGCCGCGTAAACGCGCTATGATTAGCTAATTATCTCCAAGCGAAAAGTGCGTATGCCTGATTCACGCGATCTGCACAATATTGGCCTGAAAGCGACGCTGCCCAGGCTCAAGGTTCTCGAACTGTTCCAAAGCTCGGCGGATCGACACATGAGTGCAGAGGACATCTACAAGTTGCTGCTGAAGGAGGATGCCGATGTCGGCCTAGCCACGGTGTATCGTGTCCTTACCCAGTTTGAACAAGCGGGGCTACTGCAGCGGCATCATTTTGAGGGCGGTCGCGCCGTTTTTGAACTCAACGAAGGCAGCCACCACGATCACCTCGTTTGCCTCCAATGTGGCAAAGTTGAAGAGTTCTACGACGCAGAGATTGAGAAACGCCAGCACAAAATCGCCAAGGATCGAGGTTTCAACCTCCATGACCATTCGCTTTATCTGTACGCGGATTGCACCAAAAATCGCTGCCCAAACAAAATCCAATAACGTCAACCAACGCCGAAGATAGCTGCCGTGAACTTTTCCATTCGCCCATTCCGGCAATCAAACCATGCCCCTAGAGTTAGCGTAGGTTTAATCGTTTTCATCGTTTTCATCGTTTTTTTCGTCTTCACTTCATCTGCCGGTGCGCGTGATACGACGAGTGTTGAAACAATTGCCGCTAGCGCCCTGCCGGAACAAGGCCGCGAGGTGTTGAAACGAATACGCGCTGGTGGTCCCTTCCAGTACGCGAACAAGGATGGTTCAACATTTGGCAACTTTGAGCAGAGACTTCCGAAGCAGCCGCGTGGCTATTACAAAGAATATACAGTGCCCACTCCAGGAGCCAAGAATCGCGGTGCCAGACGCATCGTATGCGGTGGAGAGGTGCGCTCGCCGAGTTCCTCGACCTGTTACTACACTTCCGACCACTACAATTCTTTCAAACGCATACTGGAGTAATCATGCCTTCCGCCGAGCTTAAGAACATTCTGTCAAGCGATTTGCCACGCGGTGTTTTTTGGCTTGCTTCCCATGCTAGCGTGAGCGAATTGAGCAAACTTGCCCGCTTGAAAGGCATGGCATTTTTTCACTTAGAGGGTCAAAAGATCGAGGGCAAAGAGCAATTCCTGAATCACGCCTCAATGGCCATGAAGTTCCCAGCGGATTTCGGCAAAAACTGGGACGCTTTTTACGACTGCATCACCGACATGGGCTGGGTGTCCGCTGATGGTTACTGCATCTATTTTGATCATACCGATGCATTTGCGCAGCATCACGAGAGTGAACTTGAAACGGTAGTTGAACTATTCGAAGATGCGATTGAATTCTGGAAACGTGAAGGCCAGTCGATGCTAGTGTTGCTATCAGGAGCGCACAAGCCCGACCATGTAAAGACTATCTAGGATACCAAGATGGCGGGCAATGCGCGGAACAATATCGGCATCCAGCCGCAATCCCGCCGCCGACATATCTGCCAGCGCGGAAAAAACGCCCCCACCGTTGATTTCCACCACCCGATATTCGTTGAACCTACATCGCCTCTGGATATGACATGGTGCCGTCAGCGTACCCTCACTCCGATGCCGCGATCAATTGGGCGTTGCCACCGGCGGCGGCAGTGTTGACGGTGAAGGTGCGTTCAGTCGCAAAGCGGAACAAGTAGTGCGGTCCGCCCGCCTTCGGGCCGGTCCCCGATAGTCCCTCGCCACCGAACGGTTGTACGCCGACCACTGCCCCAATCTGGTTCCGGTTGACATAGACATTGCCAACCTTGGCCCTGCGCCGAATTTCCGCTACCGTCCCTTCAATTCGCGAGTGAATTCCCATTGTCAGTCCGTAGCCGGACCGATTGATCTCCTCGACTAAGTCAAACATCTGATCGGCCTCGAATTCAACAATGTGCAAGATGGGGCCAAACACTTCAGTCTTTAAGATGCTAACCGAAGGAAGAACAAAGGCACAAGGCGCGAAGTAGTGCCCCTTGGGAACGTCGTTCGGCAACTGTACCTGACCAACTTGCGGGAAGTTACGCGCTAAGTATTCCCGCTGTTGCACCAGCATCTCAAATGCCTCACGATCAATCACAGGACCGATGTCGGTGCTTAGTGCCGCAGGGTCACCGACACGCAGTTCCCGCATCGCGCCGTCGAGCAACTGCCTTATGCGAACTGCGATATCGCGCTGTACACACAATAGACGCAGCGCCGAGCAGCGTTGTCCGGCGCTGTTGAAACTAGACGCAATGACATCGTTAACCACCTGTTCGGGGAGCGCAGACGAATCGGCGATCATGGCGTTCAGGCCGCCCGTCTCCGCAATAAACGGGATCATCGCGCCGTCGCGTCTGGCCAATGACTGATTGATCGCACGGGCCGTCCCCGTACCACCCGTGAACGCGACACCGTCGACGCGTTGATCACTTACCAGAGCCGCACCGACGATCTCCCCCTTCCCGGGCAAGAGCGCAATGGCCGCAGCTGGCATACCGGCTTCCAACAATAGCTTCACCGCTTCAAAAGCCACGATCGGCGTCTGTTCTGCCGGTTTGGCCATCACTGCATTGCCTGCTGCGAAAGCAGCGGTAATCTGGCCCAAGAAAATCGCCAACGGGAAGTTCCATGGGCTGATGCAAACAAACGTACCGCGTCCGTGCAAGCTGAGTTCGTTGGATTCTCCCGTCGGTCCGGTCAGCGCCACGGGCGCAGCAAAGTTGGCGCGGCACTGCTGGGCGTAGTAGCGGCAAAAATCGACTGCTTCGCGCACCTCGCCAAGTCCATCTGGAAGTGTCTTGCCGGCCTCACGAACCATCAGCGCCATGAAAAAAGCTGTGCGCTCCTCAAGAAGATCTGCAGCTTTCTCCAATACGGTCGCACGCCCGGATGCAGGGAGGCCGGGCCACTGCTTTGCCAAGTCGAGTGCCAACCCGACGAGGCTGTCATCAGCAGCTTCTGCGAAACCAATTTGCACCCCATCAACCGGACTGGCAACAGGTTCAGCGGTGCCGCGGACGGGCTTGCCGGCAATAATGGGCTGCGATAACCAATCGGTTTTGGTGAGTGTTGGCGCCATCTCCTGCATCAGCTTGTCTAGCATCGGCTGATCGGCAAAACTAAAACCCGATGAGTTCTTTCTCATCACGCTTGACGCTTGGTAAAGATCGCTCGGCAGGGGCAACTTTGGATTGGCTTTTGGCATATTGGCTTCACACGTGGCAATAGGGTCAGCGACGACATCTTCGATTGCAACCTCGGGGTCGGCAATGCGATTAACAAACGACGAGTTAGCCCCGTTCTCCAGCAGACGCCGCACCAAATAGGGGAGCAAATCTTCGTGGGTGCCAACCGGCGCATACGCCCGACAGACCGCGCCTGAGTTTCGGTGCACGGCGTCGTACAGCTCAACGCCCATACCGTGAAGACGCTGAAATTCAAACTCGCTGCCCTTGGCAAGCTTGGTGCGTTCGAGAATGGTGGCAACCGTGTGGGCGTTATGCGTCGCAAATTGGCAGAAGAATGCATCCGGGGCGGCGAGCATTTTCGCGGCGCATGCAAGGTAGGAGACATCCGTATTCACCTTCCTCGTGAAAACCGGGTAACCGGACAACCCCTGCATTTGGGCGCGTTTGATTTCCGTATCCCAATAGGCGCCCTTCACCAGCCGCGTCATGATGCGGCGTCCATGTTTTGCCGAAAGCGCGATCAGCCAGTCAATCACGTGCGGCGCACGCTTTTGATAGGCCTGTACGGCAAGCCCCAAGCCTTCGCAACCCGCAAACCGCGGCAGAGCGTAGACTGCTTCGAACAACGCCAGCGAAATTTCCAAACGCTCTGTTTCTTCCGCGTCAAACGTAAGCCCAATGCCACGTTCACTCGCCATCTCCGCCAGTGTCACGAGTTTGGGCAGCAATTCCGCAAACACGCGGGTCTGGTTGGCAAGGTCGTAGCGCGGGTGGAGTGCGGAAAGTTTGACGGAAATTCCAGGCGCATCGAACACCGACTGGCCCGGCTTTACATATGTGCCGATGACCGCTATCGCGCCTTGATAAGCCGCAAAGTAACGCTCCGCATCGGCTGCGGTCATAGCCGCTTCGCCTAGCATGTCGAAGGAGTGCCGATACTTAATCTGTTCACCGGTAACGCTGCGCTTAAGCGCCTCGTGAATGTCACGCCCCATCACAAACTGTTCGGCCATCAGGCGCATACCCTGGCGCAGTGCAGTGCGCACGATCGGCTCACCGAGCGTGTTGGCCATACGCCCGAGCCAACCGCCGATGTCTGCCATGTCCTTCGGTGATACCGTAACTAGCTTGCCGGTCAACATCATTCCCCAGGTGCCGGCATTGACCAACAGCGAGTCACTCGCGCCGAGGTGTTTGTGCCAGTCACCTTGCGCAAACTTGTCGCGAATGAGTTTGTCAGCAGTTCCGGCGTCTGGGATACGCAACAAAGCCTCGGCGACACACATGAGCAACACGCCCTCTTGCGAGCCAAGATCGTATTGGGTCAGGAACGACTGCATGCCGGCATTTGAGCGTTGCTCGGCACGGACAGACTTGACCAGTTGAGTCGCCGTCTCGGAAATACGCGTGTTCATCGCCGCGTCGACTCTCGCCTCCTGCAAGGCACTGGAGAGCGCCTGCTCTTCGTCGAGGAGGAACGACGTCCTCAACGCAGAAAAATCGCTGGTGGAAGCGGCGAGCGGTGTGCCGACAGCGCTGTGAGTGGGGCGACTAGGCGAATCTGGCATGGCGGGCATTCTGTGCGACGAAGAATTGACGCCAGATTATGTCACCGGCCTCGGTGTTTACCGTGCGTTATGCCACCGTTGCCTACGCAATATAGAAAACCCAACGAATGACGGGCAGTTTCGGGCAAAAGCGCCTGAAACTCCCCGTATGTACTGGTGTTAGGTGTCCGGCGCTATTTGACACCCAAATTTCGCTTCAAGAAATCAATTACCTTCGGCCATTGGTCCGCCTGCGCGCGCGCATTGCCTTCTGGCGTGCCGCCGCCTTTGTTTGGGCCGACATCGTATTGTGTGGTGGGCTGGAATCCGGTACCGCCGAGATAGTGGCCGGCGTCGACGTAAATCAGCGATAACGTTTCACCAGCTTTAGGATTATTCACCTTCGCTTCGGCGCGTCGCTCGGCAATGTTGTGCGACATCATTGCCGAATTCCACACTTGATCTTCTTGACCGCCCACAACAGCCACCGCACCCGCGTAGCGTTCGATGGGAATACGTGCGGCGGCAGCCGCCGCAGGATTGGCGGCGCGGCCCTTGTCTTGCGGACGGCGTATGCGCACGTCGTCTCCCGTCTGGAAGCCGGCAAATTCTTCACCGAATTCTTTGTACGGCACGAAGGGGAATGGCTTGCCGTTCACCGCAAACGAGGCGCGCTTGCCAGCATCAACGCCCTGCCCCCAGCCTTCCCAGACCACATCCGTTGGCACTACGGCCACGATAGCCGTAGGCCATCCCAGATACGTGGCAGCGAGCAGCGCAAACTCTGCGCCTTTTGATGTGCCGTGAATGGCGATCTTTGAAGCGTCTACGTCGGCCCGCTTTTTCAGCCAATCGCGCGCGGCATTCAGGCGCTCAATCGGGATGTCTACGAAGCTTGCGGGCAGCGTGGGAATCTCGGCCTTTTGTGACGGCCACGCCGGTGGTGAGTAGTAAGGCAACGCCAAAACAGCAAAGCCATGCGAAGCCATCTGCGCCGCGCCGCGCGTGACCATACTGCCACCTTCGGAACCGCCGAGCAGAATCACCGCGGGGTGCTTCTCGCCAGGCTTGGCTGGCAACATCGCAAACACGGCACCGTCAAATTGATCGACCTTTTCGGTTTTGACTTCCGGCAATTCACGCAGTAGTTCCAGCATTACCGTCGCGGCCACTGTCTCGCCAACGCGCGCCGTGAAGCGGACTTGGCCCGCTTTCCAATCGAGCGGTACCGGATCTGCGGTTGGGTTCATCGACCAGATCAACCCGCGCACGTCAGCAGCTTTGTACGACGAGCCTTTACGCGGCTTCGCCGTCGCCAAATCGATCACGCCTGCTGCGTCGGTGCGGAAGGTGGCCTCGGATCGGTAGCGTTTGTACTGATTGTCCGGCATGCTCCATTCCGAAACAGCTCGTTCGGCGACGATGGTCACGTCCGCCTCGCGCGGCAGCCCAGTCAGGGTGATGCTAATGGGATTGCCGGCGAGCACTTTATTCGAAGGAGAGATCGTAAACGCCTGCGCGTGTGCGCTGATGGAATGGCTGACAATTCCCCAAAACGTCAGCAGGATCAATAACGCGACGGTCAGCTTAATGCCGACTTGAAATGTGCCGCGGATTAGATATTGGGCAGCGCGCAGGATTCGGTTCAGTAGGGGTACAGGCAGGGACAGCGCCGCGCTGGCGGATGACAACGAATCTGGCTGGTGCATGAAACTTCTCCAAGTTGACGTGGTGCCCTAAGTTTCGCAGAGACGCGAAAACCCCGTTGCGAGTTTCCGACGAGTACGAACTTTTTTGGCGCGAAATGCAGCACTTGAACGTGAACGGAAGTGCAACAATGAAGCTGGCGGGAGCAACGATTTCATCGGCCGCGTACAACAAGTAACAAGTGCGCAGCGCAATTCCTGCCGAGACAATTGTTGAAACACGATTAGGCACGGGCGGTTTCCGCCTGTTTTGGCTGAAACTGCCCGTCGATACTCGTGTTTCCGAATCTGATTCAGTTCGTCGCAGTCGACTGCTCCTGCGCCGCGATCTCGGCGTGGACTTTCACCATGTCGAGCTCGAGAGACTTTTTCACGACCTCTTGCAGCGCCGACTTCGGCAACATCCCCGCTTCGGAATACAGGACCACCTGCTCGCGAAACACCATTAATGTTGGGATCGATCGAATGTTGAATGCCGCGCCGAGCTCTTGCTCGGCTTCGGTATTGATCTTGGCGAACACGACATCTGGAAACTCTTCGGCAACCGCTTCGAAGGTTGGCGCAAAGGCGCGGCATGGCCCGCACCATGGCGCCCAGAAATCGATGATGACCGTCTTGCCGCCTTCAATGGTCGCGTTGAAGTTTTCTTTTGTCAGCTCCAGTACCACCATTGACTATTCCTTAGTTATTTGCATGCTGCGGGTTGATCGCGCCAGCGAAGGGCTAACGCGTTGCTGCTGCAAATTTTGCCACGCGCGCACCTAGCTCCTCCAACCCTTTCGCCTGACGCTCATTAGCAATTGATCCATCCGCATGAAATAGCTTGTCGGCAGCCGGTACCGCAACGACCGGCAGCACCATCGAGCCAAGGTTGGAAAAAATAAACGACACATGCGGTAGTGCCCTTATCGTGCCGAACGCGCCGACGGATGCACCGAGCAGCCCGACCACCTTGCCCTCAAATGGCATGCGCCCGCCACCTACGCCGACGCCTTCGGCAACAGATTGCGACAGCCAGTCGATGGTATTTTTAAGCAGCGGTGTGATCGAGGAATTGTACTCGGGACTTGCAATCAGCAGCCCGTGCGCAGGACGCATCGCCTCGCGCAAGCGGCGCACGTTGTCCGGCACGCCCTCGATCGCATGCCGGTCCGCGTCATACAGCGGCATCACATACTGACGCAGGTCGATGACCTCCACCTCGGCCCCGGCCTTAGCGGCGCCGGCGACCGCAAGCGTCAGCGCGGCACGGTTCAGGCTGCCATTTCGGTTACTTCCCGCGAACGCGATGATCGTTGGTTTACTCATCATTTTTCCATTTTCATTAAGAGCCAACGCGACAGCGGCATGCACAGGAGTCATGCATCCCGCTGCGCTTCAATCCGGCATCGCTGCCGGGAACAACAAAACTATTCGGTCTTGATCGCTTCAATTTGGATCAGCAAACGGATGGCATCTGGGATGCCCGGCAAACCATAACTCATATCGTATTGGCTGCGCGTGATCGTGGTTTCGAAGTCACCACCACACACTTCACGCTTGACAAACGGGCTCATATAGCAGTTGAAGGCGGTTCCTTTCAACGTCACCGGATTGGTCTTGTCGCGCATCGTCAACGTTCCGGCGACTTCAACCACCTTGTCACCGTCAAACTTGAAGCCCGTACCGACAAATTTGGCTTCCGGAAATTTCTCGGCAGCAAAAAAATTTTCGCCGGTCAAATGTTTATCAAACGCAGCGACACCCGTATTCATCGACTTCATGTCAATCGAGATTTCGGCCTTACCCGTTTTCGCTTGGCGATCAATAGTGATGGAGCCGCTCTTCTTGTCGAAGCGGCCACGCGAAGTCGATGTACCGAAGTGTTTTGCCTCCCACGTCACAAAGGTATGTGTCGGCTCGACGATATAGGTCGCAGACTGCGCTTGCGCAGATGGGCTTGCCATTGAAAAAACGAGGGCGGCTGAGACGACCGCAGCAACTGTGATGGCTGAGAGTTTCATGCGTATTTGTCCTTACGTGGTTGAAAAACAGGTTGGAATCGGTCTTGCCAGAAAATGGCGCTAAAGAGGGGGCACACCGGTCAGTGCTAACTTGATGTTGACCACAACTTCGTTGGCAACGAGTGATACGTCATTCCATTCGCCGTCACCAATTTTGAAATCGAGGCGCTTTAGTGTGAAGCTGCCGACCGCGCGGGTAACGCCGGCAGACTGCGTGAGGGTCACGGGAACCACCACATTCTGCGAGATTCCTTTGATCGAAAGCTTGCCCGAAAACTCAAACTTGCCGCCGCCGATTGCCTTGACGGCAGTCGAGGTGAAATTTGCTTGCGGCATCTTCTGCGAGTTAAACCATCCCGGCTTTTTCAGCTCTGCCTCGGTTTCGCTATTGCCAATATCCGCGCTAAGCAAATCCACATTGAAGTTGACTTTCGCCGCCTCAACTTTCTTCGGATCAAAGGTGACTTCGGCGTCAAACTTCTTGAACTTCCCGCCGACCGGCACGCCGAACTGTTTACTGACGAACGCTATCTCACTTTGTGCGGGAACCACGCGTTGCTGTGCATTTGCAAGATTCGGCAGCGCAACCAGCATCGCAACACCCGCAACAGCCACGACTTGTTGAAGTGATGATTGAACGAGTTTCATTTTTTGTCTCCTGTCATATTGGGCAGCATGCGGCTCATCAGATTGTCATCGTCCATCAGCAGATGTTTGACAACCGCGAGGATATGTAACGCCACGACGGCGGCAAGCGCATAGGCCGCCATCCAGTGCCATGGCTTCAAGAACTCCGCCAACTCGCGGTCCTTGGGAACAAAATCTGGCAGCGGAATCCAGCCGAACCACACAATCGGAAATCCGGCTGCCGAGCTGTATGCCCAACCGGTAAGCGGGACGGCAAAAAACAGAATGTAGAGCATCACGTGTGCCACATTTGCAGCACTCGTCTGCCATTTCGGCATCGTCGGGGGCAGAGGCGGCGGCGTATGTTTGAGCCGCCATAACAAACGCGCGGCCGCAAGCGTAAGAATTGTGACGCCCGCCCACTTGTGCCAGTTGTACAACTTGATGCGTGTCGGGCTCATGGTCAAGCTCACCATGTAGAGACCAACCGCAAAGGAAGCTGTGATCATCACCGCCATTAACCAATGGAACAAAATGGCAACGCGGTCGTAACGAGGGGACATTGGGTTCTCCATATTGTTTGCATCAGCCCGTTGTCGGTCGATTCAAAAATTCGACCTCCACTTCCACTTCCACTTCGTCCCCAACCAGCGGGATTAGTTTAGTCATTCCCCAGTCGCTTCGTTTAAGCGTCGTTTTCGCTGAGAAACCAATTGCATTCGCCTGCATGAATGTGTTGTACAGTCCACCATTGAACGTGACGTCCCAAACGACCGGCTTGGTGATGCCGCGCATCGTCAGGCCGCCTGAGAGCCGATACCGATTACCGCCAACAGCCTCCATCCCAGTCGAGCGAAAACGAATTGTGGGTTGCTTGGTGCCATCAAACCATTCGGCATCCATCAACTGCCGGTTAAAGGGGACGATTCCGGTATTGACTGACGCGGTCTCTATGGTGAATTCAACACTCGATGAGGCGGCGGAGCCGGGACGAAAATCAAGTTTTCCGTCCATTTTGTCGAAGCGCGCGGTGTAGCGCGACAGACCCATGTGGGCAACGCGCCACACCACAGAGGCATGTGTACGATCAAGCATGTATTCGCCCGCCGGCTGCGCACTGAATACTTTACTCAGCGCAGGCGACGGCTCTGCGCCAATGACTTGCGCGATTGGCAGCGTGGCGAGGCCGATAACAATGACGAGCGATGACACCAAACCGCGATAGCCAGACAACACTATTTGTGAGAGTGCATTCATATTAGCCCGCCAATTGACCCATCTGGCCGTTGCGATAAGCGGCCTCGGCCGCCCTGAGTTGTTCGACGGAATTCATGACAAACGGGCCATGGAACAGTAGCGGCCCTTCTGCCGGTGCGCCCCCCAGCAACATGACATCCAGCAGCATTGCACTGGTATTGGTAAAACGCACTACATCCGCATCGCTGTCATAGACCACCAGAGACCCCGCACCTAGATGCTGTAACCCGGAAGAGAATGCGCCACTACCACCCATGACGTATGACGCCGTTTCAAAGCCGGGTGGAATCTTAGCGGAGAATGATTTGCCAGGCTCGACGCTGACGTGCCACAACAACGTCGGCATCAGCACATCTGCAGGGCCGTCATTCCCCTCAAAGCTACCAGCAATGACACGTACACTGAAGCCCTCGCGCTCAACAGCGGGAATGTCCGCCGCCTCAATGCGTTGGTAGCGCGGCGCCATTAATTTCAATGCGCGAGGCAGTGTTGTCCAAAGTTGCAAGCCGTGTTGTGTCATCTCCGCCTCGTTCTCAGGCCTCGGATACTCAGCGTGCACGATGCCACGACCGGATGTCATCCATTGCGCGCCAAGTGGCCCGACGATGCCGCGATGGCCTGCGGAATCAAGATGCTCGTTACGCCCGGAAAGCAGATAGGTAACGGTTTCAATTCCGGCATGCGGATGGGGCCCGACGCCATCCTCGCCCGGCTTTACACGAAACGGTCCGAAGTGATCAAGAAATACCCACGGGCCCACTGACTGAACATGACGATCGGGAAGCGCGCGCTTGACGGTAAATGTACCCACCGGCGCGATGTGCGCTTGAATCACGCGGGTGACACTTTTCATTGTAGTAGTTTCCACTTCTTACTCCTGTTCAGCGGTCGGACTAGGCAAGATCAAAAACGAGTACTTCCGCATGCTCACCGTCGCGTACATCGATCGCAGTTACATCAATCAACTTCAAGGCATCTCCAGCATTCAGTTGTTGGCCATTGACCACAACACGGCCACGCGCCACGTGCACATAGGAACGGCGATTCGGCGCAATTGCCAGCGTTGCCACTTCGGCACCATCAAACAGCCCTGCGTACAAGATCGCGTCTGCATGAATCTTCAGCGAACCATCTCGCGAATCTGGAGACACCACGACCCGCAACTGACCCCGTTTCTCGGTTTCCGAAAAATGTTTCTCCTCATAGGACGGCTGGATGCCCAACTGGTTCGGCTGAATCCAAATTTGTAAAAAGTGCGTGGTTTGATCGCTCGCATAGTTAAACTCGGAGTGCTGCACGCCAGTCCCCGCGCTCATGCGCTGCACGTCGCCGGGGCGGATGGACGAGCCATTACCCATGCTGTCCTTGTGTGCCAGCGCGCCGTCCAGCACATAACTGACAATTTCCATGTCCCGATGGCCGTGGGTGCCAAACCCCATCCCAGCGGCAACACGATCCTCATTAATCACCCGCAGCGGCCCAAAACTCATGAACTTCGGGTCGTAGTAGTCCGCAAACGAAAAACTGTGAAAACTCGTTAGCCACCCGTGATCGGCATAACCACGCTCTTGTGATTTCCGAACTTCAATCATTTTGAATGCCTTTTCCGTCAAGAAACAAGCGCAGTGAGAGACTCTTTTTTCCCAAGACACGCAATATGGGCTTGATCTTGGCATCCAACAAGCGGATAATTTCGACTTATCAATTCAATAAATTTGAATATATTGCTGCGAGGTTCCTTCGAGCTGCAAGAAACAGCACATGCCCCTTTCCCTCGATGCGTTGCAGACCCTAGATGCAATCGCCCGCAATGGCTCCTTCGCCCGCGCAGCCGCCGAGCTGCACCGGGTCCCATCCGCGCTGACGTACACCATCCAACAGCTAGAAAGTGATCTAGGCCTGACGTTGTTTAACCGCGAAGGCCGCCGCGCGGTGCTCACCGCAGCCGGACACGAGCTACTAAACGAAGGCCGTATTCTGCTGAAGGTGGCCGCCGACCTTGAGTGTCGCATCCAGCAAGTGGCAAAGGGCTGGGAAACGGAGTTGCGCATCGCATTCGATACCATCACCCCACTGCGTTCGCTCTTCGGCCTGATCCAGCGTTTTGAGTCGCAGCGATCAGGCACCCGTATTCGGCTATCCACGGAAGTGTTGGGAGGCACTTGGGATGCACTGATGGCCGGACGTGCGGACCTCATCGTCGGCGCATCGGCGGAGGTTCCGTCCGGCGGCGGTTATGCAGTTCTACCATTGACGCCATTGCAATGGGTGTTTGCCGCTGCCCCTTCACATCCCATCGTCGCGGAGCAGCAACCACTCACCGAAGCGGTCATCACGCGGTACCGCGCCATTAGCGTCGCCGACTCATCGCGCAATACACCACCACGCACTGTCGGATTGATCTCAGGGCAGGACGTGCTCACGGTCGCCACCATGACCGACAAGCTGGAAGCCCAGATTGCGGGATTGGGAGTCGGCTACTTGCCCCTGCATTTGGCGGCATCGGCGCTCGGCGACGGAAAACTCGTGACGCTGAGCGTAATGTTTCCGCGCGCCGACACAGGGCGCTGTGTTGCTTGGCGCGCTAACCGTACCGGCAAGGCACTACGATGGTTTATCCACGAGTTTGAGAAGCCAGAAATCGTCGCCGCAATTTCAAACGCGTCATAGGCTATGGATCGGGGAAATAGATAACGATGCCAACAACGCAAGAAACCGCCAAAACAGGTTATGTCGGTCGGTTCGCGCCGTCCCCAACGGGGCCACTGCATTTCGGCTCGCTCGTCGCGGCGCTGGCGAGTTACCTCGATGCGCGCGCAAACAACGGCCAATGGCTGGTACGAATGGAGGATGTCGACGAAACGCGATGTGACGCCTCATATGCCGATGAGATTTTGGCGACGCTTGACGCCTTTGGCCTAGACTGGGATGGTGAGGTCATCGTGCAGTCGCGCCGTAAAGCGCGCTATCAAGAAGTGCTCGCCACACTGGAAGCTGCGGGGCAGACCTACAACTGCGAATGTTCGCGCAAGGAAATAGCTGATTCCGCAGTGATGGGAATCGATGGCCCGGTTTACCCCGGCACTTGTCGGCACAAAAACCTGCCCGCGCACGGCGCGGCGATCCGGTTTGCTTCGCCGACCGGCAGCGTTGAATTTGAAGACCGCTTGCAAGGCAAACAGATGCAGAGCGTGGAACGTGCCGTTGGCGACTTTGTGATCCGCCGTCGTGATGGTTTGACCGCCTATCAACTCGCAGTGGTGGTCGACGATTTTGATAGCGGGATCACCGACGTCGTCCGTGGCGCGGACCTGCTGGACTCAACTGCGCGCCAAATCGCCCTACAACGCGCATTGGCTTATCCGACGCCGCGCTACCTCCATTTTCCGGTCGCCTCGAACAACGACGTCGAAAAACTCTCCAAACAAACACTTGCCGCCCCGGTTGCAGCCGGTGACCGCATCGGCGTGCTGCGCAGGGCACTACACTTTCTGCGACAACCGGAAGTTCATAGCGCGGCAAATTGCCAGCAACTACTCGCGGCTGCGGCCGCCAACTGGCGACCTGAAGCGATTCCCCAGACCCGCAGCCTTACCGTCCCCGACGAAGCTTGATGCCGCTTTAGATTGTCTGATCGCTTTAAGCGTTCCCCACGCGTGTGGGGAACACCTTGATATAGCACTCGGACACTCTATATCGTACGGTTCATCCCCACTAATCTGAATCCTAGGATTCAATCTAGCGGTTCATCCCCACGCGCGTGGGGAACACGCCGCTTCCTCCAGCACTTCGCTGCGTCGTTGCGGTTCATCCCCACGCGCGTGGGGAACACTCATCCCCATAGTGTGAGTGTGGCTTTGTTATCGGTTCATCCCCACGCGCGTGGGGAACACTTACCAAGCGCCAGTTTGCCGTCATCGCAATACGGTTCATCCCCACGCGCGTGGGGAACACAAGTTGCGTAGCGCGATGTAGGGCGAGCGCGCCGGTTCATCCCCACGCGCGTGGGGAACACATCAGCTGATACAGCGCATTTTTGAGGCCATTCGGTTCATCCCCACGCGCGTGGGGAACACCGATTCAAGATCGCTTTCAGCGTGCGCATCTCCGGTTCATCCCCACGCGCGTGGGGAACACTTTTTGTACTCGGCACAGTGAACCATTATCGCCGGTTCATCCCCACGCGCGTGGGGAACACTTCGATCTGCACCGCCAGCGCATCAACCAGGTCGGTTCATCCCCACGCGCGTGGGGAACACGCTGCGCCTCGGCCAATTAGTCCGCATCGAGACGGTTCATCCCCACGCGCGTGGGGAACACTTGGTATGTTGCAAGAGACGGCCTAAGCCATACGGTTCATCCCCACGCGCGTGGGGAACACGCAGCGAGGTGGAGGAGTCGATTGGCGGTACCACGGTTCATCCCCACGCGCGTGGGGAACACACTTCTCCTATCTCGTTGATTTTTCATCGAAAACCAACCCCTTAACTATATACCGAACTTTGCGCAGTTCCACGTACCATTTCGGTAGTCACAAATTTTTAAGGAAAGATCTACACTTCCGGCTTGAATGATACTAATTTCGCACCGTCTAACTCAGCTGGAATTCGGCGGTTTTGGCCAATCGTCACAAAGTCAAAGCCAGCCTCGTTACTTGTACGCCAGGCCATGACTGCATTGCCATCCGCGATGCCCGCCTCGACCTGATCCCAGACGTACTGTCGAACTTTTGACGAGTAGTTTCCAACGTAAACCCCCGCGCGAATTTCCAGCAGCCAGATGGCGAGTCTACCGCGCAGCCGGGGCGGCGCGTTTTCAAGCACGATGACCAGCATCACCAATACTTTCTGGGTTTGGAATCGCGGGAGCCACCTGGTCATCTGATGCCATGGGGGGATTGATTCCACCTGCGGCGAGCATCTCCTCGATGCCGGGAATGAGTTTTTCTAGCAACCGCGATTCACGGAACATATCGCGGCAGGCGATTCGCACCTGCTGCTCAGGATTGTGCGGTTTCTTCGCGGCTATTCGGAATGCAACGGGAACCACGGTTTCAAACTTGTAAACGTCAGCGACGTCGTAGACGAACGAAAGCGGCTTGCCAGTGTGGATAAAGCCGATAGCTGGCGCATAGCCTGCGGCAAGTACGGAAGCCTCCACAATGCCGTAGAGACAGGATGTTGCAGATGATAAACAACGATTGGGGAGATCACCTTTGTCCCAATCGCTTACGTCGTAGTTCCGTGCCTTCCATTCAACGCCATACTTAGCCGCAATGCGTTTGTAGGTTTCGCGGACACGTGCGCCCTCAATACCACGCAACTGTTCGACTGAACGTCTTTGCGGCGGATCCTCGCCGAACCGCAGGGCATACATCTTGCGAACCACCATCAACCGCAGATCGGGATCAAGGGCAAGCTTTGCTTGGTAGAGCAGGCGATCCGCGCGTGCACCGCCGGGCTGGCCCGCCGAGTAGAGACGTACACCAGCTTCGCCGATCCATACCAACAATGTGCCAACACGCGCGGCGAGCGAACAAGCGGCGTGGGAAACCCGTGTGCCTGGCTCCAGCATGAGGCACGCGACACCGCCAATCGGGATGTGCGTACGAATACCGCTCTTGTCCACAACGACGAAGGCACCATCGAGCACATCGAGTTGGCCCTTCTCAATGTAGAGGATAGATAGCCGCTCCTTGATCGGAATTGGCTTCAACGGGGGCAGAAGATCGCTCAGTCGCGCTCCACAGGTAACGGGCGGCGGCGCACGGTACGTTGACCGATCACAACCATGTTGCCTATCATTTCGTTGGGCGCGGCGAGTGCGGTGCGAACCATGTCGGCGATCCGCGAAAATGGAACGGGTTCTTGGCGAAGGTATAAGATCGCCGCCGGTGCTTTGGCGCGCCGCGAGAAAACAAGCTCGCCGTAATCACGATCAAAGGTGACGAGCCAACGCCCATCTTGCACCGCACGCTGCAAAACTACCTCATCACTGGCACCGGCCATTGCTTCTTGGACGGCAAGAACATCGACGCCAGCCTCACGCAGGATTGAGACCGCTGGCGCTGGAAAGTTTTCATTGACGATCAGGGTTGGCGTCAAGCGACAGCCTTGTAGGCGGCAATGTAATGCTCGTCACGCAGCATCTCTTCGCTGAAAGCGAGCGAGGCAAGGATGTCCTCGTGGGTAATGTGCGGATAGGCCTCGAGAAGCTGCTCGTAGGTCCAGCCATTCGCTAGCCACCCTAGAATCAATTCGACCGAAATGCGCGTACCCTTGATAACTGGCTTGCCGACAAGAACGGCAGGGTCACTGGTGATGCGGTCTCGCCACTCCATAAATACCTCCTCAATCAATAAATGCACAATCTACTCCAACCGGCGGACTAGCAGCAAGCCACAGCCGAAGGCTCTGGCATGGCCAATGCCGTTGAACAACGCCTCCTTAAACGCGACGGGATCAGTTACGACTAAGTCCCCAGCGAAATCCACAGTGCTCAAAAACACGTTCTGTCCCCGCTTGCCAACGTTCGACTGTGCGTAGCCATTGATTTGAAGTTGATGGCACGAAGTTTCGCCCTGCGTCATTTCGATCCGAAATCCGTTCCGTACTGCCACATCGCTCAGCCACTTGGTGCAACGCTCTTGCACAATCTCGTATAGCAACGGCCTCATGTCCTTATCCTTCCAATCTGCCCACTTCGATTGCGTCGATAGACCCTGCTCAGCCAGAAGCTGCTTCTTTGCGTTCATCACAACGTCGTGTCGGCGTGATTTTCCGGCCTCACTTTTCTTTGTGACAACGGGATTCGCCCTTAGCTCGAACGAGAACATCTGCCCCGCTTCCAACTGCGGTTCGTAGTGGCGGCTTTGAACGATCCACGCGTCGTTGAATGCCACCGGGAGTCGGTGGGAAACCACGTAGAAACGTACGTCTTGGTCTCGCTCATGCCGACGGAAGATGAAGTCGCGATCTTGATTCGTCGCGCTAGGAAAAAAATTCCAGAGCCATTGATGTACTGCGTAAGGTGTTTGTGCAAGATCGTACGCGGCACTGCGCAACTGGTTGCTTTTGGGAGCGATCACGCTGAAAAACATCGGGAATTACTCCTTAGTCACCAGAGCAACATGCTCTGTACGGTCAGCGAACTGCCAGCCCCGGCGCGTAATCACAGCGTCCTTGCGGGTGATACTCAGGTCGCGCAACAATCCAATGGTAGTCAGGTCGTCGGTGCCAAAAGCATCGCTCCAAGCGATCTTCTGTACGGGCAGGCCAGCCGACTCCGCGTGCTTAGGTAGCCTGTCTCGCCAAAGGGCCGCAAGTAACTGCTGGTAATCGGCAAAGGCAGCCTTGATGTTGCTCGCGGTCAACACAAGAGGGTGCAACGGCACCGCCACCGGACACGACTTGCGACCCAAATACATCGTGAACTTAGGGCGTTTAATCGCTTCTGCCAACTGCGGCAGCGAATATGGCGCACCCGCCATCGACTGCACTGCCACCAGCGCGGCCGCATCTTGCCGATAGTCCCGAGTCGACAGAATAGTGTTCAGGTCAGGTTTTGGCACCGCCAACTCGTCTCGGCGCGTAGAACTTGGCCTTTTTTTCAGGTCAGTGCGGCTTGGTACCTGCGCGGTATGGAAGTCACGCATTAATCGTCCTTGATTCAACACGCCTACAGCCAGCCTATAGCCGGTTTGCAACGCGGCAAGGGCGGCGGCGTCATCACGATCAACACCTAACGCTGCGCCCAACAAACCCTGTATCGCCGATTGGCTTGGGTACTCTGCGCTAGGCCGGTATTCACCAACTGCGACCTCTCCCCAGGAGGAGAGGGGGGCTTGCAGTTGAAAGATTAGAGTTTCCATAACGACTAGCTCGCGACAAACTCGGCAATCTCGCTGAGACTGCCCTCACCCGCTTCCACATCGAACTGCGCGAAACTGTCCGCGCAGTCGCCGTACACTTTGTTGAAGTGCTCACGCCGAGTGGTAAGTTCCTTGATGGCGCGGGTCATCGTGTCTTCGCCCCTGTCAGCATTCGGTTTCACTGGTTTTAGGAAGGCCTGCGCCAAACTGCGTGGTTGTTGATCGCCTTTTTCCGCCAACATGAATCCCGCGTATGCGCGCGAAGCAAAACTATTCTGCTTGCCAGTGGGCGACACCTTTGCAACTGCTTGCAAGAAGGCATGCAGTGCCTTCTTGGTGAGTGCAGCATCACCACCCAAGTTCTTCAGGAGCAATTCGCGGTCGATACAGATGTACAAGTAGAAAACACCCGCGCCAAACCCTAACTCACCGATGTGCGCCGCGCCACTATCGGTTTCTCCAGCATTGAGATCGTCAACGGCGGTGAAATAATCGTCCTCGACAGCGGCTTTGTGTACGGTAATGGCATGAGCGACTTGAATGGCCGCTTCGGCATTGAATGCCGGTGATGACGCAAGCATCCTGCCGAACATCGCGATATCCACAGCGGTGTGCTGCTTGCGCAAGAGCTTCAGGTCTTCTTCTGATGGCGCTGATGACGAGGGTGCGATCCGGCTCACTAGTTGCGAGATTGCCTTCTCCTCCTCTGGATTGAAATGCACTAGTTGTTCAACTTCTAAATCCTCGTTGTTCTCTGTTTTTTTCTCCGACTTCAACTTCCCGAACTGACTCGCGATCAATTTCGCCCATTCGCGTGCATTTTTCTCACTCGCACCTTGCTTCATCAGCGATTGATAGATGTGGATGCCCATTTCCTTGGTGCGAGTACCAATGTTTCCTTTCAATGCAGTTTCAAAAATTTCAGAAGTCCGCCAGGCCCGTTTTAGACTCTGAGACGACACTCGTAAGCGGGTACAATCGCCGATGACTGCCGTTTTTGGGCGCCCGGTGTCATCGCGATTCAGGTTCGACGGGGGATAGCTGGTGAGGACATGCAACTGAACAAAACGAGACATGGTGAATTCTCCTAATTGATTTCGAGAGCGAGCATTTAGATTCAGGCTGACGGCTTTGTTGGCCAACGATAGGCGTACGCCCATTTCTTTCTGGTGTCTTCATTCCACCCATACACGTCACGTGCTAATTGCTGAATGCTGGCTTGCTGCTTAAGCAGCGGCAAAATGCGTCGCAAACTGACGTACAAATCATCGGTGGATTCAACCTTGAGAAGGTCACGAAACCGGAGCTCTGAAACGAGAGGACGGTCGCCGCTTAGCTCAGACATGCGAACGGGAAGCGGTTGTGAATCATCATCATTCTTGATGTTTGCCACCAATCCGGCAATGGCTGCCAACTTGTCTCGCTGTCGATCACTGGCGTCTTCGGGCCAGCCACAAGCCAGCATATATCGGTAGAAACGCTGATAAGCGTCGGAGACCGACACGGCATCAACAGTTGCACAGCGCCGTAAAGCCGCGCGCGTTCCTCGATCATCATCCAACCCTTGCCACCAATGAAGGAGCGGCTTCGCGAAAAGAACTTCGACAGGAGTTGATTTCTTCTCTTCCATTGCTCTTCCCTCTACGCAGTCAAGTGGGGTTGTACATCGGTTTCCGGCTTTGCCTTCTTACCTGCTTTAGAAGGCTTACTTTTCTTCTCAGCAACCGGCAACCGCAATATTGTTTTGAGTGCGTCGCCGTACAAATTTCGTTTTAGACCGTTGTATGCCTCAGCGACCCGACGGGGATTCTGTTGACCAATCGAGCCAGCGCCCACGATATCGATATCAAACAATTTAAGGGCGGATTGAACGAGAACTTTGTGCCATCGCTCACCCATGGCGATCACAAAACTAGCGTCATCCATATCGATGCCGTTCTCCGAGCGCGCCTGCGTCAGCAAGTCACTTAGTTGCCGATAGAAGTCAGCCTCTGTGCTGTCCCAAAATGCTTTGTCGACAAAGCTGAGGTCTCCGCGCATGTCGCTTTCGCCAAACCACGCTTGCTTCACGGATCGCCGCAAGTAGAAGATAGCTTGCTCAGTCGCCTGAATACGACTGGCGATGATGTTTTGAAGTCTTGCCTGCGTCGCTCTTTCGATATCGGCCACGCTGTACAACGGAAACGTAGTTTCGTACCAGCACCGAGGCTTCATGTTGTCCATGTCGTAGCCAAAGACCCAAAGTCTGAACTGGCCGGACTTTTGATACTTTTTTCGCTCCTGGAGAAAATAACTGATGACCCCTGCCGCTTGAACAGATTTTTTCTCTTGCGTCAATCCCAAAACCCACGCGAGCCAGTGCCTGTAACCAAAGCCGCCTGGTTGCGGATGTACTGGTAACCAGTCTTCCTTATCGGCGTAATAGGGCGAGAATGGATGTCGCCATACTCCCTTGTAGTTCAATCCTTGGGGCTTGGTGCCATAGCGACCAAGCAGATGCTGTGAAACGCGTTTGCACACATCGCAGTCGCCCGCTCGAACCGCTGTAAAGTCGAGAAGGATGCGACGGGGCATCGCCCAAAACAAGTGGTGCGGATGCGTCTGAATCGGCTGTGTTTCGCCGCCAGCAGATTGAATCTTGCCAATGTCTGCCAACCATGGAAAAGTAAAGATTGGGTTCGTCTTCTTTGCGTCGCCACCCTCCTGCAAGAACAACCGTTGCGGTCTCACGTTCAGCCACAAGTCGTGCCACAAGCTGCGCACTGGAGTTGCAACCACGAGCGTTGTTAGAGGGCCTCCGCCTCGCAGGCTCGTGCGATGACCCGCGCCACCGGCTGGCGCATTGGTTTGCAAGGTAAATAGCGCCGTGGCCGCACAGTGCGGGCACATGCCTTTAATAGTATCGCGCTTGACGAAGTGGTCGGTATTCTTATCTATCGCCGCGCTACCAGATGCATCAATCAATAGCGCATCAATCTTGCATTCCGCGCCACCTGTAGCGGTCAGGCTGAAGTCCTGCATAAACCGTGGACCGTCACCATCGAGCTCAAATGCTTCAGCAATCGGAGCGAACCAGCCTGCCAGCGTTTCAGCGGTCGGTGCCGTTTCGTACAGGACTTCCCAGTCGCTCTCATCATTTACTGGTGTGGTCGTTTGCAGCAAGCCAATCATCAGTTGCGCCAAGGCGCCGTTGAAGTCGGCTCGGTTGGCTGCAAATGCGAGGATGTCTGGCTCCACAACTTGATGGGGAGCTATCCAGTCGATTAGCCCTGTCTTGCGGCGCACTGGTAGCCATTTTTCGCCTAACAGATTCATTCTGTTCCCCTTATGTCCGTGGTGCTGTCGAGTCGAAAGCCGAATTCTGCATCGTAAAGCCAGGCCAAAAGCTCAGGCTTTTTGTTGGCCTTTTCGTTGCCCGCAGTCCACGCACTGCCTTTCCAAGCGCCGTCTGGACGGTGCGTAAGCGGCAGCAACACGCACCACTTCCCCTCGCTCGGCAAACTTTGTTGCAGTTGGCGATACGCCGCCTGCTGAACGCCATCCGCTGGCATTTCTACCGTCGCAAGCAGTCGAGAGGCTATCTTCACCATGCTGTATGGCCAGGGGCCATCAGACCAGCGACGGAGTTGACCATCGACCCACTTCGCAAGCATGACTTCGGTGGTCTCTTCTCCTAATCTCGATGGTGATTTGGAATCACTCCACCAATCGAGCACCTCGCCGCGCTTGTAGCCGCCATCAAGTTTCAAGGTATTGAGTTGCGCCAAGCTTGCTTCAGACATATCCTGCCCCTCCGCTTTCATCGCATTTTTTGTTAGCGCTTCCGGCAGGCTCACGCTCTCTGAGAAAACTGCCTCAATAAGTGTTCTCGCGTCCGCTGGCATTGTGAAACTTTCCCTCTGTAGCGCCTTGGCTGTCAGCCATAGTTGTCCGTGATGTGGATAGACGTACTGCGCCTTCTTGAATACGTCTCGAAACCAGTTTGCACTTGGCTCTTCTGTCCACGCAGGGGCGAAGACCCACATACATGGTGGGTTCCGTCCGTCTTTAGCGTCGATGGCACGTAGACGGTTGCCGTCCACGTCACGCACGTGCCGATGCAAGCGCCCCGCACGCTGCAAGATTCGATCAACCGGCGCAAGGTCCGTAATCAGGACGTCAAAATCCACATCAAGTGATTGCTCGGCTACTTGCGTTGCTATCACCAAGCGCCCGGCCCGATCATCGTGCACGCTCTGCTCCCCAAAGGAGGAAAGCACTAGCGCTTCCTTATCCAAACGGTCTCGAAGCGTGAAACGGGCATGAAATAAGGTGATTTTTTCGGGCGCGACCAATCGCGCCAAGTGGTCGTATGCGGCCATCGCATCGGACACTGTATTGCGTATCCACGCGACGCACTGGCCTTGCTGCAAAGCGGAAAGAATATGCGCAAAGACTATTTCTGCATCTGCCTCGTAATGCACCTTCACGGTACGAGATACGCAACTACGCGAACCGAGCGCGACTTCCGCTAGCGCTGTTTGACCATCTCGCCAACACGTGGCAAGCGGAAAGGCAGACGATTGCAAAGCTGGTGCTGTTGCCTGATTACGCCCTCTTGCGTAGGCATCAAGCAATGCTTGCTTCATGCCAGCGGGCAACGTGGCTGACAGCAAAATAACCGGTCCACCAGTTCTCGCGTGAAATGCAAGCAACACTTCCAACACACCTTGCATGTACGCATCACACGCGTGGACTTCGTCAACAATCAGAACTTTGTTGAACAGCCCCAGCAAACGAAGTGATTGGTGCTTGCTGTGCAAGACTGCCAACAACGCTTGATCGATTGTGCCAATACCAGCCGACGCCAAGAGCGCGCGCTTGCTATGATCCGCGAGCCATGCGGTACAACGTGCCGAAGCGGTTTCGTCATGCTGAGCTGCATCCTGTTCGGGAATTGTGTACGGCAAAACCGAGGCGGCAAACTCTTCAACCAGTTTTTTGTTGCCGTGCGCCAGCACCAGATTGGCATCACCGGTAAAGAGTCGTGCATAGACCTCGGCGACGCGCTTATACATCGCATTTGCAGTTGCCATCGTCGGTAGGCCAACGAAAAAACCGTCCGCTAGACCGTTCCGCATAAGGCGATAGGCGAGCATGATCGCCGCTTCGGTTTTCCCTGCGCCAGTCACATCCTCCAATATGTAGATCTGCGGCGTATTTGCAATCGCTACCGACTGCGCCCATTCCTGCAAAGGTGATTGCACTTGAATTTTGGGGAACAAGTCTTGAAAGGATCGCTCTTGTTCAACCCTACACGCAAGCAATCCGGCGCGGCTCAAGGCGACCTTGGCACGCGCTTGGGCAATAGCCCAGTATTCGTCCAACGCAACTGTCGGTTCTTCATACCTGAAAAATTGGGTATTCGAGCCAAGCCAATCAGCGAGGACGGTGACGCCAGCAATCCACCACGAGAGCAGTTCACTCGACTGCTGAAAGTTAGACCCTTCTAGCATGGTAGGAATCTGTGCAGATTTGGCTGTAAGCAAAAGCCCGGCCATCGCGCGTACAAAGTTTTTTGCAGCTAGACGGTCTTCGCGTCGAAAAAAGTTCTCTGTCGGACCGCTTGGAATCGGCGGCATGCCATGATGCCCTGTGACGGCTCTAAGCCAGCACGCTAGACCGCGCTCCGTTCGGCAAGAGCCATCGATCCCAATTTGCGCTAGGAGGCCCTCTGAAACAAATTCTTCCCATAGCCAAAAACCTAGCGAATCATGGCGTTGGCTGTAGATTTTCGTAGGGTTTGGCTGGCGGCCTTGCAGGGTGAGAACCAAGTCCGATCTCTGTGATTGAAAGGCCTCACTAAACTTTCCGAGGTCATGCAAGGCTAAACAGAACGCCATCCAAGCCAAAGCCTGCTCAGCGGAGCACTTCAGCGATTGACACATTGTGTTGAGTAGGGCCGACTGCCTCAGATACTCGACACCAACAGCCGAAACATCCAACGAGTGATACGCCAATGGATGCCACTTTTGTGCACCCTCGTGGTTGGGATCAGCTTTACCCCAGTAGTGAGACAGGTAGTCCTGCTGCCGCAGTTCGGCCATCAACTGATACTCCTAGACGGCGGTGTAGTGCCTACTAGGGCCATCTTAGGCGATGGCACAGACGCCCGAGGCGCCTCAGCGGAGCGCAGCGAATCGCCGACTGGTGCTACCAAAGCATTCGCCTTCACCCGCCTCGGCATCACAACCGCCCCGACCACCAACCCAATTGATCTAATCAGTTCTTGTCGATTCATCGCTGAACATTCTCAAATTACACAACAATCGCAACAATAAACGTGCCGACTTTCATTTCCTGATATCCCCAAACGCCTTATCTGGCGCAGTGTTTGACGGTGTTGCGTAAATCTGGCTGGCCGCTTCGAGCTTTGCCGCAATCTTTTTACGTAACTCTGGCGGCGCGATCACCTCCGCGCCGGGGCCGTACTTCATGATGTCTTGCAGCAGCTCAGCGTCGTGGGAGTACGGCACCGATAAGTAGTGACGGCCATCTGCCAGCACGCCGGTGGTTTGGTCAGAATGCCACTTTTCATCCAGCGCCCATTCTTGCGCGTGGTCATCAAATGCGATTACGGCAATCGCCCTCGGTGTTCCGCTGAAGATGCCATAGCTCGGTTTGTAGGTGTTATCGAGCGTATCCGAATCTACTTCGTGCGCTGAGACGTTACGCACTTCAGCAGAACGGATGCGGTCTACCGAATAGGTGCGCATCTGCTTTGCGTCGTGGCAGTAGGCGTCAAGAAACCAATTGTCCCGGTAGTGGGCGATACGCTGCGGAGAGACTAATTTCGCGTCTTCGTCGCGCTTGCCTCGCCCGCGGTAGGTAAAGTAAAGCCGCTTGCGCTCGACAAGTGCTTGGATCACTTTGTTAAAGCTATTGCCGAGCCCTCGGCCGTGCGAGCGAACGATGCGAACTCTCTTGGTCAGCTCGCCGCTCCCTAGTTGTTGTTGCTCAAGTAGCGCTTCAATCTTGTTCCAAATTGGTGTAAGTGCATCGCCGATGAGTGAAGGTTCCGCATTACCCAGCAGTTCGTGTGCGGTGATGATACCCAGCAACTCTTTGTGCGTGAGCCATACGCCGGGCAATTCGAAGTTGCCGCCTTGCTCGTAGTAATAGCCGCGCCCGTCTTTGTCGTTTTCGATGGGTGCCCCAATCGCGCGCAAGGTGCCGACGAGCCGTCTAACGGTGGCTTCAGAAACACCTAACTCGCGTTTGATCTCACCTAGCGAAATCGGGTAGCGGCGTGAGCGTAGCAGTTGGTGCAAAGCGTATTTGCGGTAAAGACGTTCCATGAAGTTTGATTGCGGAGTTATGTTCGCCAACATACTATCGAAAATCTAACGACTGCAAGCAAAGCGCTTTTTCGAGCACTTTCGGCAAAAGGCTTAAAGATGCAAGCTGGATATAGGTCTTCGTTTTCGAGTTGCTTTTCAAGCTCACCGCCTCAGAGGCAAGCACAGCGCTTGCAGCGGGCTGGGGCAAGAGGGGATTGCCTCTTTGCGACAGCAGGGCTCTGTTGGATGTGGTCACGCTCATCAACGGCTGATGAATCCATTTCCGCACTTCGTCGCGTCTGACTAGAACTTTGTTGCGATATCCTGCAAACTCGGGCCATCAGTAAATGCAGCCAGCACCGCACAAACCGATTGCGCGAACCCGCAATCACCTGCGATGAGTCTCCTGCGGGCCAGCACGAACCCATACTCAAAAAGCTAACCATTATGTTCTTTGCCAGAGGCTTAACGCCTGCCACGCCCTCAACCTCGTCAAGCCACCCGCGCAAGCGTGTATTGATCCGCGCTGGCGTTGGCCTGCTCACAGTCGCTCTTGTCGGAGGATCGTTGATCGCCTGGCGGGTCAGCTCAGCGAAGCGAGATGAGCCAAAAGAAGATTCAGCGAAGACCTACGAATTCGCCAAACGAGACCTTGCCATATTGGGGCCGGTTGAACTCGGCCATGTGGTACCAATCTCCGGCACGTTGAAACCCGTTGTCCAAGCCGTCGTAAAATCAAAAGTGGCTGCAGAAGTTGCCCAGGTCCACGTTCGGGAAGGGGAACGCGTCGCCTCAGGGCAGGTGTTGATTTCGCTTGATACTGCGGATTTACGCGCCCGCTACGATGCGCAGATGGCGTCGGTGGCTGAAATGAAAGCAAGGCTCGACTTGGCCCGTAAAAACGAAGCCAATAACCGCCAACTCCTGCAACGGAATTTTATTTCCCAGAACGCGTTTGACGCAGTTTCCAACACCGCTGAAGTCGCCCACGCGAACCTCAAATCTGCGGAAGCGCAAGCCGCCATCTCTCAGCGCGCACTCAATGACGCCACAATTCGCGCACCGTTCAATGGCATCGTCGCCAAACGTATGGTGAACGTCGGTGAGAAGGTTTCACCGGACATGTCAGTCGTCCAGATTGTTGATCTGTCCCGTATGGAACTAGAGGCTGGCGTACCCGTGAGTGAAATTCCAGCGATCAAAATTGGCCAAGAACTATCCTTTACGGTGGATGGCTTCGCCGCCAGACAGTTTCAGGGCAAGGTCGAACGCATCAATCCAACGGCGGAGGCAGGGTCACGTTCTATTTCGGTTTTCCTGTCCCTTGCCAATCCCGAACTGGCTCTCAAGGGTGGCATGTTTGCGACCGGCAAGTTAGCCGCCCAGTCGCGGGGCGCAGTGAACTCCATTCCACTCGTCGCACTACGCGAAGAGGGCGGCCAAAGTTATGTGTTTGTCATCGAGCAGGCATCAATTGTACGCAAACCGGTTTCTACCGGGACCCGCAATGTCGACTTGGGGTTGGTGGAGATTCGCGATGGTCTGGATGTCGGCGCACAGGTAGTCGCCGTAAAGATGGAAGGACTCAAGGCTGGCGCGAAAGCGATTGTCAAAACCGAAGCGACCGAAGTCGGGGCATCATCCCCCGCGCCCGCCGCCAAATTGAATAAATCGTAGAAGTCCTTATTCCACGGGCTTTCCCAACCCTTTTCGTCTCGAAACGCCCTTCCCTGCTCGTTGTTTTGCGCGGCCAAAGATGGCAATTGACGCACATTGGGCGGTGGAAACCAAGGGATCGCAAAGCAAGAATTCAATCGGAGGTATTCCATGTGGATGACCAAAGTCTCGATTAACAATCCCGTGTTTGCCACGATGGTTATGGCGGCGCTGATGGTGCTGGGCCTGTTTTCCTACAAGAGGCTGGCGGTTGATCAACTGCCGGATGTCTCGATGCCGATCGCGGTCATTTCCACCCCCTACCCGGGTGCCTCGGCAGAAGCCGTTGAACAGGATGTGGTGCGTCCGATCGAGCAAGCTGTCAATACGATCAACGGCGTCAAGACGATTCGCTCGTCATCCCAAATTGGCTTTGGCTGGGTGGTAGTCGAGTTTCAGTTGAATATCGATCCGCGGGTGGCAATTCAAGACGTTCGGGATAAGGTTGCCGAGGCGCGCCGGGGTTTCAACCGCGATGTGGGGGAGCCGACGGTTTCGCGCGCAAGCATGGATGACGACCAACCGCTCGTCTACCTCTCAATGCGCTCAGACTCGCGCAGCCTACGCGAGCTCTCCGACCTTGCCGACCAACTCGTCGTCAAGCGCCTACAAGGCGCGCCGGGAGTCGGCAACATAGTAGTATCAGGCGACGTCGGTCGTGAACTTGCTGTCAACCTGCGGCCCGAGAAAATGGCTGCTCTCGGCGTCGGCGTGAATGAAGTGATCGCCGCGATCCGCGCAGAGAACCAAAACATTTCGGCCGGCGCTCTCGTCTCTGACGTGACCGAACGAGTGGTCCGAGTCAGCGGGAAAATCCGCAGGGCGGAAGACTTTGCACGCATCATCGTTGCCCGTCGCGGCGGCGCGGGCGGCGCAACTACTGCTATAACGCTTGGCCAGGTCGCGGATGTCTCTGACTCGCAACGGGAAGAAACATCCTTTTCGACAGACTCAGGAAAACGCGCAATCTCCATTCAGATTCGCAAGACGCGCGGGGCGAACACGATTGATATGGCCGATGGCGTGAAGAAACAAGTCACCGAGCTAAAGAAGTCCCTTCCGGCCGATATCAAACTGGACATCACCTTTGACCGCTCGAAGTTCATCAAAGACGGCGTCGATAACGTAAAGACCACCATCCTAGAAGGTGCCGTCCTGACAGTCTTAATCGTATTCTTCTTCCTTCACTCCTGGCGTTCCACTGTCATCACCGGTCTCACATTACCAATCTCCATTTTTGCGACCTTCATCGTCTTGTATGCGATGGGTTTCACGATCAACTTCATGACCCTGATGGCAATGTCGCTATCCATCGGCATCCTCATCGACGATGCAATCGTGGTCCGCGAGAATATTGTGCGCCATCTTGCGATGGGCAAGTCCCACATGCAGGCCGCCCTGGAAGCAACCAATGAGATCGGGCTGGCCGTAATGGCCACCACCTTCACGATTGTCGCCGTGTTTCTGCCGGTCGCATTCATGGGTGGCATCATCGGCAAGTTCTTCTTGCAATTCGGCGTCACGGTCGTGGTGGCCGTTATGGTTTCTTTGTTTGTGTCTTTCACGCTCGACCCGATGTTGTCCTCAATCTGGCACGATCCAAAATCGCGCTGGATGGAAAAGCAACCCATCAAGTGGTTGCTGGATCGGCAAGAGTCGCTGATGGATGGCTTGCACCAGCGCTACGACGTCTGGTTGCGCTGGTCACTCATACACCGTAAGACGACGCTGGGAATTGCCGCACTTACCTTCGTGGGTAGTTTCTTCCTCTACCCTTTTATTGGTTCGGAGTTCGTTCCAGAGGAAGACGACAACTGGACCAGCGTTCAGATTCAAACACCAATCGGCTCGTCGCTCGCCTATACATCGACGAAGGCGGAACAGGTGGAGACTGCGTTGCGCGATTTTCCCGAGATCAAACGTATTTCCAAAACGGTTAACAAGAATAACGCGTGGTTTGAACTTCAACTTGTCGATAAAGAGGCGCGCAAGCTCAGCCAGAAACAACTTGACGACATGATTCGCAAGCGCCTCAACCGTATCGCGGGACTGGAGATCAACATCGGCTTTAATCCGCCAATCCAAGTGTACGTCATGGGACCAGACATTAAGGAACTTGATCGTATTTCCCAAGAGGTAATGAACAAGATGAAGGCGATAAAAGGCATCGTTGACGTTGACTCATCATTCAAGCCGACCAACCCTTCGCTGGACGTCGTGGTGAACCGCGAGCTTGCCTCCGACCTCGGCGTATCGATGAACGAAATTGGTATCACGGCCCGCGCGCTAATCGCTGGCGAACCCGTTGGGCAATGGGAGGGGCCAGATGGAGAGAACCACCAAGTCATGGTGCGCCTACCGCGCAGCGAACGTACCAGTATCAGCGATTTGGACAAAATATTCGTCCGCGCAAACGGCACCAATGCCGATGGGACTGCGCGCATGGTACCGCTGCGCCAGGTTGCCGACTTCCAGCCCAGCGTTTCCGAGCGTCGCATTGATCGCCGCAATTTACAGCGCCAGATTCGTATTATGGCTGGCGTCACAAGCGGCGTGAGTGTGGGCGACGCCGCGCAGGAAGTCAAAAAGATCACCGATGCAACCGCGCTACCGCCGGGATACCGCTTTCAGTTAGGCGGCTCTTCACAAGACATGCAGGAGTCTCTTGGATTCGCCGCAGCCGCGTTGGCGCTGGGCGTGATCTTCATCTACTTTATCCTTGCCTCACAGTTTGGTAGTTTCCTGCAACCGATTGCCATCATGGCATCGCTGCCGCTATCGTTGATTGGCGTATTCCTAGCCCTGATGTTGTTTGGCTCGACGCTGAACCTGTTCTCCGTGATCGGCTTCATCATGTTGATGGGCTTAGTAACCAAGAATGCGATTCTGCTGGTCGATTTCACCAATCAAGGAATTCGTGAGGGGAAGGATCGTATCGAGGCAATACTCGCCGCAGGACAGGTTCGATTGCGGCCGATACTAATGACCACCACCGCGATGATCTTCGGCATGCTGCCGCTGGCACTTGCGTTCGGTGCAGGTTCGGAACAACAGTCACCCATGGCGCATGCCGTAATCGGCGGCATTATCACCTCGACAATCATGACGCTTGTGGTTGTGCCGGTATTGTTTACCTACATGGATGCGCTTGGACACCGTGCAAGTCGGTGGCTCTTGCGCAAACCGCCGACGACGGTTGTGCCGGCAGAAGCGACTTCGGTCGCCAAACCGCAACTTGGCGCAGGTGGATCCATCAAACCGGTGTTACAAGAAAGGAATAGCGATCAATAATTTCGGGTGCCCAACGCCGCAAAGCGTCAGCCAAGCTTGCCTGCCCCAGATTGACTGGTGCTTGCGGAAAGGGGGGGCTTGATTACGGGCCGGACAGCGCGAAGTCGCTGGCTGCGAGTGAGTGCAGAAAGGTCGGCACCGTCGGGAAAAACAGCGATCTGGTTGCGACCGGCCTCCTTGGCGGCATACATGGCTTCATCGGCGCGGGCAATCAGCGCGTCGATGTCTTTGTCCGGATCATCTCCAAGCTGGGCTACTCCGCCGCTCACGGTGACATTGATAGGACGCGTTGACTTGCCATCGACAATTGAGAATGATGAATACTCAGTCGCACCACGAATTCGTTCCGCCATTGCTGCGGCATCGTTGGTATTGGTTTGTGGCAACAATAAACAAAATTCTTCGCCACCATAACGAACCAAGAGATCTTCTTGCCTGAGACACATCTTGGCAACTTCAACAAAACGTTTCAAGACATGGTCCCCAGCCAGATGCCCATACTTGTCGTTAACGGCCTTGAAATGATCCAGATCGAATAACACCAGCGAAAGTGGCTCCTTGGACCGGCGCGCACGCGAGATTTCCTTCTCCGCGAGTTCCAGAAACGTCCGCCGGTTGAATGTGCCAGTCAGGGGGTCTGTCACCGCCAGCTTGGTTGCCTCCGCTTCAACGCGGTCCTTCTGCAAAACAAGGAATCCCACGGAAGTCAAGATGATGACCATGAAGGATAGGAACAAGCCCGCCGGGACGAGTTTTTCCGCAGCAAGCTCGCCGCCCAGCAGATCAGGCATGACGAGTACAGGGATGGCCCGCAATAGAAACGCAACCGCGCCGAGGGAGAAACCCAACACCAGAAGTCGCAGTCCCGCCGATTGCATACCGCTGCCGAGTTTCGCCGCGACGGTTGCAAGTACCACGTAGGCGGTGCCGAAGAACACGCCAGCAAAGATCGACGACGTCGCTGCCGAGCCAGTAGCAAGCGCGAACAATACACCGATGAGTAACGCCGGTAACAAATGCCACCAGGCGCTTAGGCGTTTACCGAAAAACTGGAACAGCGCCGCTGCCTGCAATGAGATGAACGTGGCTAGCAGGGCATGTGCAAGCACATAACAGAGCGCCCAGTTTGAGGTTTCACTGACCGCCAGTAGGCTATAGGCGATAGCCTGCGCAACTAATGACGCCAACCATAACCACAAACCATCGCGTGATTCGCGCAGCGGGGTGCTGATCGCCGCGCGCAACGACACGGCGAGCAACACGCCCGCCGTGATGTTCATCGCAAGAATGGTTTTAACTTCAAACATGGCCGACCTATGATGCGATTGTAAACTTCTATGATTACAAATGCTGCTTCAACGCGCACGTCGCCCAATCGGAATAAGCGGGCCTAGACTAGATTTGAATATTCCAGTAGGTCTAAGTCGGCGGCTTGGCGGGTGTTATTGCAAACCAAACGGAAACCTCTCGGTTGTGGCGTTCCAAAGGCGTAACGCGTCGCGCGTCTCGCGAACATCGTGTACGCGCAAAATTGAGGCTCCGTGCTGCGCCGCGATAACGGCAGCGACAACGCTAGGAACCAACCGGTCCGCCGTATCGCGCCCCAACAGCGCCCCGAACATTGACTTGCGAGACAAGCCCGCAAGCACGGGCAGCCCAAGATTGGCGAACTGCTGGAGCTGCTTGAGCAGCGCGAAATTGTGTTCAGGCGACTTGCCGAAACCGAATCCGGGATCAACCACAATTCGATCACGCGTAATCCCCGCCTCAATGCATTTTTCAACCCGTGCCAACAAAAAGGTACGAACCTCAGCGACAACATCCGTGTAGGAGGGATTTGCTTGCATGGTACCCGGCTCCCCTTGCATATGCATGAGGCAAACGGCCGCGCCGGAGGCGGCACACACTTCAGCCGCACCCGCAGCCCTCAATGCATTAACGTCATTTACCATCGACACCCCAGCGCGAATCGCCTCCGCCATCACGGCTGGCTTTTGCGTGTCGATTGATAGCGGGGTATCGCCCGCTGCCAACGCGTGGATCACAGGCATCACGCGATCCAGTTCCTCTTGCAGCGAGGTTGTGGCAGCGCCGGGACGCGTGGACTCGCCACCAATGTCAAGAATGTCTGCGCCCTCGTCAATCAACCGCAAGCCGTGGCAGATTGCCGCTTCGTGCGAGAGGAACTTACCGCCATCGAAAAACGAGTCGGGGGTGATATTGACAATACCCATCACCAGCGGCGTATCGAGCGATAGCGAAAACCTGCCAGCCTTTATCATTGAGGCACCGTGAAAAAGAAACGGGCGGAAGTCCGCCCGTTACCAATACCAAGTACAACAGCCGCTATTGCACACCTTCTGCGGCAGGTGGCTCCTTCACCGCCGGTTTCGCCGCTTCGGCAGATCCACCGCTGGCACCGTCACCGTCACGCTTCGATTGAAAACGCATGGTGGAGGGCTTGGGCGCGCGGACTTCGCGCCCTTCCATGATGTCCTTGATTTGGTCGGCATCAATCGTCTCAAACTCAAGCAGCGCTTTGGTCATCGCTTCGATCTTGTCGCGGTTTTCCTCGATGAGCTTGCGCGCCAGTGCGTACTGCTCGTCGATGATGCGACGAATTTCACCATCAACCTTGCGCTGCGTCTCCTCTGACACGCTGGTCTGACGCGTGACAGAGCGGCCCAAGAACACTTCACCTTCGTTCTCCGCGTAGACCATCGTGCCTAAGGCATCCGACATGCCATAACGTGTCACCATGTCCCGCGCAATCTGGGTGGCGCGCTCGAAATCGTTCGACGCACCCGTCGTCATTTGATTCATGAAGACTTCTTCGGCGATACGACCGCCGAACAAGACGGCGATACGATTCAGCAGATATTCGCGATCATAGGCATACCGGTCCTGCTCCGGCAGTTGTACGGTCACACCCAGCGCACGGCCACGTGGAATGATGGTCACCTTGTGCACCGGGTCTGATTTTGGCAGCAGGTAGCCGAGTAACGCATGTCCGGACTCGTGGTAAGCCGTGTTCATCCGCTCTTCCTCTGGCATGACCATGGAACGGCGCTCGGCACCCATCATGATTTTGTCTTTCGCCCGCTCGAAATCCTCCATGTCAACCAGACGCTTTGCCGCACGTGCAGCGAATAGCGCGGCTTCGTTCACCAAATTGGCGAGGTCAGCACCGGACATTCCAGGCGTGCCTCGCGCGATCACTTCAGCCACCACGTCCGGCGCAATCGGAACCTTACGCATATGCACGATAAGAATTTGCTCACGGCCGCGAATATCAGGAAGGGGGACAACCACTTGGCGGTCAAACCTTCCCGGTCGCAACAACGCCGGGTCCAGAACGTCTGGTCTATTGGTCGCCGCGATCACGATCACGCCTGCAGTACCCTCGAACCCGTCCATTTCCACCAATAACTGGTTGAGCGTTTGCTCACGTTCATCGTTGCCGCCACCCAGACCAGCTCCGCGCTGACGACCAACGGCATCAATCTCATCGATAAAAATGATGCAGGGCGCATTCTTCTTGGCTTGCTCAAACATGTCACGCACGCGCGCTGCACCGACGCCAACAAACATTTCGACAAAGTCAGAACCGGAAATCGAGAAAAACGGAACCTTCGCCTCGCCAGCAATCGCCCGCGCCAGCAAGGTTTTACCGGTTCCAGGCGAGCCCACCATGAGAACACCGCGTGGAATGCGACCGCCGAGCTTTTGAAATCTTGATGGGTCACGAAGAAAATCAACCAACTCACCGACTTCTTCCTTTGCCTCGTCAACACCGGCAACATCGGCAAAGGTAATTGGATTGGTGTTTTCGTCCAGCATCCGTGCCCGACTCTTACCGAAGGAGAAGGCTCCTCCCTTGCCGCCACCCTGCATGGTTCGCATGAAATACAACCATACGCCGATAAGCAACAGCATCGGGAACCAAGAAATAAATATCTGCATCAGGAAAGACTGCTCCTCCGGTGCCTTGGCTTCAATCTTTACACCGGCACGCAGCAGATCGTCCCAAGTGAACAAGTTGCCGGGAAGATAAGCAACAAATTGTTTATTGTCGCGCGTGAACACACGAACGGTGCGCGGCCCCTCCTCGCGGACGCGATCAATGTTGCCATTCTTGGCTTCACTCATCATGACCGAGTAGTCCATCTGCTCGCGCGGTGCGCTCTTGCCCGTAAGCTGCATGAACACCATCATCAGCACAATGCCAACAACGAGCCACACGCCTATACCCTTGATCCAATTGTTATTCACTCGTCCACCTCTCTTCGACCACCGCGCCTATACGCGGGGCATCAATCTTACTCTCTTAGTCGATTTCGCGCCAACCCGCGTCAGATGCCGCTGCCGGACGTTTAAGTCCCCTTGCGAGCAAATACACTTCCCGGCTTTCATCCCGTGATGCGTCAGGCTTTTTCGCTCCAACTTTGACAAATCGCGACCGGAGCAATTTGACGAACGGTTCGAATCCATCACCTTGAAATACCTTGACCAAGAAAGAACCGTTTGGTTTCAAAAATCGTACCGCAAACTCCAGAGCTAACTCGCCTAGGCTGTACAAACGCGCTTGGTCGGTAATCACCACTCCTGTGAGGTTGGGGGCCATATCTGAAATGACAAGATCTACCGGCTGGTTTTCAATCGCCGCAACAACCGCGCTCAAGCCCGCATCCAGCGAGAAATCCGCTTCGATGAAGTGCACCCCTTCAATCGGCTCCATCGGCAACATATCGATCGCCACGACTTTGCCATTGCTGCCATTCTTCTTAATTGCCATCTGCGACCAACCACCCGGCGCGGAGCCCAGGTCAACGATGACCATTCCTGGCTTGATGAGTTTCTCAGCGTTGTCGATTTCTTGCAGTTTGTACACTGCCCGTGAGCGATATCCCTCATCATTCGCCTTCTTGACGTAGGGGTCGGACAAGTGGCGCTTGATCCAGTCTCGGCTGTTTTTCGGGCGGGCGTTGGACATTTACTCAAATCTCATAGGATTAGTGCGGCGGCAAACACCATAAAAAATGCTGGAACAGCATTGCAAGTGGCGCCAAGCTCCTAAGCGGCTGGTGCCAACGATATACTTATGCGATGAAAATCACATTATCCCCTACTGCGCGGCAAGCCCTGAAAGCACGTGCTCACACCATCGATCCGCTGGTAATCATCGGCGACAACGGCCTTTCTGCCAGCGTCATCCGCGAGATTGATCGAACGCTAAAGGCGCATGAACTGATCAAAATACGCGCCAATAGTGAGGACCGAGAGCAACGCGTTGCTTGGATGGCGGAGCTGTGCGACGCCTTGGCGGCTGCACCTGTTCAGTTGATCGGCAAGATACTAATAGTTTGGCGTGAAAACCCAGAAAAAGTAAATGCCCGGGTAAAGGCTGCGCTATCACCGAAAAAGCCCCGCGAAAGGCGCTTGACTAAGCATCAGGAGGAAATGCGCGCCACCGGGCAAATGAAAGCCAAGGCAAAACCCAAGCTCCGAGGCAAGGCGCACTGATCCAGCTTGTGCGAACACCTGCTGTGTCGTATGCCAGAACGGCTAACCCAGCGAGAAAGGCGAAAGCTTTTTCTTGACAGCCGGATTCTTCAACCTCACGTACGCAGGTAGACCATTGCGATAGGGAGGATAGTCTTCGCCGATAATCAGCGGAGATAGATAGTTGCGACATTTTTGCGTGATGTGAAAGCCGTCCTTCGCAATATAGTCTCGCGGCATCTTCTTTTCGTGGTTCGCCACCTTCGCAAGCGGCGCAGCGATGATTTCCCATTTGTAGGGTTTGCTAGATAAACGCTTGATGGCGGGCATGACGCCGTTCATACCTTTGACGGCGAATTCGACGGCGGCCTTACCCAGCGCGTAGGTTTGTTCCACATCGGTCCTTGATGCGATATGGCGCCCTGCCCGCTGTAGGTAATCAGCGACTGCCCAGTGGTGCTTGAGTTTGAGTTCACGTTTAACCAAATCGGCAATCGCAGGGGCAACGCCGCCCAACTGCGAATGGCCAAACGCATCGACTAGACCTGACTCTGCAACAAATTTTCCATCCGCGCCGCGAATGCCCTCTGACACACCGACCGCACAATAGCCATATTTCTCGACCGTCGCGTCAACTTTGGCGATGAATCTTTTCGGGTCGAAAACGATTTCGGGGAACAAGATGATATGTGGCGCTTCGCCGACATGTTCGGCGGCGAGCCCCGTCGCGGCGGCAATCCAACCGGCGTGACGACCCATCACCTCGAACACAAATACCTTGGTAGAGGTCTTTGCCATTGAAGCGACATCTAACCCAGCCTCCCGCATCGATACCGCGACATACTTGGCAACTGAGCCGAAGCCAGGCGAGCAATCGGTAATCGGCAGATCGTTATCCACCGTTTTCGGCACGTGCACAGCGACCAGCGGGTAACCCATCGATTCGGACAGCTGCGAAATCTTTAAGCAGGTATCGGCAGAGTCACCGCCGCCGTTGTAGAAAAAATAGCCGATGTCGTGCGCTTTGAAGACCGCGATCAAGCGCTCGTATTCGCGGCGATTTTGTTCAAGTGACTTCAACTTGTAGCGGCACGAGCCGAACGCGCCGGCGGGCGTGTGGCCGAGGGCTTTGATATTGGCGAGCGACTCTTTGGAGGTATCGATTAAGTCTTCCGTGAGTGCGCCGATGATGCCGTTGCGACCCGCATAGACTTTGCCGATTTTTTTCGGGTACTTGCGCGCGGTTTCGATAACGGCTTGCGCAGAAACATTAATGACAGAGGTCACACCGCCAGACTGGGCGTAGAACGCATTCTTGGGCGTGGCTACAGCCATGGTGCGCGCACCCATGCCTAGCTCAGGGCCGCGATAATCGTATCGCGAATGTCTTCCATCTTTCCCACGCCTACTACCCGGACATATTTCGGTGCGCCCGGTGCAGCGGACTTTGCCCACGACTCGTAGTAGGTAATCAACGGCTTGGTTTGATCATGGTAGACCGCAAGGCGCTTCTTCACCGTATCTTCTTTGTCGTCGTCGCGTTGAATGAGATCGTCGCCAGTGAGGTCGTCCTTTCCGGGTGTTTTGGGCGGATTGAATTTCACGTGATACACACGCCCAGATGCAACGTGCACGCGGCGTCCCGACATACGTTCAATGATCTCGGCATCATCAACCGCAATTTCGACGACGTAGTCAAGCCCCACGCCAGCGGCCTTCATGGCGTCTGCTTGTGGGATGGTCCGCGGAAAGCCATCAAAGAGAAACCCGTTGACGCAATCCGCATCCTTGATGCGCTCCTTGACCAAGCCGATAATGATGTCGTCCGAAACAAGCGCGCCCGAATCCATCACCTTTTTCGCCGCGACCCCGAGGGGAGTGCCTGCTTTGACTGCGGCACGCAGCATATCGCCAGTAGAAATTTGCGGGATGCCAAAGTGCGCTTTGATGAAACCCGCTTGTGTGCCTTTGCCGGCACCAGGGCCACCCAACAGGATCAAACGCATGCGCTACCTTTTTTAGTTTTACGAGAAGACGAAATTTTACCGTGTTTGCCTGCCGGTGGGCTTTGATGTCATTCACCCGCCGGCAAGACGCGCCCGCACCCGTTCGAGGTCGGCCGCAGTATCAACGCCGGGCGGCGTCTCCCCCTGCCAATCCAGCACAGCGATTGTGTAACCGTGAAACATCGCGCGAAGCTGCTCCAGCGCCTCGAGTCGCTCGGCGTCTACTGGCATCAAACTGGCATATCGACTCAGGAATCTGGCGCGATAGGCATAAATACCGATGTGCCGCAGCGCTGTTACCGACACTGGCAGGCGCTGCGCATTAGCCGCCGCCGCGGCAACCGCCTCCGCTTCGTCGCGAGGGAACGGAATGGGGGCGCGGCTAAAATATTGGGCAATACCCGTTTCATTTCTGACCACTTTGACGACGTTCGGGTTAAGGAAATCGGCCGCCCACTCGATAGCATGCGCCGCCGTTGCGATCGCCGCACCATCTGTCTGACTTAGCGTCCGCGCGACCGAGGCGATCAACTTTGGCGCAATCAGGGGCTCATCGCCTTGTACATTCACCACAATGGCGTCCGCCGCTAGCCCAAGGCGCGTCGCCACTTCGGCGATCCGATCAGTACCGGAGGCATGATCGCTGCGCGTGATCAATGCCGCCACTCCGTGTGACTCACACGCGGTCTGCACATCCCGATGGTCGGTTGCTACGTAAACCGCACTCGCTCCAGAGGCGTGCGCGCGCTCTGCGACATGCACCACCATTGGCTTGCCGCCAATATCCGCAAGTGGCTTATTTGGCAGTCTTGTCGATCCAAGGCGCGCGGGAATGACGCAGATGAACTCAAGCACTAAGATGTTCGCTCTTCGTCGATACCGAGTTCACGCGCCTCATCTACCAGCATGATGGGGATACCGTCGCGGATGGGGTACGCCAAGCGAGCCGACCACGAAATCAGTTCCTGCCTATCAGCCGACATAGTCAGCGGCCCTTTTGTGAGCGGACAGACCAATATTTCTAACAATTTCGGATCAAGTGGCATGGGCAAGTTTCTTCAACACAAAATCAAAAAAAGCCTCGGGGAGTTTGGCATCAACGCGCATCGACCATAACCTTTTGTCCAATGCAGCAAACATTCGGCATTTTACTGCGTCCTTTTCCGTCATCAGGATAATGTCGGCATCAATACTTCGTAGATCGCTAATTTCAAACGGGTGGTGGTCGGGAAACGCGAGCTTTCCCGCCAACACCACGCCGAGTGAAGCCAGTTGGGTAAAAAACCGTTGCGGATTACCGATGCCGGCAATGGCGACGATGCGTTTACCCTGGTGCAAGTCACAAAACGCCGTCGGTGACAGATATGGGGCATTGGCTTGACCAACACCGAGTTGACGCATTCGCGCATCGGCGTAGGTCATCTCGAAAACCGGCACATTAATGGCGGAAAGTTGTAAGGCCAAACTCTCCATTCGACCGGCCTCTTCGGGCATTTTTGCTTGGAACTGGCCGTCATTGCTCGCCCCATTCAGCACAATGCAATCGACACATGCGAGGCGAGTAATTGGTTCACGCAGTGGCCCCGCCGGTAGACAGAAGCCATTGCCAAATCCCCGGCTGGCGTCAACCACGGCAATTTCGATATCCCGCTGCAACGCATAGTGTTGTAGTCCGTCATCACAAACAAGTACATCGGTTGATGGGTAACGTTGCAACAGCGTCGCGGCCACCGCCACACGATTTGCGCCCGCAAACACCAGCGCGCTGGAGCATTCGCTGAGCAAAACCGCCTCATCAGAGAAGGCCGGGTTCTTCGAAGGTGTGGCTTGTGGAATCACGTGAATCACCGAACCCGCGGCGGGCACCCGCGAGCGTAACCTCGGCATATAGCCGCGGGTAAGAATGCCGGGCGTTTTGCCCTGCCGCTGCAGAAACGCCACGAGTGCGAGCACCAACGGCGTCTTGCCCGTACCGCCAACGCTGATGTTACCGACGACGATGACGGGACAGCCTGGCCGACGGGAACGAAGGATGCCCGACGCGAATGCTTTGCGGCGCACCCAAACTAGGAGTTGAAAAGCCCACGATACTGGCTGTAGAAAAAGCTGCCAGCCAGACACACGCTGCCATTCTCGTAACAAGAATGCTTCGAGCCGTGCCATGGCAACGTTACTTGCCGCTCTTGGTTTGCGTGGTGAACGAAATTTTGGTGAATCCAACCACCCGGGCGGCTTCCATCACATTCACGACCGCTTGATGAGTCGCACCGGCGTCCGCGCCGATCGCGATCACCGGATCTTTCATCTGTCCGGCAGCCGCAGCTTCACGCAGGGCATTGGCAAAAGCCGGGATGCCGTTGAAGTTGGTCGCGACGTTATTTATTGCGTATTTGCCGTTCGCGTCGACTGCAATGTTGAGAACCTGCGGTCGGTCCGGTGCCTTCTCAGCCGACGCCTCGGGCAAATTGATTTGCAACTCGGCGTACTTCGAGTAGGTGGTAGTGACCATCACAAAGATCAGAATGACGAGCAGCAAGTCAATCAGCGGGATGAAATTGATTTCCGGCTCTTCGCGGGCTCGCCCGCGGCGAAAGTTCACTTGCGTTCTCCGTGCAGCGTCTCTACGAGCTTAATGCCCTGCTGTTCCATATCGATGACCATCACATCAACCTTGCCGCGAAAGTGCCGATAAAAAATCAACGCCGGGACCGCTACCGCGATACCGGCAGCCGTGTTGTAGAGGGCAACTGAAATCCCCAACGCAAGTTGCGCTGGATTCTGCCCCTGAGGGCCGCTCGCACCAAAGATATCGATCATACCAATGACGGTGCCAAACAGTCCGAGCAACGGTGCAACAGTAGCGATAGTGCCCAGCCCGGTGAGAAAGCGCTCCATGTCGACCATCACCGCGCGGCCGGCTTCTTCCATCGATTCTTTCATAACGTCACGCGACGACTTCACATTCGCGATGCCGGCGGCGAACACGCGGCCCAAGAATGAATTCGCCCGGAGTTTTTCAAGCAGTTCAGGCGTCGCGCCCTGTAGCCTGAACGCCTCGACCGTGTCAGCAAACAAGTTCGGTGGAAGCACCGTCTTCCGCCGCAGTGTCCAGAAACGCTCGCCAATGATGGCAAAACAAATCACCGAACACAGAATGATGAACCAAATTGTCCAGCCTGCCGCTTGAATGATCGATAGCAATTGAGTCTCCAGAAATACCTGTCAAACATTTGATGAATGTCGCTTTACGGGTGCGGGCACATACTCACCGACACGCGTGAGATTAACGATGAAGTTTAACGTATCTACCTAGCTTCCATTTCTGGTTTGTCTCGCCTCGGAACCTCGTTTGGATCTCGCCAAAGTGGTTGGCAATACTGGGGCTTTCATGAGGCACTAACAAAGACGGTCAATTCCAGAGTCTTATGGCGTGGAAAGCAGGTCTTACGGGCACTTTGTCACGGACCGTTGAATTTCATCCACAGCAGCTGTGGATAAGTCTGTGAATTGCGCGTGTCAATGTTCGCTAAGTCACGAAACTGTAACGGTTTTTTCCGCTTCGCTTATTTTTTGAACGGAAAAAATTGTTTTATTTCTCATACACTTACGATAGTTCCTTGCCAAACCAGCGGACAGCAATCGTAAACGCTAACCCAGCCTGTGTGGTGATAGCATTCGGTGGATGGAATCAGACGATCTACCCTTGTTTGCTCGCCCCGCGAGCCCCCGCAACCCCGCGCCAGACGGCGATTTCGCACAGGTTCGCGCATTCGACACGGGTGCCGACGGTCGATCCGAACCAATTTCAGTTTCAGAACTCAACCGGCGGGTGAAGGGCTTGCTGGAAGCCAATTTTGAACTGCGCTGGGTACGCGGAGAGTTATCGAACGTGATGCGTGCCAACAGCGGCCATTGGTATTTCTCTTTGAAGGATGACCGCGCACAAGTCCGCTGTGTGATGTTCCGCAACCGCGCACAGAGTATCGCCTTTACCCCTGAAAATGGCATCGAGGTCGATGTCCGCGCGTTACCCTCCTTGTATGAGGCCCGCGGCGACTTCCAACTGGGCGTCGAAGCGATGCGGCGCGCTGGTGTCGGCGCACTTTTCGAAGCCTTTGAGCGCCTAAAACGCAAACTCGCCAGTGAGGGATTATTCGACGAAAAGCGAAAGTTGGCGGTACCGCACATGCCGCAGATTGTTGGCATCGTCACATCGCCCAACGCCGCCGCACTTCAAGATGTGTTGACGACATTCAAGCGCAGGGCACCGATGACTCGCATCATCATCTACCCGACCGCGGTGCAGGGTGCGGATGCCGCCAATGAAATCGCTGCGGCCATCAATGCCGCCCGCTCGCGGCACGAAGTGGACGCGCTATTGATTTGTCGGGGTGGCGGCAGCGCCGAGGATTTGTGGTCTTTTAACGAAGAGGCTGTGGCGAGGGCGATCTTGAGGTTTCAACAAGACACCGGCATCCCGGTTGTTTCAGGTGTCGGGCATGAAACCGACTTCACCATTTGCGACTTTGTGGCCGATGCACGCGCGCCGACACCGACCGCAGCCGCCGAAATGCTCTCGCCGGACTGCGCCAAATTGCGCGAGACGATCCGCCAGCGCGCGCTGCATCTTGAAAAGTTGATTCGCGCACTCGTCGCTCAACGTCAGCAGCGTGTCGACCTGGCGTCTCGCGGATTGCTCTCACCAGAGCAACGCATCGCCCGGGAACGTGAAAATCTCAGCCAAGCCTCCCGGTGCCTGAAGCGCGGTGTAATGTTCATAAGTACGCTTCGGCGGCAGCAGTTGCAGCAAACAAGGACACGCTGGCTGGCTAATTTGCCCGACCTAACGCGCTACCGTGTGCTCACCAAGACGCTCTGCGCAGCAATGCGGCGCGCCGCAACCGCAAACATTGCTCAGCGGCAGCAAGCGCTTGCCCAACGCGCACAAGCCTTGCTCATGTTGAATCCCCAGCAAGTGCTGCGTCGGGGCTATGCGATGGTGACCCGCCAGAATCCCGAACACACACTTGTGACAAGCCGCCAGTCGCTCGAGTCGGGCGACATGGTTGCGCTGCACTTCTTCGATGGAGAGACCGGGGCAAAGGTCGATTAGCCGCCGCTAATTTGTCGCGCTCGCTTTGAGGATACCTTCAACGTGTGTTTCAATCTTGCTCGACAAGTTCCTATCGAGACAATCATACGTCGAAGCGTTTGGCATCGACCTCAACCATGTCAGCTGACGCTTAGCCAACTGGCGGGTCGCTGCGATCCCGTGAGCACGTAGTTGCTCCTCATTAATCTCCCCCTCCAAAAATTGCCATACCTGCCGGTAACCAACCGCCCGCATTGATGGCAGATCTGGCGTTAGCTCGAAGCGTTCCCGCAACTGTCGTACTTCATCAATAAAATCCGCCCTGAGCATCTCGTCAAAACGTTCAGCGATACGCCCGTGCAGCACCGCGCGATCCGATGGAACCAGCGCAAGCAAGTGCGCTATATAGGGAAAATTCTCGTATGCCTCCTTGGGAGATTGCGTCATCTCTCTTTGATGCAGTTCCGACATTGGCACACCTGAGATCAAATACACCTCCAAGGCGCGTTGTATTCGCTGGCTGTCATTTGGTTCGAGCCTCGCGGCAGTCAGTTCGTCAACTTCAACAAGTTTTGCGTGCATCGCCGCCCAGCCAACCAAGGCCGCTTCAGCGGTTAACGCGGCACGTATCGCGGGGTCGGCCTTTGGCAAAACCGAGATTCCTTCCAACAGCGTTTTCACATACATCATCGTCCCGCCAACCATCAATGGAACGGCACCTCTCGACACTATCCCTGCAAGTACCACCAGTACATCGCGGCGGTAATCGGCCGCCGAATAAATTTCGTCTGGATCGATCAAATCAATCATGTGGTGCGGATAGTCGGCGAGCATTTGACTGTCAGGTTTTGCGGTCCCGATATTCATTTCCCGGTATACCAACGCCGAGTCGACACTCACGATTTCGATTCGGCGTTTATTTACAAAGCGATCTACCAAGCGGCTTGCGAGCGCCGTTTTTCCTGAGGCCGTCGGGCCCAGCAAAAACAGAACCGGCGTGGCGGGGGCGCTGCTCATCGAAGTCCCGATTGACATCCGCGCTTAACGTCCGCGCATAAATAGACGATCAAGATCGGACATGGCGAATTGATACCAAGTCGGTCGGCCATGGTTGCACTGGCCGCTACGCTCGGTGTCTTCCATCTCCCGCAGCAACGCATTCATTTCCGGGATGGTGAGCTGTCGGTTGGCACGCACGGCGGCGTGACATGCCATGGTCGACAAAATCTCATCGCGCCTCCCTTCGGCTGCCCGTGACGCGCCATACTCGGCAAGATCGGTTATTAGCTCTCGCAATAGGTCGTGCGGCTCACGCCGATCCAGCATGGCTGGCACGGCACGGATGGCGACTTCATTGGGACTCAGATTACCAAACTCAAAGCCGAGTTTGGCCAATAGCTCGACGTTCTCATCGAGCAACGTCCGTTCCCGCAAACTAAGGGCAAAAGCAATTGGTGCCAGCAAAGGTTGTGAGGCCGTTTCGCCCCGGTCAGCCTCGAGCTTGAATTTTTCATAGAGAATGCGTTCATGCGCGGCGTGCATGTCGACCAACACCAAGCCCGCATTGTTTTGTGCAAGCACGTAGATACCGTGCAATTGTGCCATTGCAAATCCCAGCGGTGGCATTTCGGACCCTGCGCTCTTACTCGGCATTGCGGCGGTCTCCGCGCCGCGCAATACGTCATAAAAGCGAGTTGCCTCTGCGGCCTGCGGCACACTATCTACTCGCCAACTTGCGCCACCCCCAACTTGATGCGGTATCCCTATGGGTCGTGCGGTCTCCATCGAGAGCTGTTGCGGTGACCAGTTATTCGTAGCGGTGATGTAGCGCCCCGGATCGGCCTGTGGGGCGGAGCCTTCCGTGCTCGACTGCGAAAGCGCTTTGCGCAGGGCGTGAAATACGAACTGATGCATCCCGCGCGAATCGCGAAACCGTACTTCAGCTTTTGCGGGGTGGACGTTGACATCGACCAGATCAGGGCTCAGTGATAGAAACAATGCGTAAGCAGGTTGCCGCTGGTGGTGCAAAACGTCGGCGTAAGCCTCGCGAATTGCGTGCTGTAGGAGTTTGTCTCGCACAAATCGGCCATTAACAAACACGTATTGCTGGTCACGCCCGGCACGAGAATAACGCGACATCGCGATATGGCCGGAGATAGAAAACGCTGGCTGATGTTCGGAAACAGTAATCGATGAGCCGGCGAATTCATCACCCAGAATCGCCATGATACGTTCCTCTGGCGATTGTGTCGCATGCGCCCAGATACGCCGGCCATTGTGACTGAGCGAAACGGCGACACTTGGATATGCGATGGCAATACGCGTTGCGGCATCATCTGCATGGCCGAACTCAGTGCTTTCAGTCTTGAGAAACTTGCGCCTCGCAGGAGTGTTAAAGAACAAATCTTCGGCTTCAACCACCGTACCTTCGGCGAGTGCCGCCGGCTCCAGATTGCTTGTCTCGCCGCCCAACACCTGCAAACGAAATGCGTGGGCGGATGTGGCGCGACGCGATGTCAACGTAAGGCGCGAGATGGCGGCAAGACTTGCCAGCGCCTCCCCGCGGAAACCCAACGACGCGACCCGTTCAAGGTCATCAAGGCTGGCAATTTTTGATGTCGCGTGCCGTGCGACAGCGAGCTTGAGCTCACTCGCGGCAATGCCAACGCCATTATCGACGACCCGAATACGCTTGATGCCACCTGCGACCAATTCAATTTGAATTGCCGTTGCGCCCGCATCCAGACTGTTTTCGAGCAGTTCCTTCAGCGCCGCAGCGGGTCGTTCAACCACCTCACCCGCAGCGATTTGGTTGATCAAAAGTTCTGGCAGTTGCTGAATCGGGTTTGGCATAGGTCTCTAGTTGGCCTCCGCGAATCATCACTGTGATGAACCGCGAGACAAAATCCGGTGGCAGACAACCCATCATTCTAGGGTCTGTCGCCAGTCGTGTTGAAAATAGCCAAGGATGGGCATCCTGAGGACGACGCTCATCGGCCATGGCGAACTGTGAAATACCGCAATTTTTTACCGAGGTGGATGGGGGCATTCGACCAAGCACCAGTGCGGACTACCAGAATCCCCTACCCTATCTGGGGGGTTGCCAGCCAAATATTATGCTCTACCTCTCACAGCGCTTGACGCCGCTGGGGGAAAACACTAACGTCTTACTGCCCGTTCACAAACACACACAATAAATTTATCAAAGTAATGTGTGATGTACGGTCTGAAAAAGGCTTCCGTCTCACCAACTTTGCGACTGTATTGTCCAAAGAACACTCGCGCATACCCCGCTTTTGGCGGCAACACTTGCGCAACCCGCGAGAGTACAGACTTGGCAGTTCAACCCACTGATAACCAGACTGCGGCAGCCGACAAGGCAACGACCATCACGCGGCTGCCAGCGCATAGGCTCTCACTGGCTGCGGCGAAGTCGGCAAATGATCGTGCCTTTGTTGCAGAACACGTATTTGCGGAGCAGGTCAGGTTGCTGTATCGGTTCTCGTTGGTCGGCTACCTTGTTGAATTGATGGTGACGTTCCTGCTCGGAGCCATTTTGTGGAACGAACTCGGCAAGCGACCTAGCTTGTTCGCCTGGTTCGCCGCCGCTAGTCTAGTGATACTCTGCCGCTACTCTCTATATAAGGTGTTTATCCGCACTAACCCCAGCACGGCCCAACTTTCTGCTTGGGAACTCCGTTTTGCCATTGGTTGCCTGCTCATGGCTGTGCTTTGGGGAGTATTGGGTTCGGTGTTGTTGGCGACAACAACAACTCTGGACCGGCTACCGGTGATGATGTTGATCGCGCTGCTGACGACGGGCGCGGTTGCATATCTCGCGCCGCATAAATCGTTATTTCCGCTCACCGCGCTCGCATCCCTGCTGCCGATGGGAATCATCGCACTCGGTTTTGACGACCGCGCGAGTTCGATGTTTGGTGCCGCCGTAGCCGTACTCGCTGGCCTGTTAGTCGTGGTGCACAGCAAGTTACATAAAGCGTTGTTGGATTCGCTGACCGCCCGTTTTGACAACGTTCTGATCGCCACGCGGCTGGCGGAAGAAAAAACTCGCGTTGAGCAAGCCAATCGCGCGCTAGTGCAAGAAGCGGTAGACCGTCGCAAGGCCGAACGCTCCGAGTTACTTGCGCTGCAGCGACTGAAGTTACATCTTGAACGTACCCCAGTCGCCTTCATTGAATGGGATATGGAATTTCGCGTCGCCAGTTGGAATCCTGCAGCAGAAACCATCTTCGGGCATGTCGCGAGCCAAGTCATTGGCGAGTCCGGATACATCCTCGTTAACGGCGGTGCGGAGAGCGAGCGATTCGCCAGAATGTGGATGGAGTTGATGCAAACGCGCCGCTCCACGCGTGTCTCGCTGACGAACAAGACAAAGCTTGGCGAGGAAATTAGCACCGAGTGGTACAACACGCCGTTGGTTGATGAAAACAATAAGGTCATCGGCGTCGCCTCGTTGGTTCAGGACGTTACCGAACGCTTGAACACCGAGCGCACCATCCACTACATGGCGCACCACGACGCACTCACCGGATTGCCAAACCGTCGCTTAATGCAGGACCGTCTCAATCAGGCCATCCTCTCAGCCCGCCGTCAGCAGCATCATGTGGGCCTGCTCTTCATCGATCTTGATCGCTTCAAACTGGTGAACGACACGCTGGGTCATGAAACCGGCGATTATGTGTTACGCGATATATCCAAACGCCTGTTGAAAGTCATACGGGAAGGCGATACCGTTTCCCGCGAAGGCGGCGACGAGTTTGTCGTTCTGCTTCCGGAACTTGAAAAACCAGAGTTCGCACAAGTCGTTGCCGAAAAGATCCTGACCGAGCTGGCGCGCCCTATCGAGGTATCTGGGCACGAACTCACCGTCACTGCCTCTATCGGCATTTCGCACTTTCCCGGTGACGCGCTTGATATGCAGCACTTGCTTAAACATGCCGACTCGGCGATGTACCAAGCGAAAGACGCAGGCCGCAATACTGCAAGATTTTTCGCTCCGAACCTAAACTTTCTCTTGTCCAAGCGACTCGAGGTGGAATCATGTCTGCGCCGTGGTATTGATCGCAACGAGTTTTTCCTGCGCTATCAGCCGCAGGTCGATATCATGAGTGGAAAGATCATCGGCTTGGAGGCACTGCTGCGCTGGAACGATCCACAGCATGGCGAAATCCTGCCGAAAGATTTCATCCCTATCGCGGAGGAGCTTGGTCTTATCGTCCCGCTAGGTGAATGGGTGTTCCGAAATGCCTGCCAACAAATCAAGCTCTGGGAGCTGGAAGGTTGTTCGGACGTTAAGGTATCAGTCAACCTATCACTACAGCAGTTTGTGTCACGTAACTTACTGCCGTCGATGAAATCGGCGCTTCTCGAAAGCCGAGTATCGGCTTCACAAATTGATCTTGAAATTACAGAAGCGATTGCCATGCGCAATCTCAATCAGTCGATCGAAATCCTCACGGAACTTCGTCTGCTTGGTGCGACAATCTCCATCGATGACTTTGGGATCGGGTACTCTTCCCTTGGCCAACTTAAGCGTCTTCCGACGCAAGCGCTGAAGATTGATCGCAGCTTCATCTCGAGGATCCCGGAAGACCACAACAGCTGTTCAATCACTGAGGCAATCATTGCCATGGGCAAACGTCTCAAGCTGCGGGTGATTGCCGAGGGCGTCGAAAACGTCGGACAGCTTGAGTTCCTCCGCGCAAACGGCTGTGACGCCTTCCAGGGGTCCCTGTTTGCAAAGCCGCTTACTGTCGGTGAGATTTCCGACATGTTGAGGAACCAGCGCACCACCGCCTAGCGTTGTGCGACTCAAAGTCGTTATTCCACGGCATTTTCCAACACAAAACGCCTGAAAAAGTCCGCCATTCGTGGACTTTTATTGGTGCATCTAGCCTGTATTTAACGGGTCGCCCGCTCGCTTTTTTTCGAGCGCGCCCCCGTTTACGGTTCAGGCTAGGCCCGCGCCAGCGCTGGGTTTTTCTTGAAGTAGGTTCGCACACCGTCCGCGATGGCATCCGCCATCTTGTCTTGGTAAGTCGCGTCGCGTAATTTACGCTCTTCATCCGGATTGGAAATAAACGCGGTCTCAATCAAGATCGAGGGAATGTCCGGCGCCTTTAACACCGCAAATCCTGCCTGCTCAACTTGCGGTTTGTGCAACCGATTCACCTCGACCAACTCGGACAAGACATAACGCCCTAACTTCAGGGAATCGTTAATCTGCGCCGTCGTCGACAGATCCAACAGAATCTGCGCCAAATTCGAGTCACGGGTGCTCAAGTTAACACCGCCGATCAAGTCGGCATCATTCTCTTTGTTGGCGATCCACTTGGCGGCGGTAGATGTGGCACCGCGCTCAGACAGCGCGAAAACCGAAGAGCCGTTTGCCTGCGGATGGATGAAGGCGTCGGCATGGACGCTGATAAACAGATCGGCCTTCAGTCGGCGCGCCCTCTGTACTCTGTGATGTAGGGGCACAAAATAATCTGCGTCTCTCGTGAGCGCAATACGAAAGCGCGCATCACTGTCGAGTTTGTCTTTCAGCAGGCGGGAAATCATCAACACAATATCTTTTTCGCGCGTACCTTTCCTTCCAACAGCACCGGGATCTTCCCCGCCATGCCCTGGATCGACCACAACGGTGAACGGGCGCGGCGGCTTTCTGCCCGCAACGATCGTCGGTGCTTCCGGTGCCCTGGTGGAGTCTTTACCGACATCTTTTCCTGCGTCCTTGGCGAGCCCTACCGAAGCTGGTTTGTCTGCGGATGGTGCTGACGGTGCACTCGCCATTTCAGCAGGTCCGCCGCCCTGCCGCGGCGGTGTCATTCCCTTGTTGGCGTCTTTATCGGATGCCGCGAACATTGCCGTGTCTTCGTTGAGCAGCGCCAGCATGGAGTCGATTGGTTTCGCGGGATAGATATCGAGCATCAGCCGGTGACCGAACTCGCCGACCGGAGGGACGGCGAATACCTGCGGCAACACTTCGGTTCGCAGGTCGAGCACCACCCGTACCACGTTGGGGCGATTGATACCGACGCGGACCGCTCTGATGTACGGATCGTCGGCACCTACTTTCGCGGCAAGCAGCTTCAGTGCGTCTCCAAGTTCGACGTTCTCGATGTCGAGAACCAGCCGTTCGGGGTCTTTGACAACAAAATGCTGGTACTTAAAACCTGACGGCGCTTCGAAGGTGACCCGCGTGTACTCGTTGGCCGGCCAGACACGGGCGGCGCTCACTTTGGAAGGCAGCGCTGCGGCGGCAAGTAGCTGACTTCCCACCAGCGGTAGCGCAGCCAAGCCACCGAGCAACTTCCGTCTCGTAACTGCGATGCCGGTCAGGACAGTATTGCTTTCAGAAGCTTCTGCCCGAGTGTGCTGTGGGCGGTAAGACACATGCTCCTCGATGTCTCGCTGGATTGACAAGACGTTAGCTGTATTTCCAGATCGGGGGGAGACAGCGGCACCCGCGCGCCTGACGCCTTCTCTGGCCATTCGATCAGAGAGATTGCCGTTGCTGTTAACGAATCTCGAAAGCCTGCTTCGTGCCATTCGTTCGGATCCCTTAAACGATAAAAATCAAAGTGATACAAGTTTAAGCTAGAAACTCTATAAACTTCAACCAAGGCGTAGGTTGGACTCTTTACCCTCCCCTCGTATCCGAGCGCCATCAGCACGCCGCGCACCAAGGTGGTCTTACCCGCACCGAGGTCGCCGCGCAGGTAGATTGTGACCGGCAGTTCTCCCAACCGCCCGGCGAGGGCGATCCCGCGAGCCAATCCGTTGGCCGCCGCCACTGTCGCGGATTCATCCGGTAATGTGATTGTCATCTGAGAAAGTGCACTCATCCGATAGACTGCCGTCATGCAAGAAATTGACTATTCGCCCGATTTTGCCGAATTTTCAGCTGCCCTCGCAGCCGACATAAAGAATTGGGGAATAGCGCTCGGCTTTCAAGAAGTGGGCATCACCGACACCGACCTGTCGACCGAGGCGGCCCTGCTCGAACAATGGTTGGCGGCGGGCTTCCATGGAGGCATGGATTATATGGCGCGGCGCATTAAGGCCGATGGCGACGCCGACAGCGAACATAAGACAGCCACACAGCGCAGCGTGCCCAAGGCGATCGTACCCGGTACCATTCGCATCATCACCACCCGTCTCAACTACGACACACTTGCGGCGAAAGACAGCTGGGCGGTAATGGATGACCCGTCGGCGGCGTTTATCTCACGATATGCCCTGGGTCGCGATTATCACAAGGTGGTGCGCAACAAACTACAGTTGCTTGCTGAAAAGATTGCGGGAAAAGTGCCTGGTCTTTCGTATCGGGTGTTTGCCGATTCCGCGCCGGTAATGGAAGTTGCTCTGGCGACAAAGTCCGGTATCGGCTGGCGCGGCAAACATACGCTGCTACTAAATCGTTCGGCGGGCTCATTATTCTTCCTTGGCGAAATCTACATCAACCTACCCCTGCCGGTTGATTCACCTACCAACGAGCACTGCGGCACCTGTACGCGCTGCATCGATATCTGCCCAACCAAAGCCATCGTCGCGCCCTACGTTGTTGACGCACGGCGCTGCATCTCCTATCTCACCATCGAGAACAAGGACGCGATTCCCGTCGAGTTTCGCGAAGCCATCGGCAACCGCATCTACGGTTGCGACGACTGCCAGCTCACCTGCCCGTGGAACAAATTCGCGACGCCGACGGCGGAAAAAGATTTCGCCATTCGCCACCAACTAGATGACGTCACCCTCGCAGAACTGTGGGATTGGGATGAGGCGACGTGGCTTCAGCGCATGGAGGGCAGCGCGATTCGACGCATCGGCTTCGAGCGTTGGCGGCGTAATTTGGCCGTTGCGGTGGGAAACGCCCTGCGATCCGGAAAACTCGCCCCCGCCGAGGTTCAATCTCTACGCCAACGTCTCACTGCGTCGCGTGCATCGGCGACCGCATTGGTCGCCGAGCACATCGACTGGGCGCTATCTACACTATCGACAAACTAGCGCAGCATGAATTGATTGACGCGCTTGACGAAGCCAGCCGGGTCTTCAAGTTGGCCGCCCTCGGCCAATAGCGATTGCTCGAACAAGATCAGGCTCAAGCTATCGAACGTTTCGGCCTCAACATCCGCCTTCAGTTTTTCCACCAGCGGGTGGGTCGGATTGATCTCAAGAATCGGCTTCACCGCATTGACCTTCTGACCCGCCGCTTTCAGCAGGCGCTCGAGGTTGCCGGAGAGCTCGTGCTCGTCGACCACCAAACACGCTGGTGATTCAGTCAGGCGATGCGTTACGCGAACCTCTTTCACTTTTTCGGCGAGCGAGGTTTTGATTTTTTCCAGCAGCGGCTTCAGTTCATCCGCCGTTTTTTCCGCGGCCTTCTTTTCTTCATCGTCGGCCAGTGCGCCCAAGTCAAGATCACCCTTGGCAACCGACTGCAGCTTCTTGCCGTCGAATTCATCAACCGAACCCAACCACCATTCGTCGACCGATTCAGTCAGCAGCAACACTTCGATGCCCTTCTTCTTGAACACTTCCAAATGCGGACTATTCTGCGCGGCGGTGAGGCTGTCGGCGGTGACGTAGTAAATCTTTTCCTGGCCGTGCTTCATGCGCGACACGTAGTCGGCAAACGACACCGACTGGGTGCTGCCGGATTCATGCGTCGAATAGAAGCGCGCGAGTTTTGATACGCGCTCCTTGTTGGCAAAGTCCTCGCCCATGCCTTCTTTGAAGACGCGGCCAAACGCATCCCAAAACTTCGCGTACTTATCCTTTTGGTTTTCTGCGAGATCTTCAAGCAGGCCGAGTACCTTCTTTACACAGCCGGAGCGAATCGCGTCGACATCTTTTGATTGTTGCAAAATTTCGCGCGAAACATTCAGCGGCAAATCGTTCGAATCGACCACGCCCTTCACAAACCGCAGATAGCGAGGAAGCAACTGCTCCGCGTCTTCCATGATGAACACGCGACGAACGTAAAGCTTCAACCCGTGCTTGCGCTCGCGATCAAACATATCAAACGGCGCTTTGGACGGTACGTACAACAGCTCGGTGTATTCCTGACGCCCTTCCACTTTGGCGTGTGTCCATGCCAGCGGCGGCTGCCAATCATGCGAGACGTGCTTGTAGAACTCCTGATACTGCTCGTCGGTGATGTCCGCTTTGGCGCGTGTCCAAATCGCGTTGGCTTGATTTATCGTTTCATCTTCGTCACGCGTGACCTGAGCCTTGGCCTCTTCATCCCATTCAGACTTTTTCATCACAATGGGAAGTTGAATGTGATCGGAGTATTTGCGAATCACGCTCTTGATGCGCCAGTCATCGAGAAACTCTTTGGCGTCGTCCTTGAGGTGCAGAACAATCTCCGTCCCGCGCCCGGCTTTTTCAATTGCCTCAAGCGTGAATTCGCCGTCTCCGGTTGATTCCCAACGTACACCGTCTGCCGCGCTGGTGCCAGCCCGCCGCGACATCAAGGTGACGCGGTCTGCGACGATAAACGCCGAGTAGAAACCAACACCAAACTGGCCAATCAAGTTGGCGTCCTTTTGTTGGTCGCCAGACAACTTCGAGAAAAATTCCTTGGTTCCTGACTTTGCGATCGTGCCAATATTGGCCACTATCTCATCGCGGGACATACCGATCCCATTGTCGGAAATGGTCAGCGTGCCGGCCGCTTTGTCGAAGCCGACACGGATTTTCAATTCAGCATCGTTCTCGAATAACGCCGGTGTTGTCACCGCTTCAAAACGCAGCTTATCGGCGGCGTCGGATGCGTTTGAAATCAGCTCGCGAAGGAATATTTCACGGTTGGAATACAATGAATGAATCATCAGCTGAAGCAGCTGTTTCACTTCGGTCTGGAATGCGCGGGTCTCTTTGCCGCCGTCGACGACAGGCTTTTCCATGGTGGTCATTGCTGGTTTTCTCCCAAGATTGCAATTCACAAACAAACGTTTGCGTTGCAAATTTGGGCGGTTGCGCGGTTTTCAAGCCCCCAATCCCGCAATCCCCGAGCCCGCTAAAGCTGGCGAACCTTATAACCCTTTTCCTTGAGTAAACTCACCAAACCTCGTTCGCCGACAAGATGAAGCGAACCCACCGCCACGAAGTGTACCTCGCCGCTGGCCAGATACCCCTCGATGTTTTGCATCATGGCAGGATGCCGCCCCCACAGCAAGATTTGATTCAGCCGCTCGGTCTCGCGCTGATCACGCGTTGCTTCGTGAGCCAAATCCATCATCAGCTTAGCGTCTCCCAACTGCCACGCATTCACAATACCCGTCACTTGATCCGCAGACTGCCCGCGCTCAATGGTGCTGAGTGTATTGTCAAGAAACGCTTCTTGCAGGCTTGCCGACATATTCGTCAACAACTTGATCTGCGCCGTTGCGCTCTCTAACTGTAGTAGCGGCTTCTTCTCTCGCTTTGCCTGATGAATCAGCGCCAAGTCCAGCCCGGACGCCATGTCATAGCCGAGCGCTACATACTCGACAATTGGCAACATGCCGCCAAGCATCACCGGTCGCATCGAGGCGACGTTGGCAAATGGAATCTTGCGTTTTTCAAGCTGGGTCTTCAGTCGCGCCAGCAGCGCCGGTGAGATATGTTTGTCGATCGTCTCACCCTTTGGGTAATCGACCAACTTTGCGATCTCGGCTCCACCGGACTGGTCGGTAACATCGGCTTCTACGACAATTTTGCTCGACTGCATGAGTGCGTTTTGCACCGGCACCGGCAGCGGATAGAAGCTCGGTTTGCCGACGTGGATGGTGCCAAACAAATACAAAGTGTTACCGCCGTTTTTGGGCTTCACCTCCCAGAGCAATCCGCGCATGGCGTCAGCGCGGGGCGTGACTTTTGTCGCCTGACTCTTTGTTGGATCATAGTCCGCCAAATCCGCTGCAGGCCCAGCGCCTGCCGTCACTTTGGCGCTAGCTGCTTGCGCAGAGGCGGGCGTGGCCACACTAGCCCAGCCGAAGACGGCCAGTGTCGAGCTAGCGGCAAGAGCGGAGATGAAAAGGCTCGCAACGCGAAAAAATGTCATTTATCAACCCAATAATGATGATCGCGTGAAATTACGGCGTGGCGGACATGGTTAAACTTGGCTTGCATAATTTTCGCTCAGTTAGACTTAGAAAGGGGAACAGCGATGAAGTATCAAAAGAATGAGCCTTGGCGGAAAAATTGGTTCGGCACGCTATTGGTTGCCGCAGCCGGCGTTTGGAGTCTTTCCGTTTCCCAGCCAGTAGCCGCCCAAGACTGTAAGCACCGCGGCGACCTGGATGCGATGTACTGCGACGAAAACAAAGATCTTGTTGCAGATACGCCCAAGGACAGTAAGAAGCTGAAGAACCCGAACACCATCGTCTTCACCTATACGCCGGTCGAAGATCCGGCTGTATATGAAAAAATCTTCCAGCCCTTCACACAGGATTTGGGCAAGTGTCTGGATAAGCGCGTGGTCTTCTACCAAGTCAATTCAAACGCAGCGGAAATTGAAGCGATGCGCTCCGGGCGACTTCACGTTGGCGGATTCTCAACCGGCCCCACGGCGTTTGCGGTCAACATCGCCGGTGCCGTGCCGTTTGCCGTCAAAGGCACTGAAAAAGAGTTCCAGGGATACAACCTGCTGGTGATTGTGAAGAAATCGTCGCCATACATGAAGCTCGCCGACTTAAAGGGCAAAAAGGTCGCGCACACCTCGCCGTCGTCCAATTCGGGCCACATGGCACCGCTGGCGCTGTTCCCGTCCGAGGGGCTGACACCCGACAAGGATTACAAAATATTGTTTTCCGGCAAACACGATCAAAGCATCATGGGTGTGAACTCTGGCGACTACGACGCAGCCGCAGTGGCATCGGACGTCTACCACCGTATGGCTTCACGCGGACAAATCAAGGAAGACGACTTCCGCATCATCTACAAATCGAACAAATTCCCAACGTCGAGTTTTGCTTACGCACACGACCTCGATCCGGCTCTCGCCAAGAAGCTGGTCAAGTGCTTCTACGACTACCGCTTCACACCAGAAATGGTGAAAGCGTTCGATGGCGCGGATCGATTTTTTCCGGTGAACTTCCAGAAAGACTGGGAGGTCGTAAGGCAGGTCGCGGCGGGTTCGGGCGAGGCGTTCAACCGCAGCGCATATGAAAAACAAACCGCTAAAGAAGCGGAAGCCGCCAAAGCCAAAAAATAATCACGGGAGAACGTTGTGCCGCAGAATGCATCGATGACATCGGGTCTTGGTGGCCAGCGCCGCGCGGTCGGCTCAAGGACTGGCGCGGTAGTGGTTATGGCGGTGGCAATGGCCTTGGCGCTATCTGGCGTCGGCGTCGCATCGGCGCAAACCTGTACCAATCGCGGCGACCTTGATGAGATTTACTGCGACCAAAACAAAGACCTGTTGGCGGATTTGCCGATTGACCCCGCCAAGCGCAAGAACCCGTCGACCATTCTGATGAGCTACACGCCGCAGGAAGACGCCCAGGCCTACGAGCGGCTGTGGCAACCATATGTGAACCACATGTCGCAGTGCACTGGCAAGAAAACGCGATTCTTCCAAGTGCATTCGCCGGCGGCGACAGTCGAAGCGATTCGTTCGGGCCGCATCACGCTTTCCACACTCTCGTCCGGCGATACGCCGTTCGCCGTCAATATTGCCGGTGCCCAGCCATTTGCGATTCGCGGTGATGCCAACGGGCCAACCGGCTACCACCTCGCGGTGGTTGTGAAAAAGAATAGTCCGTTCAAGTCACTCAAGGACCTCGCCGGCAAGCGTGTGGCGCACGCCGCACCGTCGTCGAACTCTGGCAATCTCGCGCCGCGCGCGCTGTTTCCAGCCGAAGGCTTGGTGCCGGACAAAGACTACAAGGTACTCTATTCGGGTAAACACGATAGCTCGATTGCCGGCGTGCAGTCAGGCGACTACGACGCTGCCGCGATTGCGGACGACGTGCTCGACCGGATGATGCAGCGTGGCATCGTGAAGCCGGACGAGCTCAGGATCATCTATCGCTCCAAGCCCTTCCCCAACGGCAGCATGGTGATGGCGCACGATCTCGTGCCGGAGCTGCAAAAGAAACTCACCGATTGCACCATGAGCTTCAAATTCACGCCGGACCTGATCAAGGCATTCCAAGGCGCTGATCGTTTTTGGCCGCTGAACTACCAAAAGGATTTTGAGTTGGTCAGAAAAGTCGCCGAGGCCGGCGGTGAGAGCTTTAACCGCGCCGCTTACGATAAGCGCATGGCTCGCGAAGCCGAAGCGGCAAAGTCACAAAGCGCGCAAGGCGGCACGAAATGATCGCAGTCTTCAAAATTGGCGTGGCCTTTGCTGCCGCGCTGCTGGTAACGACGGCCGCGCGGGCGGATGAAACGTGCAAGTTTCGCGGCGACCTCGATACCATCTACTGCGATGAAAACCAAAATCTCATCGCGGATGCGCCCAAAGACGCGTCAAAGCTCAAGAACCCGAAGACGATTCTGCTGAGCTACTCGCCGCAGGAAGACACCGCGACCTACGAGAAAATGTGGTCGCCCTACGTGCAGTTCATGTCGCAGTGCCTCGGTCGTCCCATGCGGTTTCTGCAAGTGCATTCGAGCGCGGCCACGATTGAAGCCATGCGCTCCGGGCGCATTCAAATGAGCCTGCTCGCCGCAGGCGACACGCCGTTTGCCGTCAACGTGGCGGGGGCGCATCCATTCGCCATTCACGGTAACCTCATCAACAACAAGCCCACGCTGATGGCCTATCACTTGGTGATGGTGGTGCGCGCCGACAGCCCCTACAAGAATCTTCGGGATCTGGTCGGCAAGCGCGTTGCACACGTCTCCCCGTCATCGAACTCAGGCAACCTCGCGCCGCGTGCGTTGTTTCCAGACGAAGGGCTGGTGCCGGACAAAGACTACAAGGTGCTCTATTCCGGCAAACACGACAACTCCATCATGAGCGTGATTAACGGCGACTACGACGCGGCGGCGATTGCGGATGATGTATTGATCCGTATGATCCAGCGCGGCGCGGTGAAAGACGGCCAGCTTCGCGTCATCTACAAGAGCGCGCCCTTCCCCGCCGGCAGTTTGGCCATGGTGCACGATCTCGCACCGGCGTTGCGCGACAAGATTGTCTCTTGTACCTTCGAATTCAAATTTCCGGATGAACTCACCACGGCGTTCCGTGGTACAAATCGATTTGTCCCCCTCGACTACAAACGTGACTATGAGCCGGTTCGAAAGGTGGCGGATGTAAGCGGCGACGCATTCACTCGCGCGGCTTTCGACAAACGCAAGGCTAACGAGGCTAAATCGACTAACGCACCAGCGACAAGCCCATCTTCCAAGAAGTAATAATCAAACATCGGTCATGACCGCCACCAATAATCGTTCCATCCAAATTCGCGGACTCACCAAGGAATACAAAAAAGGCGTTCCCGTTCTCAACGGCATCGACCTCGATATTCCCGGCGACGGCATCACCGCCATCATCGGCCCCTCGGGCACCGGCAAATCCACGTTGATCCGTTGCATCAATCGTTTGATCGATCCTACCTCCGGGCAAATTCTGTTCCAAGGTCAAGACCTCGCCCAACTCTCCGGTGTGCCGCTGCGTGAAGCGCGACGCCGCATCGGCATGATCTTTCAAGAATACAACTTGGTCGAGCGACTGACCGTCATGGAAAATGTGCTCACGGGTCGTTTGGGTTATGTGTCGGCATTCAAAGCATGGCTGCGCAAATTTCCGCAAGAAGATATCGACGAGGCGTTTGCGTTGCTCGACGCAGTCGGGCTTGGCAATTTTGTTAATCAGCGGGCGGATGGATTGTCAGGCGGCCAGCGTCAGCGGGTTGGCATCGCCCGCGCCATCATGCAACGCCCGGAAATTCTGCTGGCAGACGAACCTACTTCATCGCTCGACCCTAAAACGTCGGTTGAGATCATGGAGATCATGGCCGACATGGCAGGGTGCCGGAACATTCCGGTGATCGTCAATATCCACAACGTCGCACTAGCCAAACGTTTCTGCCAGCGCATGATCGGTATGACTGGCGGCAGGGTCGTATTCAATGGAAGCCCAGCCGAACTCACCGATGACCACCTCAAAGAAATCTACGGCGGCGAGGACTGGCTAGAGTGAGCGATCGAGACTCCGCCCACGCCTTGAATGTAGCTCGCGTCGCCTTCATCCCCAAATGGCCACTTCGTATCGGCTTCATCCTGTTGGCTGTCTATGTCGTTTGGGCAATGGGTCAGCTCGATGTGACGTGGGCACGTTTTGTTGATGGCCTCAGCGCTGGCCAAAAATTTCTGGGCCGGATGTTTCCGCCGAATTTCAGCGCGGAAAAAGTGGAGATGATCACCAAAGGCCTGCTCGAAAGTATCCAAATTGCCGTAATCGCCACCGTGATTGGCATCGGTTTGTCGCTTCCGATCGGACTTCTTGCTGCGCGCAATCTCATGCCACCGTGGGTGGTTTGGCCGGCGCGTGCGCTTATTGCAGTGTGCCGCTCATTTCATGAAGTGGTGATCGCCATCATTTTTGTGAAGGCCGTTGGCTTCGGTGCCGTCGCCGGGATCGGCGCGCTGGTGGTGGGGTCGATCGGCTTCATCTCCAAACTCTTCGCCGAAGCCATTGAGGAAATTTCGCCGAAACAAGTTGAGGCCGTACGTGCCTCCGGTGCGGGGTTTTTTGCTGTCTTGATCTATGGCGTGATACCGCAAGTATTTTCGCGGTTCTTGGGTTTTGCCTCGTATCAGTTCGATTCCAACCTGCGCCATTCAACGATGATTGGCATCGTTGGAGCAGGAGGCATCGGTGGCAGCCTGTTCTCGGCTTTCCAGCGATTCGACTATGACTTTGTCTGCGCGATTCTGCTTTCCGTCATCGCGCTCATCGTCACGGCCGAAGTTGTCTCGAACTACGTTCGCGCGTTGTTCAATGACAATCTCGCCTTGCTCGATTACTTGCGCAATCGACGTGTCGCCAAACTGTCCCGCGAGAAGTCCGCTGCGTTGGGGGCGTCATGAACGCGACGATGAATCGGCGGTGGGATCGTTTCACCCCCGAGCAGCGGTTTCTGCGTTTCGCGTTCTACTTTTTGTCGGTCGCCGCGATGGTGTTCTCGTTGAAGAACATCGAGATCATTCCCGAATTTCTTTACGATGCGCCGGAGCAACTCGCCGACTTCTTCCAGCGTATGTGGCCGATGGATACGGCCTACTACCAAAAGTCCGTTCAAGCGGCGTTAATTGAAACGCTCAACATCGCCACCCTCGGCACCTTGTTATCACTCGCCATGTCGATCCCGGTCGGCATCGTGGCGGCGCGAAATGTGGTGCCGATCAAATCCCTAAACATGCTCGCGCAATTGATCCTTGTGTCGAGTCGTTCGGTGAACACACTGGTGTGGGCGCTGCTATTTATCGCCATCTTCGGCCCGGGGGCGATGGCCGGCACGATGGCAATTGCGTTTCGCTCGATTGGGTTCGTCGGCAAATTGCTCGGCGAAGCGCTGGAAGAAGCGCATCGCGGCCCGATTGATGCGCTGACGGCAACCGGCGCATCAAAGGCGTCGGTATTCATCAAAGGCTATTGGCCGCAAGTCATGCCGTCGTTCGTCTCCATCGCACTGTTTCGCTGGGATATCAACGTGCGCGAATCGGCCGTGCTCGGGCTGGTGGGCGCGGGTGGTATCGGCATGGCGATGGATACCGCGATGAATTTGTTCCGCTGGGATCAAGTCGCGGTGGTTCTCTCGACGATCTTTGTTGTGGTGATCATCGCTGAGATTGTGGTGAGCGCAATTCGCCGACGAATAATCTAACTACCAAACCCCATATGGGACGGGCATCCGAGCATTTATGTCTGAAACCGCCCGCCCTTCGGCATGCATGTCTTGCGGACGTTAATTTGGGAATCGTATGCTAGGCCCGCTGCATTGTAGCCTTCCGGGGTGAGAGAGGGAGCTACAACTTATTCGGCTAGGGGCGAATGCCCCTGCCGATTAAGTTGGCGCTTCGCGCTCCCCCGTTCAGCAAAACTACCCCTCTTGACAGCCGCTTCGTCGAGTGGCTCGACGCGGCTAAGCCGCTGATGTCTATTCGGCCTAGCGTTGCTTATACTAGGACTATGCGGAGTGGGCTATCCCATTTTTCACGCTTCTTCCAAAACGGTAATCGATGATATCGAAAGGGCATTTGAACGAAATTCTTTTCCTGGTTGAGACTGCGCTCGAAGGCGGCTTTTCAGCAAAGGCATTTGCTGCTGATATCTTTACAGAAGCTGACGACCTTCCGAGCTTACACGAGAGGGTGCGTGGCGCTGTGAGATGCCATTTCGACGCTGGCCAAGCGCCCAAATTGATTCGCTTGCATTTCACGCATGATGAAGTGATTGCGGCCTGAGAGCGGATGCCCCACATTCCTCGTGATTTATCGGGCACAGCGCTCATCCGTGGGCTAGCGGCTTTAGGTTACGCGGTTACGCGGTTACCCGCCAAACCGGCAGTCACGTAAGGTTGACCACTGAACAACCCACCACGCACCACCTTACCGTAGCGTTGCATTACCCGCTCAGGATTGGCACCCTCGCCGCAATCTTGGCAGCGGTTGAGAGCCACCATCAGCTCTCGCGTGAGGAACTTCTTAAGCTCATCATGCGCTAGGTGCAAACCTGCAAGACGCCCGTCCAACGGGCGATTTCAGCACTTTTGGCTTGAAGATGCCCGTGGATAGGGAAGTTTTGGTTACTCCTGCGGCTTCACCACATTCAGGCTAATCGGTGCCTGCGGGACAAACGCATCGATCTCGACAGCCTCGTAACGCACCTCCAGAATTTCGAGCTCCTCACGGCCGCCCGGCGCGTGCAGCATCACGCTGTCACCTTCGCGGGCTTTCAACAGCGCACGCGCCAACGGCGAAATCCAGGTGATGTAGTTGCGCGCGAGATCGAGCTCATCAATGCCGACAATGGTGACTGTTTTTTCCAGTCCAGTCGCATTCGAATAGACCACGGTCGCGCCAAAAAAGATACGATCAGCCACTTCTTCGTCGCGCGGCGTGAGCGGATCAACCACCTCGGCGTTATCGAGCCTTTTGGTTAGGAAACGAATCCGGCGATCAATTTCCCGCAGACGCTTCTTACCGTATTGATAGTCGGCGTTTTCTGATCGGTCACCATTTTTTGCCGCCCACGACACGGCAGATGTCACCGCCGGGCGTTCACGGTCGAGCAGGTAACGTAACTCGTCACGCAAACGTTGATGGCCGCCGGGGGTGATGTAGTTTTTCGCCCCAACGGGGACGGGCGCTCCACTGCCCACGCCGTCATCATCATCGTCGTCTGCATCGGTTTCTTTGGTAAACGCTTTGCTCATCTGTGATCTGATTTTGTTCGGGCAAGCACAAAGCCGCACCTTACCATGACCAACACGCGCCCTCGTCGCTTGAAACAGCATGCTATACCGTGGTCGGTCGGGCAAGAATCGCTCACACACCCACCCGCTTTCGAAGGTGCCCCAATGAGAAGTTCAGGCTAGATTCACCCGAGTTGATCAATATCAACCCCCCGCGTCTTCACAGGCGTAATATTAGGCTATCGTTAACTTGTAAGGGGGTCGCACCGTGTTTAAGTCCATTCTGGTTCCTGTTGATGGCACCAAGCTCTCGCTAAAGGCATTGAGCTACGCGAGCAAACTCGCCGCAAGCGGTAGTGCGAAGCTTACCGTGATGACGGCACTCCCCGAGTTTCCGACCATGATTGGTGGCGAGGGCTACATGGTCACCCCGGTGTCGACAAAACAGTGGGACAAGATGATTCAGAAGCGATCAGATGCGATCAAGGCCCGCGCAGTCAAGCAATTGAAGGATGCGCCATTCGAATTCACTTCAGTTACATCGGACCAGCCTCATGAGGCCATCATCAATTTGGCAAAAAAACGCAAATGCGATCTCATCGTCATGGCGTCTCACGGTCGACGCGGATTGTCCGCGATGCTGCTTGGCAGTGAAACCACAAAAGTGCTGACCCATTCGAAGGTGCCAGTGCTGGTTTGCCGTTAGTCGGCAGGCACAAACTCGCGTTAGCGTGTGTGGTGCGCGTAAATTTCGCGCAAGCCGTCGATATCTTGTAGGCGGATGTATTTTTGGTCGACCGCGATTAAGCCGTCGGCCTGAAACTTGGAAAATGATCGGCTCACGGTCTCCAGTTTCATGCCCAGATAGCTGCCGATCTCTTCTCTGGTCATTCGCAAGTTAAATTCGAGCGGGGAATAGCCGCGCGCGCTAAGTCGTTGCGAAAGATTGAGCAAAAACGCCGCGAGCCGCTCTTCGGCGCGCATCACGCCGAGCAGCATCATGACACCGTTCTCTCGGACGATCTCGCGGCTCATGACTTTATGGAAGTGTCGCTGCAGTGAGGGTACTTCTATCGATAGTTTCTCTAATTGCGAGTAGGGGATGGTGCAGATCTCACTGTCTTCCAGTGCAATCGCATCACAGGTGTATTCATCGTGGCTGATGCCATCCATCCCCAGAATTTCACCCGCCATGGAAAATCCGGTGACTTGATCGCGCCCATCCTGCGTCGTCACCCGAGTCTTGAAGAAACCGCTGCGAACCGCATAAATCGCGTCGAACGCCGTACCGGCACGATACAACGCTTCACCGCGCTTTATTTTCCTGCGCACGTAGACCAAATGATCTAGTTTGTCGATTTCCTGCGGGGAAAGCCCCGCCGGAAGACAAATCTCGCGCAAGTTACAAGCCGCACAGGCGGTTTTGAGCGCGCCCAAGTCAAGTCGCGCATGCATTGCATTCAGGTTGGTCGACATAGGGTATTGGGGAGCTCAACAGTTAAATGGCGTGCCCCGATTGTCCGAACGGCGTTTGATCCACATCAACACCGCTACGGGCCACATGATCATTATTCTACCCAAGCTGGGCAGAATCGTCACCGTTCAGATATTCATCTACATGATTTCAATCACCAAACATCACCAATCGAGCAACGACCTCGTGATCGACACCAATCTAATTCGCCGTTACGACCAGAGCGGCCCGCGTTACACGTCTTACCCGACGGCAGACCGATTTGTTGAGGCCTACACCGCCGAAACTCACGAACAAACCCTCAGCCAGCGCCCCCTGCGTGACGGCAATGCGCCGATCTCGTTATATGTACATCTCCCCTTCTGCGACACAATTTGTTTTTACTGCGGCTGCAACAAGATCACCACCCGCGACCATGGTCGTAGCGCCAAGTACCTACGCTACTTGGCACGCGAGGCCGCGCTGACCGCTTCAAAGATGTCTGGTTTACGACGGGTTGAACAATTACACCTTGGCGGTGGCACGCCGACATTCCTATCATCGGAAGAGCTCACCGATCTCATGCAGATGCTTTCGCAACACTTTGAGCTCGCCAGCGGTGAATACTCCGTCGAGATTGATCCGCGAACCGCCGGCGCGGAAAAAATCGCCACACTCGCCAAGCTGGGTTTCAATCGCATAAGCATCGGTGTACAAGACTTCGATCCGGCGGTACAGAAAGCAGTGAATCGAATTCAATCGGAGGAGGAGACCGTCGCGGTCATCGACGCGGCGCGGCGTAATGGCATGACCTCCATCAACATCGACTTGATATATGGTCTACCCAAGCAGCATGTCATCGGTTTCAGCCACACGCTCGACCGTGTCATCGCACTCAAACCGGATCGGATTGCACTGTATAGCTACGCGCATCTGCCAACGGCCTTCCGGCCTCAGCGGCGAATCTTGTCAGCCGACCTGCCAACAGCCGAAGCAAAACTACAAATCATGCTGCTTGCGATTCGTCGTCTAACCAACGCGGGCTACATCTACATTGGCATGGATCACTTTGCGTTGCCGCATGACAGCCTTGCGCAGGCGGCTCGAAAGGGGCTGTTGCATCGCAATTTTCAGGGTTACTCCACGCAACCCGATTGTGATCTCGTTGCTCTCGGCATATCGTCCATCAGCAAGATCGGCCCAAGTTATAGCCAGAATGTGCGCACGCTTAATGAATACTATGACTGTCTTGATCGCGGTGTGCTGCCGACAATGCGTGGCATCGAACTGACAGCGGACGACCTGCTACGCCGGTGCGTCATCCAGTCGTTGATGTGCCAGTTTGAACTATCAGTCGAGGCGATCGAAGAAGCTTACCTAGTCGATTTCAAGCAATATTTCAAGACTGAGATCGCTGCGCTCGACACGCTGCAGAAGGACGGACTAATCGAGTGGGATGGTGCGTGGATTACCGTCACACCGCGCGGGCGTATCATGGTCAGGGCGGTGGCGATGATTTTCGACCGTCACCTACAGCATGATCGGCAACGCGCCACATTCTCGAAGCTGATTTAACCGTCGGACGAACAGGGAGCACGTATGGGATTAGATCTGGGCGTAGTGCCGCTTGCGGGGCTGTTCGCAGCCTTCTTTGCCGCACTCACCACCGGCTTTCTCGGCAGCCTTCACTGTGTGAGCATGTGCGGCGCAACCATCGCCAGTGCCATGGGGAATAGCCGCGCCGATCTTGATAAAGTCGGTCCAATCACATGGTCACGACGTGTCTCTCGAGGCTCATCGTCGGCGAGATTTGCCCTGGCATCTAGCAGCGGCACAATGGGCGTGGCGACATCGCGCGCTACGGGTACGATGCGTGCAAGCACTGCCTTCAACGCCGGTCGCATTCTGAGCTATGTGATCGCCGGTGCATTGGCGGCGGGTGTTGCCGGGTCCTTGGCTGAGCGACTAGTCCTCAACGATATGACGCCACTGCGCCTGTTGTTGTACATCGTCGGCCAGTGTCTGGTCATTGCCACCGGGTTCTACATCGCCGGCGTGACTAAATTTCTGGCACCGGTGGAACGTGCCGGCGGTTGGATTTGGCAACGCCTCCAATGGTGGGTCGCGCCGCGGCTCCAGATGCATCTCCGCAACGGGCAGGCACGGCCGTTTGCGTTTGGCGCATTATGGGGCTGGATTCCGTGCGGTTTGGTGTATGGAACACTTGCCACCGCGATCTCCAGCGGCAGCGTGGAAGGTGGCGCGCTAGTCATGCTGGGATTTGGTTTGGGTACGCTGCCGGCGATGTTTGCCGTTGGTGCGGCAGCGGCACCGCTGCGAAAGTTCGCGCAACGTGCGCGTGTGCGGCTGGCTGCGGGCGCTATTGTGATCGGTATGGGGTTGGTCGGGCTTTCGCATGCAACACAACTCGCCGACTTCGCGGCGCTGGCGCAGCTTTGCCTTCGGACAATTTAGGCGAGCTAATCATGAACGCTCGCTCTGACGATTCCGCATTACTTTTTGTCGATACCTTGGCGCACGCCAAAAGCCGCGCACCGGCCGTTACCGCCTGCTTTCACTGCGGATTGAACGTGCCGCCCGAAAGCAACTTCGCCGTTGAAATTGATCAACGCATGGAGCGCATGTGTTGCGTGGGCTGTATGAATGTCGCACAGACCATCATCGGCGCGGGCATGGCAGATTTCTATCGACAGCGCATTGGTTATTCAGAAAAATTCGATCCGCGCAGTTTGCCGCTGCCGACCGCCTCAGAACCACCTGAAACCGCAAAGCGCGCTGTGAGTGATGTACCCGGAGCTTCGGCGCAGACGCATCTATACCTTACCGGGCTGCGTTGTGCCGCCTGTGTGTGGCTCGCCGAGCGCACCATCGGCAGCCTCTGCGGCGTGGAAAAGGCCACGGTCAACTTAACCACACAAAGCGCGCGCATCCAGTTTGATCCCGCGCAGCTAACGATCGATACCATCGTTGCTGCGTTGGCCCGCGTTGGCCTTGGCGCGGAACCAGTCGAGCACCAAGCACGCGCTGCGCTGCGTCGTCAGCAGCGGCGTACCCAGTTGCTTGAGTTTGGTGTTGCCGCGTTGTGCATGATGCAGGTGATGATGTTGGTAGTGCCGATCTACTTGGCAGATCCCGGCGATATCTCCCAAGACGCCAAACAGCTCATGGCGTGGAGCGCATGGCTGTTGACACTGCCGGTGTTGTTGTTCTCCGCGCGGCCGATTTTCATCAATGCCTTGCGGACCGCGTTTCACACGGCTGGCAGCGGATATCTTGGTATGGACGTACCGGTGGCGCTTGCACTGCTGTTGACATTCGCTGCGAGTACCGTCGCATTAGTCACCCAATCAGGGCAGCATTACTTTGACGCCATCACCATGTTTGTATTCCTGCTGCTGGGTGCCCGCTGGCTTGAGTCTTCGCTGAGGCTACGCACTGCGGAAGCAATCGACCGGCTATCCAACGCGCGTCCATTGGGGTGTCAAAGGCTCGTTGATTTCCCCCAGACCGAGCGCGCCGCCACGGTTCGCGCCGATCAGCTTGCGGTCGGCGACTTTGTGTCTATCCGCATGGGCGAGGCGGTGCCCGCAGATGCCATTGTGGTACGGGGCGAAAGCGAACTTGACGAAGCGTTGATGACCGGCGAGTCACGCCCGGTTACCCGCAGCGCAGGGGATACGCTGATCGGCGGCACAATCAACATCACCTCCCCGTTGATTGCACAAGTGACTGCGGCCGGGAACAACACCCTGCTCGCCCGACTGGGAAAAATGGTGGAAAGCAGCCTGGCCTATCGCCCCGCCTTTCATGGGCTGGCCGAACGTGTAGCGCGGTGTTTGGCCCCGGCAACGTTGCTCGCGTCGGCTGGGGCGGCGCTGATCTGGTGGCAAATTGACTCCACCCGTGCGGTCGAGATTGCCATCGCCGTATTGGCGATTACCTGCCCGTGTGCGTTTGCGCTCGCAGCACCCGCCACTCTCGCGAGCGCCCTTGCAAGGCTCACACGGGACGGTTTACTCGTCGTACGTGGCCATTTGGTTGAGACCCTCGCCGGCGCAACGGATGTGGTGTTCGACAAAACCGGCACCCTCACCACCGGCGAGATGCGCGTGACGGATGTACGATGCGAGGCCGATCAACTAGATCGCGTACTCGCGTTGGCTGTGGCAATGGAACGTGGTTCCATCCATCCGGCTGCACGCGCCATCAACCGCTACGCAGCGGCTCACCGTCGGAGCAGCGAGGCGATCCCGGTCGCCGAGCGCTTGGAAACCATCGCCGGCCAAGGTGTTGAAGCCAAAATTAACGGCCGTACCTACCGCTTGGGGAAGCCAGAGTTTGCGATTCCTGCGGCATTTCACGCCAGGTATGCCGCCCTGCTGTCATCACTTTCGGCGAATCAGACCCACATCGCGTTATGCAGCACTCTGCGAGCGGCTGATGTCGGGCTTAACGAAGCTAATGCACCATCACAAACGGTGTTTGCAGTCTTTAGCCTCACTGACCCGATCCGCCCAGACGCAAAGGCGTGTATTGCCGCACTGCAAGCGCGGAGCATCAACGTACATTTGCTTTCTGGGGACTCGGCACCGGTGGTTACCGAAACCGCAGAGCATTTGGGCATCGCGCCCCGTTTCACACGCAGCGCACAGACAGCCGAACAAAAACGGCTTTATGTTGCGCAATTGATCAAACGCGGCGCGCAGGTGGTGGCGGTGGGTGATGGCGTAAATGACGCACCGATGCTGGCCGAGGCAACCGGAAGTATAGGTTTGGCTCACGGTGCCACATTGACACGTCTATCCGCCGATGCCGTACTCGCCAGCCAGGGCGGCCAACTCCTAAGCGCCTTGGCCAACGCGTTTGTGTTATCCCGCCAAGCCCGCGGTGTGATCCGCCAGAATCTTGTTTGGGCGCTCGCATATAACCTTGTTGCGCTTCCGCTCGCCTTCGCTGGTTACGTCACACCACTAGCCGCCGCCTTCGGCATGGCCGTCAGTTCGCTGATTGTGGTCATCAACGCCAGCCGGATGACATTTCGGCAGCAGTTTCCCGGCCCAGAAGGCGCGGCCTAAGGCCATGGAATCACTTTGGATACTGATTCCGCTGTCGCTGGTAATTGCGATCGTGATCGGCGCCGCCTTCTGGTGGGCGGTTAGCGGCGGACAAATGGACGACCTCGATTCGCCGGGGCAACGCATCCTGATCGACGACGACCGTCCGCCAACCTCAAGCCGCTAGCCTGACGGCCTGTCGGCGAAGTCACTTCACCCGTCCCGTGTCAATCATGCGGTCGATCCACCCACATTCAGCAAGGTCTTGCCTGCCGTTTGATCCAAGTCAAAACCCCGTTCCGTTCGACTGCGAACATACCTGCTGTTCAATGATTAATCACTAAAAAAGGGTTCCCGCGATGCAAAGCAACGCAAATACCTACAACTACAAGGTGGTACGGCAGTTCGCCATCATGACCATCGTCTGGGGCATCGTCGGCATGCTGGTGGGTGTCATCATCGCCGCTCAGCTGATTTGGCCCGATCTCACCTTTGGCGTTGAATTCCTATCCTACGGGCGTCTGCGTCCATTACACACCAATGCGGTGATCTTTGCCTTTGGCGGCTGCGCCTTGTTTGCGACCTCTTACTACGTTGTGCAGCGCACCTGCCAGACGCGGGTGCTTTCGGACTCGATGGCTGCCATTCACTTCTGGGGCTGGCAACTGGTCATCCTACTGGCTGCGGTCACCCTGCCGCTCGGCATCACCTCAGGCAAAGAGTATGCGGAGCTGGAATGGCCGATCGATATTTTGATCACCGTCATTTGGGTCACCTACGCGATCAACTTCTTCGGCACCATCATGAAGCGCCGTACTCAGCATATTTATGTGGCGAATTGGTTTTATGGTGCGTTTATCCTGACCGTCGCTATCCTGCACTTGGTGAATAGTGCGGCGATTCCCGTCACCATGTGGAAATCGTATTCCGCCTATGCCGGTGTGCAGGACGCGATGATCCAGTGGTGGTACGGCCACAACGCGGTGGGATTCTTCCTCACCGCCGGCTTCCTTGGCATCATGTATTACTTTGTGCCGAAACAAGCGGAGCGTCCGGTTTACTCATATCGCTTGTCAGTGGTGCACTTCTGGGCACTGATATTCACCTATATGTGGGCCGGCCCGCATCACTTGCACTACACCGCACTGCCAGACTGGGCACAGTCGCTCGGCATGGTGTTCTCCCTGATTCTGTTAGCACCTTCGTGGGGCGGCATGATCAACGGCATCATGACACTCTCCGGTGCATGGCACAAACTGCGCGATGACCCGATCCTCAAATTTCTCATCGTGTCACTCTCCTTCTACGGCATGTCGACCTTCGAAGGACCGATGTTGTCGATCAAGACGGTTAACGGTTTGGCGCACTACACGGACTGGATTATCGGCCACGTACATTCCGGCGCGCTAGGCTGGGTAGCGTTTATCTCGATCGGCTCGATGTACTATCTGATTCCGAGGTTGTTCGGCCAAAAAGAAATGTATAGCGTGAAGTTGATCTCGCTCCATTTTTGGATCGCCACGCTTGGTGTTGTCCTCTACATTGCCGCACTCTGGATCTCCGGCGTCATGCAGGGATTGATGTGGCGCGCCGTGAATAGCGATGGCACCCTCACCTACACGTTTGTGGAGTCGGTGAAAGCGAGCTACCCATATTGGATGATTCGTCTACTCGGAGGCACCTTGTTCTTTAGCGGAATGTTGATCATGGCATACAACGTATTTAAGACGGTTGCGGCAGGTAAAGCCCATGACGCACCAATCCCCGAGGGCTATGCGCCAGGTTCGATACCGATGCGACCAGCCGTCGGCCCCATGGTAACCCCGGCCGCGCAAGGAGATTAAGTCATGAAACTGACTCACGACAAAATCGAACGCAACGTTGGCCTGATGATCATTCTGGTGGTTTTAGTGGTCGCTGTAGGTGGCCTAGTGGAGATCGTTCCACTGTTCTTCCAACGCAGCACCACCGAACCAGTCGCTGGACTGAAACCGTATAGCGCCCTCCAACTGGCGGGGCGCGACGTGTATATCCGCGAAGGTTGTTACAACTGCCACTCGCAGATGATCCGCCCCTTCCGTGCGGAAACCGAGCGTTATGGACATTACTCGGTTGCTGGCGAATTCGTCTACGATCATCCTTTCCAGTGGGGTAGCAAACGCACCGGACCGGATCTCCACCGCGTAGGCGGCAAGTTCAGCGACGATTGGCATCGCCTGCATTTACGGCAGCCACGTGACTTGGTGCCTGAGTCGAACATGCCCGCCTATACCTGGCTGCAAAACGCCAAACTTGATGCGGATGGCGTGGCGCCAAAAATGCGTGCGCTACGAAGTGTTGGCGTCCCCTATACCGATGACGAAATCAGCAAAGCTGCGGAAGCGGTGAAGGGCAAGACCGAAGAAGACGCCCTCATCGCCTACTTGCAGGTGCTGGGTACCGCACTCAAGACCAAGTAAGGGGAATGCAAATGGATCTGACCTCACTTCGCTCGGTCGTCACGCTTTTGTCATTCCTCGTTTTTGCTGGCATCGTTTACTGGGCATGGAGCTCGAAGAACAAAGTTCGCTTTGACGAAGCCGCCAATCTGCCGTTCTTGGACGATGACAACGAACTGCCGGCATCGTCAGCAACCCTGGATAACGCCAATAACCTGAAGAAGGCAAGCAAATGACAGACCATCTGACCGCATTCTGGCACTGGTATGTAGCGATCATTACCGTTGTTTCGATGATCGCCTGTGGTGTCTTGCTCTGGGCCCAGACAACAAAAAAGTTACCGGTCGGCAGCAAACCAGAGTTACACGGCAACGTTTGGGATGAAGACCTGACCGAATACAACCACCCGTTACCCAACTGGTGGCGCTGGTTGTTTTACCTGACGCTGTTTTTTGGTGCCTTATATCTCTTCATCTTCCCGGGACTCGGTGGCTTTGCCGGTCAGGCCGGATGGAGCTCTGCGGGACAATACAACGCCGAAGTTAAACAAGCGGATGCGGATTTTGGTCCGGTGTTTGCCAAATACACTGCGATCAATATCCCAACGCTCGCAAAAGATGCACAAGCCAATGCCGCCGGGCAGCGCCTGTTCCTGAACTACTGTGCGCAGTGCCACGGCTCTGATGCGGCAGGCGGCAAGGGCTTTCCAAATCTGCGTGATAAGGACTGGTTGTACGGTGGAGATCCGGCAACCATCGTCGCCACCCTCACCAATGGGCGTAATGGCGTGATGCCCGCACTCGGTGATGCCATCGGCGGCGAGACAGGAACAAAAGAGATGGCGCAGTACGTTCGTTCACTGGCTGGCTTGAAACACGATGCTGGTATGGCGGCAGCAGCGGCACCGAAGTTCGCGGTCTGCGCGGCGTGTCATGGTGCGGATGGTAAAGGCAATCGCCAACTTGGTGCCCCCAACTTGACAGATGACATCTGGCTGTACGGAAGTTCGGTTGAAGATATTTCTTACACCATCAAAAACGGTCGCGGTGTTAATCAACTGGTGGAAGGCCAGAGCGCGATGCCGGCGCAGATTGAAAAACTTGGCGCGGCGAAGATCCATTTGCTTGCTGCGTACGTGTACAGCTTGGGGGGAGGAGAACCGCCCATTGTTGAGAAGGCACCCGAGCCTGCGGTAGCCACACCAGCAGCAGCGACATCATCTGCAACCACAGCGCCGACAACGCCGCCACCGAAGGGAAAATAGCACTCCGTTCGAGCGCGCCAGTTGATGAATCACCCGCGATGAGCAACTCCCAGAACGTCATTCCCATTATCGTCAGCACCGCGCCGCCTAGTCGTCCGCCGGACGATCAGGAGGATGCGCTCTACGAAGTCCGCAAAAAGATTTATCCACGCGCTGTCACCGGCTGGTTCGCCAACTGGCGGTGGCTGCTTGTGTTCGCCACACAGCTGGTTTACTACGGCACACCATGGCTGACATGGAATGATCGGCAGGCGGTGTTGTTCGATCTCACCGCACGCAAGTTCTACATCTTTGGCCTCGTATTCTGGCCGCAGGACTTCATCTATCTCACCGTCCTACTGTTGATTTGCGCGTTCTCGCTGTTCCTGTTTACGGCCGTTGCCGGACGGCTGTGGTGTGGTTATGCATGCCCGCAGACGGTCTACACCGAAATGTTCTTGTGGATCGAACGCAAGATCGAAGGTGATCGGCCCAAGCGTATAAAGCTTGACCAAAGTCCCCTATCCATGGGCAAGTTCGGCAAAAAAGGGCTCAAACACGGCTTGTGGATTGCACTTTCACTTTGGACCGGCTTTACGCTGGTGGCGTATTTTGTCCCTGCACGCGAGTTGTTCAGTCAGGCGTTGTCCTTCGGCGTTGCGCCGTGGGAAACGTTTTGGATATTTTTCTACGGCTTCGCCACCTACGGTAATGCCGGCTGGATGCGTGAGCAAGTTTGCAAATACATGTGTCCCTACGCCCGCTTCCAAGGTGCCATGTTTGACCGCGATACCCTTGTCATTACCTACGACTACACCCGTGGTGAGCCGCGCGGCAGCCGGAGCAAGTCGACCGACTACAAAGCCAAGGGACTCGGCGATTGTATTGACTGTGACATCTGTGTGCAGGTTTGTCCGACAGGCATCGATATCCGCCACGGTCAGCAGTACGAGTGTATCGGCTGTGCGGCGTGTATTGACGGCTGCAATCAAGTGATGGACAAGATGAACTATCCTCGCGGTCTGATACGTTATTCCACACTCAATGCGCTGGAAAAGCACGCCGATTGGCGCGAGATGATCGCCCGGGTGTTCCGTCCGCGCGTGCTGATCTACACCGGCATTCTCTGGATCATCATCATTGCCGCGGGCGTCACACTGTGGAACCGGGTGCCGGTACGCGCCGACGTTATCCGTGACCGGACCACCCTCGCCCGTGAGGTGTCGGGCGGCGAGTTGGAGAACGTGTACCGGTTGCAGGTTATGAACACGCAGGAACACGTGCAGCGGTTTTCGGTGGGTGTTCGCGGCATCGACGGGCTGAAGGTCTATGGCGTCCAACAGCCGCTTGAGATTGGTCCTGCTGCGTCAAAGATGTTTGCCATCCCGCTGCGTATCGACATGGATGCCGCACCAAAGGGCATCACCCGGATCGAGTTCGATATCACCGCAGTTGGGGCCGATGGTCGTCCCGCACCCGATGTATTCAGCCTGCATGAGAAGTCATCTTTCTACAAACCTTGATACCCATTCTGGAATCCGCATGAAAACCTCAACCCCAGCCATTCCAAACCCTTGGTACCGCGAACCTTGGCCGTGGCTCTTGATGTCCGGACCTGCCGTGGTAGTGGTTGCGGGTTTCATCACGCTCTACCTCGCCGTTTCGGGACAAGATGGTTTGGTGGTGGATGACTATTACAAACAGGGCAAGGCGATAAATCAGGCGTTACATCGCGACGACATCGCACGCCAGGCGGGCCTCACCGCAACAGTCGCCTTCGACCAGGCGCAGGATCGGGTGCAGGTCACGGTCAAGCAAGCCAATGGATCAAGCTTCACCGGGGCGCTGACGTTATCACTGGTACATGCCACCCGCAGTGGATTCGATAGCGTGATTAACCTCAGCCCGACGGCAAACGGCTATACCGGCAAATTGCCCGCGCTGCGAACCGGCAAATGGAACGTGCTGCTCGAAGACAAAAACAAGCAGTGGCGGCTACAGCAAGAAATCAATGTCGGCACGGCGGCACTTCCGCCGCTCGAACTGCGGCCGGCTGCAGCCGGGAGCCCCACCGGCACCAAACTTAGCGACGCGCCATAGCCGTAACCATCATGCTGCGCCTAACTATCTCCATCCTCTGGCCGTCTTTCATCGCCGCGGGCATCGGCCTCGGCATCATCTTTACATTGGTCGACCCGATGGAGTTAGTGGTCTTGGGTGAACATGTTCGTGCATCACGTAGCGCGATTTATTCGCTAGGATTTTTTGTGTTGTGGGCAATTACCGCCATGGCCGCTGCCATGAGTGCGTTCCTACTAACAGGGAAACACCCCGGTGATAAGACACTCGGTGGTGAAGGTGATTAGCCGGTAAAGCGCAGCCCCTCGCGCCGCCGCAGCGCACCCCGCAATCGTCGCGGGTTGGTTGGTCGTTGAAGCGAAACACCGACCGTGGGCACTGAACCCGGGTCACTTGTTGTGTCTGTCATGGCACAGACCAATTCGACATATCCGGCGCAGACTCAGCACGTGTTGTGGGGAGCTTCAAACATGGCAAACGGCGGCAAGAACCAAGCGCCGATGACGGCTCATTCCAATACGATTGACTTGCCGCAAAGCGGCCGGCGCTGATCAAGGTATAAGTTCTGTAATCGCCTCGCATCGAGGCGCAAGGCCCGACCAAATCTCGTATGACCGCCTTACACCTTCTTGGTTACATCTGCACCGCGCTGTTGATTCAGTGCGCGGCGGGCTTGGGTGTGGTCCTCTGGCGCAGGCGTGGCGCTGCACCGGCCGGTCTGGCTGCAGACGCGCCGGTTACCGAGACAAAAGCCACAGGGGCTTGGCCCGGTTGGCGCGAGTTCCGTGTGACGCGCCGAGAGTTCGAGGACGCCGCAAAAAGTCAGTGTTCGTTCTATCTACAGCCAGTTGATAACGCGCCGTTACCAACGTTTAAACCGGGCCAGTACCTCACGTTTTCCTTGCCATTGGGAACACACGCGAACAACGGTGCCGGAACAGTACGCAGCGTTGTGCGCTGCTACTCGTTATCGGATGCACCTGACCCGACTCGTTATCGCATCACCATCAAACGCATGCCTCCACCGCTTTCCCGACCAGGGCTGCCACCCGGCGAGGCGTCGACTTTTTTCCATGACCAAGTGCAGGAAGGTGATGTCCTGTTGGCCAAAGCGCCTTCAGGCCAGTTCTACATCGATCCCGATGCAACCGTTCCGGCTGTTCTCATCGCCGGCGGCATTGGCATCACACCGATGATGAGCATGTTGCGCTGGTGTGTGAGCCATCAACCGGATCGGTTAGTACATTTGTACTATGGCGTGCGTAACAGCGCTGATCACGCATTTAAAGAAACACTGGAACAGCTGGCGCAATCACATTCCGCGCTGAAATTGAACATGGTTTATTGCGACCCTGGCAGCACCGACATCAAAGGTCGCGACTACCAACACAGCGGCTACATCGATCTGGCGCTGTTGCGCGGTAACCTGCCACACGGCCGGCACCAGTTTTATGTTTGCGGGCCACCACCCATGATGCAAAGTCTGGTACCCGCGCTGCGCGACTGGGGCGTGCAAGAAGCGGATATCCACTTCGAGGCATTTGGCCCGGCATCGGTCCGGTCGCTTGTGTCTGCGACCAACGAACCTGTCGGTTCGTCCGCAGTTGCACTCGACATCAGATTCAATCGTTCGGGCCGCACCCTCGTTTGGGATGGGCAGGACAGCAACCTCCTCGATTTTGCGGAGCGCCAGGGCGTGTCGGTGGAGTCGGGTTGTCGCTCGGGAAGCTGCGGCAGCTGCGAGACAAAACTCATCTCCGGTACCGTTACCTACGCCGAAAAGCCTGACTACGACATCGCCGACGGCCACTGCCTGCTTTGTGTCGGCAAACCGCAGACAACGCTGGTACTTGAACAATGAGCGAACCCGAAATGAGCTTCCCGATATGAACGCGCCGAAGGCCCGACTCTTCAGCCACGAGGTAGTGCCGTTTTTTCTATCGTTGGCCTTGCTGGGTTGCGCCGCCCTGTTGTGTGATGCCGCGCTACACCTCATGGACATTGTGTGGGTCGGTCGCTGGTTGGGCATTCCCGGCACGCTGTTGATCCTGACTTCACTGGGATATTCGCTGCGCAAACGCAAACTCATTCAGTCAGGCCAACCCGCCACGCTGCTGCGCTTTCACGAATACATGGCATGGGCCGGCTCGCTACTGGTGCTGGTGCACGCGGGCATTCACTTCAACGCCATTCTGGGCTGGCTGGCGGTTTGGGCGATGCTGATCAATGTCGCGAGCGGACTGACCGGCAAGTTCCTGCTGGCACGGTCACGCCGCCGTCTCGATGAAGCCCGACAGCGCATGCGCGACGAAGGCCTGACTCCCGCGCAACTCGCCGAGCGTACCTATTGGGATAGCCTGACCTTTGACGCCTTCAAACAGTGGCGCTCAGTACATTTCCCAATCACGTTGGCGTTTGCGGTGCTTGCGCTCGCACACATCATCGCCAGTCTGCTTTTCTGGAGTTGGAAATGAAAGGGCGTTGGCTTTGGATCATCATCAGTGCCAATCTAGTTGCGCTGGTAGCACTGATATTTGTTTATCCGAACTTAATGATCAGTCCCGGCCCGCTCATCAAGGCACACGCCGAACTGGCGACCGACTGCTTCGCTTGTCATGCGCCGCTGCGGGGTGCATCTGCCGAGCGTTGCACCACCTGCCACGCCCCGGCGGGCATTGGTGTACGAACGACTAAGGGCGTGTTGATCGCCGCACCTTCGGTCGCCGGCAAAACGCCGATGACCGCACCGCAGAAAACCGCGTTTCACCAAGAGCTTACTGAACAAAACTGCATGGCGTGCCATAGCGACCACGCCGGGCCGAAGCTCACGCAGCATAGCCGCAAGCCGTTCTCCCACCAATTGCTGCGCGCCGAGACACGCGACCGGTGTGAATCGTGTCATCGGGCACCGACCGACACCCTGCACAGCCAGATCAAAGGCGAGTGCGCCCAGTGCCATTCATCCACCGCATGGAAGCCCGCCAGTTTTGAACACGATAATTTTTTTGTACTCGACAAGGATCACAACGCTTCATGTGCAACCTGTCACAGCACCGGAGACTTCCGCAAGTACACGTGTTACGGCTGCCATGAACATACGCCGGCTAACGTGCTGCGTAAACACCGCAAAGAAGGAATTCAAAACTTCGAAAACTGCGTCAAGTGCCACCGCAGTGCGGATGGTGAACCCGAGCGTGGTGAGGGTGGTCGAAGTGAAGGGGATCGCAAGCGCGAAAGGCGCGATTAAGATCCGCGACGCTGCTTAGCCATAAGCTGACGTTTCACTGGTCGTGAATGCTCTTATCACATCGAGCGCATTAAACGGTTCGAGCGCAAGGAAGCAGCGCCAGTTAGTCGATCAAACCAAACTCACGCTGCTGCTTCTTGGTCAGCTTCGCGGCAACGAGTTGATACGCGCGCTTGATCATCGCCTTGACTTCCGCATCCGAAACGGCTGAAAGATCCTTGAGCTGCACCCACTTCGCACGGGCGAAGTATGGCGCAGGGATGAAGCCGGGACGATCCGTGTATTCCAGAAACCGATCATCGTCAACTTTGAACGAGACATGCGTCTCGCCCTTTTCGGTCTTACACGCGACCGCAAACATCTTCCCGCCGATCGAGTAAACGTGATCGATGCCCCACTTCACATCGGCTGTGGCGTCGGGCATTGAAGCGCAGAACTTTTTGATGGCGGGGAGTTTCAGCTTGAAGTCACTCTGGGAATACAAACATCACAAAATCAAAGCCTGACCGATTTTTCAACCAAAGCAATGTCGACGCGGAACAAAGATGGCGGCCCGCTAACGCGGGTTGACGGACGTACGGAATATTAGTCGCCTCTTGTCAAGTACGCATACCCGATCGCCCCAACGACGAGACAAACAAGCGCGACGATATCAGCCGTGAAAACGCGACCTATCTGCGCGTTATACCCACCCACCGACCACGCCAGATATAGAAACGACAACACACTTACGAAGCCAGCAACAAATGCGGCGGGCTGGAACGTTGGGCGAAAGGCGGCGTACAGCAGAAACACTCCAAGCAAGCCGAAAAGCACCGCACGATGGCGCATGAGAATCGCCAGGTTTGGTTCCTCGATCTGAATGCCATACAGCACCGCCAGTCGCTCGGTTCCAAGAAGACCCGAGAGAGGCACCAGATGAATGATGGCGACAACAACAAGCATCGCGGAAACAAGGTGGCGCATGTCAGTTTTCCTTTGGGTTGGCCTCAGTCTCGGCAATCAATTGACTCTCCACAACTGCGGGGCAACGTACGAATTACCAGACACTTGCGCAGCCCCTCTTTGTTCACCTGCATTTCCAGCCAATCATATTTGAAAACAACCGTCCCGCTTAGAGTTTTGACTTCTGCTTTTCAAGCACCTGATAGTAAGTCTCGTTCGGCTTGATCATACCGAGTTCCACACGCGCACGTTCCTCGACCGCCACCAAACCTTCTTTCAAATCACGAACGTCAGCATCGAGCCCCGCGTTGCGCTGGGCGAGCTTGGTATTCTTGTTTTTCTGTTCCGTGAGTTGTTGATTCACATCCCACACGCGCAGCCAACTCCCCTTGCCGATCCAGAGCGGGTACTGGATCGCAATGATCAGCGCGATCAATGTGTGGGGGAGAAATCTCACGGGTCGATGGTCTCGCGGATCAAATGCCTTTAGCGCAGGTTGTAGTACGCGGACTTGCCAGGGTAGCTTGCCGCATCGCCCAACTCTTCTTCGATGCGCAGGAGCTGGTTGTATTTCGCCATGCGGTCTGAGCGTGAAGCTGAGCCAGTCTTGATTTGCATCGCGTTGGTCGCCACTGCGATATCAGCAATGGTCGTGTCTTCGGTTTCACCGGAGCGGTGCGAAATCACGGCAGTGTAGTTGGCGCGCTTGGCCATCTCAATCGCAGCGAACGTTTCTGACAACGTACCAATCTGGTTCACCTTAATCAGAATCGAATTCGCGACACCCTTCTGAATACCCTCGCGCAAGATTTTGGTGTTGGTCACAAAAAGATCATCACCAACAAGTTGCACTTTTTTGCCGAGCTTCTCCGTGAGAATCGCCCAGCCGTCCCAATCGTTTTCAGCCATGCCGTCTTCGATGGAAACGATTGGATACTTGTCCGCCCATGTCGCCAAGACATCAGCAAACTGCGCAGAGGTGAATGACATCTTCTCGGCTTCAAAACGGTACTTACCATCTTTGTAAAACTCACTCGCAGCGCAGTCAAGGCCAACCAAGATGTCTTGGCCGGGAATGTAGCCGGCTTCTTCAATCGCTTTCACCGCGTATTGAATCGCCGACTCATTGTTTGGCAGGTTCGGCGCGAAGCCACCTTCGTCACCGACGTTGGTGTTGTGGCCTTCGGCATGCAGAATTTTCTTTAGCGTGTGGAACACCTCAACTCCGGCGCGCAGCGCCTCGCGGAAGGTTGGCAGGCCAGCCGGGATGATCATGAACTCTTGCATATCGAGCGGGTTATCGGCGTGTGCACCGCCGTTGATGATGTTCATCATCGGCACCGGCATTTGCATCGGTGCCGCACCTCCCAAGTAGCGATAGAGCGACAAGCCTGATTCGTCAGCTGCGGCTTTGGCACACGCCATCGAAACCGCAAGAATGGAATTTGCGCCCAAGCGTGATTTACCCTCGGTGCCGTCCAGCTCAATCATGGTGCGATCGATGAATGACTGCTCGGATGCATCAAGACCGATGATCGCTTCACAAATTTCGGTGTTGACGTGTTCACACGCCTTCAACACACCTTTTCCTAGGTAACGATTTGCATCTTTATCGCGCAGCTCAATGGCTTCGCGTGAACCGGTTGATGCACCAGACGGCACGGCGGCGCGGCCGATCACACCCGACTCAAGCAACACATCACACTCCACGGTGGGATTGCCACGCGAGTCCAAAATTTCTCTTGCGATTACATCAACGATTGCGGTCATGGTCTAAATTTTTATAGAGTTACTTCATCAAAGCGGATTCAGCAAAACCACGCTGCTTCACCAGCGCATCAATTTCTTTCAATACGTAAAGCAGTTCTTTCATCATCGGCAACGGCCACGCGTTTGGCCCGTCTGATAACGCCTTTGATGGATCAGGATGCGTTTCCATGAACACGCCGGAAATACCTGCCGCAATCGCCGCCCGCGCGAGCACGGGAACAAACTCGCGCTGCCCGCCAGACGTGGATCCTTGCCCACCAGGAAGCTGTACCGAGTGCGTGGCATCAAACACCACCGGACAACCGGTGTTACGCATGATAGCGAGTGAGCGCATGTCCGATACAAGATTGTTGTAGCCGAACGACGCACCGCGCTCGCACACCATGATGTTGTCGGTGCCACTCGCATCACGCGCCTTGTCAACGACATTTTTCATGTCGGCGGGTGCCAAGAACTGGCCCTTCTTGATATTCACCGGCTTGCCAGCACGCGCGACGGCATGAATGAAATCGGTTTGACGGCAGAGGAATGCCGGTGTTTGCAGCACATCAACCACGCCCGCCACCGTCGGAATCTCCGCTTCGGTGTGGACGTCTGTCAGCACCGGCACACTGAGTTGTTTCTTGACTTCAGCCAACACGCGCAAACCCTCATCCATGCCGGGGCCGCGAAACGATTTGCCGGATGAGCGATTCGCTTTGTCGTAACTCGACTTGAAGATAAATGGAATGTTCAGCGCGGCTGTCATCTCCTTGAGTTGGCCAGCAACATCGACTTGCAATTGCTCGCTTTCTACGACGCATGGCCCGGCAATTAAGAAGAACGGCTTGTCGAGCCCAACTTCAAATCCACAAAGTTTCATTACATCTCCAATGACGGCGCAATCCGCACCGGCACCCCGTTCCCGCGACGGCGGGAACCCAATTTATTGATGAGCGAGGCGCAGCCAACTTGGGTCGCCGCCTGCGCGGGGACAGGGCCGTTTTGAACCCAAAAATCAGGCTGATTTCCGCTCATGCGCTTGCCTTCGTTCCCTGCACCACACGCAAGCCTGCTTCGCCGTGTGTCTTTTTACGCCGCTCAAGCGCGGCTTTGATATACGATGTGAACAGCGGATGCCCGGTGCGCGGTGTCGAAGTAAACTCCGGGTGAAACTGGCAGCCGTAAAACCATGGATGGGCGTGTTTGGCGGGATCGAGTTCGACCATTTCGGTTAAGGCTTCAGAGTTTGTCCGCGCAGAAATTACTAGCCCGGCGGCTTCCAAGCGCGGCACGTAATGATTGTTGACCTCGTAGCGGTGACGATGACGCTCGCTGACGGTCGTGCTTTGGTAAATTTTGTACGCGAGCGTATCGGGGCGGACCGTACATGGCTGCGCGCCGAGGCGCATCGTACCGCCCATACGCGAGCTGGCATCACGCTTTTCGATCTGACCGTCGTGGTTCTGCCATTCGGTAATCAAGGCGACGACAGGATGCGGCGTATCCGCGTCAAACTCAGTGGAGTTTGCGCTGGCGAGTCCGACCACGTTACGCGCAAATTCGATGGTGGCGATCTGCATACCCAAACAAATTCCCAGATACGGAATCTTGTTTTCACGAGCAAACTTCACCGCAGAAATCTTGCCCTCAGTGCCGCGCTTGCCAAAACCGCCGGGCACCAACACCGCATCCATACGCGCCAATTCGCCATTACCTGTTTTCTCCATCTCCTCAGAATCGAGGTAGTGGATGTTCACCCGGGTGCGGGTTTGGATGCCAGCGTGAATCAGCGCCTCCGATAGCGACTTGTAGGAATCCGCCAGATCGACATACTTACCCACCATGGCGAGGTCTATTTCAGCAGCCGGATTCTCCAGCGCATCAACAATACGCTCCCACTGCGTCAGGTCCGCAGGGTGAGGTGTCAGATGTAACTTGCGACATACGATTTCATCGAGTCCTTGCTTGTGCAGCATCTTCGGTATTTTGTATATCGAAGTGGCGTCGTAACATGAGATCACTGAGCCTTTATCGACGTTAGTGAACAGTGCAATCTTTTTGCGCTCATCTTCGGGCAACGGACGATCACTGCGACACATCACCACATCAGGCTGAATACCAATTTCGCGCAGCTCTTTGACGCTGTGTTGCGTCGGTTTGGTTTTGATTTCCCCGACGGCCGGCAAATACGGCACGAGGGTTAAGTGGATGTAGCAAACGTTGTCCCGCCCTTGCTCGACCCCCATCTGGCGAATGGCCTCCAAAAATGGCAGCGACTCGATGTCGCCGACCGTGCCGCCAATTTCGATAATGCCGACTTCTGCATCTGCCGTACCGGAGATGATCGACGACTTAATTTCGTCGGTAATGTGTGGGATGACCTGCACGGTGGCGCCGAGATAATCACCGCGGCGCTCTTTGTTGATCACCCGTTCGTAAATCTGACCAGTCGTAAAGTTATTGGCCTTTTTCATCTTGGTCGAGATGAAGCGCTCGTAGTGTCCAAGATCAAGGTCGGTTTCCGCGCCGTCCTCCGTGACAAACACTTCACCGTGTTGGAAGGGCGACATGGTGCCGGGATCCACGTTGATATACGGGTCCAGCTTCATCATGGAGACTTTGATGCCGCGCGATTCAAGAATGGCGGCTAGAGAGGCGGCGGCGATGCCCTTCCCTAACGAGGAAACTACACCACCCGTGACGAAAATATACTGTGTCATGGCTAATATCCGGGAAGGGATGCGTGGAAATTGAGATTATAACGCAGTCGGACACAAGCTGGACGCTCTGGTAGCCGCCAGGCCATTGGCGCATTCTCGCCGGCAGGTGCCATGAATTTTGTATTTCGGACATGCCAAACTAACGAAACAGCCATTTCTCAAAAATGAAATTTACCGAAAAGCCCATCAGTAGTCTCTCCGCCGATCATGCCGCGTGTCGCGTGGTGATTATTGACCAGACACAGCTACCGTTTATTGTTGAGCAGCGCGTCCTGCTGACATGGGAAGACTGCGCGGAAGCGATTCGCACCATGCGGGTACGCGGTGCCCCGCTGATCGGCGTAACTGCGGCTTATGGAATCGCACTCGCTATGCAGCGCGACGCAACCGACGGCGCACTCTCGACAGCCAGCAAGGCATTAGCGGCAACACGTCCGACCGCGGTGAATCTCGCATGGGCGCTAGATCGAATGAGTCGGCTGCTCACCACTACCGACCCTGCCGACCGCGCCGACGTCGCTTGGGCTGCGGCGGATCAAATCGCGGCTGAAGACGAGAACAACAATCGCAAGATCGGCGAACACGGCCTCGCCATTATTCGTGATCTTTACGCGAGAACCGGGCGTGCGGTAAACATTTTGACTCACTGCAACGCTGGTCGGATGGCTTGCACCGACTGGGGAACCGCCACCGCGCCAATTTATCTGGCGCACAGGGAAGGGTTACCGCTGCATGTCTGGGTGGAAGAGACGCGACCGCGCAATCAAGGACTGATCACCCAGTGGGAACTGGCTGATGCCGGTGTCAGCCACACCTATATTGTGGACAATGCAGGCGGCCACTTGATGCAACATGAAAAAGTGGACATGGTGATCGTCGGGGTGGATCGTGTTTCACGACGCGGTGACGTGGCCAACAAGATTGGCACCTATCTGAAGGCGCTCGCCGCACGCGACAACAGCATCCCGTTTTATGCTGCGGCACCAATTTCCAGCATTGATATGGATATCGAGGACGGCGTACCAGAAATCGAAATTGAAGAACGTGATACCAGCGAGGTCAGGATGCTACGTGGTTGGGATCGGCACGGCGACATCGTCGATGTACGGATACTGCGAGAGGGGGCGGCCATTAACAATCCGGGCTTCGATGTGACACCCTCCAGACTCGTGACGGGCCTCATTACCGAACGCGGCGTATTTGCGCCGAACGAACTAGCAAGCGGTGTGGCTACGGAGACCTCCAAATGACTTTTCTGAATTTGAACAATGTGCCGCACTTGTCGCTGCGCCGCGAGGTGGTCAACACTGCGGTACGCATGAATGCGGCGGGAATCAACCACGGCAAGTCGGGCAACGTGAGTACGCGGGCGGTCAACATACAAGGCGATACCGAGGGGTTTCTGATTACACCAACGGGTATCGACTACGAAACACTACAGGCCGAGCAGATCGTATATGTCAACATGGACGGTGTGTATTCAGGCGAAGTTTTGCCATCTTCCGAATGGCAATTCCACCGCGACATCTACGCCGCACGCCCGGAGATTCACAGCATCGTTCATACACACTCGATCTTTGCCACCACCTTGGCAAGCCATCATCGCGACATTCCGCCGTTTCATTACATGATCGCTATTGCCGGAGGACGCAATATCCGCTGTGCACCATATGCAACCTTCGGCACTGCGGAATTGTCGGCGGCGGCGGTAACGGCACTCGAAGGAAGGACAGCGTGCTTACTCGCGCAGCATGGCGCGATTGCGTGCGGTGCAACCCTCAAGAAAGCGCTCGCACTTGCAGTGGAAGTCGAGGTGTTGGCCAAGATGTATTGGCACGCCCTGCAACTCGGTGAGCCGCCCCAATTGAGTGACGACGAAATGGGAAGGGTAATTGAAAAATTTAAAACTTACGGCCAGCAGCCTGCGGGGTTGTGAAACAAAAGCGATTTGCGACCATGCAGTTGGCGCATAAAACTCGCACAAAACTATCAATTTTTGTCGCAGGTATCGCTACTCAGGCGTGCGGGTGAGGGCTCAACAAAACTTCCGCTGTGAGATAATTTCGTCCGAATAGGTAATGTGTCGATGCCATGACGTCGACCGCCCTTCGGAGAGCCGTAGATGCACGCCCAAGCCAAGACCGTATTGATTAATGACGCGCCGACCAAACATCAAAAGTTATTGGCGTGGGTGGAACAGGTTGCAGCACTCACAAAGCCGGATCGCATTTATTGGTGTGATGGTTCAAACGAAGAATACGATCGCCTGTGCGCCGAACTAGTCGCTACCGGCACCTTCCGCAAGCTCAACGACACACTGCGTCCCAACTCTTACCTGGCGCTATCAGACCCGACTGATGTTGCCCGGGTTGAAGACCGAACCTTCATTTGCTGTGAACAACAATCCAACGCGGGGCCAACCAACAACTGGATGCCGCCGGCGGAAATGCGCGCTACGCTACAAGGCCTGTTTGCCGGCTCGATGCGTGGACGCACCATGTACGTGGTGCCTTTCAGCATGGGGCCACTTGGCTCACATATCTCACACATTGGTATCGAGATTTCAGACTCAGCCTACGTCGCAGTCAACATGAAGCTCATGACACGTATGGGCAGCAAAGTACTCGACATGCTCGGTGACGATGGTGAATTTGTGCCATGTCTTCATTCGGTTGGTGCGCCGCTGGCATCGGGCGCGAAGGATGTGGCATGGCCCTCAAACAAACACCACAAGTACATTGTGCATTTCCCCGAAACCCGCGAAATCTGGTCATACGGTTCCGGCTATGGCGGCAACGCCTTGCTCGGCAAAAAATGTTTTGCTCTGCGTATCGCGTCCGTGATGGGCAAAGAACAGGGCTGGCTCGCCGAGCACATGTTGATTTTGGGTGTAAAGACGCCGACTGGCAAGAAACACTACGTCACTGCTGCGTTTCCGTCCGCATGCGGCAAAACGAATTTCGCGATGATGATTCCTCCTGCGCCATTTAAGGCAGCCGGATGGGAAGTGACGACCCTCGGCGACGACATCGCGTGGATCAAACCCGGTGCGGATGGCAAGATGTACGCCATCAACCCGGAGGCGGGCTTCTTTGGTGTGGCTCCCGGCACATCATATGAAACCAATCCAAATTGTATGGAATCGCTGAAAGCGAACGTGATTTTCACCAACGTTGCGCTGACGCCTGAAGGCGACGTGTGGTGGGAAGGCATGTCCAAAACACCACCAGCACATCTGACCGATTGGCAGGGCAACGCTTGGACACCGGATTGCGGACGCCCAGCAGCGCATGCCAACGCACGCTTTACGGTTGCGGCAACGTCGTGCCCTTCGCTTGATTCGGAATGGGACAACCCGAACGGCGTGCCCATTTCAGCAATGATTTTTGGGGGCCGTCGCTCGACGACGGTGCCGCTTGTAACAGAGGCCAACGATTGGAACGATGGCGTCTACATGGCCGCGACGTTGGGCTCTGAGACCACGGCAGCGATTGTCGGACAAGTTGGTATGGTGCGTCGTGATCCTTTCGCCATGCTGGCGTTTTGTGGCTACAACATGTCCGACTACTTTGCACACTGGATCGATATCGGCAGCAAAACTTCACAGACGCCCAAGCTGTACTGTGTGAACTGGTTCCGGAAAAGTGATGAAGGGAAATTCATCTGGCCGGGCTTCGGTGAAAACATGCGGGTATTGTCTTGGATTATCGGGCGCGTGGAAGGAACTGCGGAAGCCGGCGAAACGGCGCTTGGCGCGATCCCGCGTTACGGCGATTTTGATTGGAGCGGGCTGTCATTTGACGAACATAAATATCGATCGATCACCGCAGTCACACAATCACATTGGCGGCAAGAACTCAAGCTGCACGATGAGCTGCTGACCAAATTGGCGCACAATCTGCCTGCAGCCATGCGCGTTCGTTACGCCACACTTAACAACACGCTGTAGAGCGAGCCGCGCAGGCGGGCTACTTGACACGCTCCCGACGCTCGGCTTCCGCCGCAGCTCGCGCCCGCCGTGCTGCCGCCCGGTCTTCTTCGATTCGTTGCTGCTCTAAGTACCGATTCTGTCGCGCGATTTCGGCAAGCGCCGCAGCAGAGTTACGCTCTGTCTCCGCACGGCGCATACCCTCCTCAAATTCGCTGGCCATACGCCGCTGACTTTCCTGATACCGTTGCTGCCGTTCCTCCCGAATTTCTGCCTGAGTCTTTAGCGTCGGCACAAACGCTTTGCCCGGAACATATTGTTCGGTCTTGAGCTCGGCGGCGCGCTGCTCCTGCGCGACACGCAATCGTTCCTCTTCCTCAACCCGACGCGCTTCCGCCTCCGCCACCAACAGATCTTGTCGACGCTTGGCCTCTTGGGCGGCCTCCTCAACACGTTTTGCCTCTGCGGCTCGTTCCAATTGAATTTGCGCCTGAAGAACGCGCGTTTTCTCAATCTGTTGCCACCATAGGCCGCCGACCAAAGCAACAATGGTGGCCAGGGCACCCGGTAACGCGATACCCTTTAGCGACCCGCTTCGCTGCCGCTTGCCGCGCCACAATGCAAGTTCATCGTCATGTGACTGGCGCGACATCACATCGGTAAGGGCGATTTTCGCATTGGTCAGTCGACTAATCATCGCCGATCGCTCCGTCTCGTCGAGGGCGGAGTCTTGCTCGGCGACCTCGACCAGCTTTTGATACTGCCGCATGATCCAGGCCTCAGATGCGTTCTCGGGCAGGTTCAGCGTTTCATAGTGATTTTGCATCTATCACTCTCCAACCATCCAAGCGGGGAGCCTTCGCCCCGCGCCGGTACTATTTTTGCGCCTTGTCACAAGTGTCGGCAATCTTTCTGCCTTCCATATTCATGGTCATGCTGCCGCGCGGACTACTAACATTCATTTTCATTTTATACTCGTCTTTGCCGTTATGCGTCAGCTTGCCGTCGCCTGTGGTGCCGTCAACACACTTCAAAGACCACGTCACGGTGCCGCCATCAACCTTTGGTTGGACGGGATCACATTCCCCCTCACCGCGCGGCATCATCGGGGTCCGCTGTTCGTTCCATTTCACTTCGCCCGGCTTAACACACCGCGTCGCGGTCATGCCATTGGCCATTTTTGCCGCCATCTCCGGCGGCATCCCAGGCACGTCTATCTTACTCGTGATCCGCCAGAGGCCCGGTGGCATTTCCTTGAGCTCAGCTGCGGACACGGTTACGCCCAGCAGGCTAGCCGTGAAGCCCATTAATAGTGCTTTCATCATAATATCCACCCCAGTCGCCGTTACGCAGAAATGGGATGCTACCGTGCGGACTCCGCACTGACAATACCGCCAACTTTGCGGGGCAATAGGGAGTGAAACCAACGACCCACACCAGCGACAAGCGTCAATGACACAACTCAAACACGCGGGGGCGTTTTGTCGGCAAAATATCGCTAAACAATAAGGACAAGGGAAAACGCATGGAAATCATGTCGATGGAGTTTTTACAAGCGTTACTGGCGATCATCGCCATCGACTTAGTGCTGGCGGGCGACAACGCTATCGTGATCGGTCTGGCGGCGCGAAATCTGCCCCCCCACCTGCAAAAGAAAGCCGTGTTCTGGGGTGCCATCGGCGCGGTCGTGGTGCGTGCGGTGTTGACCATGGGTGTGGTCTGGCTTCTGAAGATCCCAGGCTTCCTCCTCGCTGGGGGTGTTGCTCTGATCTGGATTGCCTATCAGTTGGTCGCCGATGAAGGTGGCGATCACGACAATATCCAAGGCGGTGCCACATTCCGGCAGGCGATTCAGACCATTGTGGTGGCCGACGCCATCATGGGTGTAGACAATGTGCTCGCCGTTGCTGGTGCCGCGCACGGCAGTTTCTTGCTGGTGGTGATCGGTCTGTTGGTCAGCATACCGATCGTGATGTGGGGCTCTACGTTGATCCTGAAATGGGTGGAGCGTTTCCCGCAAATCATTATTGCTGGCGCAGGCATTCTTGGATGGACAGCCGCCAAGATGATCATATCCGAGCCGCTCATCAAACAGTTTTTTGTTGAGCACCACGAGTGGAGGATTGTTCTCTACGTGTTCTGCATCGGCATTGTCATGTGCATTCCAATGCTGAAGCGGCTGCAAGGCAGGTTATCCGCTACGCCTCTGTGTTTTGCATTCACTATCATCTGGCTGACGGTGTTTGATTACTTGGAGGAATACACGTCGGCGCGTTATTTCCCGGCAGGTGAAGTGCCGGTTGCGATGGAGCTAATCGATCTGGTGATGTGGGTGGGATGGATTCCCTTTGTCATCATGCTGACCAAGGCCCTAACACCGCCACCCGCCCCGCCGACTGCATCCGCCAAACCGGCTGATCAGGCGTCGTGATGTATCGCGCGGGCGCGAAAGCCGACTGCCGCCAAGCGCGTCACGATCTCGCCGATATGCGCCGCGTTGCGCGTCTTTAGAACAAATTCCACCTCCGCGCTTTGCACCGGTAAGTTCGTGAAAGCGCGCTGGTGATGCACTTCTTCGATGTTGGCATTCGATTCCGCGATCACGCTTGTGATCTTGGCCAACGCCCCCGGTAAATCACGCAACTCGACTTTGATACGAGCCAGACGGCCGGAGCGCACCATACCGCGCTGAATGATTTCGGCCAACATCAGCGGATCGATATTGCCACCGCACAACACCAAACCAACTTTGCGACCGACGAAGCGATCACGATGACGCATCAGCGCTGCCAGCGAAACCGCGCCGGCACCCTCGACCACGGTCTTTTCGACTTCGAGCAACATCACAATGGCCTGCTCAATATCACCTTCGTCGACCAGCACAATATCGGTCACAAGCTTCTCTACGATGGCGAGGGTGTGTTTCCCCGGCTCTTTGACCGCGATGCCCTCGGCAATCGTCGACGGGCCGTAGCTCGCCGTTGTATGGTTAACCGCCGCAAACATGGATGCGTAGCGCGTCGTTTCCACCCCCACCACGTCCATCGTCGGCTTCAACGCCATGGCCGCCGTGGCAATACCTGAAATCAGACCGCCGCCACCGATGGCAATCGCGAGGGTGTCGATATCGGGTTGCTGTTCGAGCATTTCGAGTGCAATCGTTCCTTGTCCGGCGATCACCTTTTCGTCATCGTAAGGATGGACAAATACTAGACCACGTGCTTCGGCGAGCGCGAATGCGTGTACCTTGGCCTCGTCAAAGCCTTCGCCGTGTAAAACCACCTCCGCACCATGACGACGCGTCATCTCCACTTTTACATTCGGCGTGTACTGCGGCATGACGATGACGCTCGGGATACCAAGGCGCGCCGCGTGGTGGGCAACACCCTGCGCGTGGTTACCGGCGCTTGCTGCAATCACACCACGCTGCTTCTGGGCATCATTGAGTGAAGTCAACTTGTTTAGCGCACCTCGCTCCTTGAAACTTGCCGTGAACTGATGGTTTTCAAACTTCAGGTAGACCTCGGCTCCGGTGATCTCGGACAAGGTGCGCGAGTGCAGGCATGGCGTGGTCACCACATGCCCCTTTAGCGTCTGTGCCGCCTGCTTTATGTCATCGAGAGAAATCATCGGGACTTGCTGACTTGTAAACTACGCCGCGAGGCTAAGCGGTCGGCGGCTTGCGACCGTCGACGTTTAAGAAACGGTAATCAACCTCCGGCACCTTGCCGGAGACCAGATCGGCAAGGGCGCGGCCCGACCCCGGCCCCTCGGTCCAGCCTAGGGTGCCGTGGCCCGTGTTCAGAAACAGATTCGAGTAGTTGGCACGACCGATCAAGGGGCGGTTAGAGGGTGTCGATGGTCGGAGCCCCGTCCAATACTGTGGTCGGTCATAGTCCGCCGCGTTCGGAAACAACTCACGCGCCCGCTTAATCAACGCCTCGCAGCGCACCATATTGAGTTCGGTGCTGTAACCGGCGAGCTCGGCCGTGCCGGCGATCCGCATACGGTCCCCCACGCGCGAAAACACAATTTTCATCGCCTCGTCGGTGAGGCTGACTTGGGGCGCACCACTAAAACCTTCGGTAACCAGTGTGGCCGAATAACCCTTTGCCGGATATACCGGGATTGAAACGCCGATCGTTTTCAACATCGGCGTGCTGTACGAACCAAGACAAACCACATAGGCGTCGGCCGACATTGCTTCATAGCTAACGCAGCCCCTCTGCTTGACCACAACACTCGAAACACGCGCAGATTCAGCACTTTTGTCGACGCGCAACGCCTCAATGGATGTGTCGTACATAAACTTCACGCCACGCGCCGCCGCGAGTTTGGACAGGTTCTGTGTGAACTTGAAGGCATCACCGGATTCATCTGTTTTCGCATAACTTGCGCCGCGCAATTTTTGCCCCAAACTCGCCAGCGCGGGCTCAATACGCAGCGCCTCTTCACGGCTGATCACATGGCGCTCAATACCGTACTGGGACAGCAATGCGCACGCCTCGGCAGCACCGGCATAGTCAGATTCTTCAGTATAAAACTGCATGATGCCGCAGGTTAAGTGATTGTATTCGATACCCGTTTCGGCGCGCAGTGCCTGCAACGATTCCCGACTGTACAAACCGAGGTTCACCATCTGTTGAATATTAAAGCGATAACGCGACGGCAAACACTCAATCAAGAACTCCAGTCCCCATGAGAGCTGTTGCCAATCTAACTGCGGTCGGAGCAAGAGCGGGGCGTCTTCCTTAAACAGCCACTTGATTACCTTCATCGGCGCAGAGGGCGTCGCCCACGGCTCGGATTGCGAGACCGAAACCTGTGCCCCGTTGGCAAAACTCGTTTCAAGCCCCGCCGCCGACTGCCGGTCCACGACCACAACATCGTGCCCTAACTTGGAAAGATACCAAGCTGAACATACGCCGATGACGCCCGCTCCCAACACGATGACTTTCAAACCCGCCTCCGATTTACCAGCATAGAACGGCGGATGTGAGCAAAATCCGCGACGGCGCAGTCTATGAGAATGCGCTACTATTGTCAAAAACTACGGTGACTAAAAGACACACACAATACAACTCTGTCGCATGAAAACCGCCCTCAATCAGCTTGTTCAATCCGCGTGTACGTTCGACCCGTCAGACTCTTTGCTGCCGTTCAATGTGGAAGGCGTGCTCGCCGGCTGGATGAAGAAGTCTTTCGCCGAGCGCCTCGAAGAATGGCCCGAGTTGTTCGTCATGCGCCCGCGCGGGGTCGGGATGATCGGCGACTTCCCGAATGCCGAGCATCGCAGCGCGGCAATGGCCGAGGTGGTAGAGAGCCTTGCCACACAGGATGTTATTCGCGGCTGGCGAAACGAATTAGTGGATGTAGGCGAGACCTTTCATTCACCACCACTGTTGCACATAGAACGTTCCGCATCACGCTACTTCGGCTTCACCATGTATTCCTCGCATTTGAACGGCCTGACGGCAAGACATGGCCAGCCGTATATGTGGCTCGCCAAACGCGCTGCAACGAAGTACATCGATCCGGGCAAGCTCGACAACATTGCCGCCGGTCGTATCGCACGAGGATACACGCCCATGACCACCCTGATTAAAGAGAGTTTTGAAGAAGCCGGGATCCCAAACGATCTGGCTAAGCAGGCTCGCGCGGCCGGGGCGGTGCGGTGCAAACAGAAAGTTGAGGAAGGCCTGCATAATGAGGTGGTATTTGTGCACGACCTCATCCTGCCAGATTCATTTGTACCAACACCACAAGACGGCGAAGTACAAAGTTTCGAATGCGTGCCCGTTGCCGATTTGCTCAAGCGACTTGAGCGCCCTTCTCAGTTCACCATCGATTCGGCACTCGTGATTGTGGACTGCTTAATCAGACGCGGTTACATCAATTCTGATCGGGAGGACTATCTCGATTTGCTCCACGCGATGCGCCCGTAACGGATCATCATGGACCCGGTCGTCCTATTCTTTGTCCTTGGTGTGGTGGCGCGTCTGGTCAAGAGCGACCTTCGCTTACCCGAAGCGCTTTACGAAACGCTGTCCATCTATTTGTTGCTCGCCATCGGCTTAAAGGGCGGCGTTGAACTGGCAAAACATCCCATTGGCACGGTGGCACCGCAGGCGATGGCCATTGTGGTGATGGGACTGTTGTTGCCGCTACTCGCCTATCCGATTTTGCGGTTTATCGGCAGACTCAACAACTTCGATGCGGCGGCCATTGCAGCACACTACGGTTCCGTGTCGGTGGTGACATTTGCCGTGGGCCTCGCGTTTGTCACAAAACGCGGTATTGCTTACGAAGAGTACATGCCGCTGTTCGTCGCGCTGTTAGAAGTGCCCGGCATCATCGTAGGTATCCTTCTCGCCCGCCTGCACACACTGAAGTCGGTGCATTGGGGAGAACTTGCCCGCGAAATTATGTTCGGCAAGTCTGTCGTGCTGCTGGTAGGTGGTCTGTGTATCGGCTGGCTGGCGGGGCCACAAGGCATCGATCCGATGCGCGGCCTTTTCTTCGACCTATTTAAGGGTGTGCTCGCATTGTTCCTGTTGGAAATGGGTCTGGTTGCCGCCAGTCGTCTCAGCGATTTAAAAAAATCCGGCCCGTTCCTAATCGGCTTTGGCGTTGTTATCCCCGTACTGTTTTCGTTCATCGGTGCGGGGCTTGGCGCTTTGCTCGGACTATCATTGGGCGGCACCACCCTGCTTGCCGTACTCGCCGCGAGTGCGTCCTACATTGCAGCGCCCGCCGCGATTCGCATTGCCGTTCCTGAAGCCAATCCTAGCCTGTCAATTGGTGCCGCGCTCGGTATCACCTTCCCTTTTAACCTCACGCTTGGAATACCGCTGTATTTCGAGATTGCCAAGATGCTGCATAAATGAATACACACCCGAAGCAACTGCTGGTCATTATTGGAGAAGCGACACTGGAAAAGTTTCTGGTGCGCGACATCAAGGGTTTTGGTGCTCACGGCTATACCATTGCCGAAGTGCGTGGTGGCGGCGAACATGGCACCCGAGACGCTGAGTGGGAGGGCAGCCGCTCGATTCGTATAGAAGTTGTTTGCGAAGAGGCCGTCGCTGAAAAGATTGCAGAGCATGTGATTGCTCATTATGCAAAAAACTTTTCGTTATCGCTGTACGTATCTCAAGTCGGCGTGATTCGCAAAGACAAATACTAGGGTATCTCTGAATAAGTCCATTTCGTCGCTTCACATTTGCCCGAGTCGGAGATTGCTTCCCCAAAATCTTCTCCGTGCATATCAATCAAATGCGGGGTCGAAGTACTTGCGTGTTTGTCGGCGTCGGTGCCTTGTCCGGCTTAGAACTGAACTCATTCCGAGCTTGCCTAAACTTACCCTGACCGGTCGCGCCCGTTGAGCAATACCGCCCTCCTGATTATCATCATCGCTGCGTTGTTACACGCGAGCTGGAACTATGTTTTAAAGCGCTCTGGTGGCGGCCTCGGCATTCTCGCCCTGTCTGCGGCAACGGCGGGCGCGATACTCACGCCAATTGCGTTCTTCCTGATTTGGCAGGGTTTCAGTTTCACCTGGCCGATTGTCGGCATGGTGGTGGGTTCCGGCATCATCCACATCGGCTATTTCTTGTTACTCGATCGCGCGTATCGGTCGGGAGGCGACCTTTCGGTAGTCTATCCGCTGGCACGCGCCACCGGCCCGCTTCTCACCATCATTGCAGCGACATTGTTTTTTGGTGAACGCATGACACCAATCGCTCTAACGGGGGCGGTGCTAATCGGCGTTTCAGCGCTTGTCTTGACGGGCGACCCGCGTGGACTTTTTTCACGCAACAAAACCACTGGCGCGCACTCCGGTGCGAGTTTCGCCTTGCTTTGCGGTTGTGTGATTGCGACCTACACCGTGTGGGACAAGCAGGCTGTCGCGCTGTTTCTAATTCCGCCGCTAATTTTTGACTGGGCGGCAAACCTGGTGCGCATTGCTGTCCTCGTTCCATACGCGCGGCACTTCGAGCCTAACGCGATGACACGCGCATGGCGACAACACAAGTGGTCAGTAATCGCAATCGGCATCATGAGCCCGCTATCCTACATCTTGGTATTAACAGCGATGGTCACCACACCGGCCAGTTACATAGCCCCCGCGCGCGAGATGTCGATCCTATTTGCGGCCTTACTAGGGGCCCACTTGCTCAAGGAAGGCGACGCTACGCGTCGTACTATTGCGGCGATCGGCATGGTGCTTGGTGTAGCCGGCTTGGCGGTCGGATAACTATGCCATCGACCAAATTCTATTATCCACGGGCGAGCACTTTCGCGGTATCAACACCAAATGCCGACCGGCGGAGGGCGATAAAATGCTACCTCAAATGGTGTCACCCATTAGCCGGCCTGTGTCAAGTAAGCGAACGAATTTCTCGCTGTTGATGCGATCAGGTTAATCGAAGTACCGCTCCTGTTCCAAGTTTCTTCATCACATCCGTTTCTTCGATACATTGGCTGCCTACTCGGGTAAAACCCGAGTCGCGCCAGTCACCCATGAGTAAATTGGGGTCAGACACCATTT
>JADCIX010000015.1 GCA_020247545.1 Rhodocyclaceae bacterium | reverse complement strand
TTCAAGACGTTCACTCCATACCCCTTCGTTGGTTCGAGGGGGGAAGATACGTCCTGCCAGTGTGGCTCCCGATGAGCTAAGAACCGGCGCAGAATTACGCCGCTAATCGCTCAGCGAGGTGGGGGAATTTGAAGTGGCCAAGGGTGGGGGAATTTGACCGGCCAACGGGGTGCACGAGGGTTGATGCGAATTAGCGTGCCACCCTTCCTATTCGCGATTCGCTGCCCCATCTCGCGAATCGACGGAATTGCCGTACCGGCACCAAGTTCGATGACTACGATGCGTTCTGCATTTTGCAGCCACTCATCGAACCGCAATCGTTGCGCCGTTGCCCGTCGATTCACCCAGGCAAAATCATTGAACATCAGAATATTCGGGCGCGCTAATGCACCGCAGCGAGGGCAGTGCGGCAGCGGGGACGTCATTTCAAGAACGGTCTCATCGACGACTGGGTGCACATCCGTCGCTGGCCAGACGGTATGCGAACAGGGCTCTGTACATTGCAGTTGATGGATTGAGCCGTGAATCTCCCACACGTCGTTTTCCGGAAAGCCTGCTTTCTGAAACTGCCCGTCCACATTGCTCGTCACAACAAAAGAACCTTGGGGGCATGAGGCGTCCCAATTTTTGAGGATGTTGAATCCCGCATGTGGCGTTGTTTCTCGGTAGCGGCGAAGACGATGGCCATAAAATCCCCAGCCTCGCTGCGGATGACTGTCAAAGGAAGCAGGATCCGCGATGTCTTCAAAGCGAATCCCGCTATCGGCAAGCGCGGGATAGGCCCTCCAAAATCCCTTCTCACCACGAAAGTCTGGCAGACCGGAGTCGACACCTAGTCCCGCCCCAGCCGTAATGACAATGCCATCGCACGCAACAAGTGCGCTGGCTGCGCGAGATACGTTTCTCGCCAAGGTTACGACATACTCAGCTTCAATATCCCGCATCAATCGGTACGATGGCATCTGGTACCCGACCATCCCATGTGGAGTGGCTGTCCATTTGTAGTAAAGCGGCGCGCTCTTAATTGAGAACGATTGCTTGGGTAGATAAACGACCCGCGCTTGTCGATAGTCCAGAAGCTGAAGCCCCGACTCCTTGGGCGACTTTAAGCGGAACGTGTCATCAATAAGTAAGTCGCCGGGTGCGATGCCCTCAGCGAAGAACCTCACCCGCTCCGCAAACCAATCCGGACGCCGTGGCAGATGCGACGGTGTTATCCCCTCGTCATCAAACGCCAAGGTGCTGCTTACCCGCCATTGATCCGAATAGTCAAAGACCTGAACAAGCGCATCTGTGCGATCGACGAGCGCGCGCAGCATCTCGATATCGCCGTGCCCGATGTAGGACACGGATTTAACCTGCGGAAGTTGCGCCAGCGTAACCGCTTGTTCAATTTGATCAATTGAATACACGTCAAGGCCTCATAAGCTTTGTAATCTCGAAGCGGGCGTTTGCATATTGAGCCTACATCCTTTACTAGATGCTGGATCTATCCTTTTACCGTGTCGATGGTTGCGAAACTCAATGCATGAGGAAGTCATTCTTTGGTTTCACTTTTACGAGGGACAAGCCCCTCCCATATTGCGAGCAACTCGGGCGTAATTTTCGCCTCTCCAAGGTCGCCTAAGTCAGGGCCTTCATATCTCGGGCCAGCTACCACTACCTTCCCAGGTGTCCTGTTATTGCGCATTGGTATGAGAAACCCCTTTCCATCTCCGCCAAAAAATGATCCCGTTGAAACTCTACGAGTAACTTTCATGTGGTCTATCTCCTAATGATGGTGTGGCGGAGCACGGGAAAAACAGTGCCCGCCGTTTGGGTTCTAAAGTGATCCAGGTTGGCGTTTCACGGGCGTCTTGAGTGACGTGTCGATCAGTGAAACCGAAGGTGCTCGGCATCCTCGACCGTCACGCCGAGTGAGGTGAGCGCAGCGCAAATGGCGGCTTTGTTTTCTTCAGGTATGTACCAGAAACTGCCATTCAGGTTGGTGGTGTCAAGGCGTCCGAATTGTTGGAGCAGGTTTCGCGGGAGCACCGCTTCCATCTCGGATTGCAGCCAAGGTGGGTAGTCGCCATCAGACCAACCAGGCAACTGCTCAGGATCAAACGGCGCTGATTTTGCTGGCCGTCTTTCACCACCATCTTCAAAGGCTCCCACGATGATCTTGGAATATTCTTTGGCTGGTATCGCTGCTCTGAATTCCCCCCACGTCTTGGAGGAGTCGATCGCTTGGTGGATGGTCGAGATTAGTAACGCGCGCTCCTCACGAGCGAAGACAAGGCCGCCGTTATACGGATTGGTTCGTACGAGTAGCTTCTTAGTCATGTCCGCACCTTTGGCCATTTCAGCATCCCCGCCTCTACTGCCACCACATATTCGGAGACAGTGAAGCCAAAATAATCCATGGTTCGAATTTCACTCAACGACATATTGGAAACTATCTCTTCTCTCTGCTCCTGCAACTTGGCGCTCCGGCATGACTTGCTTTCGCTGTTAGCCTTTTCCGACTTGTCGCCACCACGAATCGGCTGCAACTTCCAATCCGGTACGGGTCCTTCCGTGCGAAGGAAGAGCCGCCCATTTTTGGACCAAGTCATCGGATAGTCACAAGATACGCTCCACACCAGCGACTCGTTCTTAAACGCCAAATCACCCTTGCCATCATCAACGTCGAGGATTCTGACGATGGTGCCAAGGTTGCATTCATGCTTTGCACGGACCACGATGGCGATGTCCCCTTTTCTGCAGGTCATTGGCCACCTCGGCACACCGGAGTTAAAGGTTTCGCCAATATATGGCTCGGTGGGGCACTGCTCTGGATGTGTCTTACTACGCCTTGGTTTTTCACTACATGATCTCCTTTTAGCCGAGTTCGACAACACGTCAGGGTCGGCAATCTGGAACAACTCCCCCCTTTGAAACAATCAGTTCTCGGTCAATCTAGTCCGTATCTCACCTTAGCAATACGAGCTCAGGCACGGCAATTGCCTGATTGTAGACAATCGCGTTTTGCTCATACTTCGTGCCAATTGCTTTAGCTGCTTCCGCCGCTATGCCAACGGCTAAAAAACTTGGCTCGCGCGACATTTCATTTAAGAAACGACGGCCAATCCCCGGAAGGACGAAGCACCCCGCTGCAAGTAAATCAGCCTTGAGAAGTTCTTGGCGAGCGAGGCTTTCTTCCTCACTCAGTTCCTGACTGAATGGATTGAAAGCGGTGATAAATGCGCTGTTTCCACCGTGTAACTGATGGAGTTTGCGCAGCGCATGGGAGGGTAAGCCGATTCGGAGCGTGATCGGTGGTTCAGCATGCACTCGATATTCGGCTTCAAGATAAGCCTCAACCAGAGCTTGATCCATGGCGGTTGTTTGAGTCATAAGGTTTCCTAAATTTATTGGCCTTTGTTCTAGGCTATCGCGACCACACACCAAAGCCGCGGCGACGTAAGCGTTCGGCAAGTGCTGCCTCATGGGCTTTGGCCTCCTCGCGCGTCAGGAATACGGGTTGCTTGGCGGTCATTTGTTTATGCAACCCTTGATGCCACAGCCTCACGAAACTGTTACCTAATTTTGTTGTCAGATGCTGCTCATAACGCTTTTCTGGCGAATGAAAAGTTGAGCCTACGTATACGCACGGTTTTGTCGGATTACGATTCGGGTTTTCACGAGAAAACTTCTTGCTCGCCAGTACCCGCTCATCGAGCCGTATGACGTAGATGCGATATTCCTTAGGGGTTGTCATTTTGTTTCCCATAAATGGATCCACGTTACTTCCAATAGGGCGAATTCTGGCGTGCCCACTTTGCCCTCTCCAACGCCCGCTCCGCGTTGCGTTCGGCGTAGGCAGTCGCTTTTGGAGTGCACTTCTTTCGGTATCGACGCGAGACTGCTGCAGCAGCGCTATTGATTGGCTTCATTCCGTAAATGCTGTTCCATTTCATGGCGATCTCCATGGGTTGTGACGGCTTCTAGAAATTTGATTCGCTTGTACGACGGACTTTTGCTGTTGATTTGACGGGCCTACTCTTGGTCTCGCTAATGGCACGAGGAAAGAACACGGGGGCCGTTTTCGAGCGAAGTTTGTAGATTTGGGCTGGTCGGTTTGAACCCTCCCTGAATTTATTCTTTAGCGCCACGACAAGCTCGGCGTCTTCTACGCGCTTTCGGAAGGAGCTCTTGTCCAGCGCGCGCCCCAGTACAGTTTCGAACGCGGTCTGCAATTCGGTCAACGTAAATGTTTCAGGTAGCAGGAACGCCGGCAAGGATGTGTATTCCACCTTGTTGCGCAACCTTTCTACTGCAGCCTCCAAGATGACTTGGTGGTCAAACGCTAACTTGTGGACAACACCCTTGCTGGCAATAGGAACCCAGTCCGCCTCCGCCGCGTTCGCGCCGCTGACGGGTGTGATGACACTTGCGGCAGGCAGTAGTGCAAAGTACGCATGTGTACTGTGCCAACCACGCGGATCGCGTGTTTTGCTACCCCAACTGCCAAGTTGCTCCAGGTAGGGGCTCACGACACCGGTCTTTTCTTTTAGCTTACGTAACGCGCAGGCTTCTAGGCTATCGTCCTTTGAGACGTCAATGTAGCCGCCCGGTAGCGCCCAATGACCTGGGAATGGCTCGCCTGGCGCATCCGCCCGCTTCACAAGCAATACATGTAGGCGACCGTCACGCACCGCAAACATCACGACATCTACGGTCGTCGAAGGGCGCTCAAAGTCTGGTTGGGCGTTGCTGATTGTTTTTGGCGTCGAGAGGGACATTTGTTGGGTTTGCTTGTGCTTTGGTGGAGTGAATGGTTGCCAATCTAACATGGTTCGTTGTATTATGCAACTATCTTATTTGTTCAGCCACAATATCATCCTTGCGCAACCAGCACTGCAGCCTGCGCCTGGCAAGTAACCATCTAAGGAGATTCAACGATGAAATTTCACGAAGACGGCGCTCGCCCGACGGGCAAGGTAATTTTTGTGTTCGGCAGCAACCTGAATGGACACCACGGCGGAGGCGCAGCCTATGCGGCTTACCAACACTTCGGCGCTGAAGTCGGCGTGGGTATCGGCAAAACCGGCCAGTCTTATGCCGTTCCGACGCTCAATCATGAAATGGACCGCATGTCGCTTAGCGATATCCGCAAACATGTTGCGGACTTCATCGCCTACGCAAAGGCGCATCCGGATGCGTCGTTCTTTGTCACCCGCATCGGTTGCGGCATTGCGGGCTTCGAAGACCGGCAGATAGCGCCGATGTTTATGGGAGCGCCTGCCAATTGCAGCTTTGCAGAGGACTGGCGCGAATTCGTACTCCCTCGCAACCTTTCCTGACTGCGATCGAGAATTTCAATCCGCCAAACTTTGGCGTTGGTATTGACAAGGCCTCAGGAGATATGGCGTTCTGGAATTGACGCACATGTGTGCGTATGTGTAAGGGAGAGCCCATGTTAGGTGCTATTGCGGGAGACATCATCGGGTCACAGTTCAACGGCCCGTTGAATATCAAGACAAAACGGTTTGAGCTTTTCACGGAAGGCTGCTCGTTTACGGATGACACGATTTGCACAATCGCGATCGCAGATGCACTACTCAACGATCGCGATATCGCTGACTCCCTGCGGGATTGGGGAAACCGGTATGGTAATCGAGGATACGGATCGCGCTTCTGGTGCTGGGTGATCACACCCGATATGCCTGCGTATCAGAGTTGGGGCAATGGTGGTGCGATGCGGGTCAGCCCTGTTGGCTTTCTGTATTCACACGACGGCATGCTCGCTGGCGATATCGCGGAGAAGACCGCTGTTGTAAGCCACGACCACCTAGAATCGATTCGTTCGGTTCGCGCCGTGACGTCGGCCATTGTGATGGCCAAGCAAGGCAAATCTGCAAAGGCTATTGAAACCGAATTGTCCAAACAATACGACTACGTGCTCTGGGAGTCGGTTGCAGACTGGCGACGCCAGATGACTCCAACAGTTGAGGCAGCGATTACCGTCCCCGCCGCGATTATTTGCGCATTGCGTTCAAAGAACGTGGAAGACGCCATTCGAAATGCCGTATCAATCGGGGGAGATTCGGACACTATCGCCTGTATTGCAGGGGGCATCGCGGAAGCAATGTTTGATGTTCCCGAAGAAATTGAAGTGAGAGTGATGCCTTATTTGCCTGACGATATGAAACGAATCGTGGAGCAACACTACGAGAAGCTGAGATTAAAGTAAGTACGCTATCAATGATCCGTGGTTTTGACACAACCTCGGATCGTCCAAATTCACTGTTTTTGTCGGTTCGACTGACGCTTGACGCGATCTTTCTGGCATTGCGTAGAAAGGGAGAAGCATTAAGCTTTTGGAATGGTACATTTTTGGGCAAAGAAAATGGGTAAGGTTCCGTTTTGGCGAAATCTTTAACACTGCTGCGAGTTATTCATGTGGATGAGCGAGGAAATGAGTCGTCGATGGTAAATTGCCCATCACGTTTCGGCCATTTATGCATTATCCGTAAATATTTTAGCCAGTCCGAATAGCCATGGAGTTCGTCTACCTTCTCACAAACGTCCACGTGCCGGAACTGGTGAAGTTCGGCTTCAGCACGCGTGACCCGCACGACCGGGCAACCGAGTTGAGCTCACCAACCGGCGTACCAGGCCGGTGGAAAGTTCATCACTACTGGGAAGTCGAGGACGGGTTCGCCGTTGAGCAGGCCATCTTTAAGCGGCTGAGCAGCCATCGCCTAGAACGCCAAGAGTTCTTCCGCTTGCCAGCCGATGATGCCGTTCGCATCATCAGTCAAGCGCTAAAGATCGTCGGTACGAATCCGCTTGAGAAAGCACGACGCGAGGCTGAAGCAGCAGCACAAAATCGTCGTGCTGCTACCGAGCTGCGGGCGAAGGAGCGAGAAAAGAAGCTGGCCATGAGGCGAGAACTCGAGGAACGAAAGGCGGCAGTTCTTCGCCAGCTGAAGGAAGAGCAAGCGCCGATTGAACAGGCGATGACAAAGAGTGACGTCACCGCGTACAAACTCGTAACCGCGGCTGTGTTCGCGCTGGCATTTCTTGCAAACGAGGAAAAAGGTATGGTCATAGCTCTCGCTTCAGGAGTAGGCTGGGTAGTCATGTGCTATGCCTTTCCGATCATACCTATGTCGATCGGCCTAATGAAAGATAACTCGAAGTACCGCAATCAATTGGCGGAGGTCGAGTCACGCGTTCTAGCCGCGCACGGTTTCCGCTCAAGGGAGGAGCTCGATGTCCCTGCAGAGTTGCTATGGTATCGCTAAGCCGCTTCGTTCCCCAAAGAAGCTCATGCTTCTAGGCTAGAGCGTACTTGTCCGAATTGCAAAAGAACATTTTTTGGCCTTGCCTGTGTTTCGCAAGATCGCGGTGCGGATAGTCGATCTATTTCAGACGCAGTTCATCAGCTATGCGTTAGCTCAATTTTTGAGCGCTAGGCGTTTGGCCAGAAAATCAGCCTCTTCCACCAGTTCTGTGAGATGCAACTCCCACTTACCACGTCGTAGGTTCCACACGCGGCAGATATTGACCTGTACCTCAGACTCGAAGTCAGCCGAAAACTTTAGCGCACGAAGGGTTAGTCCATTGGCAGCAGTGGACAACAAAACTTCAGTTTCCATCTGCTCCCCAAAGAACTTCAAAAATTCTTCGTCGCGAAGCAATGACGAGTCGTGCGCCAACCCTATGATTGTGGTGTCAAAACTGCCGCTCGACCAACCCCGATAAACACCGCGAACGAGGAGTTTTTGGCTTGATGCCACCTTAATCGGTGCGCCGTTTGCAATTCCCCCAATTGAAAATTGCTCACGACTAGTGTTTAGCGTAACCGGATTCTTCTTGTATGCTCTCGCGACTTGCTCGAGCACTTTCTCCAAGGATTCAGGCGGAACGTATCCAACAATATCGTCGAAGCTTGAGATCGTTCCCGCGACAAGACCCGCTATTAGTTGGCGCGTCAATGATTGAATATGGACCATATCCTCAACAAGTTCTTGCGCTTTGATTTCTTCGGTAGCACCCGTCGGTTCTAACTCGGGCAAGTCTGGGTGTTGCGCTGGCACCATCACGAGTGACTTCAAGCCACACGCAGGATCGATGATAAGTGCGGTGTTTTCCGGTTGCGTAGTCAGCGTATCTCGAAGTGTTCTTCCTTCGGCTCTCTCGTTCGCATGTACTTGTTCCATTGGTTCAGGATCCATTGGATCTGCCCGCGGAACTTCTTGCAGAAGCACTTGGTAATTTTTCTTACGCACCTGTTTCGCGATATACGCGCGTTGAGCACTGTTAGACATTTTTCATCTCCTTTGTGAGTGTTTGACATCTGGCCGCCTCAAGCAAAATAAAACCTTGGATGAGTAGCCGCCCCACTCTTCCGGTAACTTGCGTTGAAGGCAATTGAATTTCTGTTCGCGTCAGTAGATGCTCGTCGCGATCCTCTCGCGGTCCAAATTTAAGGGCGCCCACACCACCGCTCTTTGAAGCATGGCTTGTAACGGCCACGCAATTGGCGCGAAGCAAGTGTGCTAACTCTGGGCTTAACAAGAGAGAATTCGGTTGCAGAAAAACTTGTACGCCAATTTCAGGCAGCGATTTGAGCCAAGGCAACCAGCTCTTGAGAACGTCAAAGTCTGGGACAGTCAGGTGCGATTGGGGCTTAGCAACAGTTGAAAGAAGGCCTCTGCGCAACAGCTGCACGGCATCTGGCTTACTCGTCAGCCAAGTTGGAACATCCTGAATAAGCTGACTCAGCAATGTGTCATTGCGGATAAGGTTGACTGCAGCTGGCGGCGCTTTTTTTTGCACAAGACCAATCGTTTTCTTCAGTAGTTCAACTTGGCGGATGAGCACACTGACAAGCTCACTTTGAATCGATTGGTGCTCTGCTGCGGCGCGGTTTCCATGGCCGTACTCAACCAGTAAGCCCGCGCGCACCAGTCGCTCGTGCTGAGTGTGCGCTGCAGGTATCGAAGAAATTGGCGGGGGCGCGGCTGTATCGGCCAGCACTACCTTGGCAAATGTAGTGGCTACGATGGCAGCTTGATCGAACAAGATCTGTGAACGCGCCGATTGAAATTGACCACCTTCGCGAGCTTTTGATGCTCGCTTATCGATCACCGAGATTGTTGAGCGACACATTGCAGCGACGAAGGCGCTTGATGCCTCAATGTCGCTTGTTTGGTATCGAAGGTGCTCAGCGAGCTCGAGAAATCCCGAAGCGGCGTATGAGCGTAAGGCTGCAAATATTGTGTGACGTGCTTGGCGAGCCGCAAGCGCGACGCGAGAGTGCTCAGTTGCGATGTCGGAATCGGTCATGTGCTGCCGAGTGGTGACGGCGGTTGAAAGCCGAGCAAGAATTGGCCCTGGCGCAGCGATCAAGTCAGTGACCGCATTTGCGCGCAGATCGTAGAAACGAAAGTCGTTTCGGCCTGTTACATAGCGTGTCGCGGCCACGATAGCCTCTGAAAAATCTTGAAACGACGTCTCCTGATCGGTGGAATGGTTTCCGAAAAGCGGAACATCCTGCGCCGCACCAAAAGACTTTCGACGTGCAACCAGATGTGTAAACTCGGCTCGCAATTCAGCCGGGATTCCGACGAGCCCGCGCGTTGAGTCGTATTTCAAGTGTGCATGTCCGCCTGTTGTGACGGCAAAGACGCCAGCATCGGGATTGACATGATTCAATTTTGCAAAAAGCACCTCGCAAGGACGGACAGGTGCTTTGCGCATGAACCTCAACAGCAATTGCTCGGTCTCGCTCGGATTGGAATCGCCGCGCTCTTGCTTTAAGTGCTCACAGATTAATTGCAACTCCTTTTCCGCCACGTAAACGGGCGCGCGCGGTGCGCGCGGTGTTGGTGAATTTTTACCAATTAGCTTTACGGGCACCGCCTTCCCAATGTAATTGAGAAAAGTAGCGACATGGGTCATTACCCAACCGGCCTCTTCTTTGTTGTCACCCTCGCCTTTTTCAAGGTCCTCAATGATCTCGCGCCAGGTGTCGAAATCAAAGTCTGTGCCGCCCTCGAATCGGACCCTTCGAAAGAAGCGCTTTGAAAAAATGGCGTAGCGCAGAATCGTTTGAATTTTGAGTCGGTTGCCCAGGGGTTTCGTGGCACATTCCGCAATGATCCACTCGGCCAAAAGTGCTTCGGCCTCGTCGAATGATTGGCAATCGATGAGCACTTTCAGGTCTCGAACTAGTCCAGCTTTTCTTGCCTGCTGCTCGCCGAGCCGGTTTTCTTCGTTTGCCCAGTGCCGCGCCACTTGAAGTACTGTTTCAAAGTCTTTGGAGCGGCCGTGGCTAGCCGGGCGCCGCTTGGAAATTACAGCGTCGGCTAAATTTGGGGCCCCTTGCAAAATGCGCGCTAAATTCTCTTTGTTGAGGATCGGCGCTTTGTGATGCACCGCGACTTGAAGATGTTGCGGAACTTCGTAAGTCAACGAATGACTGACCAATGCGGAAACCAGTTCCATTGCCCGCCGATTTTGTGCGGAACGCCATCCTGAATCTAGCTCAGCCAACAGCAGTCTCAACTCAGACTCGGCTTCCGCTAGTGAACATCGAGTTGTGGCGGACGTATGTAGGCCAGCCGCCAAAATCGTAGAACGTGAGATTAAACGCTGCGAAAAGACCGAGCCATCCTTCTCCAGCTCAACAACGACGGGTCCACCAATGTCATGCGCTTGTCCTTCAGTAATCGCTGAAAAATAGGCCCTAAGCTCGTGTGGCGTTGAAACGCCATCGAAAAAAGCTAAGCAGAAAAGCAGCGCTCCTGCGGGATATTTGCCGGCGACAGAACTGCGAAGATACTGGCGCCTCAAGTAGCGTACTTTTCCGACCGCAAGCAGCGTGTCGCTGTCGAAAGGGCAGCCGTCGGCCGGGTGAACAACGTCCGGGCTTAGAGAATCGTCCGCTTCAATTCGATCCATTAGAAATTGATTGCTGAGCGGCTCAAGGTTAGGGCGAATTGCGACGATTGGCATCACTAAGAACCGCTCGGCTGTTCTACCAAATCCAACTAAGGGAGTAATTTTCAGGTCTTTGTGAACTTGGTTGATGATCTCGCGCAAATACAAAACATATTGCGCGACGGAAAGTCCACTACCTAAGCCGAATGGCGCTGCTCCCCTACAGTGCCGCCCAGTGAAGGCGTCGATTGCCACTTGAGCAACGCGTCGACTTACAAATTCATTGACGAAAAAGTGTCGTGGTCGATTCAATTCGCCAGGCCAGACTGCATTGGCCAACTCGCGGACATCGTTGACTGTCAATGCCCGCGTGCAAAGTTGCCCGTCTTCGGCTGCGTAAAGCAGCTCAAAGGCACCTAGTGTTTGACGCTCTCCGCTCGCGATCTTGCGAAGGTGCTGTGCGCATTTTTGTTGGCCATTCTTTTCTAACCAGTCTGCATGCGATCGCATGTGCTCAAGAAAGTGCAGCAACGTTTTTCTGATGGCGTCGCTAACCGGTACGCATCGAATCTTGCTATACGTGTCTGTAGCTTTGTCTGTGACGAGCACCGCTTCCTCAATTCCAAAGAGGCGGTTGAACGTGAGCGTTTCAAACCGCGCAACTCGTTCGCCAATTCCCCACGTGACCTGCAAAGCGACTGCCTTCACATATAGATTGAAGAATTTTGTGCGTTCTTCCATACGAGCGCGCGTTGTGATCCTGCTTTTCTCGTTTTGCACTAGCGTCTGTAGCGCTACGAAAGCCGACCGTTGTTCATTGAACTCGGGCAGCTTCGGTGAGCCTATTTTGCGATTCCTCTTTAGAGGCCGTGGCTGATGAAGACCAGCCCATTCACAGAAGGCTGAAACTGCGAAGTGAATCTCGCACTGCGCGCGACTTAGGTAGTGAGCTTCGCCGCTTGGAACAACCGTCGTATCGCCACTCGCCAAAAAGACAACGGAAGGATGCAAACCGAGTGCCAACATAGCGGTCGACATTGATCGCGCGAAGCGGGCGGATTCGGGCCGATGAATAAAATCGCAGTCGAGATTCAGAAGTTCAAAGCATGTCTTTTCATCAACAGAAAATTCCCTTAGTAGCTGACCCATGCTCTTCGCTTCTGGGAAGCGACGCTGCGCATCGAAGAGGATTGCGCAAATGTTTTCGGGAATTGGCGTTCGAAACCAGAATCCATTGGTGCGCGGTCCCCGACCCTCATCAGTGCGCTTTGCCACCACGTCAATTTTTCGGCGAATAATTCCACACTGAAGGTCTAGGTGTAATGTTCCCTTCCGCGAAATGGGCAGCTGAAGACACCTAGAAATTGACGTTCGCGCGAACAGTGCAACGACGAGCGCACATCCCGCAAGTCGACGAGATTTGTTCTCGGGACTTATGTCGGCAATGACGATTGCCAACCGCGCCAATAGGGGCTTCAGTTGTTCTGGCTGCAGCGCGTCCCAATCGTAGCCGACTCGAAAACTGGTAAGGGGTGATTTGAAGTGGTCGTCACTCAGAACCAGTTGGTAAAGGTCAAGATTGGGCGAAATATCATTTTTGCCTTCGACTAGTTCTTGAATTGTGGATTGGACTTCCTTCGCGATCAGTTTCTGCGGCAGCGGACAATTTGCATTCGAAGTCCGACGGGGTAGCAACAAGCCAACTTCTGGTAGGCCCCGTTGGCGCAATTCGCTCAGTTTTTTTACGAAATTCCGATGTAATTCGTTGTGCGATTCGGCAAAGACGTTCTGCGAATAGCGCCAACCGACCAGCGCTACTTTGCGAATTTCGGTCCATACCGGCGCATTCTCAAAATATGCTTTTTCTAGACCACGATAAAAATATTGTGGCGCGCTATGCCCAGCGTCGCCTATGAGTTGCATGAGCGACAATGCGGCAACCGCCTCGCATTCGGCTTGCTCAGCCATCTGTAGAGAAGCCCGTGGCTGGCGAATAAGCAGTACCGCCAACGCATGTTGGTCAAATCCTCTATGCCTAGCTCGCGGACGCGCTAGCAGCGTCAGATCACTGTCAGCTAAATCGTGAAAAGCTTTCGCCCACTCGGCTGCGTGCGAAATTCTTCCAATCAATGTGGTGAAGCCCCTACCGGCGGCCCGCGCAACTTTAGTGAGATCTTCAACGCGATCTGGCGAAAGCCTTAGGGCTTCGCAGGTCAATGCGTACAGGCGTGACTTTTCCTCCACAGAAAAGTGGCTATCGGAGGTTGACAAAAAATCGGGCTGATCCAAGGGGCGTCCAATCGAAAAATTGAAGAAAGGGTTTTCGATGCCACGCAAGTGGCTAGACTCATTCCGGTTTGACCAAATGAGTACGCGCGCCGGATTGGCGCGCGATATGGACGCAGAAAAGTAGGTCTGACCTAACAGCAAAATTTTGCTGCGGTCGACTGAGCTTCGGGTCGTTAGGGGCGAATCAACTTCGCCTAGGCCTCGCAAAGTCCGGACGGAGTTTGGGAATGGGCCGTGCTTATGGAAATTTCCAATTCAGGTTTCGAATCAGAAGCCGGACACTAGATCCGGTTTTTCTCGTCGGGTCGGCTCCGACTGACTTCAATTTAAACTAGGAGGGTAGAAGTCGCAAGTAGTTTGGCGCGTGAAATTTACTTCCAGCGCATCAGAATCAAGGACCTGACAAATTGCTGTGTTATTCTTGTCTTAATAGTTGTTGATTGACTTTAAACCACACATTAAATTTCTTTGCTTATCAAGAGGTTAACGAGGTTTTGTGGCCAATCAACGTCGCGCCAAGCCGATTAGTGAAACATAAAAACGACGCTAATTTATGCCCTCCGAAGGTAGAAGTCGCACGTTCGAATCGTGTCGGGCGCGCCATGAATTCAAACACATATCAAAGTTTGCTAAGCCCAGTTGGGCAGCTTGCGCAAACTGTGCGTAACTTGTGCCGTGCAGATGCATCCGCTCGTGGTCGACAGGTTCCAGCGACCGCCGCCTCCCGTGCCAATCGACAACACTAAGAAATGTGGAATGCCGCATTACGCATTAAAAATGCGGCGAGCGATCCTTGGCGACAAGAAAAGCCGCACGCTGTACGGCTTTTTCTTTGCCACTCAACTAGCCACGTCAAGCAGACTTTCTTCCTATAGCACCGGCGACTGACTTCAACTTCGGACGCACCTGCGCCACATATTCCGGCACCCAGCGCTTGAGGTCGCGGCGCACGTCAGAGTCATCGGGCAGCTTGTCTTGATACAACCAGGCGCTCAGCGTTTCGATGAAGTCCTTTGTCACTTCCCGTGCTTTGGCAACGCGCAATTTTGGATGCGGCGTGGCGCGCGTGTGCTCATCATCCATTAGCAACTCTTCAAACAACTTTTCACCGGGCCGCAAGCCTGAGTAGATCACTTTGATTTCGTCGTCCGTTGCTTCGGATAAACGAATCATGTCGTGCGCGAGGTCAACAATCCGAATCGCCTCGCCCATGTCGAGCACAAACACTTCCCCGCCCAAGCCCATTGCGCCCGCCTGCAAGACCAACTGCGCCGCCTCAGGAATCGACATGAAGTAACGCACCATCTCAGGATGGGTAACGGTGACCGGGCCACCACGCGCAATTTGTTCTTCAAAACGTGCGATCACGCTACCTGCGCTGCCCAGTACGTTACCAAAACGTACCATTTCAAAACGCGTGTTGCCACCAGTTTGTTGCAAGGCTTGGCAGACCATCTCTGATAGCCGCTTGGTCGCCCCCATCACGTTAGTGGGGTTGACGGCCTTGTCGGTGGAGATGAGCACAAACTTCTGGACGTTGTATTCGATCGACGCGCGCGCCAACACCAGCGTACCAAGCACGTTGTTTTGCACAGCCTCCCACGCATTACTTTCTTCCATCAGCGGTACATGTTTGTAGGCTGCCGCATGGAAAACGATTGACGGCGCGTACTGATGCAATGTCTGATTCACCCGCTTCACGTTCTTGATGTCGCCAATGACGCTGGCAATCGGCAAGTTCTCAAATTCATCCCTAAGCGATTGCTCTATCTTGTACTGCGCAAATTCGTTTTGCTCGAACAACACGAGCATCGACGGCGCGTAGGCCGCGATCTGACGGCAGAGTTCCGAGCCGATTGAGCCGCCAGCGCCAGTCACCATCACCACCTTGTCAGTGATCAGATCGTGCAGTCCGGCGTCATCCAGCACAATGGGCTCACGTTTAACCAGATCTTCGAAAGACAGGCGACGAATCTTTGGTGCCGGCGTTTTGCCTACCAACAAATTGGCCGTAGTCGAAACCTCACCAATTCTTGGTGCCGTCATGACGGTCACACGAGCGCGGTTACAAATCTCGATAATTTGGCGACGCTTCTGATAAACCACGGACGGCATGGCGATGATGACATGTTTCACTTTCAGCGTACGGGCTAGCCGGGGTAACTCGTCGAGCGCACCCAGTACGCGCACGCCATGAATGAGACGGTAGCGCTTATTCGGGTCGTCATCCAACAGCCCCAACACTCGCCAGTCACGACTACGCAGAAGTTCTTTTAACAGGCCAACCGCCGCATCGCCTGCACCAAGGATGATCACTGGGGTGCCTTGGTCATCGGCCCTGCCGTAAAGCGACCATTCTTTCCAACTGCGGTAGCTGATACGACTGCCGGCCATCAACACCACCAACAGCAGCGCTTGTACAAAAAAGTAGGGGAATGACAACATGCCCACCCAGTTACCCGCCCGGAGTGTTGCGGCGACAGCTAGGGTACCCGCGAAAACGGTCACAACGATGCGCTGGACATCCGGAAGGCTAGCGTAGCGCCACAGACCTTGGTACATCCCAAAAATTGTCGCCACTAGCGCCTGTACCGGCACGGCAACAAACAGAACCTGTAACAGCAATGTTTTGGTGATCTCCGGGGCACCCGGCACAGCGGTAAAGAACAGCAGTAAAGTGATAACCCAAGATAGGCCTAGCATCAGCACATCGTGTGCAAAAGCAAGCAGTGCTCGCTCATTGATGGAAAATGAAGTCATTTCGCTCCTTGTTTTTTTTCTTCAGGCACGTTTTTTCTTCTTTGGTGTTCCCGTTGCAGCCGCCACTCTAATGAGACAAGAATTAGTGCATATGTTACCACCCAAGGCACCAGTTTCTGGGTAATGCTCGCGCTTCCAAGTAACGGAATCCCGCTATCCGAAGGCGCACGGAGCAGCGCCAAACTGTATCCGGAAGTAGCCACCATCAGCGCTACATACACTGCCGCCGTATGGGTGTGCGACCAGCCAAGATCCAAGATCAATCGATGATAATAATGTTGCCGGTGCGCCTCCCAAATACGCTCGCGACGAGCGATGCGTTTTGCGAGGGTAACGGTGGCATCGACGATAAACGGGCTGAATACGAGGACCGGGAAGGCCCAGGTCCAAACGTTTTGTTGATAACCGAAGATGCCGAGGGTAGCGGCGAGAAAACCTAGCGGGATCGAGCCGACATCGCCCAAAAACACGCGTGGTCGGGGAAAGTTAAAAAACAAAAAACCACTGCACGCGCCTGCGATCACCATACTCAGCCGCGCCAGTTCTAGTTGGGCATGGTCTGCGGCCACCCACGCCATCGCGGCAAAACCAATCATACCCATCAGTCCGGCAAGGCCGTTAGCGCCATCCATAAAATTGTACAGATTGGTCATCCACGCAACCGCGATGACGGCCAGCGTAACGGAGATCAGACTGGTGCCGGGGACGACTTGATTGCTGGGTAAGACCGCTTGGCTACTGAAAGCCACCACAATCAAGGCTGCAGCCAAATGCGCGAGCAGCCGAACAATCGGCGTTAGTCCGCGCAGGTCGTCTATCAAGGACAATGCCGAAAGTGTCAACGCAACCAAAAAGATCGTTGCCAATAGGGGCGGCATTGCTATGACATTTGTCAAAATCAAATAACTTAGCGCGGCTGCCACCATCAACGACAGTCCGCCGATTCGGGGAACGGCCACCGCGTGCATCGCGTTTGGTTTATCGACCCGATCCAGCGCTTGCATGGCCAAGCGGCTGCGAAGTATCAACCAAGTGCCCAGCGTCGCCGCCAAACACGCTGTGATAAACGCCGGTAGAAGGACTTCAGTCATCGAAACCTTTGTTCTTGCCCAAAAGCGCAACGGGCACCGAAGTGCCCGTTGTTACTTGTTCACGCAATGGCGTTTAGTCGCTCACCCCGTAGGCAACTGTGGTCACGCTACCGCGCGGCGTGGTTACCGTAACGGTTAACTGACCCGAGTTACGTGTGTTGGAGCACTGCAGTGGCGGGGCTGCGGTAGCGAGAGACTGTGTCGCATCGCTTATGATTGTTCCGAAGAAAGAGCCGAAGCCACTCCGAAGAAGCTGAGGAGCGGAAGACGGGCAATTGCCAGTGCCGGGGTTGGCGCAGGCAGTTGTGTTCGGCACAACAAACGAAAGGGGCAGGGAGGTCAATGTACCGTTGGAGGTGGCAAGGGCAATGGTAGTGCCCGCCGGCATTGCGTTGCCCCATTCATCCGTGATGTCAAGCCGAAAAGAGACGGGGGAGTTTACAAATGGTGTACCGTTGACGCAGGTGGGAAGCTGGATCCCGCCGGCTGGCGTGGTTGAGGAGGCCGTCAAGGTAAACACGGGTATTGAGCCTGAAAGCACCACCACCCCGCTTCCCCTAACGTGCAGTGTTTTGGTTGTGGCACAGGAACCGGGAGAGCTTCTTCCCGAAACGGTTTCATCGCAAAGCACGCCGCTGTACTTACCGTCTGGGCCGTCAAAGATGCCGTTATTATTGAAATCGATGAACGGTTCGTTGGCGTCGCGTATGCCGTTTTCGTTGAAGTCCACAAACGCCTCGCCGATGTCCGTCGATTTACCGTTTGAGTCAATGAGCTCACTGGTTGGGCTCAAGTCAAACCAGCCGTTGCCGTTCAAATCGGTGAAACCCTCTTCTCCCACCGCGTACGCAAGCACGGTGACGCGGCGGTTGTCAGGTCTTAACGCTTGACTGGTAAACGGCACCGTACAGACGCCATTTGTCGTGACGCAGGAGCCAACAATCGAGCCGCCCTCAGCGGTAAAAGTGACCGCCGTTCCGTCAGGGACGGGATTCTTAAAATGGTCGGCCATACGAACGGTCACCTGTGTGGTGACGCCGTCAACATTCCCCCCTTCAATGTTGAAGGTCGAGATTGAAAGCGAAAAACTGTCCTGCGCCGGGATGCCCGTTGTAATGGTTAACTGATCGGACTGCGTCGTGAGGGTCTGCGATCCGGTGTTGGTCGACGCCGTCACCCGTACCGGCGTGCTAACGGTGCCGGCCTGCACGTTCGTCACAACGAGGCCGGTGGAAGGGTCAGAGGTGGCTTGCGTTGAGCTGAGCGAAATGCCGCCCACCGTTGTGTTCAAACTGAAGTTGACGGTGCGTCCACCTAGTGGATTCCCGCCAACATCAACGACGCGGAAAGAGACTTGCGAGGTTTCTTGCCGCCCCAAACCACCGGTGCCGCGCAACGAGATCGATGTCGGCGTGGCTGATACATACTGTATGGAGCCGACGCCGGATGCTCCCACGTTGATGGTCGCCGAGCGGGAAATCGCGAGACCCGTAAGGGTTGCCGTGACGACATCGCTCGCCGCGCAGCCAATATCGCGATACGACGCCGTCGCGACGCCGTTGACGGTGGAAACGGGCGAACTCAACGCCGCTTTACCATTAGATGCGCATGGTGAGGTAAACGTGACAGTAAACGGGGTCGAGGTTGCAACTCCGCCGGTGTCAACCGTGACGCTAACGCTGGTGGTTCCGAACGCTGAGAGATTGCTAGTGCCAAGGGTGATCGGCGAGAGGCTGATATTGACTGCGCCAGTCGAGTATCCGACTGAGCCACTCACTGCTGAAGCAGTTGAGCCACTACCAATTTGACCGCTTGCGGTTACCACCCCTGCGCCGGACGCGGTCAAGCTGGCCGCGTTCAGCAGCACGCTGGCCACGCCATTTGCGTCGGTCAACGCGGTCCCAGATGCGGGTGAGAAAACACCGAGGCTGGTGTCGGTTGCGAAGGTGACGACCACACCCGATGCGGGTGCGCCGGTATTCTGACGCAAAGTTGCTGTCACGCGCGCTGGACTACCCGCGCTGATGGAGGTCCGTACGGCCCCGGTTCCCGGGTCAAATAACCCGACTGCGATGGCCGGCGCTGGGGTGGCCGTAAAAGCCACTGAGCCGGTGATGGCCGTCGTCGAAGCACTCCCCGCGACAACGGTCTGTGTGCTACCAGTCACGGTTGCGGCACCCGCAGCGGTCGAAGGGTATAGGAGCACCGAGGCGACGCCCGTCGCGTCAGTCACGGCAGTAGCGTTTGTGGGCACAAAAGAGCCAAGGGTATTATCGGTGCGAAAAGTGACGACTGCGCCAGCGATAGGCGCGTTGGTGCCGGTTCTGAACGTCGCGCTCACTTTTGCGGGTTTACCAGGCGCAACGGTGGTGACAGCCGCGTTAGTGGTTGGGTCGGTTAGAGTAAGCGTCAACGTCGGAGTGCCGGTGCTCGGCCCAGTGCCACCTGAGCCGGTGCTGCCCGATACACCGCCACCACCGCAGGCGGACAGCAGTGCAGACAATAGCGGGATGAGCAAAACGATCAAACCACGTTGCCGCCACGTAAGCCCGTGGATGCTGTCGTTCGCGGTACCAGTGTAAATTTGATTAGCCACAGCGTATCCCTCGCTTGTCATCGATTCAGAAAGAAACTTGCATCAACCGAAGCCCCAACCAACCACGCAACGCTAGACCTTGGGAGTTCGTATGCAATTTTCTTCAAAATTATGAAGTTACCTCGGTTTATTAAAGCGCAACTTTTACTTACATGCAAGCGATTATGCCCATATTTTGTGACCAGAACAGTTGCGCCGCAGTTGCCGTGCCGAGACGGCTTGGCGCACCAAACCGCGCCATCAACTCGATTCTTTGGATGCCTCGGGTGCCTGCATTATTGCGGCGCACCAATTTGGGCGCTATGATGCGCAGTCTATCTTGCTCCAGCTGCCCCGCGTGCCACACAACCTTGGCGCAATTCCCCGGCATCACTGGTTTTCGGCCACAAGCCGACTCAATATGGACACCAGTTACATCAGCCCTTTGGTTTTCGCGTAACCGTACCTTCACGCGCCCGAGCGGCTTGACCCGCAATGTCAGAATCGGAGAATTTTTCTCATGCCTCACCAACAAGTCCACTCCTCTCCGCCCGCTCAAGGGCTTTACCACCCTCACCATGAACACGACGCCTGCGGGGTGGGGTTCATCGCCAACATCAAGGGGAATAAATCCCACTCCTTAGTTGCACAGGGCTTGAAGATTCTCGACAATCTTTCGCATCGCGGCGCGACGGGATATGACCCACTGCTCGGCGACGGCGCAGGTATTCTCATTCAATTGCCCGATGTACACATGCGACGGGTTTGCGGAAAACAAGGCATTACCCTACCGGCAGTTGGACAGTACGGCGTGGGGATGGTCTTTCTGCCGCAAGAGCCAGCCTCACGCATGGCCTGTGAACAGGAAATCGAACGGGCAATCCAAGCCGAGGGACAATTGTTGTTGGGGTGGCGCGACGTCCCTACCAATAACGAGGGCCTGTCACAGGCGACCATCGCCGTCGAGCCGGTGATTCGCCAAGTCTTGATTGGCCGCGGCACAAGTGAAATGTCGCAAGATGATTTGGAACGAAAGCTCTACATCATTCGCAAACGTTCCGGCCACGCCGTTCAGGCACTCAACTTACGCCATGGCAAAGAGTTCTATGTACCGTCATGCTCAACACGCACCGTTGTATACAAGGGCATGCTGCTGGCAGACCAAGTTGGCAAGTACTACACCGACCTGCTGGATCCGACAATGGTCACCGCGCTCGCACTTGTCCACCAGCGCTTCTCGACCAACACCTTCCCAACTTGGGACTTGGCGCATCCGTTTCGTATGGTTGCGCATAATGGCGAGATCAATACCCTGCGTGGCAACGTCAATTGGATCCGGGCGCGCCAGCAGGCGATTGCCTCACCGATCCTAAAGGATGACCTGAAAAAAATCTGGCCGTTGATTTATGACGGCCAATCTGATTCCGCGTCCTTCGACAATTGCCTAGAAATGCTGGTGATGGGCGGTTACTCATTGGCCCACGCCATGATGATGATGATCCCCGAGGCGTGGAGCGGCCACAAATTGATGGATGAGGATCGCAAGGCATTCTACGAATATCACGCAACACTGATGGAAGCGTGGGACGGCCCTGCCGCGATGGCCTTTACCGACGGTCGTCAGATCGGTGCCACATTGGATCGCAACGGACTGCGCCCCGCCCGCTACATCCTGACCGACGATGATATGGTAGTGCTCGCATCCGAGGCCGGGGTGCTCGATATTCCAGAAGAAAAAATTGTCAAGAAGTGGCGGTTGCAGCCGGGCAAGATGTTCTTGGTTGACATCGAACGCGGCAAGGTCATCGACGACAACGAGCTGAAGCGCGAGCTTGCCACAGCGAAACCCTACCGCGAATGGGTGAGACAGGCGCGCATTCGACTTGACGATCTGCCAGAGCCGGCACCCGCCGTTCCGTCTTCCGTGAGCCTGTTGGATCGACAACAAGCGTTCGGTTATTCGCAAGAAGATCTCAAGGTGATCTTGGTGCCAATGGCGCAAAACGGTATTGAGCCCACAGGTTCAATGGGCAACGATTCTCCGCTCGCGGTGATGTCGGATAAGCCGCGCAATCTGTACCACTATTTCAAGCAGCTATTTGCACAGGTCACGAATCCACCGATTGATCCGATCCGCGAAGAGTTGGTGATGTCCACCGCGATCACCATCGGCCCGCGCCCGAATCTCCTCGACATCCACCATACCGACCCCGGGCGCTGGCTGGAGGTGCCCCAGCCGGTGCTGACCACTTCAGATATGGAAAAAATCCGCCACATCGATTTGTTTACCGGCGGTTACCTTCGCAGCGAAGAGCTTGACATTACCTACCCGGCGGCATGGGGACCAGAAGGCATCGAAGCGGCGATGGCGAGTCTGTGTGCGCACGCGGAAGACGCAATTCGGCTGGGATTCAATCTCATGATTGTCACGGATCGACTGGTCAACGCAGAACGCGTCGCGATTCCCGCATTACTCGCTGTCGCCGGCATTCACCAGCATCTCGTGCGCAAAGGATTGCGTACTTCCACCGGGCTGGTCGTTGAAACCGGCTCAGCGCGTGAGGTGCACCACTTTGCCCTGCTGGGTGGCTACGGTGCTGCTGCGGTTCACCCCTACCTCGCGTTGGAAACGCTGCATAACCTGAACGACTACCTCGGCGATTACGACAAACACGAAGCTGAAAAAAAATACATCAGAGCAGTATCAAAGGGCCTGCTTAAGGTAATGTCCAAGATGGGCATCTCGACCTACCAAAGCTACTGCGGCGCGCAGATTTTTGAAGCGGTCGGACTGTCGTCGGCTTTCGTCAACCAATACTTCACCGGCACCGCATCGAATGTCGAAGGCATCGGCATCTTCGAAATCGCGGAAGAGGCGATGCGCTTGCATACCAAAGCATTCGGCGACGACCCAGTGCTGCGTACCCAGCTGGACGCCGGCGGCGAATATGCCTTCCGTGTACGAGGCGAAGAGCACATGTGGACACCGGAGGCCATTGCGAAGCTACAACATTCGACACGAAAGAATTCCTACGACACCTATAAGGAATACGCGAAGATCATCAACGACCAAACCAAGCGCCATATGACGCTGCGGGGTTTGTTTGAGTTGAAACCGCTAGGCCCGGCAATTCCTCTTGATGAAGTTGAGCCTGCAAAGGAAATTGTCAAACGATTCGCGACTGGTGCGATGTCACTGGGATCGATCTCGACAGAAGCACATGCAACGCTCGCCTTAGCCATGAACCGCATTGGCGGAAAGTCAAACACCGGCGAGGGCGGTGAAGACCCCAAGCGCTCCATCTCAATCCAGAAGGACGGCGAAACACTCAAGAGCAAGCTCGGCGATGCCGTTGTCGCGGATATCCCCCTGTACAAGGGGGACTCATTAAGGTCCAAAATCAAGCAGGTCGCCTCGGCACGATTTGGTGTCACTGCGGAATACCTGCAATCTGCGGATCAGATTCAAATCAAGATGGCCCAGGGTGCCAAGCCCGGTGAAGGCGGGCAACTTCCCGGACACAAGGTATCCGAATACATCGGCAAGCTGCGCTTCTCGACCCCGGGTGTGGAGCTCATTTCCCCGCCGCCTCACCATGACATCTATTCCATCGAGGACCTGGCGCAACTAATTCACGACTTGAAGAATGCAAATTCAGCTGCTTCCATTTCCGTAAAGCTTGTCTCCGAAGTTGGTGTTGGCACGGTTGCAGCCGGTGTGGCGAAGGCGAAGGCAGACCACGTCACCATCGCCGGTCATGACGGCGGCACGGGCGCCTCACCCGTTTCGTCTATCAAGCATGCCGGCACACCTTGGGAGTTAGGCTTAGCCGAAACGCAACAAACTTTGGTACTGAACCGCTTGCGAGGCCGTATCGCGGTACAGGTTGACGGACAATTAAAGACAGGCCGTGACGTCGTTATTGGTGCCCTGCTGGGCGCAGACGAATTCGGATTTGCAACCGCGCCGCTGGTGGTTGAAGGCTGCATCATGATGCGAAAGTGTCATCTCAATACCTGCCCAGTCGGAGTCGCAACACAAGATCCTGATTTGCGTAAGAAATTCTCCGGCCAGCCCGAACACGTGGTGAATTATTTCTTTTTTGTCGCGGAAGAGGCACGCGAGATCATGGCAAGTCTTGGTGTCCGTTCGTTCAATGAGCTGATTGGTCGCGCCGACCTCCTTGATACGGCAAAAGGGATTAGCCATTGGAAGGCCAAAGGGCTCGATTTTTCGCGAATTTTCCATATGCCGGCGATGCCCAAAGAGGTAGCCCGTCTGCATAACGAAACGCAGGATCATGGCTTGGACGGTGCTCTCGATAATCAGTTGATTGCAGAAGCCAAACCCGCGCTGGAGAAGCAAGAGAAGGTTGTGATCAATACAACAGTACGTAACTTAAACCGCACCGTGGGTGCAATGCTGTCCGGAGATGTGGCCAGACGTTTTGGGCATGATGGACTGACGGACGACACGATCACCGTGAAGCTAACCGGCACGGCGGGCCAGAGTTTTGGTGCGTTCTTGGCAAACGGCGTCACACTCGACTTGACCGGCCAAGCCAATGACTATGTCGGCAAAGGGCTGAGTGGCGGAAAGATTGTTGTCAGGCCGAATGCCGGGTTCAAAGGCGACCCGACCGAAAACATTATTGTAGGTAACACGGTGATGTACGGTGCCACAGCTGGTGAAGCGTATTTCCGCGGTGTGGCGGGAGAGCGGTTTTGTGTCCGCAACTCAGGTGCCTCTGCTGTGGTGGAGGGCACGGGGGATCACGGTTGTGAGTACATGACCGGCGGCACCGTCGTGGTACTTGGTGCAACCGGTCGCAACTTTGCCGCCGGCATGTCCGGTGGTGTGGCATACGTGCTTGACGAAGACGGCCAGTTCGACAAACGTTGCAATATGGCAATGGTCGGTCTCGAGGCTGTGGCAGACAAAGCGTCGCCGGAAAGTCATCTTGGGCGCGCCGACATCGACATCCTTATGTCGCTCATCGAACACCATGCGCGTTATACCGGCAGTGAGCGTGCAAAAACCATTCTCGCCAACTGGGCGGTGTGGCTGCCGAAGTTCGTCAAGGTAATGCCGACTGAGTATCGGCGCGCCTTGAAGGAACTGGCTGCTAAAAAATCATCACTTACACAAAAAGCCGCTTAATCCGAACAACACCACGTTTACTCGGCATCTAATCTGATGCTGAGTTGATCGTGACACCCGACAAACACGGAAAATCGCAAATGGGAAAAATCACGGGTTTCAAAGAATTTGACCGGCTCAGCGAGCCTGCGCTCCCCACAACCGAACGTGTCAAAAACTTCAAAGAATTTGTCCTGCATCTGTCGGACGAAGAAGCCAAGACACAGGGGGCTCGTTGTATGGACTGCGGCATCCCGTTTTGTCAGTCAGGCTGCCCGGTTAACAATATCATTCCCGACTTTAATGATTTGGTGTTCCGCCAGAATTGGCAAGAAGCACTCACCACCCTACACTCGACCAATAACTTTCCGGAATTCACCGGTCGTGTTTGTCCGGCACCCTGCGAAGCGTCCTGTACGCTAAACATCAATGATGACGCGGTTGGCATCAAATCTATCGAGCACGCGATCATCGATAAAGGTTGGGAGATGGGATGGGTCGTGCCGCAGCCGCCCAAACGCAAGACCGGCAAGCGCGTGGCAATTGTTGGTTCCGGCCCGGCGGGACTCGCCGCCGCCCAGCAGCTTGCGCGCGTCGGCCACGACGTCATCGTATTTGAAAAGAATGACCGTATCGGCGGCCTACTCAGGTACGGCATCCCTGACTTCAAAATGGAGAAGTCACACATTGACCGGCGTGTCGCGCAAATGCAAGCCGAGGGCGTGCAATTTAGGGTCAGCCAACATATCGGTGCGAGTTTGGCAAACTCGACACCTGCCTCGGTGTTAATGGCAGATTTCGACGCCGTCGTTCTTGCGGGTGGTGCCGAACAGCCACGCGACCTGCCGGTGCCGGGTCGTGATCTCGACGGGATTCATTTCGCAATGGATTTTTTGCCGCAGCAGAACAAAGTTGTTGCGGGGGACAAAATAGCTAACCAGACAATGGCCACCGGTAAACATGTGGTGGTCATCGGTGGCGGTGATACCGGTAGCGACTGCGTTGGCACGTCGAACCGTCATGGTGCCGCTTCGATTGCCCAATTCGAATTGATGCCGATGCCACCTGAGGAAGAAATCAAACCGCTGGTGTGGCCGTACTGGCCGGTAAAGCTTCGCACCTCGTCGTCACACGAAGAAGGCTGCGAACGTGATTGGTCCGTGGCGACAAAGCGGTTTGAGGGTAGCAATGGCAAGGTTGAAAAGCTAATTGCGGCGCGGGTCGAGTGGAAAGACCAGGGGGGTCAAATGCGGATGCAGGAAGTACCCGGCTCTGAGTTTGAGATGAAGGCAGATCTCGTCTTGCTGGCGATGGGTTTTGTTGCGCCGACACAGACGGGCCTGCTCGAACAATTTGCGGCGCTCGGGGTAGAAAAGGATCAGCGGCAGAACGTCAAGGCCGCCACGGAAGGCACGATGGCCTACCAGACGACAAATCCCAAGGTCTTCGCCGCGGGCGACATGCGCAGGGGCCAGTCATTAGTCGTTTGGGCAATTCGCGAAGGACGCCAATGTGCCCGCTCGGTTGACGAATACCTGATGGGCACATCCGATTTACCGCGCTGAAGATTTTCGCCTGCCGGTGACATAATGCAGGGGCGCGGCCATTCGGTCGCGCCTTTTTTATTTCTGCCATGTCCACACTCAAAAACGACGTCTTTCTGCGTGCCTTGATGCGCGAGCCCACCCCCTACACGCCGATCTGGATCATGCGTCAGGCCGGACGGTATCTTCCTGAATACAACGCGACGCGTAAAAAGGCAGGCAGCTTTTTAGGGCTCGCAAAGAATCCAGACTACTGCACCGAAGTCACGATCCAGCCGCTTGATCGGTTTCCGCTGGATGCAGCAATTCTCTTTTCGGACATCTTGACCATCCCGGACGCGATGGGTCTGGGTCTGTACTTTGCGGAGGGTGAGGGTCCAAAGTTTAAACGTCCAATTCGCCACGAAGACGATGTCGCACGCTTGCCGATGGCGGATATGTTGTCCCTGCAGTACGTCTTCGACGCGGTCTCACAGATTCGCAAAACGCTGGATGGCCGGGTGCCGCTGATCGGGTTTTCCGGCAGTCCGTTCACCCTTGCCTGTTACATGATTGAGGGCGGCGGATCGGATGACTTCCGCCTGACTAAAACCATGTTGTTCCAGCGTCCCGACCTGTTGCACGACATTCTCAGAAAGAACACGCAAAGCGTAATCGCCTACCTGAACGCACAAATCGACGCTGGCGCGCAGGCCGTGATGCTGTTCGATACTTGGGGCGGCATGCTTGCACACGCCGCCTACAAAGAGTTTTCCCTTAAGTACGTTCAAGAGATCATGGCCGGCCTAAAACGGACCGCGGACAACCGTGTGGTACCGCGAATTTTCTTCACCAAGGGCGGCGGGTTATGGCTCGAATCCATGGTTGATTGCGGGGCCGACGCCTTAGCCTGCGATTGGACGATTGATCTCGCCGACGCCAAGCGACGGGTGGGCAGCAAAGTGGCTCTACAAGGCAATCTGGATCCGTCGACGCTGTTTGCGCCGCCGGCGATCATCGAACAGGAAGCGCGCCGAGTTTTGCGGGAATACGCCTCGGACGGAGATGCCAACGGTCATGTCTTTAACTTGGGGCACGGAATCTCGCAATTTACCGATCCCGCTCATGTTGAAGCGCTCGTTAACGCGGTACACCGCGCCAGTGCTAGGGGTGTGTAAAACGGCCAAGTCAAGCGAATTTTTTTTCATTTTGTGGCAAATTTCTCTTGCTTATGCACAGAGACCTCGTTCCATATACTTCGGGTTGATTTTTCTTGCAGCAGATGAAATAGCACTACCAACCTATTGATTTAATTGATTTTCTAAATTTCCCGCAGCGCACAATTATCCGTTGAAGGATAAAAACGTCGCCGCAGAACGTTGCGTGACGCGGAGTATGCACAAAGTTATCCACAGGCGCCGGTCTCATTTGACACCGCGTAGTTGGCAGGCTCAGTTGGCACCTGTTAAGGTTCATAAGTGCTGAACAATATGCCTGCATCGTCGACCCCGCCTGGTTCGCCCGCCGTCACTCAGATCGCCAAAATTGGCCTCGACGTGCCATTGGCCAACACGTTTGACTTCCTGATTCCCAACGAGTTGGATGTGGAGCCAGGGCGTCTCGTCATCGTGCCATTTGGCCGCCGGCGTGTCGTCGGCATCGTTGTTGCGGTGGGTGCCGAATCCAATATTCCCTTGGAAAAGCTGCGCGCAATCGAATCCGTCCGGAGCGATATGCCTGCAGTTTCAGCGGACCTGATGGCTTTATTTCAGTTCTGCGCGGCCTACTACCACGCGCCGATCGGCCAAATCGCGTTGAACGCCATTCCGCCGATGTTGCGAAGCGTAAAGAGGCTGCCCGATAAACTGCACGCATCCATGCGCGCAGTTGGCATTACTTCGGCAGGGCGCTTGGCAATTGAGGCGCTGCCGGTGCGCTCCTCCGTGCAGCGCAGTATTCTGCAATGGCTGGCCGACGGACCGCAGTTGGAAAGCGCCCTGCGCCAGCGACACGTTCGTTCAAGCGCGCTGCTGAAGCGATTACGAGAGGCGGGCTGGGTTGAATCGCTCGACGCCTCAGCGATGCCGTCGTCGTTTGCTGCGGCCAATCCATCAACGACGACTACCCCGTCAACAAACACGCAGTCATCCGCGCCGGCGCTAAACCATGAGCAGCAGGCGGCTGTCGTGGCGATCATAAAAGTGCTGGACCCCGGTGCTGACGGCTATCAAGCGTTCCTGCTGGATGGGATTACCGGCAGTGGCAAGACCGAGGTCTATCTCGCCGCGATTGCCGAAGTGTTGCGACTCGGAAAACAAGCATTGGTGCTGGTTCCAGAAATCAACTTGACCCCAGCCTTTTTGCGGCATGTACGGTCTCGATTCCCGAACCACCAAGTCGCCCCGGCACATAGTGGTATGTCGAACCTTGCACGTTTTGTTGCATGGCGCAGCGCCCAAGACGGCGAAGCCGATATTGTCATCGGCACACGTCTTGCAGTATTTACGCCGATGCCACGTCTGGGGATCATCATTGTGGATGAAGAACACGACGCCTCATACAAACAACAGGAAGGTGTGCGGTACTCCGCACGGGATGTTGCGGTCTTCCGTGCGAGTCAGGCCAGATGCCCCATCGTCCTCGGCTCCGCGACGCCATCCATTGAGACGCTCGACAACGTGGCGCGTGGACGCTTCACCCGCCTTGTCTTGCGCGAGCGCGCTGTGGTTCAAGCCGACCTGCCTACCGTTAGTTTTGTTGACCTCGACGCCGAGAAAGCACCTGACGGCATTACACAATCGATGATTCGCGCCATCGATGAGACCATCAAGCGGGGCGAGCAGGCGCTGGTCTTTATCAATCGACGCGGTTTTGCGCCGGCATTGGTCTGCGGCGGTTGCGGCTGGATGCCCGAATGCCGGCGCTGTAGCGCACGTATGGTGTTCCACCGGGGAATAAAGCGATTACGCTGCCATCACTGTGGCGCTGAAGCAAAACTACCGCTCAAATGCGGCGAATGCGCCTCGACTGATCTGCACCCGACCGGACAGGGAAGCGAGCGTATCGAAGACGCGTTAACCGCTGCGTTCCCCGACCGTCGCATCGCGCGGGTTGATCGCGATTCGACTCGACGCCGCGGGAGCGCAGAAGCCATTTTTGCCTCTGCGGAAAAAGGCGAAATCGATATCTTGGTTGGCACACAAATGCTGACAAAAGGGCACGACTTCTCGAAGATGACCTTCGTCGGCGTTGTGAATGCCGACGGCGCGGTGTTCTCGGCAGACTTTCGCGCCGCGGAACGGATGGCGCAACAACTGATGCAAGTTGCCGGGCGCGCGGGGCGGGCCCAGTTGCCGGGTCGTGTACTCATCCAAACGAGATTTGTCGAGCACCCCGTCTACCAAGCTGTAGCCAGCCACAACTACGCGGCGTTTGTTAGTGCGGCGTTGATTGAGCGAAGGCTCATGCATCTGCCGCCTTACTCTTACCTCGCATTGCTTCGGACTGAATCACGCAATGCTGCCGCGCTGGACAGCTTCCTCCATCGCGCACAGCAGCTTGCCAAGAGTACGCTCGCCGAAACCATCGAGGCGGGCGGGCTGCGCGTTTGGGAACCCGTCACCGCGACGCTCGAACGCAAAGCGGGATACGTACGTAAACAACTCATGCTGCAAGCCGATTCGCGCCGTAGCATGCAACAATTTCTCACCAGCTGGATTGACGCATTACGCTCCGTCGATTCGCGCGCGGTACGCTGGGTGGTTGATGTCGATCCGGTTGACGTCTAGCTCCACCAAAATACAAACCCCCAATAAAGACGGTCTTTTTCACGGCATTTTGGCTGAAAACGCCCGCCAATAAACGAGTTTTCAATCTGTCTCTGATTTCTCATTAGGGTTGCCGGCAACTCAGCCGATATAATGTGCGATTACGTTTTTCGCACTTTTATGACCACGTTATCCGACAACAAGTCCGCCGTTGCCGCACTGTTTGAAGAGGCGCTCTTCTCCGCGTTTCCGGCACTCAAGGACGAAACCCCGCGTTTTGAAATCGCGGTCGAGAAACCGAAGAATCCTGATCACGGCCACTTCGCCGTGAATAGCGCGTTGCAGCTCGCGAAAAAACTCGGTAAAAAGCCGCGCGACATCGCCGATGCTTTGGTCGCCGCTTTGCCCGCATCTTCCCTGCTCGCGTCAACACCAGAAATTGCCGGGCCCGGATTCATCAATGTACGGTTGTCGCGCGACGCCGAAACGCGCATCGTCAACATCGTCCGCGAACTTGGTGACACCTTCGGTCACAGCGATGTGGGCAACGGCGAAAGTGTCATGGTTGAATTTGTTTCCGCCAACCCGACCGGCCCACTTCACGTGGGACATGGTCGCGGTGCGGCGATTGGCGACACGTTGTCGCGGCTACTGCGTTCACAAGGCTACAAAGTCACCCGCGAGTTCTACTACAACGACGCGGGCGCGCAAATAAACAATCTGACAGCCTCGGCAATTGCCCGGCTGCGAGAACGCGCCGGTATCGACGCACCATTTCCGGAAGATGGGTATCGTGGTAACTACATCGCGGAGATTGCCGAGCGTTATGCGCTGGAAAATCCGGCAGACGCAAAAGGTGAGAACACTGACGCCGTGCGCAAGTTTGCCGTCGCTGAATTGCGCCACGAGCAGGACCTCGATCTACGCGCATTTGATGTTCAGTTCGACAGCTACTTTCTTGAGTCTTCAATTTATACCGACGGCTTGGTCGAGAAGACGGTTAACCAACTGATCGCCAACGGCCACACCTATGAAGAAGGCGGTGCGCTTTGGTTGAAGACCACGCAATGGGGTGATGACAAAGATCGCGTCATGCGAAAGTCAGACGGCACCTACACCTATTTTGTGCCCGATATTGCTTACCACGTTAGCAAGTGGCAGCGCGGCTTCACACGCGCCATCACCGAGTTGGGTGCCGACCATCACGGATCGTTAATGCGTGTCAAAGCGGGTTTGCAAGCAATGCAGTTGGGCGTTCGCACTGGTTACCCCGACTACGTGTTGCATCAAATGATCACGGTGATGCGCGGTGGCGAAGAAGTAAAGATATCCAAACGCGCTGGCAGCTACGTGACCTTGCGCGATTTGATTGATGAAGTTGGGCGCGACGCAACCCGTTACTTCTTTATCATGCGCAAGTCCGATTCGCAGCTGACCTTCGATATTGACCTCGCCAAGAGTCACTCAGAAGACAATCCCGTTTACTACGTTCAATATGCTCACGCGCGCATCTGCCGCGTACTCGAGCAGTGGGGCGGGGAAATTTCCAGCCTAGCGAATGCGGAGCTGTCGCCACTCGTTTCTCCCTACGAATCTGAATTAATGCGCGCGCTTGCCGACTTTCCCGAGACCTTGAGCCTCGCCACACGCGAGTTGGCACCCCATATCGTCGCCAATTACTTGGGCGAGCTCGCCGCAAAATTACACACCTACTACAATGCCGAACGTTTCTTGCTTGAAGACGAGGAGTTGAAACTTGCTCGCTTGTCGCTCATCGTTTCAGTACGCCAAGTACTCAGAAATGGCCTTGCTGTGTTGGGCGTATCCGCACCGGAGAAAATGTAGCCATGGCATATGACATGAAACCGAAGGCACCAGTTCGTGGAGCCGGTGGAGCAGGTGGTGGGGGACGCAAGCGACCCGGCATGAACCCATTGTTCGCCGGTATCATCATCGGCCTGCTGCTCGGCATCTTCTTGGCGCTCGGTGTGGCCATCTGGCTAAACCGCACGTCAAACCCGTTTGTTGAAAGGACCAGGCCGGTTGAATCATTACCGGCCGCTAAGTCAACGCAAGCACCCGCTGGTGTAAAGACTGATCCGGCAAATTCCGACAAACCGCGATTTGAGTTTTATCAAATCCTGCCCGGCGAAAAGGACGGGGCGAACAAAAAAGCGCCCGACACACCCGCTGCAAAAGAGGTTCCAAAAGATTCCGCCAAGGACACTGGCAAAGACGCAGCGCCGCCCAAGTCTTTGAACGAAATCCTCTATTTGCAGGCTGGTGCCTTCCAAAGTGAAACCGACGCAGAAAATCTAAAGGCCAAAATTGCGTTCGCCGGATTCGAAGCCACCGTGAAACCCGTCAACGTTGCAGACAAAGGCACGTTATTCCGTGTGCGCCTCGGCCCATACAAGAGCCAAGATGAAGTGAACAGAATCAAAAGTGTGCTGTCCCAGAATGGGATCGGCGCGAGCGTCGTCAAATCTGACTAACGTCAATTCGCCACAAGCGTTTCGCACAAAATCAAAGGGACTATAGGAACTGCAATGCAAACTTCTTCCAAGAATCTAGTGAAGGTGATTACGGGCGCTGCCGCCACTCTGGCCGCCACGTTTTTCCTCGGCGCTGCCGCCGCACAGGGGTCGCGCGAAGTTTCGCTGCTCGACCCGCCGCAATCAGTTCCAAATGATGGAAAGATCGAAGTGCTGGAGTTTTTTTCGTATGGCTGCGGAGCGTGCTCGATCGTCGAGCCGCCGCTTGAAGCATGGGTAAAACGCTTACCGCCTGACGTTACGTTCAGGGCTGTTCCTGCTGGGCTCAACCTAATGGGCGTTGACGAGATCACCGTGTTTCACACGCTCGACGCGATGGGTCAGCGCGAACGCCTACATAAGAAGATTTTTGAAGCCTTGCACAACGAGCGAGTTATCCTGGGTCACAAACCGACCTACTTAAAGTGGTTGGAAAAAAATGGTGTAGATCCCAAACAATATGAATCAGTTGAACAATCATTCACAGTTCAATCGAAAGTCAAGCGTGGCCGACAGCTTATGGGCCTATACAAGGTGACCGGCACTCCGACTATCGTCGTGAATGGCCGAGTAATGGTGCATTTCTTAGGCAACGCGTCCGCTATGCTCGCAACTACCGACAGGGTCATCAATGAGCTCCGCGCTCAAAACGTTGCAAACCCCGCAAGTTCTACCCGCCCACCCGCGCCCGCAAAAGCGAACACGCGTGCAGCGGAGCCAGCAAAGAAATAGATTTTCCAAGGCGCGAATTCGGACGGCACCCTCGGGTGCCGTTTTTTGTTTTGGGGCGGCAATTTCACGGCGTGAAGACAGCCCGCTGATAAACTGTAACCATGCTAAAAATCTTCATTACGGGTGCCTCTAGCGGTATCGGCGAATCACTCGCCCGTCACTACGCGGGTCAAGGTGCGCAGTTAGCTTTGGTTGCCAGACGGGGCGATTGGCTTGACCGTGTCGCCGCCAGCCTCACGCCGAAGCCTGAGTGCTATGTCTGTGACGTCCGGGATGCAAAAGCGCTTATGTCGGCTGCTGTCGACTTCATGGCAAAACACGGCGTGCCCAATATTGTGATCGCCAACGCGGGTGTGTCGCGCGGCACGTTGACCGAAATTGAAGACGACCTACCAGCATTCCAAGACATCTTCGACATCAACGTCATGGGCATGGTGAACACTTTTCATCCGTTTGTTGAACCGATGAAAGCCAAAGGCGGCGGCACGCTCGTTGGTATCGCAAGTGTCGCGGGGTTTCGGGGTATCCCTGGTGGCGGGGCCTATTCCGCATCCAAGGCAGCGGTAATTCGCTACTGTGAAAGTTTGCGCGTCGAATTACGTTCGGCTGGTGTCGCCGTTGTTACCATTTGCCCAGGTTACATTCGCACGCCGATGACAGCGGTGAATAAATTCAAAATGCCGTTCCTGATCGATGTCGACCAAGCCGTCATCCGTTTTGCCCGTGCCATTGAGCGAAAAACCTCTTTCACCGTGATCCCGTGGTCGATGGGGATTGCGGCGCGGTTACTTCGTATTGCGCCGAATTGGTTGTACGACCGCGTCTTCCAACGTATGCCGAGAAAGCCAAGATGATGCCGCGTAAGCGCGGCATCATCGAGATCCCCGCGAAGGGTGGAGCGAGGATTTCGAAAGGCTTGGCCTCGCGCTCGCGCAACCAGTGCGCCCCGTGGGGCGGGATCCAGTCAGCCCCACCAGTAGCAAAGCTAGTCAGCTATACCAACATTAGAACCTCCTAAAGTGTCTCTACTTCTCTGTCGTCGCGACCTGAATTTTTTGCTCTACGAATGGCTCGATGCTACTTTGCTGACGACGCGCGAACGTTATCACCAACACGATCGAGCAACCTTCGATGCGGTTCTCGACACGGCAGAAAAGCTGGCGGAAAATTTATTTGCTCCGCACAACCGTAAAAGTGACTTAAACGAACCGCATTTCGACGGCCAACACGTGACAGTGATTCCCGAGGTAAAGGCCGCCATCGAGGCGTTCAATGCGGCGGGATTGGTGGCGGCATCACAAGATGAGTCGCTTGGCGGCATGCAGCTGCCGGTGGTCATCGACAAAGCGATGATGGCGTATTTCATTGCGGCAAATTGTTCCACCGCCGCCTACCCATTTCTGACCATCGGCAATACAAATCTGTTGCTCGCGCATGGTACACAAGCGCAGATCGACATGTTCGTGAAGCCGATGCTGGCTGGTCGATTCTTTGGCACGATGTGTTTGTCTGAGCCACAAGCCGGCTCCTCGCTGTCTGACATCAAGACGCGCGCGATGCCGCAACCCGACAATACCTTTCGCTTGTTCGGCAACAAGATGTGGATTTCGGGCGGCGAACACGAGCTTGCCGAAAATATCGTACACCTAGTGTTGGCGCGATTGCCTGATGCGCCGCCCGGTGTGAAGGGAATATCGTTGTTTATTGTGCCGAAGTATCTGGTCAACGAAGACGGCACGATTGGTGAACGCAATGACGTTGTCCTCGCAGGGCTAAACCACAAGATGGGCTACCGCGGCACGACCAATTGCCTGTTGAATTTTGGCGAAGGCAAATACAAGCCGCAGGGTAAGGAAGGCGCGGTCGGTTATCTTGTGGGAGAGCCCAACAAGGGGCTTGCTTGTATGTTCCACATGATGAACGAGGCCAGAATCGGTGTCGGCCTGGGCGCCACAGTCTTGGGATATACGGGCTACCTTCACTCACTCGCATACGCAAAATCGCGTCCACAGGGTCGGCCACCAGGCGACAAAGATCCCACGAGCAAACAGATCCCCATCATCCAACACACCGACGTGCGACGCATGTTGCTCGCACAAAAGGCCTACGTGGAAGGTGCGCTCGCACTCAATTTGTATTGCGCAAAACTGGTGGATGAGGAAAAAACCTCAGTCGATGAGGCAGCCCGCAAGGAAGCAACGCTGCTGCTCGATATCCTGACGCCAATTGCCAAGAGCTGGCCGTCGCAGTGGTGTTTGGAAGCCAACTCCCTCGCCATTCAAGTGCTCGGCGGCTATGGCTACACGCGGGACTTTCCCGTTGAGCAGTTCTACCGCGACAATCGACTCAACGCGATCCATGAAGGCACACACGGCATTCAAGGTTTAGATCTGCTGGGACGAAAGGTGGTGATGCAGAACGGCGCGGCTCTACGCTTGCTGGGCCAACGCATCACCTCAACGATTACCGCAGCAGCAGCCAGCCAAAACGCTGACACACGCGCCTTTGCCGCCCAACTTGCGAGTTATGCAGAACGGCTGGCGATAGTGACGCAAACCGCATGGGCTGCAAGCGATATCAATCACACACTCGCCAACTCCTCATCATTTCTCGAAGCCTTTGGACACGTGGTGATCGCGTGGATGTGGCTCGAACAATCTCTCGCCGCCTCGCGGCACTACACATCTGCCGAAAGCGACTTCTACCATGGTAAATGGCAAGCGTGTCGTTACTTCTTTGTGGTTGAGTTACCGAAGGTCGGGCCGATGCTGGACCTAGTCCAAAATCTTGATACCACCTCACTCGACATGCAGCCCAACTGGTTCTAACTCCGTCAATCGTCTCACTCCTCACTCCGTCGCACCGGTAATCATGTCCCCCAGTCCAAAAGCCAACGCCACAACAAGATTCTCCGACCGCGTCGCCGATTACATCAATTGCCGGCCCCACTATCCGGTCGAAATTTTGGATTTATTGGCCGCCAACTGCGGCCTCACACCCGAAAGTGTCATCGCCGATATAGGCTCGGGAACGGGGTTTCTGGCAGAGCTGTTTCTCGACAACGGCAACCCAGTGGTAGGTGTTGAGCCCAACCGCGAAATGCGCGAAGCGGGTGAAGCGTACCTCGCTGACTACGGTCGTTTTACCAGCATGAACGGCACCGCCGAAGCCACGCGTTTACCCAGGCAAGCAATGGATTTTGTCGTGGCAGGCCAAGCCTTTCACTGGTTTGATCGCGACAAGACACGCGCTGAGTTTCGGCGCATTTTGAAAGACGATGGTTTTGTCGTCTTGGTATGGAACGATCGCAGGGTGGATTCAACGCCCTTTCTGCGCGACTACGAAGATCTGCTGCAACGTTACGCTACCGACTACAACGAGATCAATCACAAGAACATTCAAGACCCTACTGTGTTTGAACCGTTTTTCGGCGGCAAGTTTCAGGAGGCCGCGTTTGATAATTGCCAGCACTTCGATTTTGCTGGGCTAATGGGGAGGTTACATTCATCGTCTTACGTGCCCGGAAAGGATCATCCGAATTACGCACCGCTGGCCGCACGCGCCCGCGAAGTATTCGACACGCATCAAGTGAGCGGTGTTGTCAACTTTGAATACGATACCCGCGTCTACTACGGACCAATGTTGTAAACACGAACAACGGCGGGCATTTCCAAGCATTTACGCGGTATCAACAGCAAATGCCGACCGGCGGAGGGCAATCAAATGCTACCTCAAACGGTGTCAGATAGCCCAGCGCGGCGCGCGGTGTGTGATTGTGTTTGTCCTCAATGCGCTTGATCCTCGCTGGACTGAC
>JADCIX010000014.1 GCA_020247545.1 Rhodocyclaceae bacterium | reverse complement strand
GGCGCGTTTGACCGCACTTTGCTCAGCCACGCAAGCAATATAGCCCGCCGCACAACCGTTGCGCCGTCGCTCCCGTGAAATCGACGCTGGCGAACGCCCAAGTGCTGCCGCCATCATCCTTAAGCTCTCCCCGCCAAGCCGTCCCAGCCCAATCCGTTCCCGCTCAACTTGATCCAAATGACAATACGTTTTCTCCGTCTCAGCTTCCATCAACACCTCCAAATAGTCATATATGGGGTGTTGCACTTGAATCTTTAGACCGCCTTCCCCTCGCACAAACTCGCCAATCGGCGGGCAGTTTGAAGCATTAATGCCTGAAAGTGCACGTCCAGCAAGGGGTTTTTCAAACTTCTCGAAACCGTCGCGAGCGGGCGAAGTTCGTGCCGAGGGGTTTGGCAAACACGGGACACGTACCCAGTGTATGGCGAGCACCGCAGGCGCGAACTTCGCCCATGCAGCAGGTTTATAGAAGTGCCCAAACTTCGTGAATGACAACTGAGGGCTACAGCGGGCTGCGGCGATAGAGCCGAAACTGCTCGACGCGCTCTGCGGGGCGAGCGCCTTCCCACGCGAGAGTCCATATTGTCGCGACATCGGGTGTATGTGATTTAGTGCCTTGAATCAGCATCCACTTACAGTGCGCGGCCGTCGATGATTGGGGGACAACAAATCGCATTTGCGAAAAGTAATCAAACATCGCGCGTTGCGGGTCACCGATGTTCCGCCCGATGACACAGCTTGGTGTTGCATTGATCAAGGCGGCGATTTCGGTGGTTGGCTGGCGATAACTCCTGACGTGATCGATTGCCGGCAAATACAGCAAGTTGAGCAGCATCCACACGAGTGTGACGCCGGCTGCCCAGTTGACGATGGCGCGACGGTTGTTGCGATGCGACATTACCACCGCGTAAATCCAGACTGCGGTAAGCGCGGCGGCGATGACCATTGGAATCCAGGCTACGCTCACCACAAAGCCTGGTGCTGCGCGAGCAGCCGCCCGCGCTGCAGCCTCCGGTATGCCAGTGACGGCCGCAGTCCAGTAAAGCCAAGCTGCGAAGGCTAATGCGCCGAAGAATACAAGCCCGAACCAGTCGACAAAACTCGCCACGCCTTTCGGCAATCGGTCGAGCGAATTGGCACCCGCTAGAGCCAGCGGCAGTAACAAGATCAAAGCCACCGTATCGCGACCTTCCCGTAATAGCGAGAGCATTACGAGCGACACGACGAAGACTGCAATCGGCAGGGCTAACTCAATGCGCTCACGAAGAATTTTGCGGTCTTTACGCCACAACCAAATGGCAATAGGCAAGGTTGGTAGCGCATACCACGGCAGGATGCTCACTAGGTACAACGGCAGGATGCTGTCGCGGGTGTGTGGGTTGAACAAGGGGGTGCCGAGAACAGCGTCCAGAAAAATAGGGGCGGTCAATAAGCCAAGTGCGGCCAGCGCCGATGGGTAGATGGCAGCGCCAGCGGCGAGTAACCCCAGCAGAATCGCGATGCCGCGCTTGAATGCGGCGTTCTGCCAGTCATGCAGGATCGCCATCATTGCCAACGCGACTGCGGGTACGATCAGTGCCTGTACCAAGCCAACCGATAGCGCAATAATGACGGCACCGGTCGCTGCGGTGGTCGCACCCTTGCGCGCTTCAAAACGAATACGCGTAAGGCCATAGATGGCAATGGACATACCGGCTAATCCGCCGAGCTCCGGATTCATCTCATGCGCGCGCAGCAGCAGGCCGAGCGAGCCGATCATCAACGCTACCGCAATACGTCCCGCGCGTTCGTCGAAGAGCTTGTTGGCGGCCTTGTATAAGTAAAGCAGAGTGATCGCCATGAATGCACCGCTGGCGATGCGCGCGCCGTCGTGCAGTGGCAATACGAACGAAAAGAGTTTGGCGGTCAGCGCGGCGGCCCAATAGTAGAGCGGGGGATAGTCGTTGACCGCTGCACCGGCAATCTGCGGAATAAGCCATGCTTGAAGGGTGTTATCGCTGAGCATGGCGTAAACAATGCCCATGGCGATGGCTTCATCTGGCTTCCAAGGATCATGGCCGGTGAGTCCGGGGAATAACCACGCGAGACAGATGATGAGAAACAATGCGGTCTTGACCGGCGTCGCGGTGCCGTCGAATACGATAGGGCGCGTCAACGCATCCGATAAGCCAGGCCGCGCCGACCTACGAGGCGGGAGTTTTTCGTGGGAGACACTCACGCGCGCCTAGTGGATGGTTTTGACCAACTGACCAGCGCTAATGTTGCCCTGCGGGTAGGCTTGGTTGAGTAATCGTAGTTGTGCTTCGGCATTGCGATATTGTGGCGCAATTCGGCTAACTTCCCGCGCCAGATCTATAAACGGTGCTGACGTACGCGGCGCGGCTACGATTCGGATGTTGTAGGGTTTTGCGTTGCCGGCGTCCGCAGGCGTCAAGGCGCGAAACGACGCAATAATCTCGCGCAGCTCACGATCATAGGTGCCGCGCGCCGCTGGTTTCTGAAGTTTTTGCAACACATAGTCGGCACCGCCGAGCGAAATGACGGTGGCTTCGACCGGTGCGCCTTGTTTGGTGCCTAAAAAATTCGTCGCGCGAAGACCATTGATGGTGGCCGCTTCGGTCCGTCCTTGATCCGGTTGCAGGAGAGAGCGTATTGCGGTGGCGTGGTCGCCTTTGGAGTTTGGGGAAGGCCGCAAGGAGACGGCGGCCTGCATGTTGTCAGCCACGATGCTGAGCTCGCTCGGCGCATTTTGGATGGACCACTTTGTCGGTGCGCGCAGCGTGAAGCCGAGCGGTTCATGATAGAAGTCTTGCCCGCGAATCACACCATGCTCGCGGCTATCGCCAAAAGTCATGCCGCCAATAGCTTGCAAATAACGCGCACGCCCCGCGTCTTGGTATTTGCCGCTGTATTGATTGGCGATACGCCGCATCTCCGCCAGCCTTTGGTCGTTCGAGGGGTGTGTACGCAACCAACTTGGCGTGTTGCCCGCTGGTCGGCCAGAACGTTGTGCCTCGTCGTTGGCGAACACCTCTTGGGCCTTGAGTACGGAAATGACTTTTTCCATCAAGTCCGGATCGAACCCGACACGCTGCATATACTCCGCGCCGAGCTCATCAGCCTGCAACTCGTGCTCGCGGCTTCGCGGCAACAAGAAGCCCGCTTGTGCGTAACCACCGGTTACTTGGCTGCCAACATTTGCGCCGGCTTCTCCACCAAGATAGGCACCGAGCAGTGTGCCGAGTAACTGCGTGCCGGCGGCGATTTGTTGGTCGCGTGCGGCGCGTGCGCCGTGGCGTGCGGTGACGTGGCCAATCTCGTGGCCAAGCACGCCGGCGAGCTCGGCTTCTGAATCAAGGTAGGCCATGAGCCCACGCGTCATGTAGATGTATCCGCCTTGAACGGCAAAGGCGTTGATGTCGGGACTATCGACGACGGTGAAAGTCCACGGTAAATTGTTTCGATGGCTTTGCGCTGCCAGTTTCTGCCCAACGCCGTTTACATAGGCTTGAAGGGCGGCGTTTTTGTAAGGCGGATATTCCTTCAATACTTGCTGGTGGATGTTGTGCCCCGAAACAATCTCCTCCTGTTCCGACATCAGTCCGCGATCTACACGGCCTGAAACCGGGTTTACGGAGGTTGCACAGCCGCCGATTGCGATGCCAAGCGCCAAGCCGAGACTAAGCCTGGCAAGGCGGTTTCTTGTAAATCTCATGAGCTAACTCTTTAAATAATCTGAACAGATTCTACGCCGCCAGCTTGCCGATCGTGGGCTCTGTGCCAAGCGATTTTGGCGGCCTAGAAAAGCAAAAGGCAACCTGTCGGTTGCCTTTTGCGGTGCGTCACGATGGGTCGGCGAATTACTTACCGGCGCTGGTTTTAGCGTAACGCTGCTTGAACTTGTCGATACGGCCAGCGGTGTCCATGATCTTGTGTTTGCCGGTATAAAACGGGTGTGACTCGGACGAGACCTCAATCCGAATGACCGGGTACTCTTGACCGTCGGTCCACTTCATGGTTTCTTTGCCTTTGGTATCGGCAGTCGTTTTGGTCAGGAATTTGAAGTCACATGACGAGTCAAAAAAGATGACATCGTTGTAGGACGGATGGATTTCAGCTTTCATGGGTACGGCCTTTCTTTTCGTAAAGGGTTCACCGCGTGTGAACCTCTATTCGAACAAGGGTGATGGGAGGCATTGATTATGCATAAAAAAGTCCAACAAAGCAACAGCTTAGCCTGCTAAAGTTGTGCCATGCGAACCAATCAAACCCCGCCCAGCACGGCGCAAAACAGTGCTGCCTCTGCCAATCCGCTTCCCGCAGAAACCCCTGAGTTTAAGGATCAAGTCTCGGTCACACGCCATAAAACGCGTGTTAACGGCAAAACAATGGCCTACACCGTCACTTGTGGCACTTGGGTGATGCGGGAAGAACACGACAAGGATGGTGAGCATTTAGGGCACAAGCCTAAGTCAGTAATGTTCTTCACCGCCTATACCAAAGATGGCACTAAAGACCTTGCTGACCGGCCGATCATGTTCTGTTTTAACGGCGGCCCTGGTTCGAGCTCGGTTTGGTTGCATTTAGGCCTGATTGGCCCCAAGCGCGTCGCGCTGGATGACCAGGGCAATGCCGGTGCCCCGCCGTACAAACTTATCGATAACGATTTCTCGATGTTGTCGGACGCGGATCTCGTGTTTATTGACCCGGTCGGTACGGGTTACTCGCGCATGGTTGAGGGCGAAAAAACTAAGGAATACCACGAGTACCAGCGCGATCTTGACAGCGTCGGCGCGTTCATTCGCCTCTACGTGTCGCGACATGAGCGTTGGGCGAGTCCGAAGTTTATTGCGGGCGAAAGCTACGGGACAACACGTGCCTGTGGATTGGCTGGGCTATTGCAGGACAAGTACGGGATGTATATCAACGGCCTGTATTTGGTTTCAGTCGCCCTCGATTTTCAGACGATTCGGTTTGATCATGGTAACGACCTACCGCCGGTGATGTATTTGCCTACCTACGCCGCAACAGCGTGGGTGCATAAGAAATTGCCTTCGGAGCTGCAGAAAAAATCAGTAACGAGCTTGGTGAAGCAGGTCGAGGCGTTTGCAGCGACCGAATACGCCCACGCCTTGTTTCAGGGGGACAAACTCTCGCCGAAGGAATTCGACAAGGTGGCCACACAAGTTGCGCGTTACACCGGCTTATCAGTAGCCTACGTTAAGTCGACAAAGTTACGGGTGCAAATCCACCGATTCTGCAAGGAGTTGCTGCGCGACGAAGGCAAGACAGTCGGTCGCCTCGACAGTCGGTTTACCGCGCGTGATCGCGACAGCGCGGGTGAGCAGTTTGAGTTCGACCCTGCGCATGCGGCGATTGGCGGCGCATTTGCAACCACCTTGAATGATTACGTTCGTCGCACCCTCAAGTTTGAAACGGATCTCGATTACCGAGTGCTGTCAGCGCTTTACATGACGTGGGGCTGGAAGGACTTTGCCAACCGCTACGTCAACGTGGGAGAGACGTTGAGACGTGCGATGAATATGAACCCCCATCTGAAGGTTTATGTGGCTAACGGCTACTTCGATATGGCCACTCCGCACTTTGCGTCAGACTATACGGTGAACCATCTTTCACTCGATGCGCCACTGGCAAAAAACATCTCACAGTACTACTACGAGGCAGGGCACATGATGTACATACATGCGCCATCGCTCACAAAGATGGCCGCGGATATGCGGGACTTCCTGAAAAAATCGCTAACGTAAATGCAGCGCAAAATACTCGCTGTCGAGCGCCCCACCTTGAAAGGTTGAGGCGAGGGTGTCAGTCCAGCGTAACGCCGGTCTCATTGATGAGCTTAGTCCAGATGGGAACATCAGCTTGCCAGGCACGAAAAAAAACATCTTTGGCGAGCAGCTTCGGTTCGAAGCCGAATGCGTGCAGGCGTTGCTGCGCCTCATTGGATTCGATGAACTCGCGAACGATAGTGACCCATCGGTCGACGACTAGCTCGGGCGTGCCAGTCGGTGCGACCAAGCCCATCCAACCCAACAGTGCAAAGGCGTGGGCCGTTGCTCCCTGTTCAATCAGCGACGGTACTTGCGGCAAAGCTGGACTTGGTTTGTCGCCAATTACGCCGATCGCCCTGAGCGCGCCGCTGCGAATATGCGGTGCCATTGCGCCGATGCTGCCGGCAGCGATCTGAATTTCGCCAGCCACAAGATCTTGAATGGCCGGTCCTTCGCCCTTGTAAGGGATGTGCTGAAGTGCCAAGCTGTAGCTCTTATTCATCGCTTCGCACAGCAAGTGTCCGTGCGAGCCGGCCCCCCACGAGCCAAAATTCATCGGCTTAGTGGATGATGCCCGCGCCAACGCAATTAACTCCTTGAGGCTGCCGACGGGGATTGATTTGTTGACCGCGACCACCAGTTTGCTTGCACAGAGCATCGAGATGAATGCAAAGTCTCGTTTCGGGTTGTAGGGTAGCTTTCGGTACAGCGCGGTGTTGGCAACTAGGGCCTCGGAAAACGTGAGGAACAGGGTGTGCCCGTCCGCGGGCGATTTAGCAACATGATCTGCCGCGATGGCCGCACCTGCGCCGGGCCGGTTGTCGACAATCACTGATTGGCCGAGTGACGCCCCCGCTCTGTGGGCAAGTAAGCGCGCGAATGTGTCGGCTGAGCCACCTGCTGCAAAGCCGACTACGATCCGAATCGGACGCGTGGGGTACGCGTTCTTCGCTGACAATCTAGGGCATGTTGATAGCAATGGCACAAGGCAGATTGCACCAGCGCATTGCAGCCAGCGGCGTCGGTCAGACGAGGACATAGGAGTCACATTATGCGAGGAGGTGGGGGTGCTCTACGGGGCGAACCCAGTATTGTCGACTGACGAGATGATCGTACTCTATCAACTTTGACGGCACCGCCACGACACATATTCGGCCATCCGATCTTCACAGCCGAGCCACACCAGTCGCCCAAACAAGTCCCGGTGCATCACAGCACCGGGACGGGCGTCAGCCGTTCAGTATTGAAAAGCCTATTCCAGCTTGATGTTCCGCTTGGCGGCCAGCGCCTTCATTTTGTCAAACTCAGCTTTGATTTGTGCGGTGAATTGCGCTTGCGTGTTGCCGATAGGATCGGCACCCTGCGCCGCGAGTTTTTCCCGCACGGCTGGATTGTTTACCGCTTTGATCGCGGCTGCGGCGATCTTATCGACGATTTCCTTTGGTGTCTTCGCCGGCACCACCAAGCCATACCAAGCTGGGTCATTCACGTCGTTTAAGCCCAATTCGGCAAACGTCGGTACGTTGGGGTAAGCAGGCAGACGCTTAAGTGAAGCAACCGCCAGCAGACGCATGCCCTTGGCGGCATCTTGCATGTTGGCATCAATCTGTCCTTTTGACGATGGCAGGTTGTCAAACAACACCGGAACTTGCCCGCCGACCACGTCTATCACGGCAGGACCGGCACCCTTGTACGGAATATGAACCATATCTGTGCCAGTCGCTGCTTGGAAGAGTTCACCCATCATATGGCCGATGCCGCCGGTGCCAGATGAGGCGAAACTAAGTTTGCCCTGCTCTTTTTTCAGAAGTGCTAAAAACTCCTTGAAGTCGTTGGCCGCTACCTTTGGGTTCACCGTTAAGACGTTCGGTGTTGAAGCAAGATTGGTGATCGCAATCAAATCATTGAAGTTGTTATAAGGAATCTTCGGGTTGGTCGCCGGGTTCACCGCCATGGTCGAGACTGTTGCCATGCCGATGGTATATCCGTCCGGCGCAGACTTCACCACCTCGTTGGTCCCGACCGAACCGCCACCGCCAGCGCGGTTTTCGACGATGACAGACTGCCCAAGCTCTTTGCCGAGTTGGTCGGCAACCAGACGTGCCACGATATCCGTGGTTCCCGCTGGGGCGAATGGCACGATCAACTTGATCGGCTTGTTTGGATAGGCCTGTGCAAATGCAGCGCCAGCACTGACCGCCAGAACCGCTGCCACCATAGTCATTGTTTTACGAAACATAGATGCCCCTCGATGTGTTTTTGGTGTGATGTGTATGTGCTACTGCTTCGCCGCCAGTCGCCACCCAGCCCAGAAGCTGGAGACGATGCGTTCAGACGCGATACCGGACGAGAAGTTCAACCCTTTGCCAGTCCGGGCGTTATGGTATTAGGACTGTAGAACCGGTGGTTTTCCGGGCTTCAAGGTCGCGGTGTGCTTGGGCAGTATCGCGAAGTGCGTAGGTCTGGTTGACCTCGATCTTGACCACGCCGCTGGCAACGATGGCGAACAGCTCATCAGTTGTCGCAACCAAATCCGCGCGTGTCGCAGTGTAAGTGTCAAGCGTTGGCCGAGTAAGATAAAGCGATCCCTTTGCCGCTAACTCGCCAATGTAGAAAGGTTTGACTGCGCCTGAGGCAGCACCAAAGGAGACCATCATGCCGAGTGGCGCAATACAATCGAGCGACTTTGCCCAGGTGTCCTGCCCGACACCGTCATAGACCACCTGGCACTTTTTCCCATTGGTGATTTCCATCACGCGGGCTTGAAAGTCCTCGGTGCGATAGTTGATCACATGATCGCAGCCATTTGCCTTTGCCAAGGCCATCTTTTCTTCCGAACCAACCGTGCCGATCACCGTGGCCCCCAGATGCTTCGCCCACTGGCCGAGTATGAGACCGACCCCGCCCGCAGCGGCTTGTGAGAGGATTACGTCGCCAGCTTTGACACGGTAGGTACGGCGCAACAGATACTGCGCGGTCATGCCCTTTAGCATCATCGATGCGGCTTGTTGGTCGGAAATCGCAGCGGGGATTTTCACTACGCGATCTGCGGGCATGAGCCGTGCTTCGGCGTATGCACCCATTGGCGATGATGCGTAGGCGACACGATCACCGACTTTGCAACTCTTCACATTCGAGCCGATGGCTTCGACGATGCCCGCGCCTTCGCGACCGATGACGGAGGGCAGCGGAATCTTGTACATGCCGGTTCGGTGATAAGTGTCGATGAAGTTCAATCCTGCTGCGGTGGTTTTGAGGCGTACTTCGTCAGGGCCGGGCGCACCGACTTCGACATCTTCCCACTTCAAAACTTCCGGACCGCCGTGTTCGTGAATACGTATTGCTTTGGTCATTCATTGTTCCTCGTTGATGAATGTTTGCATCTCATTGAATTTGGCAAGATGGATAGCCGCAGCTACACCGGCCCCGTGTTTGCTGGCGATATGCGCAAAATCGATGGACTGCAGACGAACCAACGCACGAGCAAGATAGTCGTGGGGTAGATACGGTGTCATCGCAAAACCCTTCCGTCCGTGATGGTCACATGCAGCGGCATCGAGTACCCCGAAAAATCTTTCCGGTCGACGAAGTGCGTCGCAGCCATCCAACAGTGCCAAGAGCTTGTCGGCTGACAAACCGAGCGCGTTGTGGATTTCTCCATGCCACCGCGCGACCACCACTGCGAGGTCACGGCACTCGGCGGGTATACGCAGACGCGCGCACATAGCATCGATTAACTCCACACTTTTGGCCTCGTGACCGGGATGCCGGGGCAGAAACTGTGAAGGTGTGACCGCCTTGCCAAGGTCGTGTGTGAGCGCAGCGAAGCGAACCGGCAAGCTGGCTTTTGTTTGTGCGGCATAGTCGATCACCATCATCACATGCACACCGGTGTCGATTTCCGGGTGGACGGCACTAGATTGCGGTACACCCCACAAACGATCAATTTCCGGTGCGATATGTGCAAGTGCACCGCAATCACGCAGCACTTCGAACATACGTGAGGGGGTGGCTTCAGCGAGCCCGCGCGCGAGTTCTTGCCATACTCGCTCGGCAACCAGCGAATCCACTTCGCCGGCATCAACCATTTCCCGCATTAGCGCCATCGTTTCGCCCGCCACGGTAAAGCCCATCTGGGCGAATCGCGCGGCAAACCGCGCGGTTCGCAGTATGCGAACCGGGTCTTCGCGAAACGCATCGCCCACATGCCGTAACAGTTTGTGATTCAAGTCGGCCTGTCCGCCGTAAGGGTCGATGATATGTCCCGCATCGTCTCGCGCCATGGCGTTGATGGTCAGGTCTCGTCGCGCCAGGTCCTCTTCAAGGGTGACAGTGGGTGCCGCATGAAAGGTGAAACCCTTGTAGCCAGGCCCGGTTTTGCGTTCGGTGCGCGCAAGCGCGTATTCCTCATGCGTTTTCGGATGCAGGAAAACCGGGAAGTCTGCCCCAACCGGTTTGAAACCAGCTTCGATCATTTGATGCGGTGTCATGCCAACGACCACATAGTCGCGGTCCGTCACGCTGAGGCCGAGCAATTGATCACGGACCGCGCCGCCGACGGTGTAGGTTTTCATACGTCGATTATGTCGCGAATCGACTGACCAGCGCTTGACACTGGTGGAGAAAGACTGTGGTGGATAAAACTCGACAATTGGCGGGCGCTTTCAGACGTTTTGGCTTGAAAAAGGCCGCTCATCGGGGTGTTTCAATTCTTGGTGAAAGTGCCGGCGTATGGCTCGTCTTCCGCGACAAACTCGGTTTCGGCGAGTGCATCGGTTTGCCAAGCGACGACCGACGGATGTGCACGAACGGCGGCGCAGTAGGATTCTGTGTCTGACGAAAGTGTTGGCGAGTAAGTCATGAAGCGCATCACAACTGGCGCAAACATCGCATCTGCGGCTGAAAACGCACCAAATAAGAATGGGCCACTTGCAGATGGTTGGCCGAATCGTTCGCGCGCTTCCTTCCAAAGTGCCTCAATTCTGGCGATATTCTTGGCGACGTCGTCATTCATGCCGAGACCCGGGAACCTCGCACGAATGTTCATTGGCATCGCCGTTCTCAGCGGGCGGAACCCAGCGTGCATTTCGGCAACGATGGCACGCGCATAAGCCCGTGCTTTTGCTCCTGCCGGCCAGACGTGTCTGTCGGGAAATCTCTCCGCCAAGTATTCATAGATCGCGTTTGATTCCCAAACGCAGATGCTGTCGCCGCCACCAACCTCACCATCCCATAAGACGGGTACGAGTTTCGACGGTGAATAGTGTGCAATTTTTGCATCCCACTCAGCCGAATGAAACTTAAGCATCACCTCTTCGAAGGGGATGTTGAGCGCGCGCAAAATCAGCCAAGGCCGCATTGACCATGATGAATAGTTTTTGTTGCCGATAACCAGTGTCAGCACTTTGCTCTCCGTTACGATTTGTGATCCGGCGAATGACGGCTGTCTGCAGGAATACCCTCGCGGAAGTGTTGGTAGCGGCCCCTTCCGCCGCTGCCAGCGTGCATGTATGCATACACGGTATCTTCCATGGCAGCCGGCTGGCCAAAGATCGCTGGGAACGGTTCGCTTGAGGTATTCGGTGTTCGCATCGAAGCCACGTTATCGCGGGTCATGATCTTGCCCGGCAAGAACTCAAACACAGTTGCTTGTAGCGCCGAAAGCCCGGCACCTAATCCAACCACCATGCGTCGTTTACCCGAAATTTGGATGACGAATTCAATGAGTTGTCGGAGCGTGTAAACCTTCGGGCCAACCAGTGGATAGGTTTTGCCAATGGTCTGCGGAAGATCGATGGCCATCGTTACCGCACGTGCGACGTCTTGCACCCAGACAACTTGAAATGTCGCCTCTGGCGAGCCGAGCGGGATTACCGGAAAGAATTTCACCAGCCCCATGAACATGTTCAGGAATTTGTCATGCTCACCGTAAACCACCGACGGACGAAACACCGTTACCGCGAGTCCGGTACGCTCGGCGATCTCTGCTACCGCCGCTTCACCACGACCCTTAGAACGCAGGTATTGGCTTGGTCCTCCAACGTCCGCACCAATGGCGCTTATATGCACCAATCGCTGCACGTGGTGTCGTGCACAGCATTCTGCTACCAGTGCGGGAAAAGCGACGTGAACCGACTCAAAATCACCATTCAAGATGCCAACAAGGTTAATCACGACATCGTGATTGCGGATGAGATTGTCAAGAGTATCCGGGTCCCGAATATTGGCCGATACAACCTCGCAGGTCGGCAGTAACAACAGATGTTTGGCGCGCTCGCGATCCCGCGTGGGGACAGTGACAAAATCGCCGCGCTTGGCGAGCGCCTCGGCGATTGCGCTGCCGATGAAGCCGCCCCCGCCTAATAACAAAATTTTTTTCATATTCGACAGCTGGAATTTCTAGCGGGTGACCGCTGCGAGTTGTGGGTTGGGCGGGTTGGACGGGTTCGATATGGCAGGCGCAGTGCGGTCGGTGCCAGCCGTTGTTGCACCCGGCTTGGCCGGTACAACCCCCATCAGCTCTGATAGCGAAGCCGATTTGCCGTGAATTCGATGACCGTAGTACCACTTGTTGAGGATTACTTTTTTGACGTAGTCGCGCGTCTCGCTAAACGGGATCGATTCGGCGTAGATTGCACCCTCAAGAGGCACGGTTGCGCGCCATCGGCGTGCCCGGTTGGGACCGGCGTTGTAGGCGGCGGTTGCAAGCACCGGATGACCAAGGTCATCGAGCACATGTTTGAGATAAAAGCTGCCTAACGATAGGTTGACACCAACATCGGCAACCCGATTCACCGAGTAGTCCTTTACGCCCACTTGTCTGGCAGCCCATTTTGCCGTTGTTGGCATCAGCTGCATCAAACCAATCGCGCCGACGCTCGATCTGGCTTCCGTCATGAAGCGGCTCTCTTGGCGGATGAGTCCATAGATCCACGCCTCGTCCAGCCCAAAGGTCGCCGCGTTGGTCTGTAGCGTTTCACGGTGCGGTAGCGGATAACGCTGGCTGAAGTCATGCATGGTCTTGGTACGCTCGGCGGTGTTGATTGCACGGTCGGGGAGACCTTGCTGTCGCGCAATCTCGGCACCGGCAAGAAGTGTCTCGTCATCTGCATTGCGCATGGCAACTACCCATTCGCGAAACGCATCGCCGCGTAAGTCCTTCACCTCCGGTTTCAGATCAGCTAGGCGATACAGTGCAAATGAACGCTTCACGGCCGCGCGTTCCCGGAGCCTTGCGATGGCATCGTCGGCTGACTTAACAGTTTGGAAATTTGGCTTAAGCGCCAGTCCCAACTCTTCGGCCGCCATTACCGCGTAGAAGTGGTTTTCGCGCGACAAGGTCTCGCGCAACACACGAGCGGTGGTCAGATCGGTGGCATTGGTGGAAGTGGCCATCGCCCGGGCCAGCCAATATCGCCACGTCGGATCACGCCGTTCTACGTCAGACATCTCTTGGATCGTGCGCCGCACATTCGACCACTGTGCCGGGTCGGTTGACGACCCCCGAAGCGCTGCCCTCACCAGCCAGCCTGCTTGCTGGTCATTAAGGACGTACAGGTTGTCCGCCGCGCGTGCGTTGGCAAACCACGTCAAAGCTTCTGGTTGAAGCTGCATGGCGGCATGCATGCCAATCTGTGCCCAGGCGTGGGATTGAGCGGACCTAGGGAGTCGAGCGGTATTCTTATCCACCCAGTAAGCTGCCGCCTCCGGGTTTGTTCGCGCCAATCGCGTGATGGCAAATAGGGTTAGCTCGACCAGTGCCCGGTCTTCGGGTCTGAGGGCAGATTTGGACAGGAAATGGCGCGGATCGAGATTGGCGGACGCGGTGGATGCTTCGAAGCCGGCGCGAATGTTCGGAATCAACCCAGTGGTTCGTCGTGCGTCGGCAAGCTGACCGGCATCAAACAGTGAACGCGCACGCCGCCACAGATCCTCTTCTGAGATGTTTTGAGCGGCCACCAGCTTGTCGAACAGGTCGTAACAGGGTTCTGCAGCGGGCTTGGCGGTGAGTAGCAGGTTCCTAGCATCCGCAATGGCGCCGCTGCGATCGGTACCGCCCAATTGGAAGCGATAACGCAATCGCTGGCACGCAACCTCGCTGTCGTCGCCCGTGTATGCGGCCTGAAACTGCCCAAACTGCGACCAGGATACCAGCTTTCCCAGCGCGCGCAAGTAGTCACGGCGAAGCTGATCAGCGAAGGGTGCGTCACCATTCTCTGTGCTGAAACGGATGATGTCTGATTCTAGCGTGCGTGCGAATTGCGCGCTTTGTGCGAGTTGTGCGCTGATCCACCAATACCTGACGTAGGGTGCGAGGACAAAATCGCTGCGCTGTCCAAATCGCTCCTTTGCGGTCTCTAGGGCGGCAATATCGCGGCGCTCGAAGGCCGCACGGGCGTTGAGCCATTCGCGTTCGATCTTGCTGAGCGGCTGAGTGGATTTGGCGGCTCCGAATGGGATTTGACTCACCGAGGGTGCCGGGTCGGCTTGGTTGGCGGTGGCGTTGTTGCCAAAGGTCAATGCCAAGACGACCGCAGCGGCGTAGAACATAAGTCCTGACGATGCGGCGGAGATCGCGTTCGACGATTGTGCTGCGCTGCGGCAAAAGCGGCGGAAGCTCACTGTTGATAGGAATTTTGCCGAGAACATGAAAAATTGATTCACTGAGAATGGGGGTAGTGATTGAGTATTATTGTAGCCGTTCGTTCGCTTCGCGCTATATTCTTGGAGCCGTTGATCCTGTTTTTGCTTAGCAGACGCGCGTCTTCACCGCCGCGCTGTTGCGACCTTCCCCCTGACTTGCACTGACCAATGTTCCTCATGGACTTTCTCGATCCGCTGTTTTTGACTGCGCTGCTGAAGATTATCGGCGTCAATATCATCCTCTCGGGAGATAACGCGGTTGTGATTGCGCTTGCCGCCCGAAGCCTCGAAGGGCGGCAGCAAAAGCTGGCAATTTTCTGGGGCTCTGGCGCGGCGATCATCATGCGTATCGCCCTAACCGTGTTTGCCGTCAAACTGCTCGCCTTTCCGTGGTTAAAGATTGTCGGTGCCGGCCTGCTGATTTGGATTGGCATCAAGCTTTTGGCTCCCGAGGACGAAGACGCAAACATTGCGGGACATTCCAATTTGCTCGCGGCGATTAAAACCATCTTGATTGCGGATCTAGTGATGAGTTTGGACAACGTTATTGCGGTCGCTGCTGCGGCCGATGCTGCGCCGGCGGAATTCAAGATTTCTCTACTGGTTCTCGGTTTGGCAATCTCCATCCCACTGATCATCTTCGCCAGCACCATACTCATGAAGTTGATGGAGCGGTTTCCAATCATCATTACGCTCGGGGCTGCGCTACTGGGCTTTGTGGCGGGAGAGATGGCGATTACCGATCCGGTTGACATTGACTGGATCAACGCCAACGCGGGCTGGATGCATTACATCGTTCCTGCGGCGGCTGCGGCGGTAGTGGTAATGATCGGTAAGGCGCTGGCGAAACGCCAGATTGAACAGGGAGCCGTAGTGCCTTAATCGTGATATTTTGCCAGTGCATTTATGACCTAGAGTTTTTGTTTAGTATCGGCGTTTGATGGTTGGGGCGCTGCTGGTTGAAGTGCAGCGTTTTCGTGGTTCGCAAAAAATAATTCGTTGTTAACAGGGACATTACATTCTTGGAGGTCAACATGCACAAATCGAGTCCGACTCAAAATCGCTTGTCGCAATTTCGCCGCACACTGTTCGCAGGTGCAATCGCAGCATCAATCGGGCTGGGCATCTCGGCTCCTTCCCTCGCTTGGGAGCCAACCAAATCTGTCGAATTTGTCGTGCCGGCGGGGACGGGCGGTGGTGCTGACCAGATGGCGCGGTTCATACAGGGGGTGGTGACAAAACATAACCTCATGAAGCAGTCGCTTATTGTCGTGAACAAGAGCGGCGGTGCGGGGGCAGAAGGTTTTCTTGATGTGAAGGGGTCAGTCAAAGACCCGCACAAGATCATCATCACGCTTTCCAACTTATTCACCACACCGTTGGCCACAGGCATACCGTTCAATTGGAAAGACCTCACGCCTGTTCAAATGCTGGCGCTTGATCAGTTTGTGTTGTGGGTCAATGCAGAAACCCCCTACAAGACGGCGAAAGAGTACACCACTGCCGTTAAGGCGGCGGGCCCGAGCAAGTTTAAGATGGGCGGGACGGGCTCCAAACAAGAAGACCAAATCATTACCGTGGCCATTGAAAAGCTTACTGGCGACAAGTTCATCTACATTCCTTACAAGGGTGGCGGCGAGGTTGCTGTTCAATTAGTCGGCAAACATGTCGATTCCACGGTGAACAATCCAATCGAAGCGGTCGAACAATGGCGTGCCGGCAAACTTCGCCCGCTTTGTGTATTCGATGACAAGGTGATGCCTTACAACGCGAAAGTCACGGCGACGCAGTCTTGGGCTGATATTCCGACTTGCAAGAGCCAGGGCATGGATGTGGACTACCAGATGTTGCGCGGCATCTTTATGCCGGGAGGTGTGACGAAAGATCAGGTGGCTTTCTATGTGGATCTCTTCAAGAAAATCCAAGCCACGCCCGACTGGAAAGAGTTCATGGAGAAAGGTGCATTCGATACGACTACGCTTACGGGTGACGAGTTTGTCAAATGGCTAACCAAAGAAGAATTACGTCATCAGACCTTAATGGCGGAAGCGGGCTTCCTCGCAAAAAAATAAGCTAGAAAATAGAGATAGGTCATGTACATTCTGCCGCGCTGGCGAGACAATGGTTATCGACGTTAGCGCGGCCGTTTTTTTTGTGTTCGAGGCGACGCTAGGCCGTTAGGGCCGCTCGCTTTCGCAAGTTGTCGTTACCGTTGCGCATTCATGGAGGAGTGTCGCGTGAGTCAGCAAGAATCAAACGAAAAATCGGCTGCATCCGTGCGCGTCGTTGACGCCGTCACTGCGGTCATTATCTTCGCCTTTGGCGCGGTGGTCATTTGGGATAGTTACCGCCTTGGGTCGAAATGGGGTAGTGATGGCCCGGAAGCGGGGTATTTCCCTTTTTACATCGGTGTCATTCTCTGTATCGCAAGCGTAATCAATTTGCTTAACGCGCTTCGCGAAAAACCCGAACAAGACGGTGGCGAGTCCTTCGTCAGCCGGTCTTCGATGAAAATGATCATGTCGGTCATGATCCCGACGGTCGTTTATGTTGCCCTGATTGCAGGAATCGGGCCCATACCCGGCGTTGGCATCTATGTCGCATCTGCGCTGTTTATTGTGTTGTTCATGCGCTGGCTAGGTCACTATGGCTGGGGCAAGGCGGTTGGGGTTAGTGTTGCCGTTCCGATTGTGTTTTTCATGATGTTCGAGATTTGGTTCAAGGTGCCGCTGCCAAAAGGGCCCCTCGAAGCCATGCTGGGCCTCAACTAACGGCAGCCGAAATGGAAGAAATCAATAGCTTGATGCATGGTTTCGCGGTCGCGCTCACGCCGATGAATCTTGGTTTGATGATGGTTGGCATTGTCCTGGGGGTTTTGATCGGCGTGCTGCCTGGCTTGGGCGGCGCAAACGGCGTGGCGATCCTGCTGCCACTGACATTTGCGATGGGTAACACGCCGGCGGGCCAGGTTAGCGCGATTATTTTGCTGTCATGTATTTATTGGGGTGCGCTATTTGGTGGTGCGATCACCTCAATCCTGTTCAATATCCCCGGTGAACCTTGGAGTGTGGCGACGACCTTCGACGGTTATCCCATGGCGCAACAGGGCAGAGCGGGTGAGGCACTGACTGCGGCATTTACGTCATCTTTTGTCGGTGCATTTATCGCGGTACTAATGATTACGTTTTTGGCACCATTAGTGGCGAAATTCGCGCTGCGATTCGGTCCGCCTGAGTTTTTTGCGGTGTACTTGCTCACCTTCTGTAGTTTTGTTGGCATGACCAAGTCGCCGCCGATGAAAACGGTCGCCGCGATGATGCTTGGCTTTGCCTTGGCTGCGGTCGGTCTCGATACCGTTACCGGCCAGTTGCGGCTCACCTTCGGTTTTACGGAATTGCTTAAGGGCTTTGATTTCTTGATCGCCGTGATCGGTCTATTCGGCATCGGCGAAATCCTGCTCACCATTGAAGAAGGGCTGGACTTCAAGGGAATGACGGGCAAGATGAAGATGAAGGTGGTAATCGAGACATGGAAGCAGTTACCCAAGTACTGGAAGACGTCGCTTCGCTCGTCGTTGATCGGTTGCTGGATGGGTATTACCCCCGGTGGCGCTACGCCAGCATCATTTATGGGCTATGGCGTGGCGAAGAAGTTTTCGCCCAACGGCGCTAGTTTTGGCAAAGGCGACATTGAGGGCGTCATTGCACCGGAGACGGCGGCACACGCTGCGGGTACGTCGGCGCTATTGCCGATGTTGACGCTAGGTATTCCCGGTTCTCCTACCGCTGCGGTTCTGCTTGGTGGGCTGCTGGTATGGGGTCTACAGCCAGGGCCGATGTTGTTTGAGGAGAAGAAGGACTTTGTTTGGGGGCTGATTGCCTCTATGTACCTCGGCAATATTGCCGGCTTGATCGTGGTGTTGACGACCGTGCCTTTCTTCGCTGCAATCTTGAGAATCCCGTTTTCGATCATTGCCCCGGTCATTCTGGTGATTTGTGCAATTGGCGCATTCACCGTGCATAGCTCGATGTTTGACGTATGGTTGATGGTTGTCTTTGGCGTGATTGGATACGTGTTCAAGAAACTCGACTACCCACTGGCACCGCTGGTGCTGGCCCTTGTGCTGGGCGACCGTGCGGAGGATGCATTTCGTCAGTCGATGCTGTCATCGCAGGGAACAGTGACCATATTCTTCAGCAACCCGCTGGTTGGTTCCATCACCACCCTTGCCCTGCTGATGTTGTTTTGGGGGCCGCTCACGTCGTTAATCAAACGAATACGCGGGTAGTTGAGCACGTTGTTGCATCACCCATGGCATCCAGTATGGCGCGATTGGCAGGTGTCTATGCGCAGTTTGCTGTGATGCGTTAAATTGTGTTTCTCTTCCCACTTCCTTAGAGGATAACCATGACGTTCCCATTTTTTAGTGCGATGGTCGGCATTGTCTTTATGGCTGGAATGGTGAGTTTGGTGTTGAGCATCGCGGGCGTGATTCCACGTGACGAGATGCCGACACTCATCATTAGTCACGCCATCGTTGGGTTGCTTACGTTGGGCATTCATAGTTTTGTCGCACGCAAGAAAGTGCGCTGAACCAAGCGTGGTACCAACTGCATGTTGCCAAGTACGCTGTGCTCAGGGCTGAGTTTGCCGGCAAAAGTCGTTATCTGACGGGCGTCTAGAAGAGAAAATGGCTGGAACTGCCCGTCAATAGGGCGCTTCTGAAATTTTAGCGCGCGAGAATGGCCTGAATCTTGCCTTTTTGTTTGAGTCTTGAGAGTGTCTCTGCGGACAGGTTGAGGTGTGCTGCGAGTTCTTTCATCGGCACTCGTTCGTAAAGCTCCGGATGTTTGCGCAAAAACCGCTGTACGCGCCCCTGTGCGTCCAAAAGATGCAGGGTAATGGTATGCGCCATCACCTCCGACATGAGGTGCATGACTTCGTACTCAAAGTCACCTTTCATGGCAAGATGACCCTCGATGAATTCAACCCAAATTTCCATCCGCAACATCGCCACCCGCGCCTTGGTGACGGCCCGAATCGCGTATGGCGTTGGCGTGCGTAGTCGCCATGCGGCATAACTGGTCTCCATGTCGTCCTCGGAGGAGAAACGTAAGATCATCTCTTTGCCCTCTTGGTTGGAAACCACGCGCTTTAGCACGCCGTCAAGGATGAAATATTGGTACATATCGTGCTCGCCCTGGCCCATCAACAAATCCCCCTTCTTAAAGTCTGCGATCAAAAGGGATTTCTCTAGGTCGGTGAACGCCCGCGGTTTCAGGGTTCGCAACACGATGTTCCGGGCAAGTTGTCCGCGAATGGTTTCACGCTGTGGATGGGAAATGAGCAGGGTCATCTTGTTTTCCGTAGTCAATTGACAGTAGTCAAGGCGCAATTATTTTGTCATTTTTATGATGCACGGTAGTTTCGGGCATTGCCGAATCATCGGGGCTTGCAGAGTGTGTGCTTCCGACAAGACAAACAAACTCTACGACTCGTGCACCACTGACGCTCTAGCGCGGTGTTGAGTCAAAAAATCAAGGCGAGGCGTCCCATTATGACTAGCGATGCAAACACCGAACCAACGACGGATGGCTTTCATCTCGTTATCGACGCGCTAAAGCTCAACGGGCTTAACACCATCTATGGCTTGCCAGGAATTCCCATCACAGATTTGACGCGAATGGCGCAAGCCGAGGGCATGCGTGTTATCTCCTTCAGACACGAGCAGAATGCAGGCAATGCAGCCGCGATTGCAGGGTTTATTACGCAGAAACCGGGCGTTTGTTTGACGGTATCAGCGCCCGGCTTTCTAAATGGGCTCACCGCGTTGTCAAATGCGACAACCAATTGCTTCCCGATGATTCTGATTTCGGGTTCAAGCGAGCGCGAAATCGTAGATTTGCAACAGGGCGATTACGAGGAAATGGACCAGCTTGCGATCGCCAGGCCACTATGTAAAGCCGCGTTTCGTGTCTTGCATGCCGAGGATATTGGCATTGGCATCGCACGCGCGATTCGCGCCGCCGTATCGGGGCGTCCGGGGGGCGTTTATCTCGATCTGCCGGCAAAACTGTTTGCGCAAACGATGGGCGCTGCGGCGGGTCAGCAGTCGTTGATTAAGGTGGTTGATCCCGCGCCGCGCCAAATTCCCGCGCCCGATGCGGTAGACCGCGCGCTCGATTTGCTTAGGGGCGCTAAACGACCACTGATTTTGTTGGGCAAGGGGGCGGCCTATGCACAAGCAGATGCCGATATTCGTGCCTTAATTGAAAGGACAGGAATCCCGTACTTGCCGATGTCGATGGCCAAGGGGCTGTTGCCCGACACCCATCAGCAATCCGCAGCTGCGGCGCGATCATTTGTATTGCCAGAGGCGGATGTCGTCATGCTGCTTGGAGCCCGCTTGAACTGGTTGCTCTCACACGGCAAGGGTAAGACTTGGGGAGGCAAGGATCATAAGGCTTGGGGCGGACAGAAGTTTATCCAAGTGGACATCTCCCCGACTGAAGCGGATAGCAACGTCGCCATCGACGCACCGCTAATCGGCGACATGGGCTCGTGCGTCGCGGCGCTGCTTGCTGGCATCGAGCCGGGATGGGCAAAACCACCAGCCGAATGGCTGTCCGCCATCGCCGAGCGTAAAACAAAAAACATCACCAAACTTGCGGAAACCTTGGCGAAGGATCCCACGCCGATGAACTTCCATAGTGCGCTCAACGTGGTGCGTGACATCGTCAAGGCGAACCCGGATGCAATGCTGGTAAATGAGGGTGCTAATTCGCTCGACTTCACCCGCAGCATTGTGGATATGTACAAGCCGCGAAAGCGCCTCGACGTCGGCACATGGGGCATCATGGGTATTGGTATGGGTTTTGCCGTCGCTGCTGCGGTTGAAACGGGAGAATCGGTCATCGCCATCGAAGGCGATAGTGCTTTCGGCTTTTCGGGGATGGAAGTCGAGACCATTTGTCGCTACAACCTGCCGGTTTGTATTGTGATCTTTAACAATAACGGCGTTTATCGTGGAACCGATATAAACCCTACCGGAGGTGCTGATGTTGCGCCAACTGTGTTTGTTAAAGGTGCGCGCTACGATAAATTGATGGAGGCTTTTGGGGGGGTTGGCGTGAATGCGACCAATCCTGCCGCACTGCGCACCGCGATGGAAGAGGCAATTCGGTCAAGGCGGCCAACACTGATCAATGCGGTGATTGATGAAACGGCTGGTACCGAAAGTGGGCGAATCACGAGTCTGAACCCGGCGGCAGCGAAGAAGAAATAGGTCAAAATTGCGCAGGGCAGCCGACGTTTCGTCTGCGAAAGAACTCCCGGAGAAAAGTATGGAAGCACTAAAAGGCGTACGCATTCTAGATATGACTCACGTGCAAGCTGGGCCAACATGCTCACAACTGCTTGCGTGGATGGGAGCAGACGTCATCAAGTTCGAGCCGCCGCAGGGTGACGCTACTAGGGGCCAGCTGCGCGACATCCCCGGAGCGGATTCGCTCTATTTCACGATGTTGAACTGCAACAAACGTTCGATTACTGTGAATATGAAGTCTGCCGAGGGTAAAACCGTGTTTGTGGATTTGCTAAAACACTGCGACATCGTGATGGAAAACTTTGGGCCGGGCGTATTGGACCGGTTGGGTTTTACGTGGGAAAAAATTCACGAGATCAACCCGAAGATCATCATGGGCTCGATCAAGGGGTTTGGTTCGAGTGGGCCCTACGCGGAATTCAAGGCCTATGAAAACGTCGCACAGGCGATGGGCGGTGCGATGAGCACAACCGGTACGCCCGACGGTGCGCCCTTCGTCACGGGCGCACAAATCGGTGATTCTGGAACGGGTTTACACTTGGCAATTGGATTATTGGCAGCGCTGAACCAGGCGAATCGCACTGGCCAAGGACAGTACGTTGAAGTCGCAATGATGGACGGTGTCATGAACTTGTGTCGCGTGAAGTTTCGTGACCATCAGCGCCTCACACGCGGCGGCCTCAGCGAGTATTCGGTGCCGACCTCACAGGGTATGGGTGACGTGCCTAGGGCGGGCAATGATTCCGGCGGCGGACAACTGGGTAACGCGATTCACTGCAAACCGCATGGCCCGAATGACTGGATTTATGTCGTTGTCCAAGAGGCAGTTTGGGCAGGATTGGCGAATCGCATCGGGCCCGAACTGGGCCTTCCGGAACTGGCGACCGATCCGCGTTTTGCGGTGATTGGTGATAGGCGCAAGAACCAAAACGACATGTGGGAACTCATCACCAAGTTTGCAGCGAACTACACTAAACGGGAGTTTATGGCGATCTTGAACCCTATCGATGTGCCGTGTGGCCCGATCATGTCAACGACGGACCTCGCCAACGACGAGCACATTCGAGGTCGCGAAATGTACGTTGAGTTGGAGGATGAAAGGCGCGGTAAGTGGTGGAATGTCGGCATGCCGATCAAGCTGTCTGCATCGCCGGCAAAGATCGAGCGCGCGCCGTTTTTGGGCGAACACAATGACGATGTTCTTGTGAATGTTTTGGGCTATGACGCCGCCAAAGTAGAGGCGATGAAAGTTGCCGGGGCGTTTTCGGCACCGCCTAAAAGAGCCTAGGCAGTATCGCTTCCGCTAAGTTTACAAACCCACGACCATCCATGGAACGATCACATGAAAATTGCCATCATCGGCCAGCAAGACTTTGGTAAATCAGTTCTGGAGGCGCTGGTCGCTCGCGGGGACGAGATCGTGGGTGTATTTTGTGCGCCGGAAAAAGAAGGTGCGAAGCCCGACCCAATGCGTTTGGCCGCTGAAGCCCGTAGCCTACGCATATTTCAGTTCGCGTCGCTGAAGGCACCAGAGGCAACTGCCGCCATGCGCGAACTCAACGCAGATATCGGCATCATGGCGTTTGTGCTGCAATTTGCGCCGCAGGAATTTGTGAACATTCCGAAACACGGCACGATCCAATACCACCCGTCATTACTACCGAAGTACCGCGGACCGTCTTCAATTAACTGGCCGATCTCTCGGGGCGAAACGGAAACGGGGTTGACCATTTTTCGGCCGACTGACGGACTCGATGAGGGCGCGATTATCCTGCAAAAAACGACACCAATCAGCGAAAACGACACGCTCGGAACGGTCTACTTTGATCGTCTGTTCCCGATGGGGGTTGCGGCCATGCTCGAGGCAGCGGATTTGGTGGTTGCCGGCAAACATACAGAGCGTGTGCAGGACGAATCAAAAGCGACCTATGAAGGCTGGTTCCGTGTAAACGAGTCGAAAATCAATTGGCATAACCATCTAGACGTTGTTCACAATCTCATCCGTGGCTGCGATCCCGCGCCTGGCGCATGGACGACGCTAGGGGGAAAAAAGGTTCAGTTGTTCGGGTCGCGCAAACACCCAGCGCGAACCTTTGGCGAGGTCAAGGGTAAGCCTGGCGAAGTGGTGTCCATTGCTGACTCGATGTTTATTAACGCGCAAGGCGGTCAAATCGAGGTCGCGAAGCTGAAACATGAGGACGGCAAAAAAGTGGGTGCTGCCGAGTTCGCGAACGCCTACGGTGTTATGCCGGGTACGCTGTTGGGGAGTTAAGCGGCAGTCACTGGATAGTTGGCTAATCTCATCCCCGATCACCCGACGCCCACGCCCCGTTGGGGGTATGTCGTGCCCGAGACCCAAGTTACCATTATTTACAACGGCTTGTCCGCGATTGACTTGCGTAAGCCGTTCATCGGCGAGTATTATCTGCGCGGATCTGTGCGGACTACAGTCGGCATAATCGGTTGGTCGAAAAGCTCTCTAAGGGGTTCTTTATGGGTTGGTCAATTTCCTTTGCCGCGTCGCGTACGGCCAGTTGCCGTCTTGATCGCCCGACTACTTTGGACAATCTTATGCAAAGCGCGGGTCGCATCTTCTCGTTCGCGCTGATCACCGCCGCAGGTTCTGCCGTTGCGCAGCCCTCTTCGACTGTCGATTCGATCGAGTATTTCAATAGTCGAAGTGGCCAGTACTACCGGACAACGGTGCCGGCGGAAATAAGTGCCATTGATCAAAGCGGATCGGCCTCAGGATGGGCACGAACCGGACAGAGTTTCAAAGTTTGGCGAACCCAAGCGGATGCACCCGTCGGGGCAATTCCTTTGGTTAAGCTGACCTCGCTGAGTTTTGCGACGCCATCTGCACCGCAAGTTTGTAGCCTGAGTAAAACCAGCAAGTTGACACCGTTGTCAGGTGCTGCGGCAAATTGTCCGGTACAAACCAGTGTGACGTACGTTTTGCCAGCCGACGCGTCTGGCAATTGTGCGACTGGGACGCAGCCTGTGTTTCAAGCTGCCAGCCCAACCGGAATACGGTTGGCCAATCAGTTGTCCGTTTATCAAGAGATGTTTGACCGTGGTTGGCAGGCGCAAGGTGCCGCCATCTGTGTGCCCGGTGTATCGATGGTGGCCGACGCGGACGCCTACCGCCTCCTAAAACAAGCCTCATTCGGCGCCACCGAAGCGGCGATGAATGAAGTGAAACAAATGGGCGTGACGGCGTGGGTGGACAACCAACTCAATATGGCCGTGTTATCGAAAATGCCCGCACTGGAGTTTTATCCGACCCAAGCGCCGACAACGTGTACAAACGACGGTGTCGCCAATTCAGCAGCGACCCTTTGTGCGCGAGATAACTACTCGATGTTCCAACTGCAACTCAAATTCAGCCAGAACGCGTTGAAGCAGGCGGATCAGTTACGTCAGCGCGTGGCATTTGCGCTCTCGCAGATTTTGGTGACATCCGGTGCCGACGGCTCGATCATGCCCTACGGTATGGCCAAGTATCAGCAAATGTTTCTCGATGGCGCATTTGGCAACTACAAGGACCTGTTGACGGCGGTGACGCTGTCGCCAGTGATGGGCGACTATCTGAACATGGCTAACTCGAATAAGCCAGATGTGGCGCGCGGAATTTCAGCCAATGAAAACTTTGCGCGCGAAATCATGCAGTTGTTTAGCATTGGCCTCTACGAGCTCAATCCAGACGGGACAACCAAGAAGGACGCTCAGGGCAACTTGATCCCTACCTACTCACAAGCAACGGTGGAGAATCTGGCGCGGGTGTTTACCGGTTGGACGTATCCTAGTTTCGGCGGTGTCGCGCCGACTCGCAATAACGGAGCTTATTTCGAGTACCCCATGATGCCTGTGGAATCGAACCACGATACCGGTTCGAAGACCTTGATCAATGGTTTCGTCATTCCAGCCGGACAGACTGCTCGTCAGGACTTGACGATGGCTCTTGACCACTTGTTTTCGCATCCTAATGTCGCACCGTTTATTTCTAAACAGCTCATTCAAAAGTTGGTGAGTGGCGACCCTAGCCCTGCCTATGTCGGGCGTGTGAGTGCCGTGTTCAACAACAATGGCGCGGGAGTTCGTGGCGACCTCAAAGCGGTGGTGCGCGCCATCCTGCTGGACCCAGAAGCGCGTGGACCGATCAAAACTGTTGCGGGTGCAGGTAAGTTAAAGGAGCCCGTGCTGATGGCCTTGAGTGTCTACCGTGGCTTGGGCGGGGTAAACGACGGCGTCTGGGTTCGTACGCAGTATGCGGGTATGGCGCAGGACTTGTTCCGCGCCCCAACAGTGTTTAACTACTACGCTCCAGATAACACGGTTTCTAACGGTAAGTTAGGTCCTGAGTTTGAAATCCTAACGTCAACGACCGCGTTTGCACGCACGAACTTCCTCCGCAACGTGACGAACGTCAACTATGCGATTGATGCAAACGTGCCAGGTGCCACTGGTACCACGGTCGATTGGGCACCTTGGCAGGCGCTCGCAGGTAATCCCGCAGCACTCGTCGACAAGCTTTCGTGGGTCTTTACCGCCGGCGCGATGTCTGCTTCCGCACAGCAGCAGGTGGTGAGTGCAGTAAATGCAATCGCCTCCACGGATACTTTAGGCCGCGCCAGAACCGCCGCTTACTTGGTACTTTCATCCAGCCATTTTCAAGTTGATCGGTAGGTCACACATGAACGCTCCCTACGTCATTACTCGCCGTCGTCTCCTGCAAGCCATTGCCAGCGCTGGAGCAGTTTCAGCCACCGGTGCCATCGATGGATTGGGTCTGTCAGCCGCACTTGCACAAACCGTGCCGCTGAACGATTACAAAGCGCTCGTTTGTGTGTTCCTATTTGGCGGCAACGACGCTAACAACCTTGTTGTGCCGATGGACACGGCCGATTACAACCTCTACGCGACTGCTCGCGGAGCGGTGGCGAATAACGGCCTTGCATTGACACAGGCGCAACTGTTGGCAATAAAGCCAAAAACGTTGAATCTGAACTATGGCTTGCACCCAGCAATGACTGACTTGAAAACGTTATTTGACGCCGGCAAGATGGCGGTAATGACCAACGTCGGTACACTTTCTCAACCGTTAACGAAAGCCGAATACACAGCCTCCACTAAAGCGCGGCCGGACCAGTTGTTCTCACACTCCGACCAACAACTTGCATGGCAGACCTCGGTCGCAAAAGGCATTGAGCGTACTGGTTGGGGCGGGCGACTGGCCGACGTGATGGGTCCTGCCAACGGCAGTAATTTCCCGATGGTCACCTCGATTGCCGGCTCGGCGATTTATACCAACGGCAATACGCCCAGGGTTGTCGCGATTCCATCGACCGGCACATTCGGCTTGAGCACCTTCGGTACGACGGCGCAGACCACCGCTCGCGAAGCTGCGCTGAAGAACATCATGAATCTGGAAGCGGGGAATGACTTTGTGCGCGAGGCCGATGATATTTTGGCGCAAGCGTTGGGCGCATCCGATGTCCTCAACCCGATCATCACGGCCAATAACACGACCATCACACCGATTTTTGCCAATGCCACATCAAACATCGGCAATCAGCTTCGGCAGGTCGCGAAGCTGATCGAGGCGCGAAATACGATCGGTTTGAAGCGGCAGATCTTTTTTGTTTCGCTTGGCGGTTTTGATACCCACACCAACCAAATCGCAGCCCACAATACGCTCTACGGGCAGTTGGCCCCGGCGCTAAAGGCCTTTTACGACGCGACCGTGCAAATGGGTATCGCGGATAAAGTCACAACGTTCACCATGTCGGACTTTGGCCGCACCCTAAAGGCGGCCTCCGGTGCCGGATCCGACCACGGTTGGGGCAGTCATCAAATCATCATCGGCGGTGCGGTTCGCGGCCAGGAGTTCTATGGGACGTTCCCGAATCTCACGCTCGGCGGGCCGAATGACGTGGGCACCAATGGTCGCTTTATTCCGACCACTGCGGTGGACCAATATGGCGCGACGCTTGCCAAGTGGTTCGGTGTGTCGGCGAGCAATATGTCGACGGTGTTTCCAAATATTGGCCGGTTCTCAAACACTGATCTCGGTTTCATGCTTTAGACGTTTTGTATCAATAACTTGCCGGGCCGGGATTTATTTACATCGCGGCCCGTTTCATTTGGGCGTCGCCCCCCGCGTTAACCGCATTCGCGGTAGTGTGATCGAGTTGGGTTCTTGTTAGAATCGATCAAACAATCGTGTCGGCAAGGGGAGGCGCATGAAAAAAGAAGGTTTCTGGTCCAAAGACTGGTTTTTCGGCCTTGTTATCGTCGTGGTTGTGATCGGCGCGAAGGTGTTCACCAACTCGTTTACCGCGTTGGAGACTAAAGCGTACGACTGGGGGGTATCAGCAACATCCAAGGCACCCTCTGACAAGGTTGCGGTGATTGCGATCGATGAGCAGTCAGTGAACAACCTCGGCCGCTGGCCATGGTCGCGAGAAATTCACGCCAACATGATCGACAAACTCGCCGGCGCAAAGGCAAAGGTCATTGGCAATACCGTGTTCTTCTTCGAGCCGCAAAAAGACGCCGGACTGCTTTATATCAATAAGTTGCTGGAGGTTTTTGCGAAGAATTCGCCGTCACAAGTCGACGGCCAAAAGCCCGCTTCGGTCAATCCGCTGTTGAGCGAATTTGGCCCAATCCTTAGTGAGGCCGAACAGACGCTTAACACCGACCGCCGCTTGGCGGATAGCGTCAAGAAAGCCGGCAACGTGGTCTTGCCCGTCAATCTAGCGGCCAAGGACCGGCAGCCTGATGGTCGCCCGGACAAGCCGCTACCTGATTATGTAAAAAACAGCGCCGTCCCCGGGGCGGCAAGTGGCGGCATGTACGCGACCGGAACCGGCTATCCGATCGAGGAATTGGGCGCCGTTGCCGCGGCGGTGGGTGACCTAAGCTTGGTCCAAGACGACGACGGTGGCGTTCGCCGGGACATCACGACGGTGGACTACTTCGGGCAGCAGCAAATTCCTTCGCTCGCGCTGGCGATTGCTGCCAAGAGTCTCAACCTGACGGCGAAGGACATCAAAATCACCCCCGGTGAGAGTGTTTCCCTCGGCAATCTTCGTATCGTCACCGATGACATTGGATTGATGTTTCCTTACTTCTACAAGGACGTGAATCAAAAGCCGGCGATCACCATCGATTCGTTCTTTGATGTGTACAGCGGAAAAATTCCGGCCGCTAAGTACCAGGATAAGATCGTCCTCATCGGCGCAACAGCGGGCGGCATCGCAACCTCGACCGTCACCCCGATTGGCCCGCTGAGCTCGGTTGAGACGCTCGCGCATTCGGTCTCCTCCATCCTACAGCAGCATTTTTTCCGTACGCCATCGTGGGGCGGCTGGGTACGATTGCTCGCGCTGATAGCAGTGGCAGGCTATTTGATCGGCGTCTTGCCCAAACTGCGCGCAGCGCCGGCGGCGGCGCTCACAATCGGCCTGTTTGTGGTGTTGCTTGCGACCCATTTTGGGTTGATGATGGGGCCAGGCATTTGGGTGCAGCTCATGCTGCCGGCATCGTTGCTGCTGATCGGTCACGCGTTGCTCACCACTAAACGGTTCCTGGTAACCGAGCGCGGCAAGGAGCAGTCGGATCTTGCCGGTGCCGAATCGAACCGTATGTTGGGTCTTGCGTTTCAGCAACAAGGTCAGTTGGATATGGCCTTCGATAAGTTTCGCAAGTGCCCAGTGGACGAGCAGGTACTCGAAAACATTTATTCATTGGCGCTGGACTTTGAACGACGCCGGCAATTCAACAAAGCAGAATCGGCGTTCATATACATCAACCAGCACGATCCGAAGTTCCGGGATGTTGCGGAGCGCATGGCCCGCGCCAGAGCAATGTCCGAGACGATTATTCTCGGCGGTTCCGCTTCGGCGCGCAGTTCACAGGCAACCATGATGCTGTCGGGTGCGGGTGAAAAGCCCACGCTCGGTCGCTATACCATCGAGAAGGAACTCGGCAAGGGCGCGATGGGTGTGGTGTATCTCGGCAAGGATCCAAAGATTGGCCGCGAAGTTGCCATCAAGACCATGGCACTGTCGAGTGAATTTGAAGGCGATGAGCTTCAAGAGGCCAAGGATCGTTTCTTTCGTGAAGCCGAGTCTGCGGGCAAACTCGATCACCCAAACATCGTGCGAATTTTTGACGCTGGCGACGAACATGACCTCGCCTACATTGCGATGGAGTTCCTTAAGGGTAAGGATTTGGTCGACCATACCAAGGTGCCGAATCTCCTGCCGTTTGATGAAATGTGCGATATCTTTATCAAGGTTGCCGGCGCGCTCAATCACGCACACGAACAGGGTGTCTTCCACCGCGATATCAAACCCGCCAACATCATGTACGATCCCGAGTCTAAATCGCCCAAGGTCGCCGACTTCGGTATTGCGCGAGTGACCGATTCGTCAAAGACAAAGACGGGTATGGTGCTGGGCACGCCGTCCTACATGTCGCCAGAGCAACTAGCCGGCAAGAAGATCGACGGACGTTCCGACTTGTTCTCGCTCGGCGTCAGTTTTTACCAAATGGCATGCGGCAGGTTGCCGTTTACGGGCGAATCGATGACCCAACTGATGTTTGCCATTGCCAACGAGCAGCAGCCGAACATTCTCGAGATCAATCCCGTGCTGCCGCCTTGGGTCAAAGACTTTATCGACCAGGCGCTCGCCAAAGATGTTGAGCAGCGTTTCCAAAACGGCAATGAATTTGCGAACGCCATCAAGACCTATCGGCTAATCGGGTGAAGTAGGACAAAATATCGTTCATAGCCCTGACAAAAAGCGCCCTTTGGGGCGTTTTTTGTTTTTCCGTACTGTATCCATTGAGTCTGATCATGCCCCTTTCTGCTCACGTCCCCCGTCAGCCACTTCACCACCGCAAAATCTCCGCGAGGGGATACAAACGCGACGACGGACTGTTTGAGGTGGAAGGGCATCTGGTTGATACCAAAGCTTATTCGTTTAAATTGCGGAGCGGTGAACGGCTCGCTGGTGAGCCTGTACACGAGATGTGGTTGCGCATCACGTACGACACCTCGATGACGATCATCGACGCAGAGGCGATCTCGGACGCCCATCCTTACCCAGGATTTTGTGGCGAAATTACGCCGCACTATCGAGCGATGATTGGTTGGTCGATGCGCCCTGGATTTAGCGCCAAAGTCCGTGAGACCTTTGGCGGAACCAAGGGCTGTACCCACTTGACGGACTTGATATCGCTATTGGCGACGACCGCATACCAGAATCTCGCCGGACAACTCCCGTCCAATCCACAAAAGAAGCCATTCCAACTAGACGGCTGCCATGCGCTTGCCAGCGACGCCGCAGCGGTCGCCACGTTTTATCCTAAATGGTACCGGGGCGATACCCCGGTTGATCAAAGCGGTGAAGGTGAGCAAACCAATCCGTGACCGCGATGCGCGGTAAAATGTAGCTTCGGCAAGCTTGCAGCAATCCTCCCGCAGTCATCCATCTTTATCCAAGAGTCCCCCAATGAATGTTCATGAATACCAAGGCAAGGAAATCTTGCGCAGATACGGTGTCGCCACACCTCGCGGCGTAGCCTGTTTTTCGGCCGACGAAGCGGTCAAGGCTGCCGAAACGTTAGGCGGCAAGGTTTGGGTCGTAAAGGCGCAGATCCATGCTGGTGGACGCGGCAAAGGGGGCGGCGTCAAAGTTGCGAAATCGATTGATGAAGTGCGGCAGTACGCTTCGCAGATTCTCGGCATGACCTTGGTGACCCACCAAACCGGGCCTGAAGGGCGTCTGGTCAAGCGCTTGCTGGTCGAAGAGGGAGCCGACATCAAGAAAGAGTTGTATGTTGGTATGGTGGTAGATCGTGCGTCGCAACGCGTGACGTTGATGGCGTCCAGTGAAGGTGGTATGGATATTGAACACGTCGCCGAACACACGCCGGAGAAAATTGTTAAGGTTCACATCGACCCAAAGATTGGCCTGACAACGGCGGAAGCCGAAGACGTTGCCAGAAAGATCGGTGTGCCAGATCAAGCGGTGGCGCAGGGCGCGGCATTTATGCAGTCGCTTTACAAGGCGTTTGACGAGTGTGATTGTTCGCTTGCGGAAATCAATCCGCTGATCTACACCGGTGACAACAAAGTACTGGCACTCGATGCGAAGTTAAATTTCGACTCCAATGCTCTCTACCGCCACCCCGACATTGTCGCGATGCGCGATCTTGACGAAGAAGACCCTGCGGAAGTCGAGGCCTCAAAATTTGATCTTACTTACATTTCGCTCGATGGCAATATCGGCTGCCTCGTTAATGGTGCCGGTTTGGCAATGGCGACCATGGACGTGATCAAACTCTACGGCGGTTCACCGGCCAACTTCCTTGACGTGGGTGGTGGTGCCACGACCGAGAAGGTAACTGAAGCCTTCAAAATCATGCTGCGCAATCCGAACCTAAAGGCGATTCTAGTCAACATCTTCGGCGGCATCATGAAGTGTGATGTGATTGCCAATGGTGTCATCGCCGCAGCGCGCGAAGTCAAACTGTCGGTCCCGCTTGTGGTGCGCATGAAGGGCACTAACGAAGATCTGGGCAAACAAATCCTCAAGGATTCTGGACTACCGATCATTTCTGCAAACAATATGGCTGAAGCTGCTGAGCGCGTCGTAGCGGCAGCGAAGGGTTAATCGATCATGTCAATTCTTATCAATAAAGACACGCGTGTTCTCACCCAGGGTATCACCGGCAAGACCGGTATGTTCCATACCAAAATGGGAAAAGAATACGCCAATGGTGCAAATTGTTACGTCGCAGGTGTGACGCCCAAGAAGGGTGGCCAGAATTATGAAGGCATCCCGATTTTTGATACCGTCGCTGAAGCCAAAGAAAAGACGGGTGCGAATGCATCGGTGATTTATGTCCCGCCGCCGTTCGCCGCCGCCGCCATTGATGAAGCGGTTGACGCGGGCATTGAACTGGTGATCTGTATCACCGAGGGTATTCCGGTTCGCGACATGATTCGTACGCGCGAGCGGATGCAAGGTAAAGGCACCATCCTGATTGGGCCTAACTGCCCAGGCGTGATTACACCGGACGAAATTAAAATCGGCATCATGCCCGGCCACATCCACAAAAAAGGTCGTATCGGTGTGGTGTCGCGCTCTGGTACGTTGACGTACGAGGCGGTCGGTCAGTTGATGGAGTTGGGCTTAGGCCAATCGTCTTGTGTCGGTATTGGTGGTGACCCGGTCAACGGCATGAAACACATCGACATCATGAAATTGTTCAACGATGATCCTGAAACCGATGCGGTGATCATGGTCGGTGAAATAGGCGGCGACGCCGAAGAAACCTGTGCGCGCTGGATTAAGGACAACATGAAGAAACCGGTTGTTGGATTCATCGCAGGTGTTACCGCCCCGCCTGGAAAAAGGATGGGTCACGCCGGTGCCATCATCTCTGGCGGCAAAGGCACCGCACAGGAGAAGCTGGCCGTGATGGAAGAGTGCGGCATTAAAGTGACAAAGAACCCAGCCAAGATGGGCGAATTGCTTAAGTCCGTCCTAAAGTAAGTCCAGTCCTGATCAACGGCTGCTGCGGCAGCCGTTTTCATTTGTAGAAAGCGATTGATGTCATCCCCTTCTCCTTCTCCCTACCCGCATTTGCTCGCCCCGCTGGATCTAGGTTTCACCACGCTCAAAAACCGCGTGTTGATGGGTTCAATGCATACCGGGTTGGAAGACAAGGTGCGCGACTTTCCGCGGCTCGCCGCTTACTTTGCCGAACGTGCCAGCGGTGGTGTAGGCCTGATCGTGACCGGCGGTTTCGCGCCCAATATAGAAGGCTGGTTGTCGCCCTTCGGTTCGCGAATGGCTTCGAGCGGCGCAGCGCGCTCACACAAGATTCTTACAGACAGTGTCCACCACGCAGGGGGCAAGATTGCGCTGCAAATTCTTCATGCGGGCCGGTATGGTTATTCACCATTCTCGGTTGCGCCGTCGCGCATTAAATCGCCGATCACGCCGTTCACACCAAGAGCGTTGTCGGATGGCGGTATTGAGCGACAGATCAAGTGTTTTGTGCGGGCCGGAAAGTTGGCGCGCGACGCTGGATATGACGGCGTGGAAGTCATGGGATCAGAAGGCTATTTTATCAACCAGTTTTTGAGCTTGGCCACGAATAAACGTGATGACCGATGGGGTGGTGCATATGAAAATCGAATGCGCCTGCCGGTCGAAATTGTCTCGCGCATGCGCGAAGCGGTGGGCAAAGATTTCATCATCATCTATCGCTTGTCGATGCTAGATCTTGTGCCCGAGGGGCAATCGTGGGATGAAGTGGTGATGCTCGCCAAGGGTATCGAAAAAGCGGGTGCGACCATCATCAACACGGGTATTGGTTGGCATGAATCACGTGTGCCGACCATCGCCACCTCGGTTCCACGCGGTGCGTTTGCATGGGTAACCAAAAAAATGAAAGCGGAAGTCACAATTCCGCTGGTCACCACCAACCGGATCAACACGCCGGAAGTGGGCGAACAAATCATCGCAGATGGTTGCGCGGACATGGTGTCGATGGCGCGACCGTTGTTGGCGGACCCGGAGTTTGTCAACAAGGCTGCGGCCAATCGCGCCGCAGATATAAACACCTGTATCGGTTGCAATCAGGCGTGTCTCGATCACGTGTTCCAACAAAAAGTCGCGTCTTGTCTGGTGAATCCTCGCGCGTGCCATGAAACCGAAATGGTGTTCACCAAAGCGGTGGCAAGAAAACGCATCGCAGTGGTTGGGGCGGGACCCGCCGGGCTGGCGTGCTCGACCGAGCTCGCGTCCCGCGGCTACGATGTTGAATTGTTCGACTCAGCTGGCGAGATCGGCGGCCAATTCAACATGGCCAAGCAAATCCCCGGTAAAGAGGAGTTTCACGAAACGCTGCGCTACTTCTCGCGCCTAATTCAAGCCACCGGGGTGAAGCTGAGTTTGAACCGCCGCGTTTCGGCGGATGATCTCAAGGCCTTCGACGAAGTGGTGGTGGCCACAGGCGTGACGCCGCGTGACCCGAAAATTCCCGGCCAAGACAGCCCAAATGTGTTGAGCTACATCGACGTTTTGTTGCACAAGAAGCCCGTCGGTAAACGTGTTGCCGTGATTGGCGCAGGCGGTATTGGTTTCGATGTCGCCGAATTTTTGGTCGAAGATCATTCGCCGACCATGGATCTGGACGCGTGGAAGCGCGAATGGGGTGTGGGCGATCCTTCCGCAGCACGCGGCGGCTTGGTTAAACCCGAGGTCACCCCACCCGCACGACAGGTCACGTTACTGCAACGTAAGGCGACCCAGCTGGGCAAGGGCTTGGGCAAGACCACCGGGTGGATTCACCGCGCGGCATTGAAGAAAAAGAAAGTCGAAATGCTCGCCGGCGTGAACTACGAAGCCATCGATGAACGCGGGCTTCACATCAGCTTTGGCGAGAAAAAAGAAAACCCGACGCTGCTTGAAGTCGACACCATCGTGTTGTGCGCAGGCCAGGTGCCTCTGCGTGAACTCGTTGAACCACTCCAGGCGGCTGGCGTCAAAACGCATGTGATCGGCGGGGCGTTTGAAGCAGGCGAGTTGGATGCCAAGCGCGCGATTGACCAGGGCACCAGGTTGGCGCTTTCTATTTAGTTCGGTCATCCGATACGGCGGCACCAGACGGACAACATCGCCTATTGACGGTTGTCTTCAAGTATTCTTGGCTGGAAACGCCCGCCGAATGGCGGGTTTTGAGTTTTCTATCTGGCACGTTTGTCTTGATGCTCGTCATGGGTCGCATGCGGCTTGACCGCTATCCTTGCATACATCAAAATTTTGGTGACTGAGCCCAGCCAAGGCCACACCACCAGCGGCGCGCCACGTATCCGCACGGATGCCGAACCCGCTAAGTTCCGGAGAGTGTTTAGATGAACGACCGCGCCACGATTGTGATTCCGCTGGCCGAAGTCCGCAGCAAAGTGAAGCCCCGCAGCGCTCCCAAAGGTCGCCAAGTCGACCCGGACGCGCGGGAAATGATCGCCGCGCTGCTCGGTGGCCGCGACGCCGTTGGTCACCTCAGGCGCGATCTTTTGGTTGAATATTTGCATTTGATTCAAGACCGTTTTGGCCACTTGAGTGCGGCGCATATGGCGGCGCTCGCCGAGGCGATGAAGATCTCACAGACGGAAGTCTATGAAGTCGCGACCTTCTATCATCACTTTGATGTCATCAAAGAAGGTGAGGCTGTACCCGCAGCCCTTACCGTTCGTGTCTGCGAAACCTTGAGCTGCAGTATGGCGGGTAGCGCAGCGTTACTGGAAAAACTGCCCGCAATTCTCGGTAAAGAGGTACGCGTGATTGAGGCACCGTGTATTGGCCGTTGTGCCGAAGCACCGGCGGTTTGTGTCGGGCAGCACGCGTTTGGTCACGCCACGGTCGAGAGTGTTGCAAAGGCGGTTTGCGAGCAGGACACTAAACCCACCGCGCAACAAACCACGACACACGTCGGACTCAAACAGTACCTCGCTGAGGGCGGCTATCAAACGCTGCTCGCGGTGCTGAGCGGCAAACGCGATGTGGAAGCCGTCATCACCGAGATGGAGCACTCTGGGCTGCGCGGCCTTGGTGGTGCCGGTTTTCCAACCGGTCGTAAGTGGCGCATCGTGCGCGGGGAGACCGGTCCACGCCTGATGGCAGTCAACATCGACGAGGGCGAGCCGGGCACGTTTAAGGACCGTTACTACCTGGAGCGCGACCCGCATCGGTTCATCGAAGGCATGCTCATCGCCGCGCAAGTAGTTGGCATCGATGCATCATATGTGTATTTGCGCGACGAATATCACCACTGCCGGATCATTATTGAAGCCGAGATGGCCGCCGCACAAGCATGGGCGAGTGGCAAAGGCATCACGCTACCGAAGATCGAAATCCGTCGCGGTGCCGGCGCGTATATCTGCGGCGAAGAATCGGCGATGATCGAATCCATCGAAGGTAAACGTGGCATGCCCCGCTTGCGCCCGCCGTACGTCGCACAAGTTGGGTTGTTCGGCCGCCCCACACTAGAACACAACTTCGAAACGCTTTATTGGGTGCGCGACATCCTCGAAAAAGGGGCTTCATGGTTTAGCGGCCATGGACGGAATGGCCGCAAGGGTCTCCGGTCATTCTCGGTATCGGGGCGCGTCAAGCAGCCGGGTGTGCACTTGGCGCCAGCCGGCATTACGGTGAGAGAACTCATCGATGAGTATTGCGGCGGCATGTTGGACGGTCACAACTTCTATGCGTATCTTCCCGGCGGTGCCTCCGGTGGTATCTTGCCCTCAAGCATGGGGGATATTCCCCTCGACTTTGATACCTTGCAGCCGCACGGCTGTTTTATTGGCTCGGCTGCGATTGTGATCATGTCTAAACAGGACAAAGCACGCGACGCCGCGCTGAACTTAATGAAGTTTTTTGCCGACGAGAGTTGTGGACAATGTACGCCGTGCCGGGTCGGCACCGAAAAAGCGGTGACGCTGCTCGAAGAATCGAAGTGGAAAACCGGATTGCTCGAAGAGTTGTCACAAGCGATGATGGATGCGTCCATCTGTGGGTTGGGGCAGGCGGCACCGAATCCGATTCGGTGTGTGATTAAGCATTTTTCCCATGAGATCGAGTGAGTGACTTTATGCGCGCTTTTCAGAATGGTAACAACCGCTTTGACACTAGTCTTTGCATGTCGCCCCGGCTCATTTACGTCAACCCGCCGGGGCCCAATTTCGCAACGTGCCCTCGCAGACAAGATTGGACCCCGGTCTCCGCCGGGGAGACACCTGTTATTTTTCAGTTGCCGCTATGAGCATGCTCGCTGAACCCTTAGTCCAACGCACCACCGTTGAATTCACACTCGACGGTGAAAAAGTGACGGCCTTTGCCGATCAAACGCTGATCGAAATTGCGAAAGAACACGGCAAAGAAATCCCGCATCTCTGTTACAAGCCGGGTTATCGGCCAGACGGCAATTGCCGCGCGTGTGTGGTCGAGATCAAGGGTGAACGGGTGTTAGCGCCTTCGTGCTGTCGCCACCCAAGCAACAACATGGACGTCTCGACCGACTCACCGCGCGCGCTGCACTCGCAAAAGATGGTGCTGGAGTTGCTGAATTCAGACGCGCCGGACAAAAACCACAAGCCGCAAAAAAACGAACTCAGCAAATGGTCGGCAAAGCTCGGCGTCACCGAGTCTCGCTTCGCATCCAAAGTTGCCAAACATCCGGCACCCGCGCGGGACTACTCCCACCCGGCGATGAGTGTGAACTTGGACGCGTGTATTCAATGCACGCGCTGCGTTCGCGCCTGCCGTGAAGAACAAAACAACGACGTCATCGGCTACGCGTTCCGCGGTGCCGAGTCGAAAATCGTATTCGACTTTGACGACCCGATGGGTGCATCAACTTGTGTCGCGTGTGGCGAATGTGTACAGGCCTGCCCGACCGGCGCGCTGGCTCCAGCCAAAGAAGCCTATGCAGTAGTGGCGGACAAAAAAGTCGATAGCGTTTGCCCTTACTGTGGTGTGGGTTGCCAGCTCACCTATCACATCAAAGACAACAAGATCATTCGTGTCGAAGGCCGCGACGGCCCGGCCAACCAGTCCCGACTATGTGTAAAGGGACGATTCGGGTTTGATTACGCGCATCACAAGCAACGCCTCACCACGCCGTTGATTCGTAAAGAAGGTGTGCTGAAAAACGGCGACTTCCGTATGGACCCGGAGAATTGGCGCGATGTTTTCCGCGAGGCGACATGGGAAGAAGCGCTCGATTTGGCTGGCGGCACTCTTGCAAAAATTCGCGATCAACATGGACCCAAGTCACTTGCCGGTTTCGGTAGTGCAAAAGGCTCGAACGAAGAAGCCTATCTCTTCCAGAAGCTCGTTCGCGTCGGCTTCGGCTCAAACAACGTCGATCACTGCACACGCTTGTGTCATGCGTCATCGGTGGCGGCATTGCTCGAAGGGGTCGGCTCGGGCGCGGTCTCGAATCAAGTGGGTGACGTGGAAAACGCTGAAGTCATTTTTGTCATCGGCGCAAACCCAACGTCCAACCATCCCGTTGCTGCAACGTGGATCAAGAATGCCGCAAACAGGAATGCAAAACTGATTGTTGCCGATCCGCGCCTTAATGATTTGTACCGCCACGCATGGCGCTACCTGCAATTCAAGCCGGACATGGATGTAGCGATGCTAAACGCGATGATCCACACCATCATCGAAGAAGGTTTAGTTGATGAAGACTTCATCAAGAACCGCACTGAGAATTACGAAGCGCTGAAGGCCAATGCAAAAGAGTTTTCGCCGGAAAAGATGGCACCGCTGTGTGGAATCCCGGCCGAAACGCTGCGCGAAGTCGCACGCGCCTACGCCACCTCCAAGGCCTCCATCATTCTGTGGGGCATGGGCATCTCGCAACACGTGCACGGTACCGATAATGCACGTTGTTTGATTGCGCTGACCTTGATGACAGGACAGGTGGGCAAACCGGGCTCGGGCTTACACCCCTTGCGTGGACAGAACAACGTACAGGGAGCATCGGATGCCGGGTTGATCCCGATGATGTTTCCGGACTACAAGCGTGTTGATAACCCTGAAAACCACGCGCGTTTCGAAAAGCTTTGGAACACAAAACTGGATGACAAGCCGGGGCTCACGGTGGTTGAAATCATTGACGCCGCTTGTGATGGCAGTATCAAGGGCATGTACGTGATGGGGGAAAACCCCGCGATGTCAGATCCGGACTCCAACCACGCACGTGCCGGCTTGGCGAACTTGGAAATGCTGGTGGTACAAGACATCTTCCTGACCGAAACCGCCTACCTCGCCGATGTGGTGTTGCCTGCGTCCGCTTGGCCGGAAAAAATGGGAACGGTCACCAATACCGATCGGATGGTGCAACTCGGCCGCCGTGCACTCGATTGTCCGGGTGAAGCCAAGCAGGATTTGTGGATCATCCAACAACTCGCCAAACGTCTCGGCCTGGACTGGAATTACATCGGCGAGGAGAGTGGCGTTGCCGCCGTCTATGAAGAAATGCACATCGCGCAAAGCTCCATCAGCGGCATCAGCTGGGATCGCCTTAATCGTGAATCGTCGGTCACCTATCCGTGTAAAGACGATAATGACCCCGGCCAGCCGGTGGTGTTTATCGATAAGTTCCCCACGGCATCCGGCCGCGCTAAATTTGTGCCGGCCGACATCATCCCCGCTAACGAGCGGCCCGACACTGAATTTCCATTTGTGCTCATTACCGGGCGTCAACTCGAACATTGGCACACCGGCTCCATGACGCGCAGGGCATCGGTGCTCGACGTGATCGAGCCCAGCGCGGTGGTGAGTATGAACCCGATCGATATGCGCAAGGTTGGTGTTGCTCCGGGCGAAATCGTGACCATCGCATCACGCAGAGGTGAAGTCGATATCACGGTTCGTGCAGACGAAGGCACACCGGTAGGCAGCGTATTTATGCCATTCGCGTTTTATGAGGCACCAGCCAACATGCTCACCAATCGGGCGCTCGACCCGTTCGGCAAAATTGCAGAGCTAAAGTACTGCGCGGTGAGCGTCACCAAGGGTGCCGAGCTGGTTGAGCTTTCGAGTTACGGCGGTGGTATGGCCTTCAAGAATACGGACGCGGCCGCCTAGCCTGAATATTTCATGGGTCGCCCGTTGCTTAGAAGGACGTTGCCTCTGGGCGATTGGACGGCGATTTTCCGCCTTCCTGCCGAAGCATAGCCTGCTATGCTGTGGTCGGTCAGGCAAAAAATCGCTCTCCCACTCGCCCGCTTTCGAACGCGCCCCCATGAAATGTTCATGGCTAGCTAGAAAGTATTGCGCTGCAACAAATGGCCTAAATCGCTGTCAATATGCGGCATTGCACGCTCATTACCCTGTACAGCAAGATTCGGCGCGCCACCTTTGCCAATCGAAGCGCCGATGGATGCGCCTATAGGATTGCCGCATGACGATTAAGACACACAAAATTGCCGTGATCCCGGGGGATGGGATTGGGAAAGAAGTGATGCCAGAAGGCCTGCGCGTGCTGGAAGCGGCCGGTCGTAAATTCGGTATCAACTTTCAGTGGGACGAAAAACCTTGGAGCTGTGACTACTACCAGCAATACGGTCGTATGATGCCAGCCGACGGCTTGCGCGAAATTCGTCATCACGACGCGATTTTGTTGGGGGCGGTGGGATTCCCCACCGTACCAGACCACCTCTCTTTCGGCGGGCTGGTGATGGCGATTCGGCGCGAATTCAAGCTTTTCGCAAATGTGCGACCGATTCGCTTTTTTCCTGGCGCGATTTCACCGCTGAGCAGCCGCCGCCGCCCGAGAAACATTGATCTAGTTGTGGTTCGTGAAAACATTGAGGGGGAGTACTCGTCGATCGGCGGGCGTATGTACTCCGGCAGCGAAGAAGAGATTTCGATGCAACAAACGGTATTCTCGCGTCGCGGTATGGATCGTGTCATGCGGTTTGCTTTTGAGCTTGCGCGTAAGCGTGAGCGGCAGCATGTCACCTCGTGCACCAAGTCGAATGCCATCGCCCACACCATGCCGCACTGGGACGAGCGCTTCGCCGACATATCGGCCGAGTACCCCGAAATTCGTACCTCGCAGTTTCATATCGATGCGCTTACCGGTGAACTCGTCAGTCACCCGGATTTGTTTGACGTGATCGTCGCATCAACGTTATTCGGTGAGATTCTTTCACGGGTGGGGTCAGCCTGTGTGGGGCCGATTGGCATTGCGCCTTCCGCAAACTTGAATCCTGATCGCGATGTGCCCAGCTGTTTCGAGCCGGTGCATGGCAGCGCGCCGGATATATTTGGACGCGGCATCGCCAACCCGATCGGGCAGATCTGGAGCGGGGCCATGATGCTGGAACATCTGGGCCATACGGACGCGGCGGTCGCAGTCATCAAAGCCATTGAGACTGTAATCGCCGCCGGGCCAAGTACCATGGACCTCGGTGGCAAGGCGTACACGTTTGAAGTCGGCACTGCGATCGCCGAGGCGATTTAGTCCCCTGCCAAATAAAAAAGGCGCTACGAATCTCGGAGCGCCTTAAACTCACACTCACTGAAAAATCATCGGCGATGGCCGCGCCAGCCGCCACCATGGTGTACATAGCCGCGCGGCCAGTAGTAGCGGCCCGCGACATAGCCCAAGCCCAGCGTTAAGCCAAGCGGGACGATTGGTCCGTAGAAATAAGGGTCGTAGTAGCTGCGATAGCCAGGCTCGACGTAGACCCGCTCGACAACCCGTAGCGCTGGCCCGTAGCCGGGTTCATAGCTTGGTGTTGGTGTGACCGAAGGTGTGGATGCAGGCGTAGGTGACGTTTCTGTACCGCTCGAGGAAGTCTCAAGTGGGATGGTGGCACCGACCGGGAATGGCAGCTGCACCTCGTGTTGTTTGCCGTTGTATTCGTATACAACCTTGTAGCCAATCAACCGATCTTCGGTTACCAATTCACACGCGCGCTGCGGCGCAGGCTTGCAGCCACGTGGTGTCTCAGTGACACGTTTCATCACTGGCGTACTGGAAATGACGTTGCCGACGGCTTGGGCGATCGTTGGCGCGCTAAGCGCCGCTGCGGAAACCATCGCCGATGCGAGAGCGAAAACTTTCAGAAAATGACGCATGGGACTTACCTCCTTGTGACGCAGCCGATGCCACCACCGAAAAGGCGCTCACTTTGACTAAACATGACGACCAAACATAGACTAATGATATGCTTTCCTAGACTGCCGGCGCGGGGATAAGTTCAGAAATACGTGACGATCTGTAACCGCACTGAACGGGTTAGCGGCCTTCAGGACCCACACAGGGGACATATATGTAAAAGCCGCATAAGGCCTAAACTGCGGGCTCAACACCACTAAGACATCGCCAAGACCCAAGCCCCGCACATATGACAACCCAGCCCGCCAAACCCGCCTGGCCACGCACCTTGCAAATGAGCCACGTGCGTGAACACCATGCTGAATTTGTCAACCGAGTCGAGAAAGCCGCCATGGCCAATCAAACCCGTCCGCTGACCCGTGAATCAATTGTCACACTGCGCGAAATCACCGCCGAGACGGCGCGCGCGATCATGTTTCTTGATGTCGCACCGCATCAAGACGGCCTCGTGGCACCAAATGCGGTTTCGATGGCGCAGGCGCACTTTGCGCCGCTGGCATGGATGCGTGCCATCTACGCGGACGAAGCGCCGGTCGGGTTTTTGATGCTCGAAGACTCGACGCTGGTCGCCAGCAACACCACGCCCGATCTTCACAACGGTGAACGCTACATCTACCTGTGGCGGTTTATGGTGGATGCGCGCTACCAGCAGCTGGGGTACGGCGCGCAGGCCATTTCGGCGGCCATCGCTTACGCACGCACGAGGCCCGGCGTGAAATGCATGCTGCTTTCATTTGTGCCCGCTGAACAAAACCCGGAGCCGTTTTACGCGCGTTTTGGTTTTGTGCGTACTGGCGAGATCGATGATGGTGAAGTGGTGATGGCGCTCGCGCTTTAGCTGTAGCTCAATCGCGAGCGGCCCACCGCCTCCCTGTGTCACTGCCTCCCTGTGTCACTGCCTCCCTAGGCCACCGCCTCCTTAGGCCGCCGCGCCGGCGCGAGTATTCCCGTGGTTGGCTAGTGCAAATAGTTTTCGTACATCTCCGACAATCTCCGCCGCCATCATCAGCGACACCAATACCAGCACGACGTGTGCGGATTTGTTGAGCAGCGTTTGGGCATTCCCAAACTTGGCCATCTCGAGCGTGGCATCACCGACGACGATGAGTTCGTCTTGCTGAAAGAGCAGATAGGCGAGACCGATACAGACGATGTTGAGAACGATTCGGAACAGCAAGCGCTGACGCGTCCAATACGGGGTAATCAGATTCACGACCGCCAGCGCCATGCTAGCCACCGAAGTGGCGAGGATTGGCCACCAATAGGGCTCCCAGGCAGGGGACATCGAGAACGGTACCGGCTTGCCATGATGGTAGAACGTCGTCGCAAAACTGATCACGCCGATCCACCAGAGTAAAAATAGCGCTTCGAAAACAACCTCGAAGATGGATTCATCGCGCTTTATCCGCAGCCGATCGGTGGCGGGCGCGAGTTTGGTGGGATTCCATTGATCCAGAAATCCAAAACGGACTTGGTTGCGTTCAAAAAACCAGAACACCAGCGTGATGGCAGCCGCATAAAAGAGGGCGGTACTGACAAACCCGAAGGCGGACTGGATCAGCTCCTGAATCAAGTGCGAAACAGAGAAACCGCTACTCAGCACACGGATACCAACCAGCAGTCCGTACACCGAGCCGACCACGATCAACATAAATTTCTGCGCGGTCCACCAAAACGGGTACATGGTCGGGCCGATCAGATGTTCCTGAGGCCGATAACGGCTCGCCACTAACATCGGGTGGCCGGATTGTTTGAGCAGTGCCTGCAACTCCGCGTCGTTCAGCGGGCGCTCCAGCGCGGCTTCGCGTTCCTCAATTTGTGAGAGCAGGTCGTCCTTCAGCTCGGCAACAATATCGTTTTGTTGCGCTTCAGGCAGGTAGCCCTTCACGGCGTGTAAATAGCGGTCGATGAGGTCCATGATTAAGCTTCCTTTTCTGCGGGTGTGGCGGGGGTGAGATCACTGGCTCGCACTTCGCTGGCCAGGTCGATGCTCATCAGTGCGGCGTCGATGGCACGCCACTCCCCGAGTAATTGATCAAGAATCAGGTGGCCTTCAGCCGAAAGCCGATAAAAGCGCTTGTTGCGTTTTTCCTCTTCGCGCCACTCGCTGGTGAGCAGGCCTTGCGTCTCCAGTCGGCGGAGCAGCGGGTAGAGGGTGCTCTCTTCGATATCGAGCCCATGCGTGGCAAGCACTTTCCGTAAGGTGTAACCGTAGTGCTCACTTCGCAGCTGCACCAGTACAGCCAACACCAAGCTGCCGCGCCGGAGTTCCATCCGGAGTTTTTCAAAAAGATCTGCTTCCATGCGTTTTTTGGCTTACCCTATGTGTCGTACATAATGTGGCGCACACTGTATGTCACACAGGTATGGCTTGTCAAGCCCTAATTTGCGGTCCGAAACTTGTTCCGTGTTTTCGACTCGCAGCGCCAGCCCTTCCGCCCGTCGCCCCTCGTTTCGCGCAGCGTCACAAAAGTAGCCTGTCGCCCCGTTGGAGAACGGGGCCCAATTTTCGTAGCGTCTCACTGCCACCACCGCGCAGCGCCACCGCGTTACAATCCCCCAATGCCCCTCGCCATCCTCAAACGCGCACTCGCCGTTTGGCTGCTCATCATCGTCGCCGAATCCATCCACGGCACGTTACGCACCATCTTCCTTGAGCCCGCGCTCGGCAGCATTCGTGCGCGGCAACTCAGCGTCTTTACCGCCACTATCATCATCTTCACCATCACCTGGTTCACCATACGTTGGATGCGCGGCGGCCCAAGTGGCCCGAGTGAACCAGTAGGTGCGCTTGCCCCAAGCACCTGCTTTGCGATTGGCGGCCTGTGGGTTGTCCTCACGCTGATATTCGAATTCAGCTTGGGCTTGAGCCTCGGCATGAGCTGGGCGCGCATGCTCGAAGACTACGACCTCTCCAAAGGCGGCCTGATGTTATTCGGGCTGGCGGCAATGTTCGCCACACCGTGGGTGGCGAATCGGTATCGCAAAGCGAACGTCTAGCACCCATCGCAGCCGAGCAGTGCCACCTGTCTCAGGCTGTCGCCCCTGGCATTCGCGTAGCGCCACCCTATAAGAACTGTCGCCCCGGACAGCGTGGCCCGCTTCATCGGCCATTCAGTCCGGGGCCCAATTTTCGTCGCGCCTCACCATTGGCTACACGTGCGCTCGAAGTTTCCGCTATAGTAAGGAAGTAAGGAATAACGACAGGAGCGGCCATGCTCGCAAAACTCACATCCAAGAATCAACTAACACTCCCCAAAGCAGCCGTAGAACAAGTGCGCGCCGAGTACTACGCTGTTCGCACCGAGGGGCAGAGTATCGTGCTCATACCGGTAAAGCTCGGTGGGCTCGATGCGGTCCAAGAAAAACTTGCCGCCCTCGGCATTACCGAGAAAGACACCAAGGCCGCAGTCGGTTGGGCACGCGGCAACCAGCCTGCCATTCGTAAGGGCACACAAAAGCGCGCAACCCGAAGGAAGTCGCGGTATCAACAGCAAATGCCGACCGGCGGAGGGCAATCAAATGCTACCTCAAACGGTGTCAGATAGCCCAGCGCGGCGCGCGGTGTGTGATTGTGTTTGTCCTCAATGCGCTTGATCCTCGCTGGACTGACCTTATC
>JADCIX010000013.1 GCA_020247545.1 Rhodocyclaceae bacterium | reverse complement strand
CGCGCGGGATCCAAAGTGCTTAGAGCACGCAAAATTGTTTGCGCGACGATCAGCGAATTTCATCATGTGTCAGCAGCCAGATAGACGGCTGCAACAAAGACCGAATGTATGGCTGCAATCGACTCCGTGTGTCGTCATCATGAAAAGATTGTTCTTGCAAACCGGGGGCGTCCATGTATGGGTCCCCGCCTGCGCGGGGACAAGGTACTTTTGGCTTGGTGTTTTCACCATATTTAATTGCCGGATTAATAAACACTCCGTCGTCCTAGCTTCGTTTGGTAACTGCACTGGGGCCTAGACCTTACTACCCCATTGACTTTGCGGTGGACTGGATTCCAGCCCGGCGCAACCCTCGTGGTTGTTCGCTGGAATGACGGCAATTTTGAGGTTTTTAGGAGCCCCCTTCTGTGTATTCCCCGCTCGCCGTCTGTCGACGGCTTACTGCCCCCTTTTAAAAAGGGGGCGACCGAGCGCAGCGAAGGTGGGGGATTTTGCAGTCGTTTTTTTTACCGCAGCCGAAGCGGCAACGGATACGTCGCCGGACTTTCAAACCCATCCTTGTCGTAGGCGACCACCCCAAAGATGTAGTTGTCCTTCGATACCGCTTCGACGGTTGCCCGCGTGACCTTGCCGACATCTTTGCTGTGCTGCCAGAAAGGCGCGGTGGTTTCGCGCCAAACAATTTTGTAACCGGCGAGATCAGGCTCTGTGTTGGCCTTCCAACGAATGGTAGTGTTGTTCTCTAATTGGAATGTTTCCATCTGCACCTCGGCCGGGCTCGCCGGGGCGAGTGCAAGTGTTGCGAGTGCGGCGGCATTCACACGAGTCACTTTTGCGACGTAGTCGTAATCGACATAGTCGGGCAAGTCACCGAATTGTTTGCCATTTTCAATACGCGGATTCTGGTGCTGGTGCTGCCAGTTTTCGATGTATTCAGTCATGCGTAGTCCAGCGTAGCCGGCATCCAAAAATGGCGAGTGATCCCCGCCGCGAAGATATCGATCCCGCCGATAGATCACTTCGACCTTGATGTCTTTGATCCATTTGTCCGCCGCACTCTTCACGTGGCGCGCAAGCTGACGCGGCGCGAGATCGTTTTCCCCGCCACTGCGCAGCATGGTAATCACGTCGTCCGTCAAATCTTTGACTGGTGGCACCCCTTCGGCAAACAGCCGCACACGGTCACGTACCACCGTGCCGTCGGCGCCCTTGGTGTTACCGATGATGTCGTTGGTAATCATGCCGGCGATATTCATGCCCTTTGCCTTGGCTGCATTCGCATAGAGACGCGCGCCGACCAAACCCTGCTCTTCACCGGCGACCGTCATAAATATCAGCGTCGCGTCGAACTGATACTTAGACATCACACACGCGAGCTCCATTGAGGCCGCCGTGCCGGAGGCATCGTCGTTGGCACCCGGTGCGTCGGTTACACCATCGGTTGGCAGTGTGGGCATCGAGTCGTAGTGGCCCGATACAACATAGATGCGCCCTTTGGATTCTGGCTGGCTACCGTGGAGTGTGGCGACGACATTGACCAGCTCGGTGGGTTTGGCAATGCGGGGGGATACCGGCGCAATGTGATTATCAAATGCCACTTCAAGACGGCCACCAGTCGCTTTACTGCAATCGTCTAGCTCACGCTTAATCCAGCGACGTGCGGCACCGATGCCGCGTGTTTCACTTTCGGTTTCGGAGAGTGTGCTGCGGGTACCGAACGCGGCGAGTTTGCGGATTCGCGCTTCAAGCCGCTTGGCGGAAACCTCACTCAGCATTTTTTCGAAATCGGCCGGCTTGGTTGGCGTGGTTGGCGTGGTTGGTGTTGTCGGTGTGGCCTGAGCCGACGCCGTCGTTGAAACGCTGGTCGAAACGATCGCCAGCAGTACGGCTATCGAAAGAGTGTGCCGCTGCTTATTCATATGTCCCCCTGAAAATCAGGAAGACAGCATAGCTCAAACGCTTGGCCCGCTTCGACGATTCGCGTCAATAACCTTGATACGCTCGCGGCGCTCTTTGTCGTCACGGACGATTGTCAGTTCTGCAACATTGCCCACCCCAACCCGATCTAACTCGGCAACAAAGGTGGAGAACGTATCCGTCTGCCGACCATTGACGGCGATGATCACGTCACCCAATTCCCCGGTTCGGCGCGATAAAGGTTTGAGGTTTGCCTCCGCTGCAGGGCTGCCGCGCACGGTTGCGCTGATCACCACACCCTTGATGCCGTTACGTGCGACAAGATAGGGGTCGATCACCTGAATACCGATACTGGGGTAGGAGGCATAACCCCGCGCAATCAACTGCGGCACGACACGATTGACGGTATCAACAGGAATGGCAAACCCCACGCCCGCCGAGGAACCTGACGCGGAACGAATCTGCTGGTTTACACCGATCAGACGACCGGCACTATCAAGTAACGGCCCGCCTGAGTTGCCGGGGTTGATTGCCGCATCGGTTTGGATGCCACCGGCGATTTCGACGTACTGCTCGGTGGGCAGATAGCGATCCAAGGCCGAGATAATGCCGGCGGTTAGTGTTCTGGAGAGGCCAAACGGATTGCCAATGGCAATCACCGACTGCCCCACTTTCAAGTCACGTGAAACACCGATGGGTAGCGGCTTGATGTTCGCTGGAATCGTCGATAGCCGCACCACCGCAAGATCGTACTCCGGCGAGGTGCCGACAACGTCTGCCGGAATGGCGTCACGGCTGTTGTCGAGTTTCACCAACACTTTGTCCCGACCGGGGACCACGTTTGCCACCACGTGATGGTTCGTAACGATGTTGCCACGACTATCCCACACAAAGCCTGAGCCCGAGCCTTGCGCAACACCTTCTTGCTCACCAAAAAAACCACGCCGCACACGCGTTTCGGTGGTGATGTAGGCCACCGACGGGGCGGCATTTTCAAACAAGGTGACCAGGGCTTTTTCTTGCTCCAACAAGCCGCCACGAGGCGAGATCTGCCGCGGTTCCACTGCCCGTTCACGTTGTGCCCAAAGTGATGGCGTGAAGGTGGCGAGTGAACCTGCGCCGGCTGCAGCTACAGCAAGCACGATGACAGCGATTTTTTTCATTGAGGGTGACTCCAGTGAACGTACAGTTCGATGCTAGATGCGGCCAAAGATTCCCGCATCAAGAGTCAGGCCGTGCCACCACACGTCCCGACCATGGCGGAAACGTCGCTTAGATGGATTTAACCAGTCGCAACTCCGCCGCCAATTCACCGTCCGGCAGCTCACTCATAAGCCGCTCGACCGCATGCCACCCATTTGCACGGTAGAAGTTTCTGGCTTGCAGGTTGTCTTCAAAGACAAATAGATACATTTGCGAAAACCCGCGTGTCCGCGCCCATTCTGCACCGCGTTCCAGCAGCGCGGTGCCGATCCCCCGTCCTTTGATATGCGGCAGGACGTGCAAATTATTGACGTAGGCACCGCGTAGGTTGAGCTCATCCAAGTCGGCACCTTGAATACACAAAAAGCCCACCGCCTCATCGCCAATGCGTGCCAGAAAGATTTCGCCGTCACCGGCCGCTAACTCTTCGACCTTTTTGCGCCAGTGTGTCCGCCGTTCGCCGTCGACGACATGGTCAAGAAAATGGTCGGACATGATGCCGCGATAGGCGGTTTTCCAGCTCGCGGCGTGCAGTGGGGCGATCATGCTGGCAATTTCGTCGGCATTCATGCGGCGAATTGTAAACCGTCTGCAGCGACGTGCATGCCGCTTCCGTCAGGCGAACCACTCGATCAGGATGTAGAAGTGCTGGCCAGGAAATTGACGATCGCCGAGCGCGCAGCGGGTTCATCCAGCAGCGGCGCATGCCCAACGTCGGGAACATGCGCCACTTGCATATGCGGGCGTCGTCGCTGCATCTCGGCGAGCGTATCAAGCGACAAGATATCGGTCAGCTCGCCACGGATCACCATCAGCGGCAGTGGCGGCATCGCATCAAACAGCGGCCACAAATCTGGCGTCGCCGTGCCGGCACCAAAACCTTGGGCAATGGCTGGATCGTAGTCAAGCGTCGGCCTCGTTCCCTCTTGTACGTAGAGGTTGCGCGTCATTGCCGCCCACTGTGCATCAGCGTAATTCGGGAATGCCACGCCGTTGGTGGATTTTGTCTGTGCGATGGCATCTGCCCAAGTCTTTACCGGCGCGGACTTGCCCACGTAGCTGATGATGCGCGCAATACCGACCGGATCGATGACCGGACCCATGTCGTTAATAACTAATGCCTTCACACGGCTCGGCTGTGAGGCCGTCAAGAGGATCCCCATCATGCCGCCAAGCGAAGTGCCGATCACCGAAACGTACGGCACCGCGAGCACATCGAGCAAATGGATCATGTCATTGACATAAACATCTGGTCGATAACGCGCTGGCTGATGATCTTTTGCCGATCGACCACGCCCGCGTTGATCTGGGCAAATCATGCGGTAACTTGAACACAAGGCGCTGGCGAGGTCATCAAAGTCTTTGCTGTTGCGTGTCAGCCCCGGCAGGCACAACACCACCGGACTATCCGTGTTGGGTCCGGGATAGTCGCGCGCATAAAGACGTAATCCGTCGTTGCTGTCAAAAAACACATCGACATAGTTCATTGTCGCCATCCAATCGAATTAGAATGCGCCTCATAGATCGCGTTTCCACGAGAGTGACTCTGGCACGTATGCCGCCGTCCGCCCCCAAATCGAATTCCATGGCTACGACCACAGCGCCCAAGCGGGCGACGGTTGGCCGCCCTCGCAAGAATGCCGGCACCGTCGTGGCGGCCGATCGTATTCTCGATGCTGCGGAAGATCTTTTCTCTAAACGCGGCTTTGACGGCGTCACGATGCGCGAAGTGGCCGAACTGGCCAATGTCGACTCGGCGCTCGCACACTACTATTTTTCGACCAAACAAGGTCTGTTTGATGCAGTGCTTGAGCGACGCGCAGAACTGGTGTTTTCCGAGCGCATGAAAGCGTTCGACGACTACGAGGCGACAGTTGGTGATGCCGTTACGGTAGAGGGTGCTGTGGCGGCGTTTGTGCTGCCGCTGCTCGAACGCGCCCGCCTCGGCGACACCGGCTGGAAGAACTACTTCCGCTTGATCGCGTTGGTGAACAATGATGCCTCGCACGTTGCACTGTCGATCATGTCCTACTTCGATCCACTGGTGCATCGGTTGATTATGTTGGTCAAACGCGCGCTGCCCGGGGCGAAAGAAGAAGAGCTGTTTTGGTGTTTTCATTTCCTGACTGGTTCGCTCACGCTTGCACTTTCCCGTACTGGACGTTTGGATCGCGTGAGCGGCGGGCGATGTCTGTCTGACGATCTCGCTTCAATTGAGCCGCGTATGGTTACGTACTGTGCGGCGGGGTTTCGCCAATTGTGTCTGCCAACAGCCACACCGACAAAACAACTGGCGGCGCGCGATTAACAACCCCCGCGCCGCCAGTACCGACAAAACCAAATCAGTGCAACGTTAGAACTTAACGCTGACCGATGCCTTCACGGTGCGCGGATCGCCGTAGAACGTCGTCACCGTGTTGAAGAAGCCACCGAACAAGTAACCCGCTGTCTTGTAACGTTTGTCGGTTAGGTTGCGGCCGTTCAGCGCGACTTGCAGGTTACGATCTCGGCTGGTCCATACCAAACCCGCGTCCCAGACGGTGTAGGCATCTTGCGCGATCAACTGCGCCCCCGCCACGTTTGCGTCCAGTGCGGCAATGCCCGTAGGCTTGACGATTTCGCCCTGATAGATCTTGCTCTTGTAGGAGAAGCTATTGGAAAGCGACAGCGTCCCGCTGCGGCCCATCACAGGCATCGCCCAATCGTAGGTGCCGGTGATGTTTGCCGATTGTTTTGGGGTATTTTGGAACTCTGCTGATCCAGCAATATTCACCAAGGCAAGTGTTGCCGGATTAGCCACCAACCACTCTTTGTACTTCGCGTCGATAAAGCTCACCATACCTGTAAGCCGGAAAGCATCCGTGAGCCGGGCGGTTGCCTCTAGTTCAAGGCCATTGATCTTGGCCTTACCCGCGTTGGTGAGTGACCCGGAAAAACCAACCACGGCACCAGCCGCATTAAACGTTGGCACCGAACCTGGGATCTGTACGTTGGTGTAGTCGGTAGTGAACGCGGCAATATTCGTTTGCACCCGGCCATTGTTAAACGCTGACTTGAGACCCAACTCAAAGGTCTTAACGACCTCGGGTTCAACACCTTTGCGCTTTGCGAGTGAAGCCGCGCTGGTGGGTACGCCGCCCAAATCCATGCGCGGATCGAATGACCCCCCCTTGAAACCTTCCGAGTAAGAACCGTACAGGTTTTGCTCCGGGGCAAATTTCCAGCCAAAGCCTACTTTTGGCGTGAATTTTGTATCTGTACGGCTAAGATCACTCTTGCTCATATCCGTAAGTACCGGCAATGCAATCGCGGCAGGATTCCCCAGCGTTGGCGAACCGGCAAGTCCCAGATAGTTGCGTTTAAAAATACGGGCTTCACGTTTGTCACTGGTCTGGCGTCCGCCGATAGTGACGTTAAACGTGTTCGATACGTTATAGGTTGCATCTGCGAATGCCGCCCACGTCTTGGTATCAAAGTCGCCGAGCGTGTACAGGGAGAGACCGCCCGAAGCGTTGAACAGCGCGTCAAATTCTGCAAAGGCGTTTGCCTTCATAAAGAACACACCCGCCACACCCTGCCATTTGCTGCCGGTATAAGTGAATTGCAGTTCTTGGCTATCCTGTTTATTGCGGTAGAAAGCTGGCGCTTCAAACAGAGCAGAATTCAGCGAATCGAAGTCGATCGGCGCAACTGAGTCATCGGCGCGATGGGCGGCGATCGCCTTTACAGACAAGGTATCACTCAGCGCCAGATCAACGAGCAGCGAGTGGCCCCAGGTTTTAACCTGCTGTGCTTTACCCAGTACGCTATAGAGATTGGCGCGGGTGTCGTAGTTCCCGCCGAGAACCGGCTCGTTGCCCGGCGCGACGCCGGGGGTGAGGCGATAACCCTGCTTGGGGTTAGAGTCATCGATCGTGCGATCTGCCGCAAGGCGAATAAACAGCGAGCTGTTCGGCGTGAACTCCGCGCTGATACGGCCGGCGGTGACGTCTTTGTTGTAGTTGTCTTTGCCGTTCACCACGTTTGTACCAAAACCGTCACGATTAAACGTCGCGACCGTGCCGCCGAGTTTGAAACCATCGGTCACCGGCGTGCTGGCACGCACAACGAGATCACGTTGGTTGTAAGAGCCTAATGTCCCCTTAACGCTGAACTCCGCTTTGTCCGCCAGTTTGCGGGTGACATATTTGACCGCGCCACCAATGGTATTACGACCATAGAGTGTCCCCTGTGGTCCACGCAAGACTTCGATACGTTCCAGATCGTAGATGTCGGTCAACGCGCCTTGTGGCCGCGAGAGGTAAATATCGTCGAGATAAATACCAACACCCTGTTCAAATCCAGGCAGCGGATCTTGCTGACCTACACCACGAATAAATGCGGTAAGTGTCGTGTTGGTTGCACGTGACGCCTTCAGCGTCGTGTTCGGCACGATATCGGCTAGCGCGGTGACATCCGGGATGCCGGCTTTCTCCAAAAATGCACCGCCGATGGCCGTTACGGCTCCCGGCACATCTTGTAGCAACTCGTCGCGGCGACGGGCGGTGACCACAATACTTTCCACTTTGCCATCGTCGGCTTTTTCAGCGGAGGCTGGTGCGGATGTGCCGGCGGCGGGCTTTGGTGCCGCCGCCTGTTGCGCGTAGGCGGAGCCTGCGGTCGCAAAGAGAGCGGCGATGGCAACGCTCATATACTTCTTTTTCATGGGTAACTCCTCCGGGTGATTTGTTGTTTGCCGTAACGGTTTGCGGTATTCGGTTTGCGTGTCTCTGCTTGCGCGCTGACACGTTCTGTCTGTAAAATTCATTACTTAGTGAATTAATAATAACAAACACCAAACTGGCGCGCAACTGACTTCCATGCTGCGGCGCAACAACCTTCTCGGAAAATTTATTGGCGCGGGGTTCATGCAAAAAACGGCACTACATCTGTTGGCTTGTTTGACCGCACTTCACATTTCCGCCTCTCAAGCGCAGGAAGTACGGATTGGATTTGTCTTCGACAAAACCGGCCCGCTGGAGGCCTACTTCAAACAAACACAGGCCGGCTTCCAAATGGGTCTCGACTACGCAACCAGCGGCACGATGGTGGTCGCAGGGAGAAAACTGCGTGTGATCGAGCGCGACAGCAAAGGCAAACCCGACGTCGCAAAAGCACAACTCGCGGCGGCCTACGCTGACGACAAAGTGGCATTAGCCGTTGGCTCCGGCGCATCCGGTGTCACGCTGGCCATGCTGCCAGTGGCTGAAGACTATCGAAAAATCTTGATCGTTGAACCTGCCGTGGCCGACTCTATTACCGGTAGCAAGTGGAACAGGTACGTGTTTCGGACCGGGCGTAATAGTTCGCAGGATGCGATCTCGAACGCGCTGGTTCACGACAAAATCGGCACTAGCATCGGCACTCTCGCGCAGGACAACGCCTTCGGTCGGGACGGGATCAACGCCTTCAGAGCCGCGCTGAAGTCTGCCAAATTAGTCCATGAGGAGTATCTACCCGCCTCGACCACCGATTTCACCGCGGGCGCACAGCGACTAATTGATCGACTCAAAAATCTACCAGGTCGCAAAATCATCTTTATCGCTTGGGCCGGCGCAGGCAACCCGTTCAAAATTGCCGACCTGAATCTCGGTAGATTCGGCATCGAAATCGCCACCGGCGGGAACATCCTGCCGGCGATGTCAACCTACAAAAACTTTCCCGGTATGGAGGGCGCGACCTACTACTACTATGGCATCCCCAAAAATGCTGTCAACGACGAAATGGTGAAACAACACCAAGCGAAGTTCAACAGCCCTCCCGATTTTTTTACGGCCGGCGGTTTTGCCGCGGCGATGGCGGTGGTCACCGCACTCAAAAAAACCAGCGGGGACACCAATACTGAAACGCTCATCAAAACCATGCAGGGGATGAGCTTCGAAACGCCCAAAGGAACAATGACGTTCCGCCGCGAAGATCACCAAGCACTACAAAGCATGTATCACTTCAGGATTCGCAACGATCCGAATCTCGCTTGGGCGGTGCCGGAACTGGTGCGCGAAATCAAAATTGACGACATGGACATTCCAATTCGAAATCAGACCGGCCCAGGCGGCAAAAAATAAAGGTCGCCGCAGCAGCCCAGCCAGCTAGCAAAATACGAGCGCGCCAAAAATACGAGGAATAAAGATGAGATCTCCCATTGCACATAGTGCCCCCCTAACCGCAATCGCGAGAGTAGCGTTGCTTACCTTGGCCACCGCATGTGCCACGTTATTTGCCACCGCCCACGCCGCACCAATCCCACTGCTTAACATTGACCGAACCCAAACCACCGTATCAGGCGTTTCATCTGGTGGTTACATGGCGGTGCAATTACATGTTGCCTACTCGGCCCGCTTCAGCAAGGGGGCGGCGGCGGTAACTGGCGGCCCTTTCAATTGTGCGGAAGGTTCACTCATCAAAGCGCTGACGCGCTGTATGGGCAAGATGTCAATCCCGGTGCCTGAATTGGTGGCGGCGACCAACCAGTGGGCGAAAGACGGTGAAATCGATGCGACCAGCAACCTCGGTGCGTCAAAGGTGTATCTGTTTGCCGCCGCAAACGATTCGGTGGTCAAGGAAGGTACCACCACGAGTTTGTTTGACTACTACAAGACGTACGTGAACCCAGCAAATATCGTGATGAAAACTGACGTGAAAAGCGAGCACGGCTTTCTCACTGATGACTACGGTACTGCCTGCGGTAGCAAAGACATGCCATTCATCACAAATTGCAACTTTGATCTCGCCGGCGCGATATTGAAACACCTCTATGGTGATCTCACCCCGCGCAAGTCGGGTTTATTGGACGGCAGCCTCGTTGAATTCGACCAAACCACGTTTGTGGCGGGCAACGGCATGGGCACAACGGGCTGGGTATATGTTCCCAAGACTTGCAGCAGCGGGGCCTCATGCCGGCTGCACGTCGCCCTGCACGGCTGTAAACAGAATGTAGCCGAGGTCGGTCAGCAGTTTGTGCGCAACACTGGTTACAACCGCTGGGCAGACACCAACAATATCGTGGTGCTCTATCCACAAACCGGGAAAGGCGCGACGAACGGCTGCTGGGACTGGTGGGGTTATGACGATGCCAACTATGCAAAAAAATCCGCGCCGCAAATGAAAGCGATTGTCGCCATGATGGATCGCCTCGCCAGCGGCAGCACGACGCCGGTTTCCGCGTCAACGGCAAAACCTTCGGCAGCCAAGTAATCCGGCCGCATTCGATGGCGCTCCTGAGCACAACCGGCCTCACCATCCGATTCGGCGGACACGTTGCCGTCAACGCGGTGACATGTCAATTTGCGCCCGGCACACTGACCGCCATTGTCGGACCCAACGGAGCGGGCAAGACCACCTACTTCAACCTCATCTCCGGTCAGTTGCAGGCATCTAGCGGCAGTGTGACGCTTGATGATGTTGACCTCTCCAACCTCAGCGCCTCCGCACGAACCCGCGCCGGACTTGGCCGCGCATTTCAATTGACCAATCTGTTTCCAAATCTAACGGTATTGGAAAACGTCCGTCTGGCCGTGCAGGCAAGCCGCGACGGCACACACCGGCGGGGCCTCAACCTGTGGAGCATTTGGAGTGACCACCGTGAATTGACGGATCGCGCCCGCGAGATCCTCAATGATGTGGCGATGCAGGATCGCGCCGATAGTGTAGTCGCCAATCTGCCGCACGGTGACCAGCGCAAGCTGGAAGTCGCCATGCTGATGGCGCTTGAAGCGAGTGTTTACATGTTCGACGAACCGACCGCCGGCATGAGCGCGGATGAGGTGCCAAAGGTATTGGACTTGATCCGCAAGTTACGCAAAGACAAACGCAATACCGTTCTGTTGGTGGAACACAAGATGGATGTGGTGCGTGAGCTCGCCGACCGTATCATCGTGCTGCATAACGGCAGCTTGGTCGCCGACGGCGACCCGGCAACCGTGATCGCTTCCCCGATCGTGCAAGAGGCCTATCTCGGCATGGCGCCGGGTGTCCAGACCAACGGGGTGGGGGCATGAGCGGGCCGCTGCTGACCCTGGCGGGTGTCCATACCCATATCGGCGCATATCACATTCTGCACGGCGTCGATATGGCGGTGCCGCGTGGTCAGCTCACCATGCTGCTGGGGCGCAACGGTGCCGGTAAAACCACCACATTGCGCACCATCATGGGCCTGTGGCGCGCCTCTGCCGGGATGGTGACTTTCGACGGACAAGACATCACCCAATTTGCGACACCACAGATCGCGCGCTTGAAGGTTGCTTACGTTCCGGAAAATATGGGCATCTTCGCCGATCTCACGGTCAAAGAAAACATGTTGCTCGCGGCCACCAAAGCGAGCCACGCGCGTGACATTGATGGTCAACGTCTCAACTGGATTTTTGGGTTGTTCCCGGCGGTGGAGAAGTTCTGGGATTACCCGGCCGGAAAACTTTCCGGCGGCCAAAAACAGATGCTCGCAGTCGCACGCGCCATTGTTGAGCCACGCGAACTGTTGATTGTGGATGAGCCCAGCAAGGGGCTCGCGCCGTCGATTATCAACAACATGATCGACGCGTTTTCGCAATTAAAGGCCGGTGGCGTCACCATCTTGCTGGTTGAACAAAACATCAACTTCGCCAAACGTCTGGGCGACCATGTTGCCGTGATGGACAACGGCCGTGTGGTTCATCGCGGCAGCATGGCGGCGTTTGCCGAAGACGATGCGCTCCAACAATCCTTGATGGGCCTCACTCTATGAGCAATACCCTCACCGCCAGCGGACCGGCAAAACCCGCCGTCGATTTCGACTGGAAGCCATTGTTACTGGTACCTGTGCTGGCCTTGCTGGTATTACCCGTGATCGGCTCCCCGTCGACCTGGCTGACGCTCACCGTCGCCGGGCTGGCGATGGGCATGATTATCTTTGTCATCGCCTCCGGACTGACGCTGGTGTTTGGACTCATGGACGTGCTCAATTTTGGCCACGGCGTGTTTATTGCACTTGGTGCGTTTGTGGCCACCACCATTCTCGGTGTGATGCCGGGCTGGACCGCTTCGCCCGAATTGTGGCGAAACCTGATCGCCGTATTTGCCGCCATGTTGGTCGCAATGGCGGTGGCCGGTGCCGTGGGGTTGGCGTTTGAACGGGTGCTGGTCAGACCGGTCTACGGCCAACACTTGAAACAAATTCTGATCACCATGGGCGGCATGATCATCGGCGAGGAATTGATCAAAGTGATTTGGGGACCGCAGCAAATACCGCTGATGCTTCCGGAAGGCTTACGCGGTGCGGTGATCGTCGGCGACGCTGCCATCGAAAAGTTTCGCCTGCTTGCGGTACTGATGGGCGGCTTGGTGTTTGTCGCGTTGGCTTGGGTGCTGACACGCACCAAGATCGGCCTCCTCATCCGCGCCGGTGTCGAGAATAGCGAGATGGTTGAATCGTTGGGTTATCGCATCCGGCGCCTGTTTGTTGCGGTGTTCGTCGTCGGCAGCGCACTCGCGGGACTCGGCGGCGTGATGTGGGGGCTGTACCAGCAAACCGTTATTCCGCAGATGGGTGCGCAAGTCAATATTCTGATATTTATCGTCATCATTATCGGCGGCCTTGGCTCCACCGGCGGAGCCCTCATAGGCGCACTTCTGGTTGGCTTGATGGCCAACTACACAGGGTTTTTGGCGCCAAAGGTTGCGCTGTTCTCGAACATCGCGCTGATGGTTGCCATCTTGTTGTGGCGTCCGCGCGGTATCTACCCCGTTGCGAATCGTTGAGGCGCTGACGCGTGATGCCATGACCCTAAACCGCCTTCTCTCAAATGACCTGCCGCGCAGCAAACTTCTGACAGCGGTATTGCTCACACTCTTCCTCTTGCTGGCATTGGCACCGTTTATCGCGCCGGGCGTGAATGCACTGAGCGTGGCAGCCAAAGCCCTCATATTTATCGTGCTGGTTGCCAGTTTTGATTTGCTGCTCGGTTACACCGGCATTGTCAGCTTTGCACACACCATGTTCTTTGGCATCGGCGCTTATGGCGTGGCTATTGCCTGCTCACGCTGGGACGCCACATGGTTGAGTCTTGGTTTGGGCATTGTGACAGCGTTAATCCTTTCCCTGTTGCTGGCGCTGGCGATCGGCTTGTTTTCGCTGCGGGTGCGCGCGATCTTTTTTGCCATGATCACATTGGCGATTGCCTCTGCATTTCAAACCCTCGCATCCCAGTTATCTGAAATCACCGGTGGCGAGGACGGCTTGAACTTCCGGCTGCCGGACATGCTGGCATCCGGCTATATGTATCTTGAGCAGCCGATATTCGGCGTGTCGATTTCGGGGCGTTTCCTGACGTACTACATTCTGTTTTTTGCCGCGCTCGCCATGGTGCTGGCGCTGCTCAGAATCGTCAACTCGCCGTTCGGCCGCGTGTTGCAGGCGATTCGGGAAAACGAATTTCGCGCCGAGGCCATCGGTTATCGCGTGGTGGTGTATCGCACCATCTCCAGCGTACTGTCCGCGCTGTTTGCCACCATGGCGGGGGTGATGCTGGCACTTTGGTTGCGTTACAACGGGCCCGATACCTCGCTTTCATTCGAGATCATGCTCGACGTGCTGCTGATCGTCGTGATCGGCGGCATGGGCACGATCTACGGCTCGGTAATCGGTGCGGTGCTGTTCGTGATTGCGCAGAGTTATCTGCAAGACCTCTTGAAGTTGGGTAGTGATGCCGCGAGTGGACTCCCGTGGTTGGCCGCGCTGCTCTCCCCGGATCGCTGGCTGTTGTGGCTTGGCGTTTTATTTGTGCTGTCGGTCTATTACTTTCCGACCGGTATCGTCGGCCGGTTACGCAATCGCGCCGCGAAGTTGTAGGATCAAGACACGGAGGAAGTCATGGCGGCTTGTATCGTCGGCTGGGCGCACTCAAAATTTGGTCGGCTTGATCACGAAGATCTCGAGTCGTTAATCGTCGGCGTCAGTCGCCAAGCGATGGCAGATGCCGCCATCGAGGCTGCGGAGGTCGATGGCATTTGGTTGGGGAATCTCAACGGGGGTTTTGTGCCCGACACCTTTTGCTCCTCCCTCGTCTTACAAGCTGATGATGGATTGCGCTGGAAACCTGCCACGCGGGTTGAAAACGCCTGTGCCTCCGGGGCGGCGGCGATTTTTTCAGCGCTCAATGCCATCGAAGCCGGACAGTGTCATATCGCCTTGGTGGTTGGTGCGGAAAAAATGACGGCGGTCTCAGGTGAGGCCGTAACGCGCGCGCTGGGCGCGGCGTCCTACGTAAAAGAGGAAGCCGCGCAGGGTCTGACCTTTCCGGGCATCTTTGCGCAGATGGCCACGACCTACTTCTCCCGTTACGGCGATCACGCCGCCACCCTCGCACAAATTGCAGCCAAAAACCACGCCAATGGTGTCACCAATCCTTGGGCACAAATTCGCAAAGATGTCGGCTTCGAATTCTGCAACACCGTGTCCGACAAGAACCCGATTATTGCCACGCCGTTACGCAAAACCGATTGTTCACTCGTCTCCGACGGTGCGGCGGCGTTGATCATCGCTGATGAGTCGTTGGTAACGCGCTTTAGACGCGGCGTGCGATTTCGCGCACGCAGTCATGTCAGCGACTTCTTGCCGATGTCGCGTCGCGACGCCGCCTCGTTTGCCGGGCCGCAACGCGCCTGGCAGTCGGCCTATCAACAAGCGGGCTGTACGGTAAACGACTTGTCATTTGCCGAAGTGCACGATTGTTTTACCATTGCCGAGTTACTCGCCTACGAGGCGATGGGTTTGGCACCAACTGGCCAGGGGCGGCGTGTCATCGACGACGGGACTGTGTTCGCCAGCGGCAGGCTTCCCGTCAATCGATCAGGCGGTCTGAAAGCCAAAGGGCATCCCATCGGCGCGACCGGGGTATCGATGCACGCAATTGCCGCAATGCAGCTTTGTGGTGAAGCGGGCGAAATGCAGCTGCGCAATCCAACACTTGCCGGGGTATTCAACATGGGTGGATCGGCAGTGGCGAATTACGTGAGTATTCTTGAGGCGGCGCGATGAACGTCGCACAGCTTCTCGCTCGTAGTGCGACCGTATACCCGACACGACCGGCCATCTTTCTAGGCATTCGGCAACTATTTGATTACCGCGAGTTTGCCCACCGCAGCGCGTGTATTGCCAGCTATTTGCGCGATGTGGTTGGCTTAGCGCCCGGAGACCGCGTCGCGATTTTTATGACCAACTGCCCACAGTACCTTGAAGTGCTCTACGCCATCTGGTGGGCCGGGCTCGTCGCGGTACCGGTCAATGCCAAACTCCACCCTCGTGAGTTGGCGTACATCCTAGACAACGCCGAGGCGGCGTGTTTGTTCACTGACGCCAAGCTGGCGACCGAGTTGGCACACGTCCTCAATGACGTTCTCACTTTGAAGCGGTTGATTGTTGCGGAGTCATCAGACTACGGTCACGCGATCGCGGCGCCGCCAATGTCACTTCAACATCGAACTCCTAACGATCTGGCGTGGCTCTTCTACACTTCCGGCACCACCGGGCATCCGAAGGGTGTAATGCAGACCCATCGTAACCTGCTGGCAATGACGAGTTGTTACTTCAGCGACGTCGATCCCGTGGACTCGAACGACGCGATTGTGTATGCGGCACCGATGTCACACGGTGCCGGCTTCTACAACTTTCCGCACGTCCTGAAGGCTGCGCGCCATGTTGTGCCGGAGTCTGGCGGGTTTGATACCGATGAACTCGTCACACTAGCCCATCAAGTTGGTGGGTTATCACAGTTCGCGGCGCCGACCATGGTCAAGCGGCTGGTTGATCACATGGCCGCACGCGGCGCAGACCCGACCGGCTTCAAGACGATTGTGTACGGTGGCGGGCCGATGTATGTTCAGGACATCCGACGTGCGCTTGACGTCATGGGTAACCGCTTTGTGCAGATCTTTGGACAGGGCGAGTGCCCGATGTGTATTACCGCACTCGCCCGTGCTGAATTGGCCGACCGCGCCAACCCCAACTGGCTGGAACGAATCGCGTCCGTTGGTGTGGCCCAATCCCTCGTGGAGGTGCGTGTCACTGACGAGCGCGGGGCGACGCTGCCGGTTGGCGAGACCGGCGAAATTCTTGTCCGCGGCGATCCGGTCATGGCCGGTTACTGGCGCAATGCCGAGGCGACGGCAAAAACGCTGCGTGACGGATGGTTGTGGACTGGAGACTTGGGCTGTTTTGACGCCGATGGATTCTTGACGCTGAAGGATCGCTCCAAGGATGTGATTATTTCTGGCGGCTCCAACATCTACCCACGCGAAGTCGAAGAGGTACTACTCAAACATCCAGCTGTTCGGGAAGTGTCGGTCATTGGGCAAGTTGATGCCGAATGGGGCGAGCTGGTGGTGGCATTTGTCGTCTGCAATGACACAGCGACGCGGCCTAGCCCGAGCGACCTCGACGCGCTATGTCTGGCAAACATCGCACGTTTTAAGCGCCCCAAGGCTTACCACTTCATCGACGATCTGCCTAAGAATAACTACGGCAAGGTGCTCAAGACCGAGCTCCGTAAACACGTTCAACCCAATAACGGAGGTCAGCCATGACACAACCGCCACCCGGACGCCGGGCACTTGTTACCGGTTCGCTACAGGGGATAGGTTTGGCAATTGCCGAGTCGCTCGCCGCTGAGAGCTGCCACATCGTCCTGCACGGCTTGGGAGATGATAGCCAGAAGAACGCGGCGCGCGAAGCCGTCTTGGCCGCAGGAGCCTTGTCGGTTGAATGTTTTAACCACGACCTGCGCCAGCCTGAACAAATTGATGCCTTAATGAAGGCGGCGCTTGCCGCCGGTCCGCTCGACATCCTTGTTAACAACGCCGGCATCCAACAAACCGCCCCACTGGCGGATCTTTCAGCAGAGGTGTGGGACAGGATTATCGCCATCAACTTGTCCGCCGCATTTCACACGATGAAAGCCGCGTTGCCGAGCATGGCAGCCCGCGGCTATGGCAGAGTCGTCAACATTGCGTCGGTCCATGGACTCGTGGCATCGGTGAACAAAGCACCCTACGTCGCGGCCAAGTTTGGACTGATCGGTCTGTCGAAGGTGGCGGCGCTCGAATATGCGAGCGCTGGCAACCGCGAGCTCGGCGGCGTCACCGTAAATTGCATCTGCCCCGGCTGGACCGAAACCGCGATCATCGAACCCCAAATCCAGGCGCGCGCGGCGCGGCACGGCGGTGATCGCGAGGCTGGCGTGCGTGAGTTGTTACAGGAAAAGCAGCCGAGTCTGCGCACCTCCAAACCCGCCGAAATTGGCCAACTAGCCGCTTGGTTGTGCCATCCGATCGCGCATAATATTACCGGCAGCGCGATCCCCATTGAAGGCGGTTGGACCAGCCAATAGCCGCCTTGGCTCCCGCATAACCATTGTCCATTGTCGGCCTCCTGACAAGGCGGCGGTCTAAAGATTCAAGTGCAACACCCCATATATGACTATTTGGAGGTGTTGATGGAAGCTGAGACGGAGAAAACGTATTGTCATTTGGATCAAGTTGAGCGGGAACGGATTGGGCTGGGACTGCTAGGCGGGAAGAGCTTAAGGATGATTGCGGCAGCACTTGGG
>JADCIX010000012.1 GCA_020247545.1 Rhodocyclaceae bacterium | reverse complement strand
GGCCGATGGAAGTCAAGGCAGACGCGCAACTGGGATCGCATCAAAGAGGTGTGGCTCAACCCGCCGCGGGAGCATCTGAGGTCGCCAGAAAGCGTGGCGGTAGCCGTTTAGAAAAGCGGACAACTTTCTTGACAAACACCGTGTGCAAGGAGTGCAAGCAGCAACACCTGTGCGCCTAACCCCGTGAAGGCTTGACGGCGCGCAATCGACCAGAAAGGTGAGGCGGATGATTCAGGCGGCAAAACCCGCGTGGCCACACCTTTGACTTCAATGCCCAGCGCGACCGCGTCCAATTCCAAATGCTTGTAGTGCAGTGTTTGCCAACCAATGGCGGGTTAAATACTTTGAGTTTATTGCCACGACGTTTGGTGAGCGCAACGTAGTGACCGCGCTTGAGCAGGATGACGCCAGGGCAAGGATAGGCAGATGCCCGATGGCGATCAAAGGCAATTGCACTTGAGTTTCCACCGACCTTTTCAAAGGCGCGATGTAACTGCCCTATCGACAGACCGCGCTCAGTCGACCCCACGAGAGCCTTTATGGTGTGGATGGACGCGGGGTGTTTGTAGTGCGCGAGGAGGGTTGAGATGCAGGCATAACCGCAGTCGGAAAACGTGTGCTGAGATACGGCCAAATACATTCCTCTACGTCAAGGGTCAAACAACTATTCTTTACACATTAAGACTTGTGGACTAACACCGGGGTTGTTTTCCCTTAATGCTGCTCGACGGAGGCTGGATTCGGTAGTTATGGGCATGAAGCCTCTCGAAAGTTGTTGCGCCTTAGCATGCGCTTGCTCGAGCTCTGTGGGCGATAGCCGATTGTTTAAAGCCAAGTGATTCATGTAGGAAAATTGTTGCAAGCTTGGTTCCAACGCTCTCAATTCCCTTAATCGCATGTCAGCAGTCAACGCATAGACAGTAGCATCAAAATAATTTCTACTCAGACTTTGTCCTGCCGCAAGTCTGTCCCACCAACTACCATCAATCTGTTGAAAGGCAAGCTCAAATAGTGCAACCTCATCGCCTTTCTGTGCTAACTCATGCAGAAATTGCTGAGAGTACACATGACGCGAAGCGAGCGCGTCTAGGTTCTCCCCGCCGATTAACAACTGCAAAGGTGGAACGGTAGCCACATACCGTTTGGCTCCATCATGTCCCAACAGTGCGGCCTGCAAGATGTATTTGTCAGCACTGAGCTCTTCGCTATTCTTAAAGCCCTCACATACGTACGCGTTAGCTGCGTACCGGGCATCCGAGCCCTCTATGCGCCGCCAATCGTGCTCGGTCGCATTAGGGTTTCCATTTGCTAGCTCCTTAAATTTATTCATGCGCTGCATGCGGGGGACTTCGCGCGACTCGTGAAACATGCAACGCTTCAATTCCATCGCCAGCCTACAGGAAGCGTACGCATTTCCCCGGTCCGCATTTTCCCTCAATTGCCCAATGATCGAACCCAGTTTTGAGTTTTCTGGCCATGCAAAACCGTTAGCGCCGCTCGGCCCTTGGGACATTCCTATGGTGTAAGGATTGCCAGACTTCACAGGCTTGTTTGTGACCTGCCTCTCCAGTTTCGTCGCTAAATGGACTACACGATTTCTTGACTCAAGATACTTGACGCATAGGTAGCCTAAGGCGGCAATCATTGATGCCAAAACGAACCATGCCAACCGCCTCGCGTAACGTGGTAATTGAGACAACACAGTATGATTCCTCTCTATAAACTTGAGTAATGTGATAGGAGTGCTGAGATGCAGGCATATCCACAATCAGAAAAGGAATACTGAATGTGAAACAGATCAATTGAGCTTAAAAAGAGCCATCAATACTCGCAAATCTCATCTGCGGCACGTCCGGCGGTCGATTTTCTGTCACGCTTTGAGTAGTCAAATGTCGAGGAGGGCCAAGATGAAGCAAGTGCTTCCCCCTGCTGCTTAGCGGCCAGCATATCTGCCATTGACAATTTGCTTTGCAGTTGAGAAAGCAGTCGGTTTCTTGTATTAACCTCCGACTTTTCTCCGAGGTGCGCAAATGATGCGTAAGCGTACTTTGCAGCTAAGAAGGGATCTGTATCTACGATCTTATAGCTCTCAAAAGGGAACATTTTATTTCCAGCATACAACTCTGCTAGGTACCAAACCGCGCCTTTGTCACCCAGATTTGCAGCGGAGGTAAGAAACATGTTTCCGTATTCGTGATATGCAGCCCAAGCGTCTAAATTCCCAACAAAGTCCGTCGGGCTCCAAGGCGGAACCATTACAAATTCAGCCATTGAGGGCACATGTCCTCCAAGAGCCGCGCGAAAGAGATACCGCCAGGGCTCTAGGTTTTGCGTATTTTCGAAACCATTACAAACCGTTTCACTTGCGTCTTTCTTAATCGTCATGTGGTCTAGTGCGCGCTTCAATCTATCGTGCTCAATTTCGTCGACGGCTGCACCCAATAGTTTTGATTGAATTTTTTTTACCGATTGGATTTGCTGCTGCAGAAGACTGCATCGTGTTAACTCTGCTGCAAGCCGACAGGATGCACGAAAATCCCCCGCATCAGACCTTTTTAATAGGTCATCAATAATAGACGTCAGCGGAATGTTTGGCGCAGGAAGGACTGAGTTGGCAAAAGCGCGCGGCGCATTGCCGGCATTACTTAGTTTTTCCAACTTGAATTGTTGTTGACTTACGCCACCCCGTCTTTCTGAATTAGAGTTGTGAAACAACGCCGCAGCTTTAGCATCGACCGCAATATTTGTTTTTGCAACATTCAGTCGATACAAAAAACAGATCACAGCAACTGCCATGAAAAGCGATATCAGTTTTAAGAATTTAGCCCATGTCATCGAATGTAAATCCCTACGAGGCACTGCTAGGCTTTACAGTTCCTCGGGCTACTACATTCCTGGGCATTTTCATTGTAGTCACATGAAATGTAATTCATGCAGTTATCCGAGTTCCTACCAACATCACACGTGCGCCAGTTGTAACAAGTCTCTCCTGCATTGACATCACCATCACAATTCCAAATGTTAGTTTTGAGTTCAACATCGCCTGGAGCTGCGGCCCCAGCCTTGACTAAATTGAATTGCTCATTCTCGATTTTTTCTAGCTCTTGATTGCCTAGCTCAATCCTGCCATCTTCCCCGAGTTTCAACTGACTTAAATCAATTTTTTTTGACATGATCGTTTCCAAACTTTTGGTTGATTGACAATACCTACTTAAGGTGCGTTTTTCTGACAACATTAATCGTGAAGGACAAATTAGACTGCGTTGCGGGCATGCCTTGTATTGGACAACCGCAAATGCCAGCATCGAGAGCTTCAATTCCTCGATACCATAAGGAAAATTTATCTTTGTTGGTAATTACTCTGCCCTCTGAGTCGAGGTAGCCTACGTCGTTTCGATCATCTTGAAAAGCTACCGTGCACTTACCAAGTCTTCCATTAGAGCGAATCAAAAATGAGTTCGCTTTTGAGGCGTAGCAGATATAAGGCTCGCCCGCAGTTTGTTCACTTGCTCTTTGGCTGCCCGCAGATTCCCCAGCATTACTTGCTTTTTCGACAATTACCGCAGTGTCTACACAAGACTCTGACTCAAGCTGCCCTCTAAGTTGCCGCATTTCTGCTAAAACAATTTTCCTCAGTTTTCTTCAATCTGGTTGAGTTCTTGCAACGTCACCACATTTTCTATTGTTTTGCCACCATCACCGCCCATATTCCGCAGGTGCTGGAAGTCCAAACGAAAACGTTTGTCGTCAAAAAATTCTTTTGCATACTCGCGCATCAGTATTTCTAGGTTTTCAATATTGTCGCGGCGCACATGGATGCGGACACAAACCTCAAACTTAAGATCAAGCGCTTTTAATCCGAGCAAGTTTTGCCAGATGACATCAAACGTGCCCCGGCCATCCGCACGTTGGCGAAGCAGGTCGTGCGCTTCTTTCCAGCCATCCAGCGTGATCTGAAAGAAATCTTGGTTGAGTGAAATCAGTTCGCGCGCTAGCGCTTGGTCAAGCGCATAGGCGTTGGTAGTGAGGCCACCTTGGAATTTCACGCCGTGCTCGTCGCACTTTTGCTTGGCATAGCGTGAGAGCCGTAGCACAACATCTTTTGCCACTAGCGGCTCGCCGCCGAACCATGAAAACTTAAGCGACTCCAAGCCTTCCATGCGCTTGTCAATAAATAGCTCAATGGCGCGCTGTGTTTCTTCACTCATCTTGCCGAGCTCAAAATCCTCATAGCAGTAGGTGCAACGAAAATTGCACTTCTCCGTTGGCAGCAGGATGAGCTCTTGAATACGCGGTGAAATCGCTTCTGCGATTTGGCGGCGGGTGAAGCCGTTTGGGAGCGTGACGGGCAGGCCGTCAGGTGCTAACTCTTCGGGGGGGGGGCGGCACTACCCAGCGAGGCGGCGCTGTTTGGTTCGTATATCGCAAGCTCATCGTTCATGGTTTAGTTCCTGTATTGCCGGTGCAGGCCGCAAGATTGCTCGCAAAATAACAACGGATATAGACAAATAACATTATGCTAGTTGCAAACGTTATCTCTTCAAAATTGATTTGTCAACAGCGTATCGAAAATTTGTTTCGGGACGTCTTGAACCCAAAGACGCGTCAGCCGATTAGAACGCAAGGTAAGATATTGTCGATCCGTGCGAGATCGCTCGCGCAACTGGCAACCGTGTGCATAAGTTCTTCACTAAGCAGACCAAGGTGAAACGCATGAGAGCGTGCAGGCGAATTTGTGGACAGATCGTGTTGTGCGCGCCGGTTAAGTTCTCGCGTGCAAACGTCTTCCAGAACATAGATACGACATTAGGGATCGCAGATTGCGCGTAGCCATCCTATTTGTTCTCACTTCGCTTCCCTGCTTAGCGGCTCAGCGCCTCTCTCAATGACGTTGTTTTTGGCGGTGTGGGGGGTTCTGGCGGCGTTGCAGCAGGCACCGGCGGCGGCTGGGTTTGTCGCTTGGCACCTTCTGGGTCTAGCGCCGTGTTGAGCAAGCCAGCAATGCGCGCCCCGGATTGTGCGAGCAGGACGGGAATGATACCGACGGCACCTTCAACGTATTCCCGATCAAGAGGCAGTGGTTCACTCGGCCACGGTTTGCCGTTGAGCAACCCTGTTGGCTTGCCCTCTACCTCGCCGCAGGAGAAGCCTGGCAATTTGCCGTACGCCAAACGCTTGGCGATGCCAAAACTCTGCGCGCTCCAAATTGCTGGGTCACCTTTCATCCACCCCGCAAATTTGCCTTTATGCTTAGCGATCAGCTGCTTCGCAACTTGTTGTTCCGACAAGCCGCGCATTGCAATCTTGGGTAAATCCACATCCCAAACCAGATGCAGGTTCTGCGGTTGGTTTGCGCCCGGTCTCATCATCCATTTCTGCCCGCCGCCGGTATCGTTATCATCGGCTGCGTGTAACGGCTGGTGAATGTCTCCGACCATATGCACCAGTAAGCGTAGCGCGAGCTGGCGCTCTTCCTTGCTGTTGTTGCGATCAGCCAGCTTAACAAACCAGCGCAAGATCTGGGCCGACGCGCAGTTGCCGTCTTCACATGCGCGGATTGCTGAGCTGGGTCCTTGGCTGTCATCACAGACAGACCGATTATCGAAATGCCAGCGCTCTGAACCCGGAAGCTCACGCTTCAGCGCGAGGCGATAGGAATCCATGTAGACCGAAGCTTCCGCCAGGTCCGTGCCGTCGAGAAGTTCGGCCACTGCTGCCTTTGCTACGGGCGTTAACATCTCCTGCGCCATGAAGGCCGTGATGCGATGGGCTTCGTTACTCCACGCGTAAGCGCTTGGCGCGGCGACTGCGGCGGCTACCGAAGTAAGTACCGCGAACACTGATTTGCTTGCTGCGTATCGACCGGCGCGCATATTACGTCGCCTGCGTGGAATCTGGAGCGTCGGCCGTGTCGTCAGTTTTGACGAAGCGAGCTGCAAAGAGACCGATTTCGTAGAGGATACAAAGCGGAATTGCCAAGGCCAATTGTGAGGCAACATCAGGCGGCGTCACGACTGCGGCCACAATAAACGCTCCAACGATAACGTAGCGACGAACCTCGCGTAGCACTTCAAGCGAGACCATTCCAGTCGCCACCAATACCACTACTACTATGGGCGTCTCGAAGGCCAACCCAAACGCCATGAACATACCGAGGACGAAACCAAAATAATTCTCGATATCCGGGGCAACATTGATTGAAGCCGGTGCGAGCTGAGCGATGAAGGTAAACACCATTTTGAATACAAAGAAATAACAAAACGACATGCCGACGAAAAACAACACTGTACTCGAGATGATAAGCGGCAACACAAACCGTTTCTCGTGTTTGTAAAGTCCGGGGGCGACGAAGGCCCACAGTTGGTAGAGGATAACTGGCAGCGCGATGAGAAACGCGGTCATCATCGCGATCTTTAATGGAATGAAGAACGGAGCGATGACGCCGGTGGCAATCATCTTTGAGCCCTGCGGCAGCGCCGCCATCATCGGGGCAGCCAGAAAATCATACAACTTGCCGGCGATAAACCACGGCGGTGTCACAAGCGGTACCAAAATGACGCCGAACACAATCAAGCAAACGACGAGTCGATTACGCAGTTCGACCAGATGTGAGACAAAGGTATCTTGGGGATTGTCTGACATAACGATTCCGGCTAGCGCGCAATTCGACGCGGGGCTTCGATGCCGAGGTCGAATGATTGATGAGCAGTTTGAACGGGCGAATAGGTCTCGACCGGCCTGCGTTCGACTACCGGCGTTGCCGGCACCTCGGGCGTGGCCGGCGGTAGCCCTGCTTCCTGTGCAGTGAGCAGATCGATCTGCGACTGGGCGACCGGTACTGGCGGTGGTGTGGCCTGGGCGACGGATTCAGCGGCAGACTTCTCTATCGCCGCAGCCTCGGCGTTTACCGCGTTGGCATGCTCATGAACGGTCTGCTCAAACGACTTGACCGCCGATTGCACTTCTTCCCTCACCTTTGAAAGATCAGACATTTCCATTTCGCGGTTGATGTCCGCCTTGACGTTAGCCACATAACGTTGCAGTCGGCCAAACATGTGTCCGGCAGTGCGCGCCACTTTAGGCAGGCGCTCAGGGCCGAGCACCACTAGCGCAACCACACCAATGACCGCGATCTCGGAAATGCCAACGTCAAACATGGAAAAGTCTCAGAAGAAACCGCTTAGGATTTCTGCTTGTCCTTGACTTCGCCTTCGACGGTTACACCCGATTTCTCTGCGAGCTGCCCAGCTTTTTTTTCTTCTTCACCATTCTTCATGCCATCTTTGAATCCCTTGACGGCTCCACCGAGGTCGCTGCCGATATTGCGAAGCTTCTTGGTGCCGAAGACAAGCAACACAATAACGAGCACAACGAGCCAATGCCAAATGCTAAAACTTCCCATGATGATCTCCTGACTGACGAAAATGGACGATGCAAAAACACCGTCGATGGTTAAACGTTAAGTTTAATCGCGGCAGCGCGTTGCCAACATGACAATCCGGGTAATAAATAACCAGATGTCAGGTCAAATTGTTGGGACGCTGCAAGAAATGAGGTTGACGGTCGGATGCCGTCAAATCGGGTCGACTACGACGGTGGAGAGGCTTGTTAAAGCGGCCAATCCCCAGGAATCGGATTCCGTGTCAGGTCTTGCCCGCTATGGTTCGTAACGGTTCGCCTCCCGGGCGATTGCCAAACACATGAATATGCAGATGATACACCTCTTGACCGCCGAGTTTGCCGGTGTTGATTGCAGTGCGAAACCCTGCCGTGAGGCCTTGCTCTGCAGCCAAGACAGGAACCAAACCAAGCATCTTTCCTAGCAGCGGGGTATCCGCCGCGACAACATCGGCGAGAGTTGGGATGAATTTTTTAGGAATGATCAGAAAGTGGACTTGTGCAACCGGGTTGATGTCGTGAAAGGCGAGAACGTCATCATCCTCGTAGACTTTTTTGCAGGGAATTTCACCTTTGATGATCTTGCCAAAGATTGTCGGGTTCTCGCTCATTGCCGTTGTCACTTTCTTGCGTTTTTTTCGTCAATGCCGGAAGTGCCCTCGCGGCGTTCAAGCTCAGACAGCACTTCGCCGAACGAAATGTTTTGTTGCTGCAGCATCACCAGCGAATGAAACAAAAGGTCGGCCATTTCGTAGACAATTTTTTCACGATTGCCCGATTTGGCGGCGAGGATGGTTTCGGTTGATTCCTCACCAATTTTTTTCAGAATGGTGTCCAACCCCTTGGCGTTGAGACTCGCCACATAGGATGTTCCAGCCGCAGCGTTCTGGCGCGAGGCGATGGTTGATTCGAGCCGTTCCAAGACATCAAACCAAGATTTGCTGTTTCCTACTTGCATCCGTCAATCCTTTGCAAAGGTGCTTGGCGACAGCAGCACGGGATCGGACTCTGCCGTTAACATCCACCCGCCATGCTCAAGGCGGTTAAAAAAACAGCGCCGCCTCCCCGTGTGACAGGCGATGCCGCCGGTTTGTACGACTTTCACCAATACCGTATCACCATCACAATCGAGGCGCAATTCTCGAACCAACTGAATGTGGCCGGAAGATTCACCTTTCTTCCAGAGTGCCTTGCGCGAACGCGAGTAGTAGTGCACTTCGCCAGTTTCAATGGTCAGTGTCAGCGATTCACGATTCATATATGCCAGCATCAGGACTTCGTTCGTGGCGTGGTCTTGTGCAATCGCCGGAACCAATCCGTCGGCCCCCCACTTCAGTCCGTCAACTACGCTCTGTGCAACGAATGCATTTGCAATACTCATTGACGTACCTCGATGCCGCGTTCCCGCATGCGTGCCTTCGCTTGCCCGATGGTGTACTCACCAAAATGAAAAATGCTCGCGGCCAAGACCGCGTCGGCGTGCCCGAGCGTGACACCATCGGCCAGATGGTCCAGGTTGCCGACGCCGCCGGAGGCGATAACCGGCACAGTCACCGCCTCACAAACGGCACGCGTTAATGCGATGTCAAAGCCTGACTTGGTGCCATCACGATCCATGCTGGTGAGCAGGATTTCGCCCGCGCCGAGCTTGTCAGTGACGGTGCGCGCCCAATCGACAGCATTGAGACCGGTCGGGTTTCGACCGCCATGCGTAAACACTTCCCAACCCTCTCCATCAGTGCGTTTGCGGGCGTCAATTGCAACGACGATCGCCTGCGAGCCGAAGCGGTCGGCCGCCTCGCGCACAAGTTGCGGGGTGGTGATAGCGCTGGTATTAATACTGACCTTGTCCGCACCAGCATTCATCAGGTGCCGTACATCATCAACCTTGCGCACGCCGCCGCCGACGGTCAGCGGGATGAATACTTGATCCGCCACACGCTCGATTACGTGAAGGATCATGTCGCGGGCATCAGAGCTGGCAGTGATATCGAGGAAGGTGAGTTCGTCAGCGCCCTCGTCGTTGTATTTTTTCGCAATCTCGACCGGATCGCCGGCGTCGCGTAAATTGACGAAGTTCACCCCTTTGACGACACGACCGGCGTTGACATCGAGGCAGGGAATGATTCGCTTGGCGAGCATCAGAGTGGGGCAGCCGAGGTCATCAGATCATCAAGCGACGTTCATCGCCGCTTTGAAGTCGAGTTTTCCTTCGTAGATGGCACGACCCGCAATGACACCCATGATGCCCTCGGCCTCAACAGCTTTCAGCCGCTTAACATCTGCAAGATCGTTCAGCCCACCCGAGGCAATCACCGGTACCGTCAGTGCCTGCGCCAATTTAACGGTCGCATCAATGTTCACACCCGTCATCATGCCGTCGCGCCCAATATCGGTATACAGCACCGCCTCAACCCCATAGTCCTGGAAGCGTTTGGCCAGATCCACGACATCGTGGCCGGAGAGTTTCGACCAGCCGTCCGTCGCCACCTTGCCTTCTTTAGCATCCAGCGCGACGATGATGTGACCGGGGAACGCATCACATGCTTCGTGCAGAAACCCCGGATTCTTAACCGCCGCCGTACCAATGACGATATAGGTCACACCGTCGTCAAGATAGCGCTCGATCGTATCAAGATCACGGATTCCGCCACCGAGTTGGACGGGCACATCATCACCCATGACGGAAATGATTTGTTTGATCGCCGCCTCGTTTTTGGGTTTGCCGGCAAATGCGCCGTTCAAATCCACCACGTGCAGGCGCTTACAGCCTAAATCCTTCCATCGGCGCGCGGTTTCACCGGCGTTTTCGGAAAAGGTGGTGGCGCGCTGCATATCGCCTTGTTCAAGGCGAACACAATGACCGTCTTTGATGTCAATGGCCGGAATAATCAGCATCTTTGGGGAAGTGAGTGAGGGCGGACGGGTGGGCGCTTAACGGAACCTAGGGCGCGGGTGTTTTCTACCTGGTCAATGAAAGCATAGAAACGTAGCGACGTTTTGCGTTCTGTATTTTGCAGTCCAACGCTACAGATTCAATTTCAAAAAATTCTTGTAAACCGTCAGTCCAGCGTGATGGCTCTTCTCGGGATGAAACTGTGTCGCGAAAATATTAGCGCGACCAACGGCTGCCGTAAAGCGTCCACTGTAATCAGTGGTTGCCACCACAATCGAAGGATCGCTCGGTGCGCAGTAGTAAGAATGTACAAAATAGAAACGTTCACCGCTTGGAATTCCGTTGAATAGGGCAGAGGTGACGGGGTTATCCGGCGCAAAATCGACCTGATTCCAGCCCATATGCGGAACCTTAAGGGTGGCGTCGGCGGGGCGAAATTTTTCCACCCCACCGGGAAAAATGCCCAAACCCGGCGTGTTGCCCTCTTCGGAGATGTCAAACAACATTTGCATTCCAACACACACACCGAAGAACGGTTTGTTTGCTGCGGCGTCGCGGACCGCGTCTTCCAGCCCACTTTCACGCAAATATCGCACGCAGTCCGGCATGGCACCTTGACCGGGGAAAACCACCTTGTGTGCCAAGCATACGTCTTGAGGTTTTTCGGAAATCAACACACGCGTTGGAATCTCCCACTCCCGACTGGCGAACTCGAACGCCCGCGCGACCGATCTAAGGTTTCCCATTCCATAGTCAACGACAACAAGTTTTTGCATGAAATATTGGAAAGCGAGGCATCTGCGGGTGTCTGCAAACGCCCCCTAGGATGGGGATTTGCGTCGAGGGTTGCCTAAAGAAGCCTTGTAAATCAGCTATTTGCTTTTTTTGAGGGGATCGCTATAATACGCCGCTACGCGCAATCTTTACCGATCACTATACGAAAGACGGTTCGTAGCCGCATTTAGTGGATTGTGCATCAATAGATTACTTTTTTTGAATTGATTCTGGAATAACCATGGCAAACATCAAATCCGCCGCCAAACGTGCAAAGCAAGCTGTCAAGCAGCGTGCGCACAACATGGCGCAGCGCACCGAACTCCGCACAGCGATCAAGAAAATCGTTGCTGCCGTTGCAAAGGGAGACCAAGCGTCTGCCCAAGCAGTTTTCCAAGCACAAGTCGGCACTATCGACTCGATCGCCGACAAGAAGATCATTCACAAAAACAAAGCCGCTCGTCATAAGAGCCGTCTGACCAAAGCGATCAAGGCCCTCGGTACGTCCGCCGCCGCCTGATTACTGCGTCCAACGTTAGGCGGGTCGTCGTATGCGTCCCGGCAGTAGCTAGTTAGCGTAAATCAAAACGCCGTGAAGAATTTCTTCACGGCGTTTTTTATGTTGATTTCATTCGCACCAGTGGTTATTTTTGCTCGGCAAGTTTTGCCATGGCGCGATTGGGAATTGGACAAACATTACCCTCCAACGGTGCGTTCGGATCAATGACGGTCCGGATCAATGACGGTCAACTCATTATCCCTAGCGAAATCGAGCAGAAACCGATAGGCGCGGGGCTCCATGTCCGCCAGCGCAGGTTCAACCACAACACAACGTACGCCGTCGAGCAGCATTGGGCGAACATATGGCGAGTAACGCATCTGTTGATCACCAGCAAACGTGGACATAATGCCGCAAAGACGCTCCGCCCAGTCGCTCGGGCGAAATGCGCGCCCGCGCGTGGTGATACCTTGGATAATGATGCGGGTGTTAGTCATCAGGTCGCGAGGTTGGATGATTGATAAGGGATAAGGGATGACTGAAAAGGGGGCAACCGGTGCGATACGTGCGCGGCGAATTTTCACCGCGACAATACGACCAAGTCGGACGCAAATGTTATTCCGGGCGAAAGCCGTGGACTGGACGTAACGGCAGTTGAGTAGCTTAACGACATGGCGTCGTTGCAACTTTGAAGCAGCAAATTGACCGGCGTATGAAGAATTGCTAAAGACGTTCAAAATTATATCTTGCACCACCTCGACTAAGCGCTTCGCTGAGTCCGAAATCAATATGCTTTTCTATACTTCGGCGTCCTGACTGTGTCCCACGAACGACGCACTATTGCGATCATCGGTGCTGGCTTTTGCGGAACCATGATGGCGGTGAGGTTGCTTAAGCCTGAGGCGGGGATGTTTGATGTGGTGCTGATTAACCGACCGCAGCCCCCCGGTCCGGGTGTCGACGGTCAGTTATCAGCGTACTCCACGTCGCTGGCGCGTGGCCTCGCCTACGGGACAAATTCTGCGGATCATCTGTTGAACGTTCCCGCAGCTCGGATGAGCGCGTTCGAAGAATTGCCACACGATTTCGAGGCCTACCTGCAAAGACGCGCGGTTGCCGCTGATGGGGGCAGTTTTGTGGCGCGTAAGCTGTATGGCGATTACTTGCGCAGCACCCTGGATGAAGTCACGGCGAAGGTTTTATCAAAGCCGGATGCGCCAAGATTCTTCATGAAGCACGCCACTGTCACAACAATTGGTCGTCATGCCGATGGCCGCCTGCAACTGGCTTTCAATGAGGGGGGCGGGCAAGGCCGTCTGCTGGCGGATCGAGTTGTGCTCGCGCTCGGCAATTTTGTCCCTGCCAATGTCGGCTTGCCGGAGCCCCGCTTCTACGAATCGCAGTTCTACCTACGCGACCCATGGCAAGCGGGAGCGCTGTCGCGTATCGATCTGTCGCGGCCGGTTGTGCTCATCGGCACCGGCCTCACCATGCTCGATGTCGCGGCAACGCTAAAGCGACGCGCCGTCGCCGCAGGGATGCCGCTGTCATTGATCGCGATATCACGTCGCGGTCTGCTGGCGCAGGCCCATCGCCTTCAATCGGAGTCGCCGAAATTTCTCTCGCCACCGCCCGACATATTTGACGTTTGCTCGGCGCGGCACTATTTGCGAAGCGTGCGCCGCCATATTCGCCAGCATGAGGCGAACGGCGGTGACTGGCGCGATGTTGTCGCCAGTCTGCGGCCAATCACCCCAACGCTGTGGGCAAAATTGGCAGCCCCCGAACGCCGTCGGTTTCTGCGTCACGTTCGACCATATTGGGATAGCCACCGCCACCGGGCGGCACCCGAATCGGCGGCGCTGTTGGCTGATCTAATCGCGTCTGGTGAGCTCAAAATCCACGCCGCCAACTTGGTTCGGATTAGTGAAATTGGAGGCTCAACCGAAGTGAGCATTCGGCCGCGGACTAGAACAGAAACCATCGATATTCACGCTGGCCATGTGATCAACTGCACCGGTCCGTCGTCAGATATCCAAGCTGAGCCGCTGCTTGCAAGCATGCACCTTCAGAGCATGATTAGTCCTGATGCGCTCGGGCTCGGGCTGAACGTTGCCGATGACTACCGTGTGACCAATGCGCAAGGCCAGCCCACGGCCGGGGTGTACTACGTTGGGCCCCTACTCAAAGCTTGCCACTGGGAGGCGACTGCCGTGCCGGAGCTGCGTAAACACGTTAGGGCTGCTGCGGATGCGGTGATCCAGACCCTTACTACCCCGGATCAATAATGTAATGGCAGCAACAATGCCGTCGGCAATTGGCCGCCGCTACATCCGATTCATCCCTTGGTTGCGTCAAAGTGCGCTTTGCCCTAGTATCTCCGCTCGATTTTCAATGTGCGGCGGCCTCGCAAAGGCGGGTGTCGCCGTTGTTTTTTGAAAGGCTATTTGTGCGCGCATTGCAGCAAGCCAATGGCACCCGGCGATGATTTGAGGAAACAAACATGCTTTCAATCCACCAAATGAACACCTACAAGCCGCTAAACGTCGCATTCACGCATGGTGAAGGCACGTGGCTGCACACCACCGATGGGCGCAAGCTCTTGGACGCGCTTGCGGGTATCGCGGTGTCGGGCTTGGGGCATGCGCACCCGAAGCTGACCAAGGCCATCGCTGAACAAGCGGGGCGACTGATTCACACCTCCAATTTGGTCAATATTCCCGAACAAGCGGCACTGGCTGACAAGTTGTGCGCATTGGCGGCGATGGACAACGTGTTTTTTGGCAACTCAGGTGCTGAGGCAAACGAATGCGCAATAAAGATTGCCCGGCTTTACGGCCACCAACGCGGCATTACTAACCCGCAAATCATTGTAATGGAGCGTGCTTGGCACGGACGTACCCTCGCTACGTTGGCGGCGACCGGTTCGCGCAAAGCGCAGGCCGGGTTCGAGCCGCTGGTGACAGGTTTTATCCGCGTACCCTACAACGACCTCGATGCCATCAAAGCTATCGCCGCGCACAACCACGACGTGGTTGCGGTGCTGAGCGAGGTGTTACAGGGGGAAGGCGGGATTGTTGCGGCGCGTGCAGACTATCTGCGCGAACTTCGCGCGTTTTGTACCGAGAAAGACTGGCTGTTGATGATCGACGAAGTCCAGTCCGGCATTGGTCGAACTGGCAAGTGGTTTGCCCACCAGTGGGCCGGCATCGTCCCTGATGTCATGCCGCTGGCAAAAGGCTTGGGCTCGGGTGTGCCGATTGGCGCGTGCCTAGCCCATGGCAAAGCGTCGGCAGTGTTCAAGCCAGGTAATCACGGCACCACCTTTGGTGGCGGACCGCTCGTGTCGGTCGCCGCACTTCGCACGCTTGAGATCATGGAAGAAGAAGGGTTGCTCGCCAACGCAACCGCGATGGGCGCAATCGTGGCGGACGGGCTCAGAGCGGCGCTGGCCGGCGTGGCAGGTGTGGTGGAAGTGCGCGGGCAGGGTTTGATGTTGGGGCTGGAACTAAATCGACCGTGTAGCGAAATAGTCGAGATGGCGCTGGAGGATGGGTTATTAACCAACGTGACGCAAGATTGTGTTGTCCGTATTCTTCCCCCGCTCATCATCAATGAATCCGAGGCGCGCGAGATGGTGAAACGGTTGTCGGCCGTTGTAAAACGCTTCCTCGCCAAGTCGTCTGGCACATCCGTTCAGGCGGCGTGATATGAAACATTTTCTAAAATTCTCAGATTTCAGCAAGGACGAGTTTGATCACATCATCGAGCGCACTACCATCCTGAAGAAGCGATTCAAACAATATATTCCTTACCAACCGCTCACCGATCGAATGCTGGCGATGGTGTTTGAAAAGAGTTCGACACGAACGCGGGTGTCATTCGAAGCGGGCATTTATCAATTGGGTGGACAAGCGATCAACCTTGATTCGCAGTCCACGCAGCTCGGACGCGCCGAGCCGATCGAGGATACCGCGCGGGTGATTTCGCGCATGGTCGATCTGGTCATGATTCGGACATACGAGCAAGATAAGGTGGAACGGTTTGCGGCACACTCGCGCGTACCGGTGATCAATGGCCTCACCAACGAATTTCATCCCTGCCAAGTGTTGGCGGACGTGTATACGTTTATCGAGCACCGCAGTTCAATTGCCGGCAAAACGGTGGCGTGGATTGGTGACGCAAACAACATGAGTTATACCTGGCTGGAGGCGGCGCGTATTTTTGGCTTTACGCTAAATGTTGCAACGCCGTCTGGTTACGCGATGGAAGAGTCTCGCGTGGCGGCCTCTGACCGTGCGCATCTGAAAACATTTACCGATCCGATGGCGGCGGCGAGCGGTGCACATCTGGTCACGACCGACGTCTGGACCAGTATGGGCTACGAGGCTGAGACGGAAACGCGAAAGACCGCGTTTGCAGATTTCATCGTCGACACGGAGATGATGGATTCAGCGGCGGAAGATGCGTTGTTCATGCACTGCCTTCCCGCGCATCGCGGTGAGGAAGTTACCGAAGAGGTGCTCGAGGGGGCGCAGTCTGTGGTTTGGGAAGAAGCAGAAAACCGATTACACGTGCAAAAAGCGCTGATGGAATACCTTTTGTTGGGAAAAATTAATAGCTAAACACAAGCATTGGCGGGTGTTTCGGGGCCAAAAGCACTGAAGACGGTCGTCAATGCTGGAACTTAACCAAGGAGTGAATGATGGAAAACGCGACAAAACGACTGTTGATGGCTTCGGCAATCGCCGCCACCTTGACGGTGACGATGGCGGTTAGCGCGGCACCTGCGCCGGACGCGAGCCCAAAAGTTAAACCCGCGGGGGCGGCTGCCGAAAAGAAGCAGGTTTTTGCATTGGTTTCGGCGGTAGGTGATCAATTCACCTATGTGCGACAAAAGGAAAGCACCGGCTCGAACATCATCGACAACAATGTTCGCCGCACCTTGAAGGCGCAAAACAACGGCCTCAATCTTTCGGTGCTTCGCGGGCTGGATACTGCCATCGGCAATGCATATCCCGATAGCGAGCGCGTCTTCATTACTTTGAACCCAACAGAGCTCGACAATGTATTGCCGCAAGACCGCGAGGCGGTCGCCATCGGCAAGATCGTCTCCGAGCTGGAAAAACTGCCTGAGCGCGCCAAGTGGGACAAGATCATCGTCGCGACGCCAACCTACGTGCAGTCCGAACGCCGTGGCATGGGGCCGAAGCTGCATGGCTTGGGAATCTATGTGCAACCGCTCACGGGTGGCTCGCTTGAGGGCCAGGACGGCAATCCGGAGATAGACGTCAGCAATCAGGGGGAATCAGATACCACCAATCCCGAGGACGGCAAAAAGAACAAGTCGAAGGTTTACATTGCGCCGTATTCGTATATCCAGGTCTACGTGATTGACGCCAAGACGATGCGCGTACTCGAAAAGAACGCGCGGCATGACTTTCAAAAGCTCAATGATCCAAACTCTACGGCCATTGACATCGGTCGGAGTATCCCGATGGACGTTTTGGCAAAAAGTGTTGGCGACTTGATCGAGCGCTCTGCGGCTCGTGCTGTTGGCGAAACTGAGTTCGGTGTCAGCGTGACCATCCAAGAAGTCAAGCCAGTCGCAGCAACGCCCGCCAAGAAGTAAGTCAGTCCGTTCTTTCCGACTCCGTCCGCCCCGCTCGAGTTCCTTGGCGAGGCGGACGTGATGGCGTCGCGCCATCTACGACGCCCCATCGTCGTATAATTTATCTGTGTCAGCGGCTGGCTGGCACGGGTTTGATCCCGTTTATGACTCCCACGGCACCATCAGGTGTCTACCACCGCGAACGGTGACCTTTCCGGCCGATCTGTGCACTTGCATTCATGGTGGGACCTGTGCACACACTTGAGAGAATCGATAAATGAGCGAGGCCATTGGCAAAGTAGCCAATTCCAAACCCGGCAAACTTGCCAAGTCCAACACCCGCAAAGTTGCGAAGAAAGCCGCTGGAAAATCCAATGGCGCGACCGGCGACAAACCTAAACGTGTGGTGCTGGCCTATTCGGGCGGCTTGGATACGTCAGTCATCCTGAAATGGCTGCAAGACGAATACCAATGTGAAGTCGTAACCTTTACCGCCGACATCGGACAAGGTGAAGAGGTCGAGCCGGCGCGCAAAAAAGCGCTTGCGATGGGTATCAAAAAAGAGCACATCTTTATTGAAGACCTGCGCGAAGAATTTGTGCGCGATTTTGTGTTCCCGATGTTTCGCGCCAATACGGTTTACGAAGGTGAATATCTTCTTGGGACCTCAATCGCACGCCCATTGATTGCAAAACAATTGATTTCGATTGCGCGCAAGACCGGAGCCGATGCAATTTCGCATGGTGCGACGGGCAAAGGCAACGATCAAGTTCGTTTTGAGCTCGGCGCATATGCGCTGATGCCGAACGTGAAGATCATCGCGCCATGGCGGGAATGGGATTTGTTGTCGCGTGAGAAGTTGCTTGCGTATGCAGACAAATACAAGATTCCCGTCGATTTCAAGAAACGCAAGGGTGGCGGCGCACCGTATTCGATGGACGCCAACTTGCTGCATATCTCTTACGAGGGTGGCATTCTCGAAGATCCAAACTACGAGCCGGAAGACAGCATGTGGCGCATTACCGCCTCGTCGGAGAAAGCGCCAAACAAGCCCGAGTACATTGAGCTGACATACGACAAGGGTGACATTGTTGCAATCAACGGCAAAAAATTATCCCCTGCAAAAGTGCTGACGGAACTGAATCGTATCGGCGGCAAGCATGGTATTGGCCGTCTCGACATGGTCGAGAACCGTTACGTTGGCATGAAGTCGCGCGGCTGTTACGAGACACCCGGCGGCACCATCATGTTGCGCGCTCACCGTGCCATTGAGTCAATCACGATGGATCGTGAAGTCTTGGCGCTCAAAGATGATTTGATGCCGCGATACGGCCGCATGATCTATAACGGTTATTGGTTTTCGCCGGAACGCATCTTGCTGCAATCGCTGATCGATCAATCACAGGCCACCGTCAACGGTACCGTCAAGCTGAAACTTTATAAGGGTACTGTAATGTGTGTTGGTCGTGAATCCAAAACCGATTCGTTGTTTGACCAAACGATCTCCACCTTTGATGATGACGGCGGTGCATACAACCAGGCGGATGCGGGTGGATTCATCAAGCTGAATGCGCTGCGGTTAAGGATCGCGGCGAACAAAGCGGCGGGCAGAAAAAAGAAGTAGGATTTTATGGAACCGAGGATAGAGGCAGATGAACTCAGATAGAGTCAAAAGAAAAACAGCTGAGTTTTTAATCCGCGTTCACCCGCGTCTATCTGCGGTTCAATCGTCTTTTGTTTTTCTTTCAACTTAATCGCTAAATCATGCCTTCATTCGACATCGTTTCTGAAGCAAACAAAGTTGAGCTCAAGAACGCGATTGAGCAGACCAACAAAGAAGTCAGCAACCGGTTCGACTTCAAAGGTTCGGACGCTCGTGTAGAACAGAAGGAGTTGGAGCTGACGCTGTTTGCGGACGACGACTTCAAGCTGAGTCAAGTTAAAGACGTCATGTTGAATAAGATGGCAAAACGTCAGGTAGACGTACGGCTACTCGACGAGAAACCGAAAGAAAAAATCGGTGGCGACAAGGTCAAACAAGTTATCAATGTGAAGAATGGCATTGAGACCGAGCTTGGCAAAAAGATTCAGCGCTTGATTAAAGATTCCAAGCTAAAGGTGACTGCGTCGATTCAGGGCGAGACCGTGCGAGTGACTGGCGCGAAGCGGGATGATTTGCAGGCGGCCATGGCCCTGTGTAAATCCAAGATCGACGAAGTGCCGTTGCAGTTTGAGAACTTTCGCGATTAGTCTTCAGTCAATCCTTTGACAGACCTTCACACCACCGTCCATAGAGGCGGTCGGCAATTTGTTTGAGGAGCACCAGATTCTCACGCATCTCTTCCATCATTTCATCCGGTGTTTGCACGCTGGGTAGCTGTGGGTCGACGTGCTCCTTTTCCCAATCGCGACACCACGTCTGAATCATTTTCTGCGTCATCTCCACGTGACATTGCATACCTAATGAGTTGCCGATGACGTAAGCCTGGTTGACGCAGGCGTCGCCAGTCACAATACGCGTCGCGCCCTCAGGAATGGTGAAGGTGTCGCCGTGCCACTGGAAAGTAATGAAGTCACGGTTATCAACCATATCGTCGCCTAGCCATTGGCGCGACACTTCGTTGTCATCGATGCGAATCGGGTTCCAGCCGATCTCTTTAACCGGATTTCTTGTTATCACGCCGCCGATGGCTTTAGACATCAATTGTCCGCCGAGGCAGTGACCAAGGCATGGCTTGTCCGCTGCCATGGCGTTGCGGATCAAGTTCAATACGTGCGGAATCCATGGCAGGGGATCGTTCACACTCATCGGGCCGCCCATGAACACGAAGCCCGAAAATTTATCGACTGTCACAGGTACGTGTTCACCGTGGTCGACTTGAAACAACTGCCACGGAATTTGGCGTGAATCTAAATACGTTTGGAAATACCCGGCCCCCTCGCCCGGCGAAAAACGAAAAATCGCAACAGGCTTCATGGCATTTGTTGTTTCATATGGACTCAACCCTCCATTGCAGCAAGTGTCTTTGCAACACCTTCGATGGTGCTACCGGTGATTTTTCGCCGCCAAGCACGGGCACCAGGCAAGCCTTTGTACAGGCCCACCATATGACGGCGGACGTTATGCATATGAAAGTTCGCGTCCTTTGTCAGTTGAGCAGAGATATATTCCTCCATCGCGGCTTCGATGTCTTCGCGCTCACAGAAAGACAAGTTTTCCGCGAAGAATGCGTGGTCCCAAGTCGATAGCCAATACGGGTTGTGGTACGCCTCGCGTCCGACCATCACGCCATCGATGTGTTCTAAATGAGCGTGTACCTCTGCCGTTGTGTTGACACCACCGTTCAACACAATCGTCAAATCGGGGAAGTCTCTTTTTAGTTGATAGACAAATTCGTATTTGAGCGGCGGAATCTCACGATTTTCCTTCGGGCTCAAGCCTTTCAATATGGCATTTCTGGCATGCGCAATAAAGACGTTGCAGCCCGCATCGGCGATGGTGCCGACAAAGTCGCGCACAAAGCCATATTGATCGACCGCGTCGATACCGATACGATGTTTGACCGTGATCGGTATTGTCGTTGCGTCGGCCATCGCCTTCACACAGTCCGCCACCAGCGTAGGCTCGGCCATGAGACTCGCACCAAAGTTGCCGCGCTGAACCCGCTCGGATGGGCAGCCACAATTTAAGTTGATTTCATCGTAGCCCCAGTCCTGCCCCAACTTGGCGCAAGTCGCCAAATCTGCGGCATCACTGCCACCGAGTTGTAACGCGACCGGATGTTCTTCAACATTGAAGTTGAGATGGCGCGGACGGTCGCCGTGAATCAATGCGCCGGTAGTCACCATTTCCGTATAGAGACGCGTCCGTTTGGTCAACAGCCGGTGAAAGTATCGGCAGTGACGGTCGGTCCAGTCCATCATCGGTGCAACGGACAGGCGCCAGGGACTGGGAACGATTGACATGGTTTGGTCATTTTAGCGATGTGAGTGGCAACTTAGCCAGAATTTGTCGAACTTGTATTGGGCGAACTGAACTTCCGGCAAAATGTCGTGTGCCTACCCAAAAGCAAATTACCGATGCGGCAAATGCATTAGTCCGCGGCGAACTCGTCGTCATGCCGACCGAAACGGTCTATGGCCTTGCCGCCGACGCCACCAACGAGGCTGCGGTAAAACGCATCTTTACAACCAAAGGACGACCGGCGGATCACCCGCTGATTGTTCACGTGCGCAAAGGAGACGACCTACGCCAGTGGGCAAAACGGCTTCCAAGCCATGTCCCGCCGCTGATCGCGGCCTTTTGGCCCGGACCGTTGACGCTTATTCTGAAGAAGACCGACGCGATTCCGGATGTGGTCACCGGTGGCCAAAACACGGTTGGGCTGCGTTGTCCCGCGCACCCGGTCGCGCAGGCGCTACTGGAAGTCTTCGCCAAGTACGGAAGTGGTATCGTCGCGGCGCCATCTGCCAATCGATTTGGCCGTGTCTCGCCAACAACTGCCGCGCACGTGGTGAGTGAGTTCGGCGATTTGCTCAATGCGAACGAAACAACATCGCCTAAGAAACGTATCACGTTGCTCGACGGTGGCGCGTGTGATGTGGGCATCGAATCGACGATTCTTGATTTGTCGGGGAAAGAGCCGGTGTTGTTGCGCCCTGGGGCGATTTCGGCTGAGGACATTGCGCGTGTGACTGGCGTTATGCCGAAATCGCGCGACACGGTACGACTATCGAATACTGGTTTGCCCCGTGTCTCGGGCGATCTCGCCGCGCACTACGCCCCAAACACGCCGCTCAAGTTGCTGCCGACGACCGCGCTTCTGAGCGAAGTCGATGCGCTACTCGCCGCTGCCAACCGTGTCGCGGTGCTGGCATTTGCCGCGAAACCGAAAACGGCACCTTCGCCAGTGGGAATCGGCATGCGTCATCTGCGACCGCTGATCTGGCTGCAGGCACCGGCAAAGGCAGAGGACTATGCACGCGATCTTTACGCGAGTTTGCGCACGCTTGATGCCGCAGGGACAGCGATGATACTGGTTGAGGCACCGCCTACCGACGCCGCTTGGGACGCGGTAAACGACCGTTTATCGCGTGCAGCCGTTGGCGCAGGCAAACACTGATGCCGGGGCAATTCAAGGGAAACAAATCCTATCTGCCGACGAAACCCTGTGTGGCGTGCGGCAAACCGATGACCTGGCGCAAGGTGTGGGAAAAAGATTGGGAGAGTGTGAAGTACTGCTCGGACAAATGCCGCAAGCAAGGCGCGGCAAAAACGAGCCTGCGCACATAAAGAGCTAACTTGTCATGAAAAAATGTCGTCACCTCGTCTTCATCCTCGGCGATCAGCTTGATCACGAGTCCGCCGCGCTAGCGGACTTCGACACTGCAACTGATGTGGTGTTGATGGCAGAGGTGCGTGATGAATCTACACACGTCTGGTCGGCCAAGCCGCGCACTGCATTCTTCTTTTCAGCAATGCGTCACTTTGCCGGTGAGCTACAGCAGAAAAAAATCGCCGTCGACTACTGGCGGATTGGACTGCATAAAGCCACATCGCTGGTCGATGTGCTGGAAAGTGCGGTTGAACACTACGCGCCGGAAAAGGTGGTGATGGTCGAGCCAGGCGATTGGCGGATTGAGCGGCAGTTGATGGCCTGCGCAGAATCCTGCAAGATTAATTTAGTCGTGCGTGAAGATCACCACTTTATGTGTTCACGTGCAGACTTTGTGGAGTGGGCGAAGGGCTATAAGCAACTGCGCCTTGAGTACTTCTATCGCATGATGCGTAAGCGATACGGCGTGATGATGGAGGCTGATGAGCCCTTGCAAGGGCGCTGGAATTTTGACGCGGAAAATCGCGGCGCATTTCCAAAGAGCGGGCCGACTAGGGTGCCATCAACGCTACGTGTGGCGCCAGACGCGATCACGCGTGAAGTTTTCGCCGATATCCAAACGCATTTCGCCGACCATCCGGGCACGTTGGGTGACTTTGCTTGGCCCGTCACACGAGATGACGCGCTAGAGGCATTGCGGGGATTTATTGATGAGCGACTCGCCCTATTCGGCCAATATCAAGATGCGATGTGGACCACAGAGCCGTTTTTGTATCACTCGCATATTTCTGCGGCACTCAATGTGAAACTGCTGAATCCGCGCGAAGTGATCGCCGCAGCGGTCGCCGCGTTCGAAGACGGGCGTGCGCCAATTGAGGCGGTGGAAGGCTTTGTACGGCAGGTGCTGGGCTGGCGCGAATTCATACGCGGCGTGTACTGGCTCGATATGCCGGGCATGCGCGAAGCCGACCATTTTCAGCACAAACGGAAATTGCCAGCGTGGTACTGGACGGGTGAAACGCACATGAACTGTATGCGCGATACCATTGGCCAGACCTTGAAGTATGGCTATGCACATCACATCCAGCGCCTGATGGTGACGGGTATTTTCGGCTTAATGGCTGAGGTCGCGCCGAAGGAGATTGAAGATTGGTATCTCGCGGTGTATATCGACGCGGTGGATTGGGTTGAGTTGCCTAATGTGGCGGGCATGGCGCTCTATGCCAACGGTGGCCGCTTTACCTCGAAGCCATATATTGCGAGTGGCCAATACATTAAGCGGATGTCGAACTACTGCATCGGTTGTCGCTATAAACCAGATATGAAAACCGGGCCGACTGCATGTCCGGTCACCACACTTTATTGGTACTTCCTCGATAAACACGAAAAGATGTTGGTCAGTAATCCGCGCACCTCGCTGATGGCAAAAAACATCACCAAGATGTCGGCAGAAGATCGTCGAGCGCTTCGTGCACAGGCGGCGATTACGCTGAAAAATCTAGATAAGCTGTGATGTTAGATATGTTTCAGCCGTCTCTTGCAGGTTTGCCACACGCAACCAGGCGCGAGTCTGCACTCGCAAAAATCGATGCGGTTCACCTCGCGCAATATGCGCGAACACGCAATTCGCTGGATGGGTGCGTCTCGCGACTCTCACCTTATCTGACCCACGGCATTACCGATGTGCCAGAGGTCATCGCGCAGCTTGCTGGCCGAACCAATATCGGCTGGCAGGACAAATTTTGTTTTGAGTTGGGCTGGCGCGAATACTTTCATCACGTTTGGCGCGTTCTGGGTAAGGAGATCTGGCGAAACCAGCGCCCGCCGCCGGCCGAAGGGCTGGTAGGGTACGCGTTGGAAATGCCCCAAGACATCGTCGGCGCGACGACTGGTGTGGCCATCATTGATGCACAAATTCGCACGCTTTACAGCACCGGCTACGTGCATAACCACGCGAGAATGTGGATCGCCAGTTATGTGGTGCACATCCGCAAAGTCGACTGGCGCGTCGGTGCGCGTTGGATGTACGGGCATTTGTTGGACGGAGATTTGGCGTCGAATACCTTGTCGTGGCAGTGGGTCGCGGGAACATGGACGGGCAAGCCGTACTTGTTCAACGCCGAAAACGTGGCGAAGTACGCACCTGGCTTTGACCACAGCGAGACAGCAATTGATTGTACGTACGGTACTCTTGAGCAGATCGCGCGGCAGCGACCGGCGATGCCGGAAGCACCACAAAAACGCGCGCAGTTATCCGCAGTAGTGCCACCGGCATTGGTCACGCCCGCACAAATTGCCGTGATCGCGCATGAACGCGGTCTTGCGGTGGTTGATTCACTGCCTGCCAACTTTGTCGGAACACTGTTGCACCCTTGGGCACTGCGCTGGCCCGCGCGGGACCAAAACCGCATGCAGACAATATCACCGGCGATCGGGTTGATCGTGCCGGAGTTCCATGATGCGTTTCCGTGGAGCGCGCAAAGGTGGAACTTTGTGTTGCAAGCGATGCGTGAGTGCTGCGACCAAGTTTGGATTGTTGGTGAGGCATCCAAGCCAGCGTTGGGAACCATCTGTGTTCGACACACACTAAACCCGCACTACTCGGCCTTTATCGAGGCGTGTGTTGCACTCGGTGCAACGTCAACTGCATCGCCCAGAGCCTTCATCGATCCGGATAAATTGCACCGCTCGTTTTCATCCTTTTGGCACCTCGCCAGTAAAGAAAAATTTCCCCTATGAATATTGTTATCACCGGCGCTTCTGGTGCCATCGGCGCAGCACTCGCCCAAATACTCCACACACGCGGCGATTCGTTATTGTTGTGCGGGCGCGACGCCACCAAGCTTGATGCGCTGAATGCATCATTGGATGGCGCACACCAAAAGCTGGTCGCAGATCTTGCTACCGCAGACGGGGCTGTGTTGTTACAAACTAAAGCCGCAGAGGTTGGCGTGATTGATGGTTTGGCGCATTGTGTTGGCTCAACTGTTGTCCGACCATTGCATCTGACGTCGGAGAAAGATTGGCACGAGCAAATTGCAATTAATGCCACCTCGGCCTTTCATGTGCTCAAGTGGTTTATCGTACAAGCGACTAAAGCGCAGCAACCGGCGGTGGCTGTGATGACGAGCTCAGTCGTGGCGGAAGCCGGCTTTGCAAATCATGAAGCCATCGCCGCAGCCAAGTGTGCGGTGACGGGCTTGGCATTGAGCGCGGCAGCGACGTATGCTGACAAAGGCGTGCGTGTGAATGTTGTCGCGCCGGGACTGACCCGTTCATCGCTCACGCAACGATTCATCGCCACACCGGAAGCCGAGGCGAGGTCGGCGGCGCTGATTCCTACCAATCGTATCGCCGAGCCGGTTGAGGTCGCACATGCGTTTGCCTATCTGCTCTCACCCCATGCAGGGCATGTCACCGGACAGGTGATTCGAGTGGACGGTGGTCAGGGCGTGTTGCGGCCGCTGCCGAGGGTGGCAAAACCGCAAGCATAAAGTCGCCTATCCACGGGCGTTTCCAGCTATTTCCGTGAATTCAACAGCAAATGTCGACGACCTTTAGGGGGTTGATTTAGGGGGTAAGGTATCGAACGGCGGTACCCTTTTGTTTCTCAAGACGAAAGGACACTGCCATGAAACGTTCGGACCTTACCCTAGACGAAAGATACCTGATTCAGTGCGCTTTGTTGGGCGGTTTCACGCCGGAGGAGATTGCGCTGGAATTGAGACGGAATCGCTCGACCATCCGTAACGAGGTCAAACGCGGTCGCAAGCACCGTCGAG
>JADCIX010000011.1 GCA_020247545.1 Rhodocyclaceae bacterium | reverse complement strand
TCATGTGTCAGCAGCCAGATAGACGGCTGCAACAAAGACCGAATGTATGGCTGCAATCGACTCCGTGTGTCGTCATCATCATGAAAAGATTGCTCTTGCAAACCGGGGGCGTCCATGTATGGATCCCCGCCTACGCGGGGATGACACATCCGATGCCAATCGCGGTGGGCTAAGCCCTGGCTCTTGGACGGATGTGTCACTTCCCAATACAAAACTTACCAAAGATCTCACCCAATAGGTCATCCGGCGTGAACTCGCCGGTAATGGATGAGAGGTTATGTTGGGCTAACCGGAGTTCTTCCGCAAACAGCTCGAATTGTGCGCCGACCTGTTCTGCGGTATCAAGGTGTGATTTGGCTTGTTGTAACGCGACCAAGTGACGCTGCCTCGCCATAAACACACCCTCGCCTGTCGGTGTCCAGCCAGCGGTTTCCAGCAGCCAGGCGCGTAGGGCATCCACCCCCTCGCCTGTCATCGCGGAGAGATGGATTGACACACCGCGACCGTCATCCTGCCTATCCTCGGCCCGCCCAAACAAATCGATCTTGTTATAGACCCATGCGGTTGGCAGCCCCTCGGGAAGTCTGGCCGCGATCTGCGCCTCAGCAACCCCGATCGCTTCACCCGCCTCACAAATCAACAGCGCTGCGCCCGCCTTTTCCACCGCAGCCCATGTGCGCTCCATGCCGATACGCTCCACCACGTCGCTTGTATCGCGCAGCCCTGCGGTATCAATCAGGTGAATGGGTACACCCTCAAGATGTATTGTCGCTCGAACTTGGTCGCGTGTCGTTCCTGCAATCGGCGTCACGATGGCAATATCGTCACCGGCGAGACAATTCAACAAACTGGATTTGCCGACGTTTGGCCGACCGATCAAGGCAACGGTCAGCCCTTCACGAAGCACCGCGCCCTGCTTAGCTTGCCCGGCTAAAGTATCCCAATCTGCCCGTATTTGCTGGAGTTTGGTTTGTTGTACCTGGCGATCCGCCGGCTCGATCTCCTCTTCAGGAAAGTCGATACAGGCCTCAACGTGCATGCGCAAATCCGTCAGCTGCGCAACCAGCGCATGGACGCGGGCCGAGAACTCTCCAGCAAGCGAACGCGCCGCGGACTTGACCGCCTCAACTGACGCAGCGTCGATCATGTCGGCAACGGCTTCTGCCTCGACAAGGTCAAGTTTATCGTTTAAATACGCGCGCTCTGTAAACTCCCCGGCCCGTGCCAAACGGCATCCCAACGTCAGGCAGCGCGCCAGCAACGCCTGCATGACGGCTGGCCCGCCGTGGCCCTGCAACTCAATCACATCCTCACCGGTGTAAGATGCGGGTGCTTGAAAATAGAGCGCAATCACCTGATCCAGCGCGTTGCCGCCGCCATCCCGCACCGTCGCTAGCGCCGCCATCCTCGGCTGTAATTCACGCCCAGTCAAACGCTCGGCAAATGCCCTGAGATCGCTTCCAGAGATACGAATGACGCCTACGCCGCCACGCCCGATTGGGGTTGCGATAGCGACGATGGTGTCTGATTTTGCTCGTGTCCTGCTGTGCATAACGACCAATTATGGGCGACCGGATGGTTTCACGTGAAACAATCCAACAAAAAAGCCGCCCAAACAAGGCGGCTTTTTTTTGATTGTCGGCACTACGTTAACGCGTACCGGCTGTGGTCTTTGCCGGCGCCGTGTTAAATGTCTTGTTGATGTACCACTGTTGGGCAATGCCCAAAATGTTCTGCATCGTCCAGTAGAGTACTAAACCGGCCGGGAAAAAGAAGAACATGATCGAAAACACGATCGGCAAGATCAACATGACTTTCGCCTGGATCGGGTCTGCTGGTTGTGGGTTAAGTTTGGTCTGTATAAACATCGACGCGCCCATCAATACCGGCAGTACATAGTAAGGGTCCGGTGTCGAAAGATCGGTAATCCAACCCACCCATGGTGCATTACGCAACTCTACGGCACCAAGTAGAACCCAATACAACGCAATAAAGAACGGTATCTGGATGATGATTGGCAAACAACCGCCGAGCGGGTTGACCTTTTCCGCCTTATACAGCTCCATCATAGCTTGGTTGAGCTTCATCTTGTCATCGCCGTACCGCGCCTTTAGCGCCTCCATCTTTGGCATTAGCGTTTTCATGTGCGCCATCGACTTGCCGGCTTTTTGGTTTAGCGGAAAAAACACCAACTTCAACAGGATGGTGAACGCAATGATGGTCCAGCCCCAGTTGCCGATCATGCTGTTCAAGAAAGAAAGCACAACAAACATCGGATAGGCCAAGCTCTTTAACCAACCGTAGTCGACAACCAAATCTAGGCCGGGCGACAACTCTTTCAGCTTTTCCTGCTCTTGCGGACCCACGTACAAAGGCATCGTCAGGCTAGCGGACGCCGCAGGCGCGATCACTCCAACCGCAGCAACGGGAATGATGACGCCCGCTGAATACAGGGTATCGGTTACACGTTTTGTAAAGTACTCACGCCCTCCACTACCCTGCGGAAGCCACGCCGATACAAAATAATGCTGGACCATCGCGATCCAGCCGTCGCTAGCCTCTTTGACGTAGTCGGCTTTATTTTTATCAATGTCTGAAAAAGCCACTTTTTGGAATTTCTTTTGTTCGGTATAGACCGCCGGGCCAGTAAAGGTGGCAATCCCAGTAAACGGGTTGCTACCGGAACTCTCGCCCTCGGGTGGATTCGCGTCGCGCAAGAACTGGAAATACGCTTTGGGTGCAATTGGCACACCGCTGTCGTTCTTAATGTCATATCGAACATCAATAACATAGCTGCCGCGTTTGAAGGTGAAAACCTTGTTGACGGTTATCCCAGGGGCATCGTTGTTGGTGAGCACGACCTCGATCTTCTCGTTCCCGCCGAGGTCAAATTCATCTCCGGACGCCACCCACTTGCTTGTATGGTTAGGCAGGCCTTCGCCCAGCAAACCTGATTGAGCGATGAAGTAATGGCCGACTTTTTCCTGCATCAATGCAAACTGGCGGGTGGTGTCCCCGCGGGCAACGTGCTTGAGCAAAACTACACTGCGAATATCACCACTCGATCCATCCAGATCGACCGACAGCTTATCGGTTCGCACCGATATTGACCTAGTTGAGGCTTGTGGTGCCAATGCTGGTGCGCTAATGGTCGCAGGTGTGGCCACAGCGGACGCTGGTACCCCTGCTACAGATGCCGGCACTGCGCTGGCGGCAGCGGGAGCGACAGCTGGGGCGGGTGTAGCTGGCGCGCTGCTCGACGCCGCAACGGCAGTCGGTGCTTTGGGCGCGATTGGCGGGCTATTGTGCTTTTGCCAAGCCTCCCAAAGCAGGAGCCCTGAGAACGAAAAAATAATCAGCGCGATGATGCGTTGGGTATCCATGGTTAACGGTTTCAGTTCAATAGGTTAAGGAACGGCGTCGTAGCCACCCGGATGCCATGGGTGGCACCGAAGCAATCTTCGCGTGGTGAGATAACTGCCTTTTATCGCACCGTGCTTGCTCAGCGCTTCCACAGCGTAATGGGAACAGGTGGGGGCAAATCGGCATTGTGTGCCAAAGTAAGGGCTCAATACATATTGGTAGGCACGCACTAAGCACAACAGCAATCGCGCCAACGGAGAGACGCGCGTTGGGTCCGGCGACATCAACTTGCCTCGACGACTTTTTTACTGCGTTGCAGGATCCGGTTGTACAGCCCCAGCGCTGCGGTCTGTAGGTGTTGGGTTGCTTGTTTCTGTTTCATGTTACCGGCGATCGGCTTTGGAACGGAAGTCACAGTGACCAGCAATTCAAGCGGGGTGTTGCGAAGCTCGTGCCGCCTAAACACTTCGCGCAGGACTCGCTTTGTCCGATTTCGGTCGACCGCTCTCTTTAGTTGACGCTTTGGCACGGACAAGGCAATACCAGCCAATGACGCACCGTTATGTATCGTCGGGGCTGCCCGAATTGCGGAACGGCTCGTCAGTACAACATCGGCAGCCGAGGCGCTTAGCCGTTGGCCATGGTCGAGCAACTGCTTCACCTCAGCGGAGGCGAGTCGCATAACGCGGGGAAAGCTTTGTGGCTGGATGGGAATTAGACAGCCAAACGCGCGCGGCCTTTGGCGCGGCGAGCGTTGATGACCTTACGGCCACCTGCGGTTGCCATGCGAACCCGAAAACCGTGGGTCTTTTTGCGGCGTGCTACGGAAGGTTGATAGGTACGTTTCATGGTGTCACTCGTCGATCTACAAGTTGAAGAGAAATACGATATCGGTCATTTTGGTTAGTCATTACTAGTGACCAATCCTGCTTTGGGTTGATTCGCCCCAAAGCCGTTCCCGTGGTTAACCGGCAGAACTTCGCATTATCTTGTTTTTGTTGATGTTTCGTCAAGTCGCAACGGAGAATAGCGCGCGCCAAGGGTTAAGGTAGAACCCGTCCAAAACAAGCGATAGGCAGCGCCAACGCCGAAAAAATCAAGCACTTTATTTTGTCATTTGCCCTGTGGATAACCCCCTCTCCACAACCAATTCAGCGTAAAATTCGCTCTCGGTAAAACCGCCCTTTCCGGTGACTTTACGATCCTTTGCTTGCCACCTAATTCCCTTATCTGAAGTTTTCTGGTGGTGCACTCGCCATCGGTTCATAACACTGCCGGAATACCGTTGTATCACCCCATCGGCTAAGAAGAGACATGCACCCATTTTGGCAAGCTTGTGTAGAAGATTTTCAGCACGAGCTCTCACAACATCAATTCAGCACCTGGATCAAACCCCTGCGGTTTGAACAGGAGGGTGATAGTTTTGTATTGGTGGCACCAAACCGGTTTGTCCTACAGTGGGTAAAGGATCGTCAGCTTTCCAAGATTGAGCTCGCGGCAGAAAAGTTTTTTGCGCGACCCGTGATGATTGAACTTGCGATGGAGGAGGCTGAAGACGCACTTCCGGCACCAACCTCGGCAGATGAAAGGTCTCAGATGCGCGATATGGGCGCGCAATCGGCAGCACAATCAGAAAGCAACTCGTCGTCTTCCCCACCCACACCTGCTACACATCGGCTTAACCCTAACTTTACGTTTAACACCTTTGTTGGTGGTAAGGCTAACCAGCTTGCGCGCGCAGCGGCGCAGCAAGTCGCGCACAATCCTGGTCAGGCCTACAACCCGCTGTTTGTTTACGGCGCAACGGGACTGGGTAAAACCCATCTGGTCCAAGCAATTGGTAATCAGCTGCTGGAGAGGAACCCGAACGCAAGTATTCGTTATATACATGCCGAACAGTTTGTGACGGATGTGGTACGTGCATATCAACATAAGGCGTTCGATACATTCAAGCGTTCGTATCACACGTTGGACTTGTTGCTGATTGACGACATCCAGTTCTTCGGCAATAAGTCTCGGACCCAGGAAGAATTCTTTTATGCCTTCAACGCATTAATCGAAGGCGGTAAACAGGTGGTCATCACCTCAGATCGCTTTCCGAAGGAGATTTCCGGTATTGAAGACAGGCTAATTTCGCGCTTTGGTTGGGGCCTCACGGTGTCGGTAGAACCTCCGGAGCTAGAAATGCGTGTGGCCATATTGATGAAAAAAGCGGAATCAGAAGACTCACCGATCAATGAAGAAGTGGCCTTCTTTATCGCTAAACACATACGCTCAAATATCCGCGAACTAGAGGGTGGATTAAAACGCGTTCTGGCTTACTCACGCTTTAACAGCGTGCCCGTTTCAATTGCCTCTGCAAAAGAAGCGTTGAAGGATTTACTTGCCGTCTTGAACCGGCAAATTTCTATCGACAATATCCAGAAGACCGTCGCCGACTACTACAAAATCAAGGTCGCTGAGATGTACTCAAAGAAACGCGTGCGCTCGTTAGCGAGGCCCCGCCAGATTGCTATGGCGCTGGCTAAGGAGTTGACACCAATGTCCTTGCCCGAGATCGGCGAGGCGTTCGGCGGACGCGACCACACGACTGTACTCCACGCGTGTCGCAAGGTCCATGAGTTGGTTGAAGCTGATCATACGGTTGCCCGCGACCACTCTTTATTGATGCAAATTCTGCGGGGGTAAAGGAATAAAACACCATTGAATAACCTTCTATATGACTGAGGATATATTGTGGATGAAATTGGATTGCGGACTCATTGCATAAAACTATCCACAATCCGGCGGTAGTCTTATTGCGATTACCTCATACGTTTCTAACACCGTTAGTTTGCTGATTTATAACGATTTATTCGAGTTCTACCGAAAACACCGCATCTCCTATTACTACTACTAGGTTTGTAATATGTTTACAATAAAAGCTAAGAACAGTACGTTGCTAGGCCCGTTGCAGTTTGTAACCGGGATTGTTGAGCGACGTCATACCCTGCCAATTTTGTCGAACGTTCTGATTGATGTAGAAGGTAGCGCGGTGCATTTTTTGGCCACCGACCTAGAAGTACAGATCCGAGCAACCGCAAAACTTGAGTCGGCGCATAAACCCGGAAGCCTTACGGTAGGGGCAAAGAAGCTACAGGACATTCTGCGCGCGTTACCGCCGGATGCGGATACGGCTCTCGATACCAAAGAGTCGCGTCTAACAGTTAAAGCCGGCAAAAGTAGGTTTGCGCTGCAAACACTCGCAGCGGCAGATTTTCCGAAGATTGCCGAGGCCAAGGATGAAGCGACTGAAGTGGCTATTCCGCAGCGCGACTTCCGCCGAGTGTTGGGCCTAGTCCAATTTGCCATGGCGGTCCAGGATATTCGTTACTACCTGAACGGTGTGTTGATATCTTGCGAGGGCACCACAGTGCGTGTGGTGGCGACAGACGGCCATCGTTTGTCGATGGCGTCATACAAGCTGGCAGAACCGGTTGCTAAAATTGAAGCTATCTTGCCGAGAAAAACGGTGTTGGAATTGATTAAGTTGCTTGATGAGAGCGATGATCCAATCCACATGAAGATGCATCAAAACCAGGTGAAGTTCACCTTCGCCGGGATTGAAATTGTCTCCAAGATCGTGGAGGGCAAGTTCCCTGATTACACCAAGGTGATCCCATCTGGTTATACCAATCACGTGCAACTGAATCGCCTTGAGTTTCAGGCAGCATTACAGCGGGCGTCGATTTTATCCAACGATAAAATCCGCGGTGTTCGCCTAGTCTTCACCAAAGATTCATTGTCGATCATTTGCTCAAACAATGAACAAGAAGAAGCGGAAGAGAATTTGGCGATCACCTACGACCGAGACGCAATGGATATCGCGTTCAATATCGCCTACCTGCTTGACGCGCTCGGACACCTTTCCACAGAAACGATTCAGTTTTCACTGGGCGAAGCAAACATGTCAAGCGCCCTCATCACACAACCAGGTAGTGAAGACTTTAAGTATGTCGTCATGCCGATGCGCATCTAGTACCGGGGTAAAAGTATTTCAGGCAACAAGTATTCGCTTCCCGTTCCGCGTTCTGCGATCGGCAGCAAAGTAATTAATAAGTTTAGGAAATAAATGGTACCGGCAAAGAAGAGTGACCCAGCGGCATACGATTCTGACTCAATCAAAATCCTTAAAGGCTTGGAAGCGGTACGCAAGCGTCCAGGCATGTATATCGGCGATACATCCGATGGTTCAGGTCTGCATCACATGGTGTTCGAAGTGGTGGATAACGCTATCGATGAAGCGTTAGCCGGCCACTGTGACGACATCAAAATTATCATCCACACAGATAACTCTATTTCTGTTGCAGATAATGGTCGCGGCATCCCAACAGGCATCAAAGAAGACGATGAGTTTAAGCGCTCCGCGGCCGAGATCGTAATGACCGAGCTCCATGCCGGCGGTAAATTTGATGCGAACTCCTACAAGGTTTCTGGCGGACTACACGGTGTCGGGGTATCTGTTGTTAACGCGCTGTCCGAGTGGTTGAAGTTACGGATTCGTCGCGACGGAAAAGTACATGAAATGGAGTTTAGGCACGGTGAACGCGTCTCGCCACTGAGCGTTGTTGGAACAACCGATAAGCGCGGCACCGAGGTACATTTCCTCGCGGCTAAGGAGACCTTTACCCACGTTGAATTCCACTATGAAATTTTGGCAAAGCGGCTCCGCGAACTTTCGTTCCTGAATAACGGCGTCAAGATTGAGTTGATCGACCAGCGCAACGGCAAGAGTGAGAACTTTGCTTATGCCGGTGGCGTAAAAGGGTTTGTGGAATACATGAACCGCACAAAATCAGTACTGCATCCAAAAATCTTTCATGCAATCGGCGAAAAGGACGGCATTACGGTTGAAGTCTCCATGCAGTGGAATGACTCCTATGGCGAAACTGTTCAGTGTTTCACCAACAATATTCCGCAACGAGATGGTGGCACACACTTGACCGGCCTTCGTACAGCAATGACGCGAATTCTTAACAAGTACATTGAAGAGAACGAGTTTGCGAAAAAAGCAAAGGTAGAAACATCCGGCGATGACATGCGCGAAGGCTTGACATGTGTATTGTCTGTGAAAGTGCCGGAGCCAAAGTTTTCATCACAAACCAAAGACAAACTAGTTTCTTCCGAAGTACAGCCCGTTGTCTCGGAAGTCGTCGCCGCCAAACTTACAGACTTCCTCGCGGAAAGCCCAGCCGACGCAAAGATCATTTGTTCGAAGATTGTCGAAGCGGCGCGAGCGCGTGATGCCGCGCGCAAGGCGCGCGAACTCACGCGCCGCAAAGGTGTAATGGATGGCATTGGCCTACCGGGAAAATTGGCGGACTGCCAAGAAAAGGATCCTTCACTTTGCGAAATCTATATTGTCGAGGGTGACTCTGCCGGCGGATCTGCGAAACAAGGCCGTGATCGTAAGTTCCAGGCAATTTTGCCGCTGCGCGGCAAGGTGTTAAACGTCGAAAAAGCGCGTATCGACAAAGTCATCGGTTCCGAGCAAATCGCCACACTGATCACCGCTCTTGGTGCGGGTATCGGAAAGGACGACTTCAACCACGACAAACTTCGTTACCATCGCATCATCATCATGACTGACGCCGACGTCGACGGCGCACATATTCGCACCCTGCTTCTGACATTCTTCTACCGTCAGATGCCGCAGCTGGTGGAGAACGGTTACATCTACATTGCGCAGCCACCGTTGTTCAAAGTGAAGAGTGGCAAAGAAGAACGCTACGTCAAGGACGAACAAGGTCTGAAACAGCTACAGCTCAAAAAAGCCATGAACGACGCTTCTTTGAATCCCGGTGGTGGTGCCGCCTGGATAGAGGGCGAGGCACTTGGCAAGTTGGCCGAAGAGTTCTTGATCACAGACGCCATCATCGACCGCCTCTCCCGCACCTTCGACCCCGATGTCGTGCGAGGCATGCTGGCGTGTCCGCGAATTGATCTAACCAACGCTGAGTCTGCATCAAAGGCAGCCGTCTGGCTGACAGATGCCATTGGTACCGGCACTCTGGTTGTAAAAGTCGAGCAAGACGAGGCACACGATGGTTACCGTCTCCGTTGCACCAAGACGTTGCACGGCAATAAGCGCGACACCATTATCGATTCCACATTCATTGAAACCGGTGATTACGAGCAGATTGTGAGTACCGCACTGATGCTCAATGGTTTGATTCGTGACGGCGCGGAAATCAAGCGCGGTGAAAAGATGTTTGCCGTTAAATCATTTGGTGAAGCGCTTAATTGGCTAATCGAGCAAGCCAAAGATGGCATGGCGATCCAGCGCTACAAGGGTCTGGGTGAGATGAACCCTGAGCAGCTTTGGGAAACCACCATGGATCCGAAGGTGCGAATCTTGAACCGCGTACAGATCGAAGATGCAATTGGTGCCGATGAAATCTTCACCACCCTCATGGGTGACAATGTGGAGCCAAGACGAGCGTTTATTGAAAACAACGCACTCATTGTGCAGAACCTAGACGTATAAAAAGTTGTAGGTTCTCAGAATACTTTAGAGAATTCTCACGACTTTCGAAAAAAAATCGCTAATTTCCTTGTATGGCAACCGCGCTTAAAAAGTACAGAGACCATAGTGTTGATACACAACTCTACCCAAAGCGCACAAAACCATTCGAGCCTTGAGGTTGTTCCCAAAGGTGTGCAATTGCGCTTCTGATTGACCCACCAGATGCATAAAGCTTTGATCCGCCCGGTACCGGAAATTCAATTAACAATCAACGATTTGTTGAGTTCAGGGTGGATCAACCAGTAACGCAAACGATTCGAAAAAGTGGTTCAATACGAAGCGCAATTCAACAGGGAGCCGCTATATTGAGAATCTTGTAGGATTTCTTCATCTATTCTGAGAATTCGTCGGCGACTAATCTCAATGAAGACATTTAAGTCGCTGATTTCAAATAGTGTGCTTTCACAGGTATTTCGAGAACCTACAAAAAAACGGCCACCTCAAGTGGCAGTTCCCAGCGCCCAATAAATCAAAAGCTGTAGTTAAAAGCGACCTTATCCCGCTTGACTGTTAAGCCCTCCTTCTTTAAACCAGGTACATCCGGCATCATGGACTTGGTGATCGGCACTACTGACTGACGTTTGCGGTAGTCATAACAGACGAGGCTGTCGGCTTTGCAGCTGTAGGGTGCGGCTTTGGTATCAACGTCGAAAGTGTTGCCAAGCAGGGAGGCTAAGCTGTCCCGCAGATTGTCTGCATTTGGGATGACCGCAGTGCTTGCGGTCGAATGCACAGAGGCGCTCGATAAAACAGGAGGTAATGAACTTGGCCCGCCACGTTTGGCGTTTGGAAGACTAGTTTGCGCAAAACAGAACCCAGAGGCCGCGAATAAGGCGGTGCCAAGTATGCTAATTTGGAGGGGCTTCCGTGTCGTGCGCATGAACCTTCCTGTCAAGCTTCCATGAGTATCACATTAAGCGAATTCGGCCAAAGGCGCAAATAGTGCTGCTAAAAGGTGTTTAACCCGCGATACGCGGAATGTTGTCAGGTGCGTACCTTCCAAGATAACTTACAGGCCAAGCCGGTGTTTTGTCCTTGCGATAGCGCTCTTCACCTGCGAAGGCGCCGTACCGCCGATATGATTCCGTAACGCAGCGGAGCCTTCAGGGGTAAGGATAGCGTATACATCGTCACCTACTAAGGGTGAGAACTTGCGTAACTCTTCGAGCGAGAGCTCCTCCAGGCCGCGTTTAGATTCTGCGGCAATACGCACCGCAGTTGCCACGGCTTCATGCGCGTCACGGAACGCGAGGCCCTTCTTCACCAAATAATCGGCGAGGTCGGTGGCTGTGGCAAACCCCTTCATGACCGCCGCACGCATGTTCTCCGGCCGCACGATGATGTTCGCAGATAAGTCCGCCATGATGGTCAGCGAATCCCGAACGGTATCTACCGTGTCAAACAGCGGCTCTTTATCTTCCTGATTGTCCTTGTTGTAAGCGAGGGGCTGACCCTTCATGAGCGTGAGCAACGCAACAAGGTGCCCATTCACGCGGCCTGTCTTGCCGCGAATCAGTTCGGGCACATCGGGGTTTTTCTTTTGCGGCATGATCGACGACGAATAACAGAAGCGATCTGGTAAATCGATGAACGCCACACTTTGGCTCATCCAAATGATGAGCTCCTCCGAAAACCGCGAGAGATGCGTCATGATCAATGCCGCAGCGCTGACAAACTCGACGGCGAAGTCGCGATCGCTTACCGCATCTAGCGAGTTTTCACAAACACCATCAAACCCCAGCGTCTGCGCAACATGATTACGGTCGATCGGGTAACTGGTGCCGGCGAGAGCTGCGGCACCGAGCGGAAGACGATTCACCCGTTTGCGGCAATCGATGAGCCTTGCTTCATCACGTGACAACATTTCCACATAGGCCATTAAGTGGTGGCCGAACGTGACGGGCTGCGCGACCTGTAAATGCGTGAAACCCGGCATGATGGTGTCTGCGTGTTTCTCCGCCATGCCCAGCAAGGCCAATTGGAGCGTGCGCAGCCGCTCGATCAACCCGTCAATCTCATCACGCAGCCAAAGCCGGATGTCGGTCGCGACCTGGTCGTTGCGTGACCGTCCGGTATGCAGCCGTTTCCCCGCATCTCCAACAAGCGCAATAAGTCGCGCCTCGATGTTCATGTGTACGTCTTCGCGCGCAACATCCCAGTCGAAGGTTCCGGCGTCGATCTCTTGGGTAATGATAGCCATTCCACGACTGATGTCGGCAAGATCAGCCGGGGTAATCACACCAACGCGGGCGAGCATCGCAGCGTGCGCCAGTGAACCTTGGATATCCGCGTAAGCAAGGCGCTTATCGAAGGTTACCGACGCCGTGAATCGCTTTACTAGCTCAGTTACAGGCTCAGAAAATCGCCCGGACCACGCTTTGCCGGTGGGGTTTACACTTTGATCGGTTGTTGCCGGGGGGTTCTTGGTAGGCATGGGGTAGACGTAGGTTTTTTTCTCGGCTGAAAACGACAAATATCACGCACAAAATAAGGCGAAAATACCCCGATGAGTATAAACGACCACTCTCCGCCAGCCGTAGCAGACGACGGTGCGACCGATGCACAATTGGGCTACCGCCCACGCCTTCCAGATTTCTGCAATCTCGGCATCATGTTACGTATGGTGGTGCTGGTGAATGTCATGGTCATCGGTGCGGCGTTAAGCAGAGCGGATCTCGTCAGTGAGATATCGGGGTTCTGGCGCCAGTTTCTTTTGATCTCCATTGTCGCCCAGCCAGCGATCATCCTTTCTTTGCTGGCAAGCTGCGGACTGAAGCCCTTTGTTTCCAAACTCACCTATTGGCGGGGGGTTTCAGTCATTTTTGCTCTTGAAGCATTGATTGGCGGACTGTTTTGGTATCTGCACAGCAGCGTGGTTGGCGTCCTGTCAATTGGTGATGGTTTGACAATGGTGCAGTTTTGTTTGTTTTTCTTGATTGCGACTGCGATCGTCCTCTTTTACTTTGACCTCCGAGCGAGATCGCTGGCACCGGCCTTGACCGAGGCACGCCTACAGGCATTACAAGCGCGTATCCGGCCGCACTTTTTGTTTAACTCCATCAATGCCGTTTTGTCGCTGATTCGTGACGAGCCCCGTCGTGCCGAGCGTATGCTCGAAGACATGGCGGAGCTGTTTCGTGTGCTGATGGCAGACAATCGCCAACTACGCCCGCTTGAAGACGAAATCGCCTTATGCCGCCGTTATCTCGAAATTGAACAGATTCGGCTCGGTGAACGCCTCAACATCGATTGGCAGATTGACCATATGCTGGGGCCGGCGCTGGTGCCACCGTTGATCCTGCAACCGTTGATTGAAAACGCGGTGTATCACGGCATCGAGCCGCAACAAGGCGAAGGGGTGCTGCACATCGCCATCGGCACTTCCACCGCATCATCAAAACAACTGGTAATCACGCTGACCAATCCGTTTCACACAAAGTCAACCCATGTCTCAGGCAACCGCATGGCGATTGCCAATATTCGTGAACGATTGCAACTACACTTTGATGCAGAAGCGGGGCTTAGCGCAGAAGTCGTCGACAGCCAGTATGTGGTGACGATCAATATGCCGGTTACCCCCACGTCAAGCGACAATCCGGGAACAACATGACTGCGGCAAAAATTCTAATTGTTGACGATGAGGCACCAGCGCGTAAACGGCTCTCCAATCTGCTCGATGAATGCCGCGAACAGTTTCCGCTGACCATTGTGGACGAAGCGGCAAACGGGCTCGAGGCGGTCGAGGTAGTCAACAAGGGGAGTCTCGACATCGTGCTTTGTGACATCCGCATGCCAACCATGGATGGCATCGAATTTGCGCGACACTTGTCACAGATGCAAGCGCCACCCAAACTCATCTTTACCACCGCCTTTGATCAATACGCCGTGCAAGCCTTTGAATTAAATGCGGTGGACTATCTACTCAAGCCGATCCGGCTGGAGCGCCTGCTCGCAGCGTTGGAAAAGGCACGACCGGTATTGCCACACGCCGCTATTGCTATTGCCGAGGCTACGCAGCATAAGCGCCGACACCTCTCGATCCACGAGCGCGGCAGGGTGGTGTTGGTGCCAATTGACGACGTCTTGTTTTTTAAAGCTGAATTGAAATACCTCACGGTGAGGACGGCGCAAAGGGAATATTTATTGGAAGAGTCGCTGACAAAAATTGAAGAAGAGTTCGGGGGAATGTTTACGCGCATCCACCGAAACGCGATTGTGGCGACACAAGCAATCACCGGCTTTGAACGGGCCGCGCTCGGTGCAGAAGATGGGGACGAGGCAGCCGACACAGCCGAAACTGGTGGCGGTGCTGGTTTGCGCTGGGTGTGTGTCATCAAAGGCGTGAATGAGAAACTCCCCGTGAGCCGCCGGCAGCAGCACATCATTCGGGAGTTTTAGATGCAAAGCGGCCTGATCTCAAACCTGCTTCTACCGTTATCGCTGGGCATCATCATGCTCGGCCTGGGGCTTTCTTTAACGGTTGCCGATTTCTCGCGCGTGGTACGCTTGCCGAAGGCGGTGTTTGTTGGTCTGACCATCCAAATGGTGATTCTGACGATGGTGGCGTTTATCATTGCGCTGGTATTCAAGCTGCCACCCGAACTGGCTGTCGGCATCCTGTTGCTGGCTGCGGCCCCGGGCGGCGCGACCGCAAACATTTACTCACATCTTGCTCACGGCGACGTTGCGCTCAACATCACACTCACTGCCATTAACAGTGCGTTATCGCTGCTGACACTGCCATTCATCATCAGCTTTGCGCTGCAGTACTTCATGGCGCGCGACCAGTATGTGCCGCCGCCGTTTCAGAAGATCATCGAGGTTGGTACCATTATCCTGTTGCCGGTCGTGATCGGTATGTCGATTCGCAAATGGGCTGCGGGCTTTGCCGCCAAAATGGAAAAACCAATCAAGATTTTCTCCGTTATCTTGTTGGCGCTTTTGGTGGCAGTGTCGGTTTGGCAAAGCTGGGACATCCTTGTCAAATACTTCGCCGTGGTCGGGTTGGCGTGTCTGGCGTTCAACCTTGTGTCAATGGGCGTTGGGTATGCCGTACCCCTGGCGGTAAAGCTACCGCAGAAGCAGGCGATCGCGATTGCAATGGAGATCGGCATTCACAATGGCACGCTAGCAATCTTTATCGCGCTAAATGTGCTGAACAACACAGCGATAAGTGTGCCGGCAGCGATCTATTCGCTCATCATGTTTGTGACCGCAGGATTTTTCGCTTGGTGGTTGAATCGCCGTCAGACGTTTATAAGACCGGACTGAGAGTATGCAGAATGGCAAAAAGTGAAAGCAACAAGGCTGTCGCCAATCTGATGGAATGGATACGGCGCGAGCCGCATTGGGGGGCACGGTTCGACGCCATCCAAGGGTCGCACACGGCTGCGGCCCGTGCGGTCAGCGGCCTATCGAACGAGGGGCTCTTGAATGTTCTGGGTCAGGAAGGAGCCGGTGTATTGTATGGCTGTGTTTTTGAAGACTTGGCCGCACGGCGATTCAACGATGTGGAGGGATTGCCGCACAACATTGTCGATGATTACCTCAAATGCCGAGGCTGGCGGGACTCTGTACCCAGCCGGCGCTACTTGGCCACGTTGCGTGACACGCGTATGAGTTTATTCGAAGTGAGTGCCGTCATGCCGGGAAAATGGGTAGAAGTGCGAGATCGATTGCGCGGTGGCGAGCCAGTGCGCGTGTTTGAACATCTCGGCAGCAAATCGCTGGTACGCTGGGACCAACTCGGCGCACGTGTGGCGGACTATCAAGGCCAGAAAATCTTTACTGGTGTGATGTTGCCATTCTCAATCGAGCAATCTGGGACGCTATTGCGAGAGATCGAAGCGAAATTCTCCGAGGCGCTCTCCGACCGGGGTTTGCAAAGGTCAAGTGCAAGTGAGCCGGAAGCCGATGTTGCTATTAACGATGTGCTCACGACGCTGCCGCCGGTTTTCACCTCCTACTGGCTATCACGATACATCGCGGCTGATGAAGCGCCGGAACTGGTTAACTTTGAAGGCAATGCACTGGTGTTTACAGAGACACGTTTTGCCGTGCGAAACGGATCTGCGGAACATGTGGTTGCGCGCCTCGATACCTTGCCGGATTGGCGAAGGGTGGATGATGTACCGCCCGCCTGGGATTGGCTGGGTACACCTACACTGACGCGCGAAGCTCAAAATTCCGCCGCAACGGGATACAGCGTTCAGACGGTTGATCCGGACACCGGCAAACAAGTATTGGCGACGTTGCGGCTGGAAAAAGGCGCGTTGCACGTGAGCACGAATTCTGCGGCAAGGATGAAGCGAGTCACCGAGTTGCTTGAAGGCGCGCTTGGTGAGCAAATTAGCGCCGGCCTGACAAGCATGACCCCCGCGCAGGGAGCGTCGAGGCAAGCCAGCAAAAGGCGATCAGTCAAGGCGAGCAGCCGCGACGAAATTCCGCCGGAGGAGGCCGCAGCAATTGTGCAGCAGTATTTTGATCGTCACTATCGAGATTGGCTGGATAGCGCCCTGCCGTCTCTTGACGGGCTTAGCCCGAGACAGGCGGTTACGACAGAAAGCGGTCAGAATGCGGTGGTCGCATTGCTAAAGTCGCTGGAGAACATGGCGGCCCGGCAAAGCCAACAATCCAGCCAGCCGCCTTATGATTTTGGCTGGCTCTGGCAACAATTGGGACTCGCTGCTCGCCACCGGTGAACTCACGACAGGTTCAGCCTGCTAGGGTTTGGTCTTCAGCTTTGCAAACGCCTCCGCCATCGCGTTTCGACCGACAGGTGTGGCAGATTTTAAACTCGCCATTTGACGGGCAGTTTGGGACGATTTGGCCTGAAAACCCGCGCCGTTGCTGGAGTTTAAGTTTCTGGTTGGCGTGTCGTTCAGTCGCATCGTCAACGCGACGCGCTGCCGTTTGATATCGACCTCAAGCACTTTTACTTTCACCACTTGCCCGGCTTTAACAACGTCGTGTGCGTCTTTGACGAATTTTTCGGCAAGTGCCGAAATGTGAATCAAACCATCTTGGTGAACACCGATATCCACAAACGCGCCGAACGCAGCCACATTGGTAATTACGCCTTCAAGGATCATGCCGGGCTGTAGGTCATTCAGCGTTTCGACGCCGTCTTGAAAGGTGGCGGTGGTGAACTCGGGACGCGGATCGCGGCCGGGTTTCTCGAGTTCCTTGAGAATGTCGGTAATGGTTGGCACACCAAACTTTTCATCCGCGTACTTTTCGGCGCGCAAGCTCTTCAGCAGCTTGGCGTCGCCCATCACCGCTTTCACGTCCTTCTGAATGTCGGCCAAGATTTTTTCCACCAGCGGATATGCTTCCGGGTGTACGGACGACGCATCGAGCGGGCTTTCGCCGTTCGCAATACGCAGAAATCCAGCAGCCTGTTCAAACGCCTTATCGCCCAGCCGCGGCACCTTCTTTAGTGCTTCGCGGGTGGCAAACGCGCCGTGCGTATTTCGGTGGTTGACGATATTGGCGGCCACCGACGGTGTGAGACCTGACACGCGCGCGAGGAGCGCCGCCGAGGCGGTATTCACATCGACGCCAACCGCGTTTACACAGTCTTCAACCACCGCGTCGAGCGAACGCGCGAGCTGCGATTGATTCAGGTCGTGCTGGTATTGACCCACACCGATTGACTTTGGGTCGATCTTCACCAACTCCGCCAACGGGTCTTGCAAGCGGCGCGCAATCGATACCGCGCCGCGTAATGACACATCCAAATCGGGCAGCTCTTTGGACGCAAACTCCGACGCAGAATAAACCGATGCGCCCGCTTCGGAAACCATAATCTTGGTGATCTTGCGTGTCGGTTGCGCTTTCTGAATCAACTTGATCAAATCCCCGGCCAGCTTGTCAGTCTCGCGCGAAGCAGTACCGTTGCCGATGGAGATCAGATCCACATTGTGTTTGATCGCTAGCGCGCCCAACACCGCAAGCGAGCCGTCCCAATCGCGCCGTGGTTCGTGCGGATAGATGGTTGCGGTATCGACAACCTTGCCGGTTTTATCCACGACCGCTACCTTCACGCCGGTGCGAATACCTGGGTCCAAGCCCATGGTGGCGCGTGGGCCGGCAGGTGCGGCGAGCAGCAGGTCCTTTAAGTTGCGTGCGAATACATTGATGGCTTCGGACTCCGCGCGTTCGCGCAAGGCCGTCATTAACTCAGTTTCGAGATGCAGCGAAAGCTTGATGCGCCAAGTCCAGCGCACCACTTCACATAACCATTTGTCGGCAGGCCGCGCCTTGTTGGCCACGTTGGCAAATCGCGCAATCATATCCTCAACTGGATTAAATGGCGCGCTCCATGCCGGTTTTTCTTCTTCGCTATCCAGACGCAACACCACCGTCAACACACCTTCATTCCGACCGCGAAACAGTGCTAGCGCGCGATGTGAGGGAATGGTTCGTAAGGTTTCCGAGTAGGCAAAGTAGTCGGCGAATTTTGCGCCTTGGTCCTCCTGCCCTTCGATTAACTTGGACTCAACAACGCCATGCGCCAACAGGTAATCACGTACACGACTGATCAACCCGGCGTTCTCAGCAAAACGCTCCATCAAGATTTGTTTCGCACCTTCGAGCGCCGCTTTTACATCTGGAACAGCGGTGTCTTTCTCGGCAGTTGTAGGTTCGGCAGACAAATACTTCCCCGCTTCGACCTCCGGCGATAAGGATGGATCCGCCAAGAGGGCACCAGCCAGCGGCTCAAGCCCGGCTTCGCGCGCAATCATGGCCTTGGTGCGGCGCTTTTGTTTGTAGGGAAGATACAAATCTTCGAGGGTGGTTTTATCCGCCGCGTTGGTGATCGCCGACTTCAACTCGTCAGTCATCTTGCCCTGCGACTCGATGTTCTCCAGGACGGCTGTGCGCCGGTCTTCCAACTCGCGCAGATAGCGCAGACGCTCTTCGAGCAGTCGCAGCTGCGTGTCATCGAGCCCGCCGGTGGCTTCTTTACGGTAACGCGAGATGAATGGCACCGTCGCCCCGTCATCTAGAAGCGCTATTGCTGCGGCGATTTGATTTGGCTGGGCGGAAACTTCGAGAGCAAGACGCTCAAGAATGGAAGTAGGCATGAAGAGTAGTCATGTGCACATAATGCAAGAGCGCGCATTCTACGCAACTTCTCAGCCTTTAGCCTAGGCCACCGCAGAGGTCAGTTGTGAAGATGAATGAAGCTAATCAGATCTTGCTCAACCTCGCCCCACGCAAGAAAAAGTTTTTCAGCAGTTGCTACCGGAATTGGGTTGCTAGTTCCGTGTGCCAGAGTTTCCAGCTCGGTGGCTAGGCGCACGGCCTCGTGTGCGTGGAGGAAGTTAAATGTATTAAGCATGCTGTGGATCGCAAAGCGGCACCCCTCAACGTCGCCAAGTTCGGCGAATCCACGCAAATTCTCGACCTGTTCACGACCCACCTTCACCGCGAGGCGCAGAAGCCCCAGTAAGACCTCGGTATCTCTACCGGCGTGGGCGGTGATTTCGTTTACATTGATGTGTTGGAGATGGAGCATGTTGTACGGTGTCGGCTGCGCGGGCCGCTTACACGCAACGCTAGCCTGAGTCACTATACATCCCCTAGCGGGTTACGGTCAGGATCGATCGCGTCGAGTATGGTTTCCAGCTTGGCGGGCTTGACCACCAGCGCGTCGAAGCCCGCTTCGAGAATGGACTGGCGCTGGTGTGGCATTGCAAATGCTGTGTAGGCCACCATTCTCGGACGTGTGCTGGGTCGGTGTTCATTTAGCCATCGGCATAGCTCCTTGCCGCCCATTCCCGGAAGGCTGATATCGCTCAGGATGGCGTCGACTTCGTTACCAACGAGAAAATCCATCGCAAAGTCCGCTCGCTCGACGACTGCAGTACCATAACCGGCGCGCGTCAGAATTACTCTGGCCAGCTCGGCATTCATTGGGTTGTCTTCGACGATTAGTATTTGTTTCATGTTGATTGCCTTTCAGGATACCTATGCTGCGACTAACTGGAATGTAACGGTTCGAGCGGAAGCGATACGGTAAACATGGAGCCCTGGGAAGATGTGGAGTCCAGGGTGATGTTTCCGCCCATCAGTGCGGTGAGCTCCTTCACCAGTGCGAGGCCCAAACCACTACCATGCTGAGCACGGCCGTCAGCGCCGTTGACTTGGACGAACTTCTCAAAAACTCTAGTTTGCAGTGCCTTCGGGATGCCAATACCGCTATCGGCAACTTCGATGAATAGTTCTTGACCAGCCGGTGCGTCCCGCAGCCCGGCACGCACACCAATGAACCCAGTATCGGTGAACTTGATGGCATTATGGAGCAGGTTATTGAGAACTTGGGTAAGTTTCAAGCGATCACACGACACGTATACGGGAAGGTCTTCTCGCAGTTCAAACCGAAGCTCCAAACCCTTAGTGCGGATACTCGCGCGATGACCGTTCACCACTTCTGAAATCAAGTCAGCCAGATTTTCGCGCTCGACGTGGGTTTCCATCATGCCCGCTGACACCTTCTCAAGATCAAGTACCGTGTTAACGAGCTCCAAGAGATGCGCACCACTCTTGTAAATGGCCATGGCAAACTTGCGTTGCTCCGGGTCGTTGAGGTCTGTTTTCAGCAGCTCAGCGTATCCTAGAATGCCGCTGAGAGGCGTGCGTAGTTCGTGTGACATATTAGCTAGATACTGCGATTTCGCCTCGTTAGCTTGCAGGGCGGCCTGACGACTTTCCTCGATGCGTGCGATGGTTCCGAGCAACATGCCACAAAACAACACGATCAGTACAGATGTCAGCCCGGCCATGGTGTGCACGGCGCGTTTGTAGTCCTCCATCGTCGCGGTGACTTCTTGAAGAGAAAGACCAACGACTAAGTACAGCGGTAAATTTGCCAGCTTTCGGTACGCCACCACGCGCTCGCTACCGTCGAGTTCGGTGGTGGTGCCGATAGTCTGCACCCCCGCGCCGACCATCGTTTGAAACGCGCGCGACTTCGACAAGTCCTGTCCCACGGACGATACGTCGCCAAGCTGTTGGGCCCGCACAATCCCGTCAGACCCGACCAGCGAGACCAGGCTATTTCGCCCGGCGGTTGAGGCTTGGTAAACACGCGTGAAGTAGAAGGGGTCCATCGAGGCGACGATTGCGCCGTCAAAGCCACCGCTTGAGTTGTTGAGCCGGCGCGTAATCTGCATGGACCACTTGTTCGAGATTCGGCCCAGCACCGGCTTGCTGATGAACAGTCCGCTATTGGGGCTGGTGGCATGTACTCGGATATGTTCCCGGTCAGACAAGTTGATGCGCGGAAATGGTTGGGTTGAGTCAGTGACAAAACCTGACGTATCAACGACCGCATAGAGATTAAGAACTTCCTTGGCAAGGACACCCGAATCAACGTAATGGCTTAGCTGGAAGGTGCCGTGGCGGCGTTCATACTCGTGCTTTAGGAACAGTACCGATTGGTCGACGGCCAAAATTGTGCGTAGCGTATGCTCCTCATATGCGCTGGCAAGATGTGCCGCATCTTGTGCAGCTTCGGCGATGACGCGCTTGCGCTCGCTGGCAATTTCCCGCATCGCGACGCACCAAACAGCAAACAGTGACACCCCGGCAAACAGCGTTACCGACAGCGCCACACGACGAGCCGGCGACAGATGATTCCATCGGAACTTGCCCGTGAAGCGTGTTTGCGGGAGAGAAAGAGTGGCCACTTTGCAGCTCTAGCGCGGTTCGTGGTTATACCGCAGGGGTGATGATGCCGGGATGACTGAGGAACGCAGACAACTCCGCCTCAACGGCATCGTAAACCGCATTCAATTCAGTCAGCATCAGCGGGCCCAACGGCGTATACGATGCTGCGACATAGCGCTCTGCTCGCCGAGCGGTGGTTATTGCTTTTCTGGCGCGCAAGAAATTAAACGTGTTCAGTAGATTGTGTATTGCCAATCGCTGTGCCGGGGCGTCACCAGTGGCACCGTAGCGGTTTACGAAACTAATTTGGTCGCGACAGGTAGATAACGCGAGCCGCAGCAGCTCCAACAACACGTCCGGGCGCTCGTCAACAAAATGTTGGACCGCATCAAGATCAATGTGCTGAAATGCCGCGTGACTGCGGGGTACGAGACTGTTCCGTTCGGTATGCAAGTTCAACATGTCCAATTCCTTTGGTAGGGAGACGCTTGCAGCAACCTGTTAGTCAGCCGCAATAGACATATTCTGAGTGAGACGGCTTGCCGCGTCTGTCGGCCGCGTGTTGCCCTTTTGTCACCGATTGTCACGGCGGCGTCGCCCAGCCTTGGCTACGCTGGTGCTACAAACAAATAACCTTTGCCGCGCACGGTTTTGATGATGGCGGGGTTCTCGGTGTCCTCCCCAATCAACTTGCGCAGCCGGGAAACACGCATATCAATGGATCGATCAAGTCCATCGTAATCAATACCGCGCGTTTGTCGAAAGATTTCCTCCCGCGAGAGTACGGAACCAGACTGGCTGGCAAGCATCCACAATAGATCAAATTCAGCAGTCGTGAGCGGTATCGCCTCGCCCTTCAGTGTGGCACTTCGCGAGGCCGGGTTGATGTGCAAATCACCAAATGCGAGGCTTGCCTTGCCATCTTGTGGTCCGCCACCACCAGCCCGCCGCAGGCAGGCTCGCAAGTGCGCGAGAACGATGCGGGATGTTGCCGGTTTACGCAGGTAGTCGTCCGCACCCAGCTCAAGCCCAAGCAATTCATCAATATCGTCATCGCGCGCTGTCAGCAGCAAAATCGGTCCGGCAAACTTGGGTCTCAACTCCCGACACAAGTCGAACCCATCCGCACTCGGCAAACGGCCGTCAAGAATGATCGCGTCAGGTTGCTCGCGCTGCACATCGTCGATCAACGTGTTGCCGTCGGCCAGGCGCGTTACCCGATAGCCCTCTTTTACAAGATGGCCCGACAGAATCGCGGCGGTGACGTCGTCATCGTCGACGACAAAAACATGTTTGGCGGACATTGGGGAGAGTGAGTTAGAAGCCAATAGTTTAACGGCGCAGTGCCCAACCCATTGTAAATTTCTGTCTGACTATGGTCGCACCCCTGGCTCGCCTAATTGCGTGCGCATCGTCCATGCACTTGCGCGTGCGCTTATCCTAGCGAAAATGTCATCGAATAGACAACAAAACCAATTTCTTAGGGGGAAAGAATGCGATTCAGGCAAACAATGTTGCGCGGTGCAAGCCGGATGTTTTTGTATTCTGCGCTGACATTTGCGGTGGCTGCACCCATGCTTACTACAGCGCAGCCGCCCGTGCTTACGTTTCAGGCATCGCTGTACACACGCCTCGACACAATTCCCGGGACACCAACGGTCAATGGTGCGGGGCCGTTCACGACTTTCACCCCCGATCTTCGCCGTAATGGAAAGCAGGAATTGATCGTTGGGATGGGCACCATCCCGCCCACGGTAAAGACAAATGTTCCTGTGCGTGTTCTGCGCCCTGGAGGCGGAAGACTGAACGACGTCACACGTGATTTATTTGGAAATGGCGCGATCCCGTTGCGTATTCACCACCCCACCACCCGCGCGAAGTGATCACCGCAGACTTTAACGGTGATGGTCGCCCAGACATCTTCATCGCGGCGCATGGTTGGGACACAAGTCCATGGGAGGGCGAACGCAATGTACTGATGATTTCACGCCCCGACGGCTCCTTTGAAGACCGATCTGCTGCGCTGCCAGAGAGCTCTGATTTTTCGCATTCGACGACTGTTGCTGACATCAATGGAGACGGTTTCCTCGACATCTATGTTGGACAGGTTGGCGGACAAGCTCGCGTCCCGCCTTATTTTTTGATGGGGCGCGGCGATGGTACCTTTGCTTAGCGGACTAACAATCTCCTACCCGCGATGCTAACGCTCACCCGCAAGTTCACGACCAGCTTGCTTGTTGATGTAAATGCTGATGGCTTTCCCGACTTGGTGCTGGGAACTGACTATTACAACGGGAATGCTGACAACATCGTATTGCTGAATGATGGCTCAGGAGACTTCACCAAGCGCCCGGAAGTTAAGCTTCCCCGCAGTGTATTTGGTGCCAATCAAAGCTCGCAGGATATCGTCGCCCACGACGTGAATGGCGACGGGCGCATCGATTTGATCATTTGCGGTACGCAGGGCGAGCCCGGTTACGTTGGGAGGTTCCTGCAAATCCTGATCAACAACGGAGATGGCACGTTTCGAGATGAATCGTCTACGCGGCTGATCGGAAGCTCGTCTAAGTCCACTGGTGCTTGGAACCGTTTCATCCGGTTGGCAGATTTGAATGGCGATGGTGCGCTCGACATCGTACTGAATATCAACCAAGGCTATAGCGGTGAATCGGTCGACATGATCTGGCTTAATGATGGGCGCGGCCGTTACACAGGGATCTCCAGCACTGTACTAGCAGATCGATTGGCGGACGTTGAAGTTATTGATGTGGACGAAGATGGGTGCCCCGATCTAGTTGAGGTGACGGCATTCGAGGGTTTTTTGCAGTATCGGGTGTTTTACAACCGGACGCCGTTCAAAGCGCTGTCCCGTCGCGCAGCCAATGATCTCGATGGAGTAGGCAAATCCGCCGTTGTAGTGGCGAATACGCAGAACCAAATTCAAGCAGGCCGACTGGTAAACAATCAGCTACAGTGGAGCGCACTGACATCAGCCCCCATAGGCTTTCGGCCACTCGGTCTTTTTGATTTGCAAGGTAACGGTAAGTCGGATCTGCCAATGCTCAATCTGACGCAAGGCGATCGCGGGGATGCTGTTGTGTGGCCAGATTTTCAGCAATCGTCGGCGATCACACTTCGTCAGGTGCGGACACTTTGGCGGGTGGACGCGGTCGGCGATCTGGATGGCGACGGTAAGGGCGATTTGGTGTGGCGCTTCACCGGTAACAGCGGCAATATCGACGACACCGGGGTGTCCTACGTTTGGTTTACCGATGGGGCGGGCGTGACACAAGTTCGAAAGCGCGGTGGCGCGCCGCTCGACTGGACGTTATTGGGGGCGGCGGATTTGAACGGTGATGGCGCGGACGACATGTTGTACGTCAGCCCGGCGAACGCCATGCGCGCGCTGATGGCAACGCCAAATCGAACCTGCGCTAATCTATCAGCCGGAAGTCTGCCAACCGGAACAACCGCGTTGCGACTCGGCGATTTCTCGGGTAATCGGCGCGGCGACGTGTTGGCCTTGGGGCCACAAAACGACGTTAAGCTGTATATGCTCAATGCGGTTGGCGTAGATTTACCGCCATTTGGTGGCGCACCTGACGACCCGAACGCATCCTGCACATCAGGTGGAAGCCGAGTCGTCGCGCAAACAGTAAAAAGCCTCGGCACAATTGGACAAGGCTGGCGTTACTTGGCATCGGGTGACTTTGACGGCAATGGACTGCTTGATGTGGCCTGGCTTCAGCCAAACGGTGCCATCGCCCTTTGGCTGATGAATCTAGGCGAAGGCACCCCCACCGTTATTGTGAACGCGGGTTCTCTGCCGGCGGGATATTCGGCACATCCGCTGCATTAACGTGTGATCCAGGCAGGCACAAAACTCCGTTAAGGCCGCACAGCGGGCGCTTCGAATTTCATGCCAGCGGCGCGCTTTGCCAAGTAGGCCTCAAGCGCCACCATCTCATCGCTACCGTAGGCGTAGGGTTCGGCGCGTACGCCCACCATGCAGTTACGAATTCGACGCTGGAGCCCGCCCACGCCCTGCCATTCCAGCCGATAGAGCGGGTAGCCGGTGGGATGCGCCTGCGGAATAAGATTGCCGGCCAACGACCGGCCCACCTGATTGTTGTGGCAATCCTGACAGCTTAAATCAATTTGACCGATGCGTTGGGTAAACAGGGCCTCCCCCTTTTTCTGGGCATCGCCTAGTTTTGCATCGGCGGGCGGTTTGATTGGCAAGCCGCGCGATTGCAACGCGACATAGCTTTCCAGTGCCAGCAGGATTTGGTGCTCCAACGGCAGTGAAGGTGCCTTTTGTTGAACCGTCCGACATAAGTTGATTTGTTGCTGCAAATTGATTACGCGACCCAGTGAGCCGGAATACGCGGGAAATCGCGTGGCAACGGCGCGCATTTTTGTTTTTGCGTCGCCGTGGCAACTCGCGCAAGATTTGTTTGCTGTGCCCTCGGTGCGTTGCCACGCAGCCTCGCCGTCTTTGACCCATAACATCGCCGGATTTTGGCTATCGTCGTTTTGTAGTGCCTGCGTTGACGGTGCCATGTAGGTGTAACCCGATTTGCGGGAGTCGGTTGGCGATTGGGCGAAGGCGTTGGTGGAAAGTGTTGCAGTAAAGGCAAGTACGGAGGCAAATACCGAGGCAAATACGGAAACAAATCCGACACCCACTAGTTTTTGCACCTTGTTCATGCCGAGCGCTTATCGAACCGTGATGGCCACACGCTCGGTCTGCTTGAAACCGTTGTCACCCGTCCAAACAAACAAAAACGAACCGCTGGCAAACGCGGTGGTGTGAAAGGATAGATACGGATTCGCTGAGACTGCGGCAAACAGTTTGGCCGCGAACACCAGTTCGCCCTCGCCTGCTTTGCCAGATGCGTCGGCTTCAACAAAATGACAAGTGAAGTTGCGGATCAAGTCGCGCGCCATCATCACACCTTCACTCGAGCGCCGATAACCGGTTTCCATCGGGTGTTGAATCAACGCACGAAGCTCGATGATCTCGCCGACTTTGGCAGTGGTGGGTACGGTCAGAATATTGCGCGCCATGATGTCTCGCTCGCCCGATCAGTCTTCAAGGCACGCGGCAAGCGTGACAACAACTTCAACGGTATGTGTCCAGCAGCTGCCGTCAGACATCTTGGCAACCGCGACCAGTTTCTGTGTGGTCGCTAACCGAATTCGTGTGGCGATCTTTGCGCGTCCCGCACGCGGGCCAAGTGTGAATTCGGCTACTTCTGGCTGCGGATTCTTTTCATTGAAGACGGCGATGCCCACAACGCGGTCTGCTGCTGTCATCGGGCTTAGCACCGAGACGGTGATCGGTACACTATTGCCGTTATCGACCAGAGGCGCAATTTCGAGTGTCACCCGGCCCTCACGGACTGGCCCGCCTCCTGCGTAGGCGCGGGTGAGCGCGACGAGGGCGTCATTGTCTGCAAGTGCGGCGACCGAACGCAGCAGAATAGTGGCAGCCCCGAGAGTGGAGACCTGCGTTAGGAAAACTCGTCGCGGGGTCATACAAGCATCATTTCAGAGTGACGAGATAGGCGACAACATCCTCGACTTGTTGAGCATCGAGAATGGGTTTTTGCTGCCATGCCGTGCCGACACGTGTCAGACCTTCGGTGCGGTGGTATGCGGGCATGACGCTGGTGGGGTTGAGTTTCCTGCTATCAACGATACGGGAGCGCAATTGCGCTGCACTCCATCGGCCACCCGCTCCTGCGATGGATGGTGCAAGATTGCCTTGAAAGGCAACAGGAACGCCAATGGATTCTGGTAACTGATGACACAGCACACAAAGCCCCCGCTGGCGGTTGGCGACAATCGCTTTGCCGCGCGCGGCATCCCCCACCAAGCCGCCCAGTGGCTGAGAGATGCCATCCTCGATTGCTGCTGGAGTTGATTGCGCAGCCGCAGCTACGCTGCAGGTGAGCAAGCCGACCGCAACTAAAGGTAGCCACGGCCGCCTGACTGCAACGTTTATCAAACTTACGCCTTCAGACTGTGATTCTTCAACGGCAAATCACGAATGCGTTTGCCCGTTGCGGCAAAGATTGCGTTCAACACCGCCGGGGCTGCCACCGCAATGGTCGGCTCACCCACGCCACCCCAGAAGCCGCCGGAAGGCACGATCAAGGTTTCAACCTTCGGCATATCCGCAAGTTTTAATGATGGATATTGGTGGAAGTTGGTCTCGACAATCCGACCGTCCTTGACCGTACATTCTTGATACAAGGCCGCACCAAGGCCATACACAAACGAACCTTCCACTTGCGCTTCGATCTGTTGTGGGTTGACGGCATAGCCGCAATCGGTCGCGGCAACGATGCGGTGAATTTTCAGCACACCATCTTTGCTGACTGACACTTCCGCGCACGCCGCAACATAACTACCAAAGCCCATCGTTTGTGCGAGTCCACGGAAGATGCCAGCAGGTGCGGGTTTGTCCCAGCCAACGTGTTTGGCGACCGCCTCAAGCACCGCCAAATGTTTCGGGTGTTTTGCCATCAGCTTACGACGTAACGCGAGTGGCTCTTGTTTAGTGGCGTGGGCGATTTCGTCAATAAACGATTCCAAGTAGAGCGCGTTTTGATTCAGATTCACCCCGCGCCAAAAACCCGGCGGCACATGCGGGTTGCGCATCGCGTGGTCGACCAGCAGATTCGGGAACGTGTAACCGATCGCGGTTTCCGGCCCACCGAGATTCAAGCCCTGAAACACTACCGGGTCTTTGCCGTCGCGAATCGCTTCGGGGCGCAAGCCGGCCAGAATCGATTGTCCGGAAATCCGCATATGCAGCCCCGTGATTTCACCCTTATCGTCAAGCCCCGCCACCATCTTGCAATGGGTGATCGGGTGGTACTGGCCGTGCGCCATGTCTTCTTCGCGTGACCAAATCATTTTGATTGGTGTGCCGGGCATTTGTTTGGCAATCAGCACGGCTTGTCGCACATAGTCGGTGCCGCCGCGCCGCCCAAAGCCGCCGCCCAAGTGAATCTTGTACACCTCGACCTTAGCGGGCGGCAAACCAGCTGCCTCCGCCGCGACAGCGTGGGCGGCTTCACCGTTTTGAGTCGGCACCCACGCCTCACACAGCTCGGGGGTCCATCGTACGGTGGTGTTCATGGTTTCCATACACGCGTGGTTCTGATGAGGGTACGAATAGGTCGCCTCGACTGTGCGTGCTGCGCTGGCGATGGCAGCTGGTGCGTCACCGATGGTGCTACCGACCACCGCATCTTTAGCGGTGAGCCCTGCTTTTAAAACTTCGGCGAAGGTTGCGCTCGACAGTTTTGCGTTGGGGCCCTCATCCCACTCAATCTTCAGGGCATCCAAAGCGGTCTTGGCGCGCCACCAGGTATCGGCGACAACCGCAACGGCGCTGTCGTTAACACGAATCACTTTTTTCACACCGGGGCGTTTCAACACGGCGCTATCGTCATACGATTTCAGCTTGCCGCCAAACACCGGGCAATCCAGAACCGCCGCATTTAGCAGCCCCGGCATGTTGATGTCCATACCAAAGATTTGTTTGCCATTGGTCTTGTCGACCGTGTCGAGGCGCGCAATCCGTTTGCCAGCGATCTGCCAGTCTTTCGGGTCTTTAAGTTTGACGTCGGTGGGTGCGGTGAGTTTTGCGGCAGCCGGGGCTATCTTGCCGTAGGTGGTGGTGCGTGATGATGCGGCGTGGGTGATGACACCCTTGGCCACGGTGCATTCACCGACTGGTACTTTCCATTCGTCTGCAGCGGCTTGGATCAACATCATGCGTGCGGCCGCGCCGCCCTTGCGAACGTAATCTTGTGAGCCGCGAATACCCTGGCTGCCGCCGGTACCAAAACTGCCCCATGGACGTCTGCGTGCAACACTTTGGCCGGGCGTCGGGTACTCGGTGGTGACCTTTGCCCAATCACATTCGAGTTCTTCAGCGACCATCTGCGCCAAGCCGGTCAAGGTCCCCTGGCCCATCTCCGAGCGGGCGATACGGACCACCACCCGATCATCCGGCTGAATCACCACCCACGCGTTAATTTCTGGCGTGGTCGAGGTGATGGCTTGTGCGTTGGCATCTTTCAAAAACGGCACATGAAAACCCACCACCAGCGAGCCCGCAACGGCACTGGAGCCCTTTACAAACTGGCGACGGCCAGTATTAATGGCGCTCATGCTGCACCGCCTTCGATGTGTTTAATGTTGAGTACGTTTGCGACTTTTTTCGGCGCGGGTTTGGTGGTGTTCTTGTCAGACTTAGCACTCGCCATTTCTTGAACCGCCATCTTGATGCCTGCGCGTACCCGGTTGTAGGTGCCGCATCGGCAAATGTTGGTCATCGCGTCGTCGATGTCTTTGTCCGTTGGATTCGGCTTTACTTTTACCAGCGCCGTGGCGGCCATGATCATGCCGGATTGGCAGAAGCCACATTGCGGCACATCGAGCGCGACCCACGCTTTTTGAATTGGGTGCGAACCGTCTTTTGACAGGCCCTCGATGGTGGTGACTTTTTGTGCGGCTTTGACGGCCGAAGCGGGCATCACACACGAACGCACAGGTATGCCATCGATGTGCACCGTGCAGGAGCCACACTGGGCGATTCCACAACCGTATTTGGTGCCGGTCAGGCCGAGTTGTTCACGAAGAACCCACAGTAGCGGTGTATCTTCGTCCGCCTGATAGTCGAGTACTTTGCCGTTTACGTTTAACTTCGCCATGCCGACACTCCTAAATAGTGGAGCGGTAATTATGGACTTATCGGCGAAATTGAAAAGGGGCTCTCAGGTCACAATTTATCCGAGACAAACAAGAATGTTTGTGACTATTGCGCGGGTTCGGTCGCCTTGCCTCGGCAAGCTTGGGTCGGGCTTATTACAAAAGGCCATGCTAATAATCCCCCACCTTCGCTGCGCTCGGCTGCCCCCTTTGCAAAGGGCAGTGATTAAATCCCCCACCTTCGCTGCGCTCGGCTGCCCCCTTTGCAAAGGGGGCAGGGAGACGTCGTTAGACGGTGGGCGGGGGATTTGCGGTGGCCCTACAATGTACAACCGTTAGTTGTAGGCTTGATCCAGCCGACCGTCATAGTAAGTAGACACCATCGACATTTGGACCGCCATTTCGACGCGGCGCTGCGCCTCGCGGCACAACGATTCGATGTCGTCACCCCTGGCCCGTGCAACACATGCGTGATAGGCGTGATCAAGCGCATCGGCGGCTTGACGCCATTCCGGGATATTCAACACCTCATCGTCGAATTGGTCCCGCGCCGTTTCGAATGAACTTTGTAACGCAGCCAGAAAACGACTGCTGGCGTCGATACACGAAAGCCTTGACGATTGGTGTGGCAGGCGGCGTGCGGCGGGTGGGGTCTTGAGGTGGCTGAGCTGGGGCATGATGTTCTCCGGGATCCTAGTAGGCAAACTCGTCGATAAATTGATGACGGTTGACTATCGCGCGGAACTTGATTCGTTAAGCCCTTGATAAGCCCCGGAAAAACCGCCGATTTATGCGTTTTCAGCCGAATGCGGAGTTTGAATGAAGAGATAAAGCGGTGTAACCGATTGCGCCTTGCTTGCCTGTTGGCTTTGGCGGAAACTTCACTAAGCAGATGTTGCTCAATATTCCAACCGACTCGCCGAAGGAGCCACCGTGCCCGATGATCAATTGCCGCAAATGCCGCTGAATGCGCCAGCACGCAAAACCGCTGCCGACTTTCACCCCGAGGTGTTGAAGCTGTTCGACCAATACGTACACGGCGCAATTGATCGCCGCGGCTTTCTTGCCGGCGCGACCAAGTACACGGTCGCCGGCGTCTCGGCCACCATGGTGTTGGAAATGTTGAACCCCAACTTTGTGTCTGCGCAGCAGATCAAGCGTGACGACCCGCGCATCGTCGCCAAGTATGTCGAGTACGCATCGCCTGATGGCAGCGGCAAAATGAAAGGTTACTTGGTGATGCCCGCCAAAATGACCGGCAAACTGCCGGCAGTATTGGTAGTGCATGAGAATCGTGGACTGAATCCACACATTGAAGATATCGCCCGCCGCGTTGCACTCGATAACTTCATCGCTTTTGCACCGGATGCGTTAACGCCGCTCGGCGGCTATCCGGGCGACGAAGACAAAGCGCGTGAAGCGTTTGGTAAGCTCGATCAAACCAAAGCGCGCGCCGATTTTGTTGCGGCCTACGGCTACATGAAAACCTTGCCTGAGGTTGCCAGCAAAATTGGTGTGGTGGGATTCTGTTATGGCGGCAGCATGGCTAACTATCTGGCCACCCAGCTTCCCGACCTCGCGGCTTCTGTGCCGTTCTACGGCAGTGCGGCAAAAACCGAGGACGTGCCGAAGATCAAATCGCCGCTGTTGATTCACTACGCGAGTAACGATGAACGTATCAACGCGGGCTGGCCGGTTTATGAAACAGCGCTGAAAGCGGCCGGGGTGAAATACGAGGCTTTTATCTACCCGAACACCCAACACGGCTTTAACAACGATACAACGCCGCGCTACGACGCTGCGGCGGCAAAACTGGCGTGGGATCGCACCATCGCGTTCTTCAACAAGAACCTGCGTGGGAAGTAAGAAAAAAATGAAAGTCTAGGATTGGCGGGCGTTTTCAGGTGTTTTTGCTTGGAGATGCCCGTCCTTTCTTGCCGGGGTCTATGATCGGCAAGTATCTCCGACTAGCAGATCCGCAGCCTAGGCGGCCCAAGTTTGGCGCGGAGAGCGGGTTCTTGGACCACAACGTGGCTTGCGCCGACGATAGCGAACACGCGTTTTTTTGCGGCAACTTGCTCAGCAAGTCGCGCAACAATCAACGGTTCTCGTAACTCTCCCGTAGCGCGCGCGATTTGCTGCGTTATGGATATGTTGTTTCGAGGGTCGAACTCAGACGGGCTAATATCGTGCCAAGCTTTTAGGCTCGGGAAATACTGTTTGGTCATTTCTGCGAGCTCGACTGCGTTCTTAGGTGAGGCGTCTTTTAGTACAGGAATAAAATTAAAGAATCCTTTATCCCCGAGCCACCAATTTGCCCAGCCATTCCAATCGTTGCCGATAGCCGGATTCGCTTCACGCTTTACCTGCTGAAGTTGGCGCAACGTATAGAACAGTCGTAGTTGTTCTAACGAAAATCGAGTTGTAAGTGCTTTTGCTTCAGCGTCGATGCCGCGTTCTAACGGCAGCGCTGTCGTCTTTGACTCCTCAGCCAAGTGGCGTACATATCCCGCTTCCCCATTCCGCTGAATTGCACTTGTCGGGTCGGCCGGGGGCGGTGGCACGCCTCCTTCGAGCAACGCCAACTCCGGATTCAAGTGGTTCCAACAAGCTTTGATACGTTTGAATTGCGGGTGATTAGCGTCATTTGAATGAGCGGCACCGAAGTAAAGGAGTTTTCCTCCCTGGCTTTCAAATTCGAGGACGTAGGGCACTTCGTGTCGTACATTTTTGTAGTCTTCCCACGAAATGATGTCGTCGCTCGCGCAGCCCATCAGGGGCGAGGCGACAACGCAGATCAGCAATAGCGGTTTCCAGACGACGGCTCTTGGTTTCATGAGATTCCAATTCGTATACGAACGCGAAGCAGATTCCCACCAATCCGGTTCGCCAAGATTTCTACAAAAACACTGCAGGCGATACATTAAACCGCTCGGCCAGCGTCTTTGCCTGCCGCGCATTCAATTTGCGCTTTCCATTCAGAACCTCGCTTACGATGCCCTGGGAACCAATCTCCGCAGCCAGATCTGCTTGCTTCAGTCCATGCTCGGCCATCAAGAATCTGAGAACGTCAGCAGGCGGCGCATCGTCGATGTGAACGTTGTCTTCTTCGTATTGCTCGATTAACGATCCCAATACGCTCAAGAGACCAGATAGTTCGTGATTTTCGTCGTTGCCGATTTCGTCGATGAGTTTGTCTACAAGCGCCGACATCTTACGATAGTCGCGATCAGTTCGAATGACGCCAATTTGCGTTTCACGATTGAGCGCTGCCCACGCCTTCGCCAATTGGCCAAAGGACACCTCTGGCTGCTTAGACTTTCTCTGCGATAGGTTCATGTCTTTTTCCATTTGCCGTGATCGTACTCGGCATGTGTAAGTACATGCCGAATGAACACTTTCTGCGTGTTGAAGTGAATCGCTGTGATCAATCTATAGGGTTGACCAGCATTGAATACGTACTTGCCTTCGACGTAATCAACTTGCTGAAACGTTTTGCGCAGATCGTTGAAATCCGAAAATTGGGATTTCGAAATAATGCTGTACCAACTCGCGAGCGGCGCCTTAGCGTCGGGATGAATTTCCCAAAAATTGACGAGAGCCGCTCTCTTTATGACATGCATGGATAAATCCTTTCAAATAAGCCATCGCAGATGGGCTACGACAGCAAGACCATTCGGTTCCTTGATTCTTCGAAACTCTCATTACTGTCTCCTTTGAAGGATTCTTGTTTTGCTTACAACCTTTATAACGGCTGGCTTCGCATCTGTCCTCTCTTAATCGCGCCGGCGCGATGTGTTGCGTTGGAGGACTAGTCTGCGTAGCTGTCAGATAGAAACTAGACTGACGGTAATCAATATCTCAATTTGAGATGATTTTGTCAACTGCTCGTTGAAAGGCGCATGGATCGTCGCGGCGACGCAGACCATTTGTTCCGCGTACGTTCGCCCAGAACTCACAAACCTAGCGTCGGCATTTGTCTTATGCTGGATCGCTGCGCGATGGTTTTTTGTAGATTCTCGCCGGTAATTGGCAGAGGGTTGGCGTTAACTCACTGTAAACAAACAAGTATTTTCGCTATCTCGCCCATAGGGTTTGTAGATACTTGGTAGATAGGGGCCGATCAAATCGCGGCGCGCTGTCAAATTACTGCAACATCGGCGTCACATACTCTTCCAAGGTGCAGCCGTTATCGGCTGATTTTCCCTTTGGCTGATAAATAGGACACGACGAATATGCAGAAGATCTCAATTGCCGCTGCGGTCATCGCAGCAACTGTGTTGTCTGCTTGCGCAGACATGAAAATCACACCGAACCCGATGGTTCCGGATACCCGGATCGCCACGCCGGTTGTTGTAAACCCCGACGTTGCGCTGGCCGAAGCGGTTCGCGAGCAGCTCCGTAGCATGGGTGCGCGTGGCGTAACGGCCTCGGTTGCAAAGGGCGAAGTGACGCTAAAGGGTGAAGTCGAGACGGGCCAAGATTTGGCGCGGGTGGCAAAGGCGGTACAAGGAATTAAAGGCGTGACAGCCGTTTTCCCGGACGTCAACGTTAAACGCTAAGCGTCCCATTCGGCAAGCAAAAAGCCCGGTCATGCCGGGCTTTTATGTATTCAGACTGGCGAGGTATGCCGTCTAGGTTTGCTGGCTGCGGAATAACTTGCGATACAGGCCGCCGCCAAACGTTGATCGTTGAATCGGAATCATGACGGCAGTAAGACCGATACTCAGCAACACGACGACAAAGGCGATGCCTTGAATCATCTCACCGCCGACCACGCCTTGCTGCAGCGGCAAACCTGCCAGAACTGCTGCTGCCAACCCTTTCGGCACCATGATGGCAGTCAATGCCACGTGCTCGGTCGAAACATCATGATCGCTTGTTAGGCCAGCCAATGCATGGCGAACGGCGTAAACCGCCACGACGATCACCGCACCAATCAACAGTACGTGTGTGTCTTTGAGCTGCATCGAAATTCCCAAGAAGACAAAGAAAAACGTCTTCAGCACAAAGATAAGCTCCTGAAGAAATCCCTGCTCCTGCGAGGAAAACGCGGCAAGCCGACCGGGACGTATCAACCCCGTCGCATCTGCAAATCGCCGACCATTAGCGAGGAATAAACCGAAACACAACGCTGCAATCGCGCCTGAAAAACCGAGCAACTCAGTCACGCCATAAACGATGAAACACATTGCGGCAGAAGCAAAGCTGCCATGGGGAAGCTGTCGCGCCGCGCGTAGCAAAAATAGCCACGCCAGCCCAGCAAGCCCGCCCATCAACACTGCGACAACCATCGTTTCGCTAACCGCCAAGATGGTATCGGCGGCTGACACGCCGCCTTTTTTAGCAGCGTCCAGTAGTACAAATATGCCGACGATACACAGCACATCCGTGATGGCCGACTCAAGCACCAATACGGTCCGCGCCTTACCTTGCACATTCAAGCCTTGCACGAGCGGAATCACCACCGCAGAAGATGTGCCGCCGAGAATCATGCCCAGCATTAGCGCGGGCATCCACGCCAAACCAGCCAGCCAAACGCCCGCAGCCGCAACAATGGCAACGGTGGCAATGAATGTAGAGAGCGTGAGTTTGAGCGTGGCGGAGATCGAAGACTTCAGCGACGATAAGTCGAGATCGACGCCGCCTTCAAACAGAATCACGACCAATGCCATGGTCGCCAGCGCGCTGCCGGCCGCGCCGAATTGTGCGGGGCTGACCCAACCCAACACCGGCCCCAACAAAATGCCGCAGAGCATCAACAGCAACACGTCTGGGACGCCGGTGCAGGTGAAGATGCCCTTGAAGAAGTAGGCCGCAAAAATGAACAGACCGACGGCGAGGATGGTAGATGCCATGGATTTACAGGGCCACAGGCCTGAGGGGGACGAGTTGCGCTAGTTTAGACGAGGATCGTTTTTCAGGCAGGGTTATCGATGTTCTTCGCGAAGCGTCTTCCACTGGTCGCGCTGAATCTTAAAGCCCGGTTCAAGCGCTGCCAGACCAAACATGAGCGCCTCCCATGAGTAGGCGCGCGGATTCAACCCGTATGCATACCTTGACGCTATATCGTATAACGATATATCATCACTTGATGACCCTGTCGTTCAAGTGTGCCGATACCCAATGCCTTTTCGAACGCCATCGGGTCAAGCGATTTGTGAACGTCGAATCCTCAGCCCGCCGCAAACTCGATCAGTTGCACGCCGCAGCAACGCTCGATTTCCTGCGGGTTCCCCCCGGCAATCGATTGGAAGCGCTGACGGGCAATCGTCAAGGCCAGCACAGCATTCGCATCAACGATCAATTTCGAATTTGCTTTGTCTGGACGTCGCAAGGCGCGATGAACGTCGAAATTGTCGATAACCACTGAAGAACCACAGGAAGACAGTGAGCATGAGCAAGAAACTGACCCCAATTCACCCCGGCGAGATCCTACGCGAGGAATTCATGAAGCCGCTCGGCCTCTCCAGCAATTCACTGGCGCGCGCCTTGGATGTGACACCCGCGCGCGTGAACGAAATCGTGCGTGAGCGGCGCGGCATCAGCGCCGATACAGCATTGCGCCTAGCGCGTTTTTTCGGCACCGATGTGCAGAGCTGGATGAACCTGCAAGCGCATTACGACATTCAATGCGCGGAGGATTTGGCGGGAAAGGCGATCCGGAAAATTGCGCCTCATCGCGGGTCAGATGCAGCGGCTTCCGCATGAGCGAGACGCCCTCCGCCGGCAAGCCGCCGGTGCTCCCCGCCGCATCCGCCGACATCACCGCCCCTCTCGTCGGTATGCTGCGGCAGGAAATGCCACACGTATTCACGGATGGCCGCGTCGACTTTGAGAAGCTCAAGGCTACGCTGGGCGCCTCAACCGAGGAAGGCAAGGAGCGCTACGGCCTGACGTGGGCCGGAAAGGCAGAAGCCTTCCGCAATGTGCAAAGCGTTTCCACCGGCACGCTGGCACCGATGCCATCGGAGAGTGTTGATTGGGACACCACTGGCAATGCGATTATCGAAGGCGACAATCTAGAAGTGCTTAAACTTCTGCAACGGCCCTATCACGGCAAGGTCAAGATGATTTACATCGACCCGCCGTACAACACCGGCAACGAATTCATCTACCCAGACAACTTTCGTGAAGGCCTGGCTGACTACCTGCGCTATTCCGGCCAAGTCAGTGAGGAAGGCTTCGCCCAAAGCACCAACAAAGATACCAGCGGGCGCTACCACTCCAATTGGCTATCCATGATGTATCCGCGCCTGTTTCTGGCGCGAAACCTGCTGCGTGAAGATGGTGTGATCTTTGTCAGCATCGACGACCATGAAGTACACAACCTGCGACACCTGATGGATGAGGTGTTTGGCGAAGAGAATTTTGTGGCCAACCTGATCTGGGAAAAGGGGCGCAAGAACGATGCGAAGCTAGTTTCTGTCGGGCATGAGTACATGCTGGTGTACGCGCGCTCTATGTTGGCGCTGAAAGCAAACAAAACTATCTGGAGAGAAGAAAAACCGGGGGCGAAGGACATTTGGGACGAGTACCTCAGACTCAGGGAAATTCATGCAAAGAACGACAGGGCCATCGAGTCAGCACTTGCTGCGTGGTACGCGGGATTACCCAGGACCCATCCTGCGAAGAAATGGAGCAGGTACAAACGTGTCGACAGTAATGGGCCATGGCGCGACCGAGATATATCTTGGCCTGGAGGTGGCGGCCCAAGCTATAACGTGCTTCATCCGACGACCAAAAAACCTTGTCGCGTACCTGAAGGAGGCTGGAGATACGCAGATCCATCGGAAATGCAACGCCAAATCAAACTCGGCATGGTTGAATTTCGCAAAGATCACACTGAGCCTCCATTTCGTAAGGCGCACATTCGACCAGCCTTCGTTGAACTCAAAGATGAAGCTGACCCTACTGACGAAGGTGAAGAGGATAGCGAGTTCGCTACGCAGGTTAGAGGCAGCTATTTCTACAAGCAGTCTCAGGTCGCGGTCAGGGAACTGCGCTCGCTTCTTGGCGACAAGTACTTCGACAACCCCAAGGATCATGACGAGATCGGAAGGCTAATGGAGTACATGTCACCTTCAGATACTAATGCCATCATTCTTGACTTTTTCGCCGGCTCCGGCACCACCGCCCAAGCCGTCCTCGAACTCAACGCCAAGGACGGCGGCAATCGCAAGTTCATCTTGGTGCAATTACCTGAGAAAACGGATAAACACAAATTCCCCACCATCGCGCACATCACCCGCGAGCGGGTGCGGCGCGTGATCGCAAAATTGGCAGACGCCGAAAAGGCAACAGCCGAAGCGCCCAAGCAGGGGACGATTCCGCTCTCCTCAAGCCACACGCCCGTTGAGGCAGCGTCGAGCAAACCTGACCTTGGCTTTCGCGCCTTTCGTTTATCGGCATCGAACTTCCACGTTTGGGACACGGCGGCGGCCAGCGATGGTGCGGCACTTGCAAAACAAATCGAGCTCAGCGCGGACAACGTGCGGCCTGACGCCGCGCGCGAGGATTTGCTTTATGAATTGATCCTGCGCGCAGGGTTGCCGCCGTCGGCGATTGTCGAAAAGATTTCGCTACCCGATGCAGGCGGTCAGGCCGCGAAGGAAGCCTACGACGTGAACTGCGGCGACTTGCTGGTGTGCGTGGAAACCGCGATGACGGCAGCGCTCATGCGCGCGCTGGTGGCGAGGAAGCCGAAGCGCTTGGTTTGTCTGGACAAGGCGTTTGCGGGTGATGACGCAGCGAAGACCAATGCCTTATTGGAAGCGCAAAGCCACGACGTGCTGTTCTACACCGCATGAAAATCCTTTTCGACGCGGCGCAGCCGTATCAACTCGAGGCGATTAACGCGGTTGTGAACGTGTTTGCAGGACAGCCGCGCGCGGATGGAAACCAAACGCGGCCGGATTCGCCGTTCGATGTTGGTGGCCTGTGGAGTGAAACCGGGATTGGCAATGCGCTCACATTAAGCGAGATAGCGCTGCTGGAAAACCTCCGCGCGGTACAAACGGCCAGCGACCTGCACCCCAGTGCCGAATTAGCGCGCATCGGCCAAGATGATGCAAGCGAAGCGTTTCCAAACTTTTCCATCGAAATGGAAACCGGCACGGGCAAGACCTACGTGTATTTGCGCACCGCCTTTGAGTTGCACGCCAAATACGGGTTCAGCAAGTTCATCGTCGTTGTGCCGAGCGTGGCGATTCGCGAGGGTGTGATTTCCAGCCTGAGCTTAATGGCCGAGCACTTTCGCAGCCTGTACGGCAATGTGGCCTTCGAGTCGTGGGTGTACGACAGCAAGCAGGTCTCGCGCGTGCGCGCGTTTGCGATGTCGAACACCTTGCAATTCATGGTGCTCAATATCGACGCCTTCAACAAATCGGCTAACGTGATCAACAAGGAGAACGACCGGCTCTCTGGCTTGAAGCCGTTGGAGTTCATCCAAGCGACGCATCCTATCGTCATCATGGATGAGCCGCAGAACATGGAGAGTGACCAAGCCAAGGCGGCAATCGTGAGCCTAAATCCGCTCTGCACACTGCGTTACTCCGCCACACACCGTAATGCCTACGATTTGCTCTACAAGCTCGACCCGGTGCGTGCATACGACTTAAAGCTCGTTAAACGGATCGAGGTCGATTCGGTGCTCGACCAGCCCGGCTTCAACCAAGCGTATGTGGCGCTGAAATCGATCACCGCGACGAAAACGCGCATTACAGCGAAGATCGAAATTGATGTGAACGGCAAGGACGGCCCACGCCGCACAGAAATCAAGCTGCAAAGCCCTTCGCACCAAGCGGATTTGTTTACGCTCTCCAAAGGCCGCGATGCGTACCGAGGGTGGATCGTCGATAACCTGAGCTTCGAGAACAAGTGCATCAGCTTCACCAATGGCGTAGAGGTAAACGCCGGGGATGCCACCGGCGCGCGGCAGGATGACGTGATGCGCGTGCAGGTGCTGGAGACGGTGCGCGAGCATTTCGAGAAGGAACTGGCGATTGCGAAAACGTTGCCAGAGGGCAAGCGGCTGAAGGTGCTGTCGCTCTTCTTCATCGACCGCGTGGCGCACTACGTGGAGCCAGCGGGCAAGATTCGCCAATGGTTCATTGAGGCCTACCAACAAATCGCGGCCCTGCCGAAGTACCAGTCATTGACTCCCTTGCCAGTGGAGAAGGTGCATAACGGCTACTTTGCGACCGTCAAAGGTGTGGCGAAGGATTCGCGCGGTGATACGCTGGCCGATGACGAGGCCTATGAACTTATCATGCGCGCGAAGGAACGGCTGTTATCGCTTGATGAGCCGCTGCGCTTTATCTTTAGCCATTCCGCGCTGCGCGAGGGCTGGGACAACCCCAACGTTTTCCAGATTTGTACGCTCAACGAAACGAAGTCTGAAATTAAAAAGCGTCAAGAGATCGGCAGGGGACTGCGGCTGCCGGTGATGGAAAATGGCGAGCGATGCCGCGACGAGCGCATCAACCGCTTAACCGTGATTGCCAACGAAAGCTACACCGACTTTGCCGCCAAGTTGCAGACAGAAATTGAGAGTGAGTGCGGTGTGAGTTTCGCTGGGCGCATTGCCAACAAGAAGACGCGAAAGAAGATTGGACTACGGACGGGTTGGAAGCTCAACGAGGATTTTCAAGAAATCTGGAAACGCATCCAGCACAAAACGCGTTACTCGGTTGCGTTCGATACGGGGGCGTTGATTGAAAAGTCCGCCAAGCGACTGGCTGAGAGCGAAAAGCTCGTTGCGCCTCGCATTGCCGTGCAGAAAGCAGCGCTGGCGATTACCGCCCAAGGTGCCGAGACGCAGTTGTTGTCGGCGCGACAAGATGAAGCCGAGTACCGCGTGTACTCGGTTCCCGACTTAATCGGCTACATCCAACGGGCCACTGAGCTGACCCGCAGCACGATTGCGCAGATCCTCATGCAGTCCGGTCGGCTGGAGGACGTGACAGTCAACCCGCAGCAGTTTCTCGACCAAGCGCTTGCGGCAGTGAAGCTGGAGCTGCGTGCAACGATGATCGACGGTATCAAGTACGAACGCATTGAGGGTGCAGTGTATGACCAGATGCTGTTTGAGAGCGATGAGCTTTACGGCTATTTGACCGATTCGATTCCTGTGGAGAAATCGATCTTCGAGGAAACCGTGTTTGATTCCAACTTGGAGCACGATTTTGCGCAGGCGATGGAGGCGAGGACGGACGTGAAACTCTGCGTCAAGTTGCCGCCGTGGTTCATTGTGAAAACGCCTGTTGGCACCTATAACCCTGATTGGGCGGTGGTGATGGAGCGCGAGCAGAAGATATATCTCGTTCGTGAGACCAAGGGCGCAGACAACATCGAATCGCTGGCTGCCGACGAGCGAGATAAGGTGAAGTGTGGCGCGAAACACTTCAGCACGCTGGGGGTGGACTTCAAAGTGGTGAAGTCAGCGACGGACCTAAAAGTCTAGGTTTCGCGGGGTATTTGGGCATAAAAACCGTCGAAATGCCCGTCTTTCCTTGTGTTTTGAACGTGAGCTATTCGGTGCTGAGGAGCACTAGCACTACACAACAATTGTGAATGATCAATGGAACTTGAGACAATCTACCACTTTTTAAGGTATTCTAGTTAGTGATAGTTGAGACAAAGATTAGCTCATCGTGAGACTGCTTTGATCAACTCTCAGGGAGGGTTGATTCGTGCCTGTCAGAAAGATCCCCAAGAACTACTTGGTTGTGACCGGTGGCCACTCCAGCCACAAGAACAAGGTCATGAACGGGTTCGAAGGTACGCTAGAGCCGGAGTACATGCTCTTGCTCGATTTCGATCAAACCGTCGAGACCTACGACGAGCAACCCGTTGTAATCCCGATCCCAGGCGTCCCTGCGGGCTACACGCCTGATGTTCTCGTGCGCCATTTCGCGCACACTGGAAAACCGCCCAAGCTGGTGGAGGTCAAGAGAACCGATTATCTGGAAGCCAAAAAAGACGCATACGCGCCGAAGTTCGCCGCAGCCGAAGCTTACTGCGCGCGCGTAGGCTGGGATTTCCATATCGCAACCGAAGTTGAGATCCGCACGCCCCGGCTAAAAAACTGCAAGTTCTTGCGCGCGTACCGAAACTACACATCAGATGAGCAGGATATCGATCGCGTCCTCGACACCGCAGAGCACCTTGGGGATGCCGCGTCAAATGTTTCGATCGTAGAGGCGCTCAGCAAGACCGACGATGATCGGCTCTATTGGATCCCGGTCGTGTGGCATTGCGTGGTACAGCGATGGCTGCTCTGTGATCTCGACACCGCGTTCACGGACGAAGTGCATCTGTACTTGCCGGAGGACAAATGAAAGATCGGTCCACTTTACAGGTGATGCATTTGCACGAAGGCGCCGTCATCGTTCACGATGAGCGCGAATACGTCATCGTCAAGATCGCTGACATCGACATGTTGCTGGTTCGAGAAAAAGCGTCCGGTACGAAAGCGCTGATCCGGCTTGACGGCGTAACGCCGCCTCGTAAAGTTGGCCCTGACTCAGAGACGCCAGATGTTGAGCGCGATCTGCAGGGGGTCAGCGCAGCTGATTGGGAAATCGCGGAGCAGCGTTTGAAGTGGATTCAACCGATGTTCGATGGCAAGTCGCACTATGCGACTGCACTGGCCAAGCAAATTGCCGCCGAAGCAGAGGTCAGCCGCGCGACCATATACCGGTGGGTTGAGGCATATCGGCAGTCCTATCGACTGTCTTCCCTTCTCCCAGATCACGCGAGCAAGGGTAGGCCCGGCAAACGACGATTGATGGCTGAAGTCGAGACGGTCATCGCCGACACGATCGAGAACTTTCATCTTACAGAGCAGAAGCCGAGTCTGAACGAGACGATCGAAGAGATTCGGCGCCACTGTTACAACATGGATTTACCGGCGCCAGCGATAAACACCATTCGCTCGCGCGTAATCGCCAAACTCGGGCGTGAAGCGACCAAGCGCCGCCAAGGCGAAGCGGTTGCGCACGATACCCACGACCCAATCATCTCAAAAATTTACGATGCGGATTGGCCTCTCGCAATAGTTCAAATCGACCATACGATTCTTCCCGTCATCATTGTTGACGACCAGCATCGGAAATCAATTCGGCGGGCATGGGTCACGTTCGCCATTGATGTGTTTAGCCGCGTATGCCTCGGCATGCATCTCGCATTAGATGATCCATCTGCGATGTCGGCTGGTATGTGTATAGCGCATTCCATCTTGGCAAAAGATAAATGGCTAAGACAAATTGGGATGACGAGTGTCGAGTGGAAGATGTGGGGCGTGATGTCCGTGCTGCACATGGACAACGCAAGAGAGTTTCGCGGCGAGATGCTCAAAGTTGCCTGTAAAGAATATGGCATCAACATCCACCTACGACGACTCAAGAACCCGCGCTATGGTGCACATATCGAGCGCTGGATGGGAACGATGTCCCAGAAATTGAAGTCGGTTAGCGGCGCGACGTTCTCTGGTGTTGAAGAAAAAGGTGAGTACGACGCGGAGGGCATGGCGACGATGACCTTTAGCGAGCTTGAAAAGTGGCTCGTTTTAGAGATCTCAAAATACCACTTGTCGTTTCATACCGGGATTGGTACGACGCCGCTTCAAAAGTGGCGTGAAGGACTATTGGGCACAAAGGGCAAGCCAGGCCGCGGACTGCCTCCTCGCATTCAGGATGAACAGAAGTTGCGCATTGACTTTATGCCGTTCGAGGAACGAACTGTGCAGCCATATGGCGTCTTATGGGATGTCGAGTACTACCACGATGTCTTGCGACCCTACATCAACGCGAAGGACCCCACCAACAAGAAGGTCAGTCGGAAGTTTCGATTCCATCGGGACCCGCGAGACATCAGCGTCATTTACTTCTACGACGATCTTTCCAAGCGATTTGTCGCGATTCCCTATCGCGACGCGAGCCTGCCACCGATCAGCATCTGGGAGTATCGCGAGGCGAATTCGGAAGCCAAGAAGCGCGGTATGGCGGCGGTCGACACCAAGGTCATTTTTGCGATTGCTAATGAGCAACGAGCGCTTGAAGACGAAGCCGCAGAAAAAACAAAATCTGCGCGGCGCCGCAAACAGCGCAGGGTTGAGCACACCAAGTCGCGCAAAGCAGCCGAGACGATATTGCCGACGGCCGAACCAACGGGCCCGGCTCCGCGAATCCGGGGCTACAACCCGGACGATGTTGTGCCTTTTGAGGACGACGAATGACCGCTTCTAAAGCAGAATTTCCGCACCTGAAGGGAAAGTCTCAGGAGGCCATCCTAGCGCCAGATGCGGAACGGATTCGATTCATTCAGCAGGGCACCTGGATCGGCTATGATCGTGCCAAGGAAGCAATTGAGGAGCTGGAGACGCTTCTGGCGTACCCGCCTACGACCCGCATGCCGAACATGCTGCTCGTCGCACCGTCGTTTAACGGCAAGACGTCGATTCTCAAACACTTTCAAGCGAAACATCCGGCGGATATAGACCCGGAGGGTGAGGCCACTATTTGTCCGGTGGTGTTCGCGGAATCACCGCCGAAGCCAGACATCAGCGCGCTGTACTCGCGGATCTTAGAAGCGTTAATGGCGCCGTTCAAATCAACGGCACGGGCAGAAGATAAGTACGCACAGATTAAGCAGCTATTCCGCAAGATGCGAGTCCGCATGTTGATCCTTGACGAGATTCATCATCTCATTACAGGTTCTACCAGTCGACAGCAGGAGTACCGAAACGCCCTGAAGAGTCTTGGTAACGAAACGCAGATTGTGATTGTTGCGGCCGGCATTGAAGACGCCTACAACGCGTTCAATGCCGATCCGCAAATGTCGAGTCGATTTACGCCGTTTGAATTACCGACCTGGAAGCTTGACCACGAATTGGCGCGGATGCTCGCCACGCTAGAAACACGCCTGCCGCTTAAGAAGCCATCCGACCTAAAGTCCGAGGCGTTGATGCTTGCAATTTATGATCGGAGCGAGGGCACGCTTGGTGACATCTGCGACCTCGTAAAGGTGCTGGCCGTGGATGCGATCAAAAGCGGAAAAGAACAAATACTGTTTGACCGCGTCGGGAAGATCCGGTGGACGCCGCCTTCGCGGCGCAAGCAGTACAAGCGCATCTAGTCATGATCAAGGGCCTCACATCGTCGTTGTGGCCCATTCACACTAAACCTCTACCCGACGAGCTCCTCTCGTGTTGGCTCATTCGCCTCGCGCATGGTCATGGACTGAAAGTACAGACATTCTGCAACCTCGTTTTTGGCAATAAGCGGCAGGTTTGGAATCGCGACATTGACCGCTTGGCGCCGGAATGGCTGATTGATGAACTAGTGGCGCGCACTGGCACAGCGCATGAAGTTGCGTACAACACGACGTTGCGTCCTTACGAGGGTTGGCTGTTCGCAAAATTCCGCGAATCCGGATCACTATCGTGGATCCTGACCCTGAAGATGTACCACCGCAAGCGCCAAGGTTTTGGATTGCAGTTCTGTCCCCTTTGTTTGCGCGAAGACGAGACGCCTTACTTCCGGCGCCAGTGGCGCGTCGTGCTCAATGTGATGTGTGCGCAACACAATATTTGGATGCAAGACCGTTGCCCGAAGTGTAGAAGCGGCGTGGCGTTTCATCGCATCGAGATGGGTCGGCCCAATTCAACCGCGGTCGATTCGCTATCGGTTTGTCATGACTGCGGATTTGATTTGCGTGATTCGCCGACGCAGAATTATGACGAAGCGGAAAGTGAGGAGCACGCGTATATCGCAAACCTGTGTCGCGACGCGAATCGCCTTCCAGCGCCGGTAGAACATGGTCCGGCATCGGCAGACAGCCTGGCTGTGATGCGGCAGTTCTGCAAGCTTGTTGGGTCTGAACGACCGAAAGTTAGGTTGCGCGAGTTCATTGATGAAGCGCGTGGTGGCGAACCGACTCGATTTGTTGCGTCACGCGAGCCGATAGAAACGCGACCGCCAGAAGAGCGTATTGAAATGCTGTTCCAGGCCGGATGGATGATGGCTGATCTTGAAGGCAGGGTGGGACGCGCTTGGACAGCAAGGGCGATTCGCTACAACCATCTTCTCAAGGAGTTCACAAATCCGCCAGACTGGTTTGTCGCGCTGGCGGAGAGGTTTTCGAATTGGAGAGACCGAAGAAAATCAAATGATCCGCCTGACATCCAATAGAAAACACTGGCGATGTCGAATTGCGCTGAGAGTTGATCCAACCTACGACCGAAAGAGCAACTACGCTAAGGCTGGTCTCCGCATGGTCTTGCTTAGACCCTGTTTACTTTCCGGTCACACAAGCGCCCAAGCTAGGGTACGAATTACTGCGCGAGCCTCCTAGGCCCAAAAATATGCTGGACGACGACCGAGTGATCCGCAATGGCTAATGTGAGATAAACCTCGCAAGACCAGAAACAATTGAGCTAGTCACTCCAAATAGCGCGGCCCAATTTGTCCGCGTTACTCACAAGCAATTGATACTCGGGGGGCTTTTGTTTAATAGCGTCAGTAGCAAGGCGAAGATCCTGGATGATGTAGCCGGCAAGGCAACGCCGAACCTTTAGCTGTCGCGCGCTAGCGCCTGGAAAGTACTCAGCGGCGATCATCGCTCGCTGATCATTGTTGAGCTCGGGATGTGCAATGACAGTCAGCATGACAAACTCGTTCCAGTCAATGTCGTCAGATCTGGAAAAAGGCGCATCCGAGGTAACTGGCAAGACCCGCCCCACCCGGCCCAATGTGAAATCCCTGAAATCCTTCCGTTCGGTACACCAAGCGCGCATGTGCCATCGTCGAGGCGCTCTGACCAATGAATGTGGGAAGACAACTCGCACGCTGCCGGTCGGATGATTCATAGACCTATAGGTCATCTCTAAGCCAATTCCCTGACGAATCGCTTGAACTACTTTAGCGAAGGTCTCGGGAGCTACAACTGATAAATCGCGCCGCGCATCTTCGAGCATTGATTCGCGCTCCGTCGATTCGCTTGCTCTGGAAGCAATGCGGAGATAGTCGTCCGGCGACTGGCGATGTTCTTGCTCGGCTTGCCGAGTGACCAGCCGGAGCGGAGCATGGGCCGTTTCCCGTGCGGCTCGCACACCCAGACGGGTTCCAAGCGCACCCAATACTCGACTTGCCCAGACGGATTTGACCCCAAGTAGCTCACGGATTCGCTGGTTGTCGATCTCGCCTTCCCAAACGAGCACAGTTTCGAGATTCGACAAGCTGTCTGATATAGAAATCATAGAACGACTATCGCACAAGCAAATTTAGCTTGCAATATAAATTAGCTTACAGTATAAATTGCCGTAAAGGCTAACAATGAATCTCTTTGATCGAATTCCGAACGGACTTTTTGGCGCGCTGACTGGGCGAAATAGCCGACGCGCGTGGGATTTGCTCGTGCGCCTGTTTGACCGCTACTTTGGACCGGATTCTGTTCCCCCGTTTGCGGATGGCTACCTTCATGAGCAGGTGGTTAAGGAAATAGAGCGGTTCCTCTTGGATGCGGGATGGGAAGATGAGTCCGAGGAGGGGTCACCTAACGTGGCGACCCCACTAGTCAACCAGGCAAACCAATTGCTTGCGAGGTTGGTTGAAACCGGCTGGCTCACGGAAGAAAAGGTCGGCCTCCGGCGTTTTGTAAGCATGCGGCCAGTCGTTGCGCGGTTCTTTGACACGGTTCAACAATTCGTCACAGAGGGGCCTCAACTCTTCGGCGGTAACGTGCTCCTGGTCTACAACCAGCTGAAGAGCGTGTCTAAGGATCCAAGGGGGCAAGCAGGTGGCTTTGTCAGCGCAGCTCAGCTTTGTGTGCGCCTCATCAATTCGTTGAACACGACGACGCTTCGCGTTCGTGATTTGATGAAAGAGTTAACGCAGGAAAACGACACGCCGGTATTCGTCAGGCGTTTCTTCAGTGAACACATTAGCGAACTATATGTTCGCGACTTCAAACAACTCCGAACGGAAAACCACCCGCTACGACTGCGATACGAGATTATCGAGCTCGTTAACGCTGTCTCAATTGACGGGCCAGACCGTATTGCGCTTCTTCAGGGGTACGCGGAGTTACCGGGTAACTGCCCGGGTGAAGAGGAAGAGTTGCTGGAGAGGGATGTTCAACGGTTTCGCCGTCTGCTGGATGTCGAAAAGTTTCTTGAAAGAATGGACCGTGTGATGGATGCCGCGACACGCCGCGCGGTAGCCTATCTTGGGTATCGGTTGAAGGCATCAGAACGAATTGAAGAAGTGCTGGCCGACAGCGTACACGCAGTGCTGAAAGCTGAAAGTCAGGCGCATCCTATAGAGGCGCGTCTTCTTACGCCTACAGCTTTGATCGGCGATAACCGACTCAGGCTTCCTGTGGAGATTCCGTCCTCGCCTAAGCGCACAGCGTTACAAAAGCGCGAGATGACGCCTAACGAAAAAGCGATTCATCTACTGAGAAAGGCGATGATCGAAAACCGCGATACAACGCCGGCGGCGGTGCGTCGCTATATCAGCAAATTTCTATCTCCCGGTCACACCGCGCCCGCCGAGCTCCTTCCCGTGGGCACTGTCTCAGATGCCGTTTCGTTTCTTGTGCTGATGCGGCTGGCAGGGATGAGCAGCCGAAATCGCGGCGCTATTCAGCGCAATCCGCTGCTTCGTAGGCTGGGGTTCGACATGGCCATGAAGCCCGGTAGCAGGGTCGATTCACAGTTTTTTAACGTTCCAAACTTCGAAGTTACTTGGAGGGAGCCAGATGCCACGTAATTGGAGATCAATCGCCGAGGCGTCAAATGGCATCTACGAAGTCGATGACTTCAAGCAAGCGCTATATCAGTTGGTCATCCAACAGTGTCTCTATTCGCGCTTTCAACAACAGGCAACGGCTTTTCGAATCATCTCTGGACACCGCCGTGATTTCGAAGAGGCAGTCGAGCTACTTGGCCTAAGGATGGGCTTCAATGATCGACTAGAGTTTTGCTACGTGATACCCGAGGCGGTTAAGCACACGGCGCTGGATACGCAGGACACACTTTTTTTGCTCGTGCTCCGGCAGCTATACCATCTGCGGGGAAGTGCAGGCGATCTCACCGATGAAGGAGACGCTGTAGTCAGCATTGAGGAGCTTGTTGAGACATTCCGCTCGATGACGGGTCGTCCGCTGGAGGCTAAGAATCAAAACCTCTTGAAGGGGCTCTTGAAAGTCGCATCACGATGTGGGCTTGCTCGGCTCATTGACGCGCCAGAAGGTGATCCACAGCCTTTTGCAATTGCCATTCTTCCCGGTATTGCTGAGGTACTTAGTGAAAATGCAGTCAATAGGTTCGGCGCAAATCTCAAATCTGCATTGGTGACAAGTCAGCCAGCAGCTAAAGCGGGCAGCGACAGAAAGGAGGATGCTCGTGAAGACGCTTAGCACTATGCATCTTGTGCAGTTCTCCTTCTGGGACTATGAATCGTTCAACTTACGTCAAGGGGGAACGGCCTTCTTAGGTCCCAATGGCGCGGGCAAAACGAGCCTCGCCGACGCTGTGCAGATCGCCTTGGTAGGTGCACATGGTAACCACATGCATTTCAATGCGCAGTCTGTGCATAAGGACCATCGCTCAGTGAGAGACTACGCCCTTGGCACGATGCGCTCGGGCGAGGGTGACCAAGGAGTAATTGCGCGGAAGCGCGAGGAAGCAATCTCATACATTAGTCTCGTATTCGAGGGGGAAACAGAAAATGACGTCGTGAGTGCTGGTGTGTGCATCCACTCAACTGCCGCAGAAAAACAGCACCGAACGCTTGGCCTCTACATTTTGCCGGGCGTCCGTCTTACCCTGGAAGATCACCTTGGAGAACTTGATGAGGGTGGTAAAGCGCCGCTCGACTGGCCAACGTTTGATGCGCTGGTAAGAAGACTTTCTAAGGGGGTAGGTCGTACGCCAACGCTTACCGCGAAACCAGAAACTTATCTAAATGAACTGCTTCATTCGTTGCAACATAAGGGGCGGACGATCGACCGAGACAAGTTCTTACGCGCGCTGGCCCAGAGTCTCCGTCTAAAAGGTGTTGTAAGCGTAAATGACTACCTCCGAGGTTACTTGGTTGATGCTCAGCCAATCGATAAGCAGGGAACACTCAAGCATATAAAAACCGTTCGTGCACTCGTGCGCCAAATCGAAGAGGTGAAACAGCAAATCGCCAGGCTCACTGACATCGACAAACGCTTTAGCGGTGTAGCGACGCAATACCGCACGCGCGCTGTTTCGAATGCAGTCCGACTCCTGCTTAAGGTCGAGTCTGAGGATGAAGCCGTTGGGCAGCTGCAATTGAAGGAGCAAGACCTCACGATTGAGATTAGCGCCCTTCGCACGGAAATCGAAGTTCTGTTGCAAGAACAGGAAGGGCTACGAGCGAATCATCAAAATTTGCTGATTGCATATCAAGCGGATCCAGCCTCACAAAATCCGGAGCACGCGCGGCAACTCAGAGCCGCACGACAGACAAACGTCAGCAATGTGCGCCGTACAGTTGACAGGATGGCGTTGGACATCCGCGAGGCCTTGGCGGTAGCGCACTCACAGCTCAGTACGTCAGACGCTGGCATGCAACAAGAGATAAAACGAATGGCGACGCAATGGGAAGCGATCGCTGCCCGCGGAGCTTGTCCTGCTGCTGACGCGTTTCCTGAGGCGATCACCGCCCTAAAACGAGCTGGAGTTTTGCTTGAGGCGTTTCGAACCCAGTGCGAGGCGGTGGCAGCTGCAAGCAAAACAACGCTAGTCAATGCGGCAGAGCGCGCCCGTGCAGCCGACAAAGGTATACGATTGCAGGACTCGGGGGACGTCGCGAACGCGATAGCGATGTTCAGGAAGGATGGTATCGATTGCAGGACGGTCGGCAGTCTAGTCACGGTCAAGGATTTGGCATGGCAGGGCGCAATTGAATCTTTTCTAGGGCGAAATCGGCACGCCTTGGTAGTCGATCCCGGACGTGAAAGAGATGCTGTTCGAATTCTGCGCAACGCCCAACGTCCACTTTACGACGTGACAATTGTCCAGCCCGCACACGTCCGAAACGAAATCAGCAAGAGCTACGACAAATTGGCAGTAGCCGCCTTGCTCGAAGGGGAGAATGAAACCGCACTTACATATCTTCGCCGGCTGATGGGGCAGATGCGGCAGGTGGATACCGAAGCAGAACTGGAGCAATTTGACCGCGCGTTGACCCGAGACGGCATGTTGAGCGCGAACGGCGGTACTCGCAGACTCCGGCTCGTTTCAACTTCCGATTGGGTACTCGGCGCAAGGATTTCCCAAGTCGAACGGCAGGTACTCAGGGACGAAGTCATCGCTGCAACACGCGCAGACAAAGAGGCACAGGAACTGCTTCAATTCGTCACCGATGCTTACGAACGCGTGAGTAGAGTCGTGCGGGAAGTAGAGCTTGATCGCATTCAATTGGCGTATTCCGATCTACGCATCGCGCAGCAGTCTTTAGACGACACGATCGACCCTGCTGAACTGGACATGCCCGAACATCTCAGAGAACTGCAGAGACGTGCCGACGAAGCCGAGGGCGCTATTAAAGTTATGGATCAGGCTGTTCGTGAATTAACCGAAAAGCGAGGCACAAAAACAGGTGCTCTACACGCAACCAAAGCAAATCTTCAAGCGGGTCAAGCCCGACTTTTGAGCCTTCGAACAGAATACGAAGCTGCGACAATAGATGTTGACTATGACGCAGAAACCGCGAGGACAAGTTACGACAAGGTATTGCGGATAAGTCACAGCGAAGGTCCCGCCGCTGCGTTGATTTACCTTGACCGCGAATTCAAAGGCGCCGACGCGAGAATCGTCAATGCGGAAGCTGCGGCGAGGGCCGAGTTTGCAGCGTTTATTAATGAAATGTCTATCAGCCTAGTCGAGGAGCGCGGTGATTGGCGGAAGGCGGCGGCATGGGTGCAGACGCACGTAGCCAAGCTGATGGCTTCGACTCTTGTTCAATACGAAAGCGAAGCGGCGCAGGCTCGCGAAGCCGCTAATCAATCATTTCGAGCGGACGTCGCGTTTCGTATGCGTGAGGCGATCAAGCGCGTAGAACATGATATCGATGACCTGAACCGAATTCTTCGTGCGTGTCCTGAATTCACGGGCGGAGAAAAATATCGGTTTGTTGCAACTCCTTCGGTTGCCCACAAGCCCCTGTACGATCTGATTCAGAGCAGCGCGTTTGTTGAGGCAGGTACATTGCCTCTATTCGAGGCAGCCGATGATGTCCAAAAGAAGCTAGTGGCATTCCTAGAGGCCTGCGAAACTGGGCTTGATAAGGCGAATAATCCGCTTGAGGACTATCGACTACTGTTCAATTTCGACTTGGAAATTCGCGTCGGGGACAAGAAAGTTGATTCGCTGAGTAAGCGACTTGGGGTCGGTTCTAATGGCGAGCACCTAGTGCCCTTCTACGTAATTGCTGGTGCGTCGCTCGCAAATGCATACCGCGTGAAATCTGGTGAGCCTCACGACGGCGCTGCACTAATGATCATCGACGAGGCGTTTCACGGATTTGATGCACAAAACGCCTATGTTACAGCCCAGTTTTTACGCTCCTTAGGGCTGCAACTAGTGATGGCTGCTCCCGACGCTGATGTTGGCAAATTAGTTCCGGTGCTTGACTCCTACTATGATCTGGATCGATTCGGAACAGAAGTCTTTACGACAGAAGTAATCGTCAAGGCGAGCGCCAGGTCCCTCTTCGAAAGTGACATGCCAAGCCGCAATCCGCATCTGGTAGCGCTGCTGGCAGAAAAACTCAGTAGCGCAGCATGAATATAGTGGCCGCTGAAGCGCTGAAAAAGCTTTTGCAAAGGGCCGAAAATGCGTTTGGGAATAGAAGCGCAGAGCGGGTAGTCGCGATAAGGTTTTCGAATGAATCACTTCCACGCTATGCGCGAATCGAAACGCACGCTGACAAACAATCTTGCCATGGGGACTTGCAACTTGCACAAAGGGCAGGTGCTATCAAAATCGAATGGGAGCGTGCAGCAGGTGACGCGAATCATATTCACAGGATCGTGTTGACCGACGGATCTGTGCTCGCGCACTTCCTCGGAATCGTTCCTCGTTGGCAATCTGTCGCTTTGGCGGCTGATCTCTTCGCGGGGAGGGAGACAGCTTATCCCGTATTGAAACGTGTGCTAGAGATCTGGCGAAGCGGCGCCAAAGTACGAGCTACTGGCCCAGAGGAGGCAAGCGTCTGGGATGAGGCGGTGAGAATCGTCGAACACTGTTCCTCGCAAAATCGGGTTGAAATGCCCGTTAGGCGCTTGAGTGCCCAGTTTTCCGGGGACAGTAAGCGCATCGAACGTCTCGCGCCAATCATTGATGTCCTAGTTCAAGGAGATGTTGCAGCACCTTCAAGGGACCCAGAAGACGTTTTCAATGAGATCGGGCTCGTAAAGTTTCCACCAACCTTGCTTATCGCTGGCGCCGTCGAAGTCACTGCTGACGGACGAATGGTTTCAGTCGAATCCGGGTACCTAGGGTTCCCCCCGTCGGGCATCACAAAATTCTCGTGTGCAGCCGGAGTCACTGCACTTTTGACGGTTGAAAACCTAACGACCTTCCACGAACTCGTATCAAAGCGAAGGGATTCGCCTGGCACAATCCTTCTCTACACTGGGGGAATGCCAAGCCCCTCCTGGAAGCGGGTTTACCGATTACTCCTCAATTCAATTTCGAAAGAAACACGAATTTTTCATTGGGGAGACATAGATGCAGGAGGCTTTCGAATCGCTGACCATCTTGCCGACTGCGCCGACGATGCCGGACGCCGCCTTGAACTGCATTCCGTGTTTCCCGAGCCTCTATCTGAATCATTCACACCCGCACGGCGCGTTCTAACTGATATCGAAGTTGCCACGATTGAAAAGATTTGCGTGCGACGCAATTGGGGGGAGAGCCGTAGTTGGGTTCTGCATCATAGGGTCGCGGTCGAACAGGAGTCGTTGGTACTCACTTGGCCAGAGCTAGTGCTAGATTAGCCTTGCCAAAACAGCAAGGTAGGAAACCGTTAAATGGGGTTCTCGGTGCGCGTGATAAGAAGGGGGGGGTAATTCGATTCTCGTCGACAAGTCGCGCAAGGAGCCGTTGAACTCCCCATCTACGGCATCTCCTTCAGGAATGCTTCGAATACTATTGGCATCACCGCGCGCTTGCATTTACGGACCGCGGCATGGTTGTCGATACACAGAATGAGGCAACTGACAACGGACCGGATAACAACGCTCAAACTTTCACTTATGAGGTGGGCAGCCCGCGACTCGCAGAGACGCGAGCTTTGAACGGCTGCGTTACCGCCTCGCTATGAGTATTCCCCTGCGTAAAAATCTCAAGTGCTTGACAGGGATAAATCTCGCCTAGTTTTCAACGAACTCTAGATCGACACTCGTCATTTCCCGGTGCCTAAATCTCCAGGACGAGCCCCGCTTCAAAAAACTCGTTCTCCTGCCCTTCGGAAACATGCCGACTCGTGTACCCACGCGGATTGGCGACCACACGCGTGCAGCCATTGACCACATAGTCGAAGGCGACATGCGTATGCCCGTGGATCCAAAGCGCTGGTGCCGTTGGCCCAGTCATCAGGTATTCCAAGTCTGAGCAAAATGCCGGGTTGATTGCATTACCGGCATAACGCTGATGAATACTCCGGGGCGATGGCCCGTGGTGTGTGACCACCACCGTCTTGCCATCAAAGGGTGTGGCTAACTCTCGTTCGATAAACGATACCGCGTCTGAAAAGAAGGCTTGCGTGTCGCGCGGCAACAACTTCCGTCCACCATACGAGATGAGGTTGAAATCGTTCATCATGTTGGCGGCATCGTATTTCGATTCCTCGACTTCCCAGGCGTTTGATGATCCCAACTTGAAGTCTGTCCAGAGAGTGGAACCGATGAAGCGCACGCCATTGATGACAGTGACGTCGTTATCTAGCACCTGAACTTCAGACTCTTCCGCCGCGGCGCGCAGCTCTGCGGGAAGCGTTTGGGTGTTGTCATGGTAGTACTCGTGGTTACCCGCGATGTAGATGACAGGCTTGTCGAATGTCGCCGCTGCCCAATAGACACCACTGCGATGGTTATCAATGTCCCCGGCGAGCACCACCACATCGGCCTCCGTTTTCGGAGGCACGAATTTGGAGAACTCGTTATGCAAATCGCTCAAGATATGTAGTTTCATGTCTGCTTTTCCTTTTTCCTTTGTTAGTGCCTGCCAACGGCATCACGTCGTTCATTGCATGGCAGGCAATGCGGGCAGCGCGCTTCGCAATTCGCACATCGCACGCCGCCCGCCTACGTTTACTTCAATCCTTTCGGCCCCGACATTCCCCACCAGCGGCCTCCGACCCAATCCTCAAAGTCACGGACGTAATAGAGCGGCCCTTGACCTTCGACGACGGGACAGGCGCATCCACGGATTTCGTTTTGCGCTTGCGCACGCCAAGGCTCCGGGATGTCGTTAATGCGGACATAACGCGTCCCACCTTCCATGGTTTGAACGGGCACGGCGTCGAGTAGCTGCTGTTTAGTTTTGATCATGATGTTTCCTTCAATGTGTTGTTGAATTGAAATTTGGATTGACTGGTTCGTGAGGTGAATTGCGACTCACCGCGACGTTTAGCGGGGATGGATATGCTCATGACTCCCCCTTATCTTCTTGGTCATAAGGACTCGTCCGCAGGCGGACGTCGTCCATGTCGCCGGCCAGAACAACCTTTCCCTCAAGGTCGGTAATCCCGCAGAATCCGACGCCGTACGTACGAAAGCCCAGCTTGTCGAATGACGACTGATAGTCCAGCCGGTCGTGGTGGTGGCCGTGGAAGACGGTCTTCGCCCCCATCGATTGCGCTAGAAGATCAATCGCATCAAAGCCGTGGGGGTGGCACGACGGTGCTTCGTGAACCACCAGCACGTCCGCGCGCAGCTTAGATAGCGCGTCGTAGACCGCTGGAAAGATCGTCGACGAGTTAGTGAGTAGTGTTGTCTCCGCCCGCTGCTTGGACCACTTGTCTTCTAGCTGTCGTTGTTCAACATCCTTCGACAACGCTTCGTACGTATCGAAGTACTTGGTCTCCCACGGCCGCCACACCTTGCCGCGGAAGATGCCGCCCAAGCCGGCAATCCGCACGCCGGCCACCGTCTCCACGCGCGCATGAAGGTTTAGATGCCCCAAGCGCGAGTGGGCGAGATACCGCCAGTTTTCCTCCGAGTCGGTATCGTGATTGCCGTGGATGAACCGGATATCGGTTTTGCCGAGGAGCGGTGCCAATTCCATTTCGAGCGGTTGCTTGGCCTCAATATCGCCGAGCAGCACGATGGCATCGGGCTGGTGCTCGCGCACCGCCTCAACGATGTGTTTGAAGTGGCTGTGGTTGTCGCCACAAAAGAAGATCTTTGGTTTCGGGATAGTTGTATTCATGTTCATGTGAACCCCAGTACGGTTTCGCGTTTTGGTAATAGGTTTTTGTTGATATCGTCTGCTAACAGGGTGGTGCGATCGTTGCGCGAGGCGCGGCCGAAGGCTTCCAACAGCAGTTGTTTCATGATGCGTGGCGAACACACGCTGATCTGTTCCATCACATCCGCCGGCGGCGTGGGATCGAAGTACTCGCCCCAGTCGTAGAACTCGCGCAGTTCGGCATAAATCCCTGCTGCGATCGATAGGCACTGCTCCCGTGTGGGGGCAGGCACCTCAATCACGACCATCCGGCTCAACAAGGGCTTCTGCATCCGCTTCACATCATTGGCCGTGAGAATCCAATTGATGCGACTCGCATCCATCTCGACTTCCAGAAACTCATCCTGAAACGTGCGCGCTGTGTGGCGTTCTAAGAGCGAATACAACGCCGAAATCGGGTCGTATCGGCCCCCAGTGGCTTTGTCGACCTCGTCCACAAGGAAGATAGGATTTGCCGAGTCGAGCATGGTCAACATCTTCGCGACTCTGCCCATCCTGCCATTGGACCAGCCGCGATCAAGCCCTGCCAACAGCCACCCTGTCGAAGCAGTTTCCATATGCACCGTCGTGAAGTTGACGCCCGCTACCGCCGCCAGCGCTTTGGCAAAATGCGTCTTGCCCACACCGGGCGGCCCCAGCAGCAGCAGAGACTCAAAACGAAACGTGCCGTCACCGCGGTGCGCCAGGCGCACCGAATCAGCGACCCGCTCGACCACCTCGGTCATGTTGGGGAACTTCAACGCCAACTGCTCAATTTTTTCAACAGGAGGGGCGAGTCCCACCGGCCGCAAATTGCCGGACTTGAGAAGCTCTTCCAATTGCTTCGCGTAATACTTTTCGTGGCTAGAAGTCATCGTCGACAGCTGCTTGACGCGCTCGGACAACTTCTTGGAGTCGAAAATCTTGTGCATCTGTGACTCGGGGTCGACGTCGTATTCCCAAAGCGTGCCGGGCTGAAGTTGCTTATCCAAGTCATGACCGCGCGCAACTGCCTCATCATCGCTTGGCGCGTCCATGCCTAGCGGCAGCGGCGACTTCTTCAGCTGCGACATCTCGCCGCTGGGTACTTTGACGTTCTCGTCCATGGCGACGTCCGTGTGCTCCATGACCATGTCCATCGCGATTTTGGTCAGCAGTTCATCCACTTCACAGGCAAGCTTGCCGCGACTGTAGCGTCCTGTTTTTTCAGGCAGGACGAAACCGACCCTCGGGATAAGATTTTTCGGATCAACTTTGTTGACGCGCGTGAGGTAGACGACGCCGTTGTATCCGTCCTTGTTCAGCGCCTTCAAGACCATCGAAAGGAAATCAAAGGTAAGTGTTGTGACAGGGCCATCGATAAAGAAGTCATCTAGGAAGAAGTCGCGGTACTGCTCGAACAAGCGCGCGACCGCGCTCGGACGGAAGATGACGCTTTCGTCTGGGTAGAAGCTGATGTTCAAACCACTGACATAGATTTTTTTAGTATTCATAACAGTCTTTCAAATTTGGTCGCCCATGTCGGATTCGAACCGACGACCTGCCGCTTATCTGGCGCTACGGGGTAGAAATCCGCCGCTCTACCGCTGAGCTAATGGGCTAAGTACAAAAACAAAAACGCCCGGTGCGTGAGCAACCGGGCGTTTGGTGTGTGTGAACTGAGGTGGCGTATCTACGCCATCCGCGTTCTCCCAATGCCCGATCGTATCGATATCAGTGCGACCAACTCCCACGCGCTGACCGATGTGGTCGCGACGGTGGTGGTCGAGGCGATGCCAGCCATTGCGCTTCTATGCGCGGCGGCAATCATCGAATTTTTGGATTGGAGGACGGGGGTTTTCATGGTGGTTAAGAAATCAAAATGTGGTGCTTGTGATCATCGTAGCAGAGTGAAGCAGCGACCAACAAAACATCAATCAATTCGAATTGCGGACTACGAAATGGGTTGCTTGCAACGCGAAGTATTGCTGAAACTTGTGAACATCGTATCGGCGAAATCGGTTGCGGTCAAGAGATATGCGCGCCGAAAAACGCGGTTAAGGTTTGCTTGTATAGCATTACCAAGAGTTAGTGCGCTTTACGGAAAATTGCCCATGGTTAAGCGGCTGTCCGCTCTGCGCAGATGCGAATGTCGTAAGTTACTTTTGCCCAAGAAAGCGTTTGAGGAATGACCGCTTTTTTCCTGCGGGAACCGCCGAGTCTGACCCATTGCGGTCCTAGGATTTTCCCGATAGCAGACATTCGTTTGATCGCGACAGGTCCTAGACGACTCAGATCAAATGGCTACCGGCTGAAAACAAATTAACTCTGAGGCTTGGTGTTTCCTGAGTTTTCGCAAACTAGCAAACCCATTAAGAGACGGGCATTTCCAAGCAAAGGTCCGTGGAATCGCCAGTCGATACAGGGGTTTGTATTTGATCTGTCGCCGGTTGAGAAATATGGCCACAGTCACCACAACCTTTCAACGCTGATGGCGAACGCTACCGGTGCGTACCAGAGATATGTGGCTTAGATTTCCTCAGTTTATTGGACGCTGGGGGCGAGTTGCTGCTGGCGATTTTAGCCAAGATTCCGCAGTCCTTCGCCCGCTGAACCGAGCGGCATTGTCTTCTCAGTGATCGCAATTCCTTTTCCAACTTGGTCAATGCGGCGATACGAGCGGTGACATGGCCGATGTGCTCATCTAACAACACGTTTACCTCACCACAATTCGCCTCAGGCGCATCACGAAACTGTAGCAACACGCGAATCTCATCCAATGTCATATCCAGCGAGCGGCAGCGGCGCACGAATCGTAAACGCTCGACGTGCTGATCGACGTAATGACGATAGTTGCTGTCGGTACGCTGCGGCTTTGGCAGAATGCCGATTTTTTCGTAGTAGCGGATGGTGTCTACCTCTGAATCCGTTGCGGTAGCCAATTCGCCGATGCGCATGTTTCTCTCTCCTCGTTATGCCGCGTTTTGCGGCTGGAACGCGATGATCGTCGCGCCGGTTAACATGACCACCACGCCTGCGATGTCCCATCGACTAGGCGACACCCCATCCACAAACCAAAGCCAGCCAACCGCGACGGCGACATATACGCCACCATATGCCGCATAGACGCGCCCCGCAGCGGCCGGATGCAGCGTCAGCAACCAGACAAAAAGTGCTAAAGAAAACGAAGCGGGCAGCAACAGCCAAACACTCTTGTCATGCTTTAGCCAAAGATACGGCAAGTAGCAGCCGACGATTTCGGCAATCGCAGTCGCGGTAAACAGCAACAAAACTTTGAAGTAATCCACGATGAGGTCCGTATTGGCGAGTTGGATTGTCGACAGCGATGGCGAAGTCAATTATTGCTTGGGAATGACTTCAAGTTCCGGTGCGGGCGCTTTCAACTCGCGACGCGATTGGCCAGGCTTGGCAACTTCATGCCAATCGACGCGGCCCTTTTCGCAGATTTGAGATACCTTGATCGGATATTTGCCGGCCTCAGTGGGAACACGAGCGAATACCGTGAATTCTTCATAAAAGTCATCCGGCAAGCTACCGCCCGACCATGTGGCGCTGCGGATGGCTTCCGTGATTTGCATGCCGTGCGTCTCAACTGGCTTGTCCAATTTTTCGCGTTTGACGTCTAGCTTCCAGCCAGCCTTGGGGGCTGGCCGTGGCATGTACACGCCCTTGGGCAGTTCAACGGAAATACTTGTCGTGTTGGCACCGTTGCAGCCTTCCGCGACGCGCAACACCAGCTTGTTCCACGTGCCCGCCTCAAAACTACTGCGTTCAAGCGTAATGTGAGCGTGCGCCACAGTTCCGGACAACAGCGATACCGCGGGGATCAACAGTTGTGAGATAGCTTTCTTCATCATTTATCCTCGTCGTTAGAAATCATCTTGTTGCAAATTTAGCTTGACCCTGGTGTGGCTCCAGAGTTCTAAATACAGCATATTCACTTTTACCGAGAAATTCAATGAGCGCCCATGACCATGATTCAGCTTGCTGTGCACCACCGACCAATGCGTCGTTAGGTGAGTCAGCGTTGCTGCCAATCGGCGCAAAAGAGCTACGCTTTAAGATCCAGAACATGGATTGCCCGACCGAAGAGGCCCTTGTTCGCAAAGCCATTGGCGGTCTTCCGGGTGTCGTGGCATTGGAATTTGACCTCCTCAACCGCATCCTCACCGTCGGCCACACGTTGACCAACGTCAGTTCAATTGACACCGCACTCAGCAGCATCGGTATGGCCGGTGTTCCGCTGGCCGCTGGAAAACCAGACGCAACGGCTGTCGCAGCCGAGGAACATCAGGCCGCAAGCATTTCAAAGCGACAGTGGATATTGATGACGGTGGCCGGTATCGCGGCCATTAGCGCCGAGGTTGTCGCCTACACAACGGGTAACGAAACTTCGATTACAGTGGCCGTGCTGGCGCTGACTGCGATTTTTACCAGCGGCGTCGAAACGTTGAAGAAAGGGTGGATCGCGCTCAAGACGTTTACGCTCAATATCAATTTGCTGATGTCGGTGGCGGTGATTGGCGCGGTGGCAATTGGCCAGTGGCCGGAAGCGGCGGTGGTGATTTGGCTCTTTGGCATCGCCGAGATGATCGAAGTCCTGAGTCTTGATCGCGCACGCAATGCGATTCGCGCATTGATGGCGAATGCGCCTGAAACCGCTTTCGTGCAGCAGGCGGATGGCGCATGGTCCGAGGTCCCTGCGGATCAGGTCGAGGTTGGTCTGATCGTCCGCGTGCGGCCCGGCGAGCGTATCGCGCTTGATGGCATCGTGGTTTCTGGGCAGTCAGGCGTCAATCAAGCGCCGATCACCGGGGAAAGTATCCCGGCGGAAAAAACCGTCGGTGCCACCCTGTTCGCCGGGTCGCTGAACGAACGCGGCGTGCTCGAATTTCGCGTAACCGCAGCCACAGGCGAGACGACTCTGGATCGCATCGCCAAATCGATTCAAGCCGCGCAAGGGCAGCGCGCGCCGACACAGCGATTTGTCGATAAGTTTGCGCGCGTCTATACGCCTGTGGTGTTCGTGCTGGCGGTGCTGCTGGCAATTGTTCCTCCGCTGGCTTTCGGCATGCCGTGGTACGACTGGATTTACAAAGCACTGGTGTTGCTGGTGATTGCTTGTCCCTGTGCGCTGGTGATTTCCACACCCGTGACTATCGTGAGCGGTCTGACGGCTGCGGCGCGTCGCGGAATCCTGATCAAAGGCGGCACCTATCTTGAGCAAGGCCGCGAGCTGAAAACGGTGGCGCTGGACAAGACCGGCACCATCACTCACGGCAAACCGGTACTGACCGATGTGGTTGCCTTGGCCGGCATGAGCAAAGAAGAAGCGCTGCGGATCGCCGCCAGCTTAGATACGTTGTCCGACCACCCGGTTGCAACCGCCATCGTCGGCGGTTACAAGGGCAGCGTTGCCGCCGTAGAAGAATTTGAAGCGTTGCACGGGCGAGGCGTGAAGGGCACGCTGGAAGGCGTGACTTACTTTGTGGGCAACCATCGTTTGATGGAAGAGCTGAAAGTGCGCTCGTCGCAGTTGGAAGTGGCGCTCGATCGACTGGAGATGGAAGCCAAGACTGCTATCGTTTTATCCACAGACACGGAAACGCTGGCGATTTTTGCCGTCGCCGACACGATTCGCGACACCAGCAAAGTCGCTATCGCGGAACTGAAATCGCTGGGCATTGAAACCATCATGCTAACGGGTGATAACGACAAGACGGCGAAAGCGGTGGCCGCGCAAGTTGGCATAGCGGATGCACGCGGCAACATGATGCCCGACGACAAACTGGCCGCGATTGAAACTTTTCTTGAACGTGGACTGGTCGGCATGGTGGGTGATGGCGTCAACGATGCACCCGCCTTGGCGCGGTCCAGCATCGGCTTCGCGATGGGCGCAGCCGGTACCGATACCGCGATTGAAACCGCCGACGTGGCGCTGATGCAAGACGATCTTCGCAAACTGCCCGAGTTCATTCGTCTGTCGAAGAAAACATCGCAGGTGCTTTGGCAGAATATTGTATTTGCGCTGGGCATCAAGGCGGTTTTCTTTGTTTTGACGCTGACGGGTCAGGGCACACTGTGGATGGCCGTGTTCGCCGACGCCGGGGCAAGTCTGATCGTGGTGGCCAATGGTTTGCGCTTGTTGCGAGGCGCCACCCGTGCGTAGTGTCCACAACGTATATCGCTTTCTGCCAATTCCAGATCTTCATTGCTCGGGGTGGGAACTTAACACTTGGTGCGGTAGTCAGAGCAGTGCTTTCTCTGAAAGCCGCACCAGTTCTTGAGTTTGATCTTTGCCTTGCGGCTTGATGTATTCATATGTCACAATCGCCCTCGTTATGAAACGCCTATTCGCCATCTTGCTGATATTGATCCTGCCGCTGCAGTTTTCCTATGCGGCGGCGTCAGCCTATTGTGAAGAGGACGTTATCGTCACTACCGAGCACTACGGTCACCACGATCACGGCAAAGCCCACCAGCCGGTCAAATCGGATGCCGATGAAAATTCGGCGGGTCATGTCGAATGCGGCGTGTGCCATCTCGGTTGCGCAAAATTGCTGAACGCGCCCTTGACGGTAGGCACGCTCGAATCCGACCTGCCCACCGACGTGCCGCTGTTGCTGTCCGCCGCGCAACACCAACCCTCCCCGCTACACCGCCCGCCGATCGTCTCGCTCGCCTGACCCGGCGGGCTGTCGTCTTCAGTTCTTACTGATGTCCTAGTTCCGGCACCATACGGTGCCCGCCGGATTCTTCCATTGTGTTTCGGAGAGTTCGATGCGATTCAATTTTTATGCACCAGCGTCAATTGCGCCACCTACTTTTATGGTTGCGGTGGTGGTGCTGTTCAGCAGCAGCTTCAGCACCAACATACACGCCGCGCCCACACTTAAAGATGCGATAGAAAGTGCTTGGGCTCGTCACCCGGTATCACAAGCGCGCGCCGCGCGTCTGGATGAAAGTGCGGCAAAGCGCGACATCGCCGCATCATGGATGGCCGATGCACCGCGTGTTTCCGTGAGCCAGAAAACAGACCGCTGGAACCAAAATGCTGGCGCACGCGAGTGGGAGGCCGAGATCGGCGTCCCGTTGCAAATGCCCGGTGTGCGTACGGCGCGTGGTGTCGTTGCCGAAAGCGAGGCCTCACGATATGAGGCGCATGCTGCAGCCGAGAAGTGGCGGCTCGCTGGCGACGTGCGCGAAACCTATTGGCAGGCGCGAGTCGGTGCCAGTGATTTGGTACTCGCCGCACGCAAAGTCACCGACGCTCGCGTGCTCAGTGCGGACGTCGAGCGGCGATTCAAAGCGGGCGATGCGGCTCGGACCGACTGGAATCAGGCCCTCGCCGCGTTAAAGCTAGCCGAGTCGGCAGAGGCGGATGCGCGCGCAAAAGCCTTTCGATCCGAGCGCGCGTTTCTGAGCCTAACCTCACTGACGCAATTACCGTCCGGTGACGAATCGCGGTCAACTGTGCCACTCTCGCTGGACCAGCATCCACAGCTGCGCGAACTGATGAGCGAGGCTGATACCGCTCGTGCACGCCAGCAGGAGGCCAATGCCACGCGTCACGATCCGCCGGAGCTTTCGGTTGGCACCGTTCGCGAACGCGCTGCGTTTGGCGAATCGTCCGCCGGCAGTGTGGTGTTGCGGTTGACGGTGCCACTGCCGTCTGGTTCACGCAATCGTTCGCGTCAAGCAACAGCCGGTGCGGAACGCATTGAAGCCGAAACGCGTGTGCCACAAGCGCGTTTGCGGATCGAAGCGGACATCGCTTCGGCCGCCGAGGAAGTTTCGCAGGCAACGCGACAGGTCGAGTTCGCCGAGTCGCGCTTGAATCTCACCCGCGAAACGCATGCGCTGCTCGATAAGGCCTACCGGCTGGGCGAGCTGGACTTGCCGGCCCGTCTGCGGGCAGAGGCGGACCGCTTCGACGCCGAACTCTCCCACGCCCGCGCACAGCTGGAACGTGCGCGCAGCATCTCCCGACTCAATCAAGCATCAGGACAAATCCCATGAATTCGTTTTCAACTTTCGGTGCCAAAGCGTTGCTGCTGGCGGCACTTTTTTCTGCCAGCATCGCTTTCGCCGGCCCCGGTCATGACCACGGCGATGGTGCGCCGGCCGTTGCGGGAAAGGCCTCGCCGCGCTTCGACGCGCATTCTGACCTGTTCGAAGTCGTTGGCGTTTTACGCGGGGGCGAACTATCCATCACCATCGATCGGTATGCCACTAACACGCCGGTGCTTGATGCCAAACTCGAAATCGAAAGCGGCACCTTCAAAGCGATCGCGCAGTTTCATCCAGAGCATGGCGACTACCGCGTTCCATCAAGAACGTTCGAAAAGCCAGGCAGCTATCCGATCACTCTCACGCTCACCGTTGGTGAGGAGTGGGATATCCTCGCTGGCAATCTGGTCGTGCCTGATTCAGAGGCCGGGCACGACCACACGACTTCCGCAATGTCGTGGAAAGGCGCTGCAGCCATTGCTGCTTTGGTGCTTGTGTTCGGCATCGTTGGCACATTATTAATCCGCCGTCGCTCGGGAAGGATCCGTCATGTTTAAGCATATTCATGTGTTGTCCGTGTTGCTGCTCGCCGTCGCAACAAGCGCCATGGCCGGCCCGGGTCACGATCACGGTGATGCCGCACCAGTATCGGCAAATTCCGATGCGCCCAAACGCCAGCCAGATGGCAGCGTGTTCCTGCCAAAGCCCGCACAGCGACAGTTGCAGGTGCGCACCGCCGTCGTTGTACAAGCCGAACACCCGCAGACGGTCGAGTTATCGGGCCGCGTGATTGCCGACCCGAATGCGGGTGGCAAGGTGCAACCAACGCAGGCTGGTCGCATTGAGCCGGGCCCGCGTGGTTTGCCCTCGCTGGGGCAGTCGGTGAGGAAGGGCGAAGTGCTGGCCTACGTGCGTGCATCCGAAAGCGCGACGCCCGAATTGAAAGTGAATCTGGAACTCGCGCGCAAAAAGTTGGCGCGGCTGGAGCAGCTGGAAGGCACGGTGCCGCAGCGCGAAATTGAGATTGCGCGCATCGAGGTACAGAGCCTCACCGAACGGCTTTCGCCTGGCGGTGGTGCGTATGTCGCTCGCGAGGCGTTGCTGGCACCGGTGTCGGGTGTGATCGCGGCAACACATGCGACCGCCGGCCAAGTCGTGGATGCGCGCGAGCTGATTTTTGAGGTGATCGATCCCGCACGATTGCAAATCGAAGCACAGGCCTACGACGCAACGTTACCGGGCAATATTGCCGGTGCGACGCTGAATCCGTCGGCAGACATTCGGGTCGCTCTGCAATTGGTCGGCGCCGGGAGGATGCTCAAAGAAGGCGCGATTCCCGTGGTGTTCCGCGTAAAACCGGATGCAAAAACGGCAGTGGCGCTCGCTGCCGGGCAAACGGTGAAAGTGTTTGCAGAGACGCGCAGCAAGGTCAAGAGCCACGCGGTACCAGCCAGCTCGGTGGTGAAAAATCCGGCCAATCAAGACATCGTTTGGGTACACACGGCGGCGGAACGATTCTCGCCGCAAACCATTCGCTGGGTGGCGCTGGATGGAGTGAGCGTCGCGGTACTTGACGGATTAAAAGATGGCGCACGCGTGGTGACGCAGAGTGCGGCACTGATTAATCAAGTCCGCTAACGGTATCGCTATGTTTAATTTTCTGGTTCAGGCGAGTCTCCGAAATCGCCTTATCGTGATCGTCTTATCGGTGGTGATGATGGTGTATGGCGCCTTCACACTGACGCGTATGCCGGTGGATGTGTTTCCCGACCTTAATCAACCCACCGTCACCATCATGATCGAAGCGGGCGGGATGGCACCGGAGGAGGTCGAGCAGCTCATCACCTATCCGATTGAAACCAATATGAATGGCATGCCCGGCGTGACCAGCGTGCGTTCGATCTCCAGCGTCGGCCTGTCGTTTGTCTATGTCACGTTCGACTGGGGCATCGACATTTACCGGGCGCGGCAAATGGTCGGCGAGCGTCTCGCGCTGGTGCGCGAACAATTGCCGCCCGGGGTCGACCATGCGGCGATGGGGCCGATCACCTCGATCATGGGTGAGATCATGTTGATGGCGCTGCCGATTGATACCGCCAAAGTCACGCCGATGCAGGTGCGCGAATACGCTGACTACGTGTTGCGCCCGCGACTGCTGACCATTCCCGGTATCGCGCAAGTGATCCCGATTGGCGGCGAGGTACGCCAGTTCCAAGTGCAGCCCGACACGGCGCGTATGGCGCAGCTGGGCATCTCGCTTGAGCAGATCGAGCAGGTACTGCGCGGGTTTTCGGCTAACACCAGCGGCGGATTTTTAGAACTCAATTCGCGCGAATACCTGATTCGTAATATCGGTCGCACCTCACGGCTGGAAGATTTGCAAAAGCTACCGGTCGATTCACGCAAGGGCCAATCGATCTTGCTAAAGCAAGTCGCTGAGGTGAAATTTGCCGCGGCCATCAAGCGCGGTGACGCCGGCTTCAACGGCAAACCCGCTGTCATCCTCGGCATTCAGAAACAGCCGGGGGCGGATACGGTGCGCCTCACCCGCGATATTGAGACCGCATTGGATGAGCTCAAGAAGTCACTACCGGCGGGTATGCAAGTGCCACAAGTGACGATGCGGCAGGCGAGCTTTATCGAGAGCTCGATCGATACCCTGAAAGGCAAGTTGATTGGCGCCTCTGTGGTGGTTGCAGTAGTGCTGTTCGTATTTTTGATGAACCCCCGCACAACATTCATCTCACTCATGGCGATCCCAATCTCGGTGCTCACCACCGTGCTGGTATTCAAGTACTTCGGTTTTTCTATCAACACCATGACACTAGGCGGACTGACCATCGCCATTGGTGAGTTGGTGGATGATGCGGTGGTGGGTGTGGAAAACGTACTGCGCCGCCTTAAAAGCGACCGCCAACATGGCTTGGAAAATAAAGTGCACCTAAACCCGCTGGAGGTGATTGCTAAAGCGACGCTCGAAGTCCGTTCGGCCATCGTTTACGCGACGCTCATCATCGTGTTGGTGCTGGTACCGTTGTTCTTTCTTCCTGGTATTGAAGGTCGGTTAATGCAGCCGCTAGCTGTGGCCTACATCGTCGCGCTACTCGTGAGTATGGTGGTGTCGGTCACACTCACGCCGGTAATGGCCTACTACCTACTGCCAAAAATGAAAACCCTCGACCACGGTGACACTCGCTTGGTCGTCGTGCTGAAGCGCGGTTATCAGTCACTTCTCGATGGTGTGCTGAAACATCCACGAACGCTCATCGCCGCAGGCACGGTCGCGGCGTTACTCGCCATGGCGTCGGTACCATTTTTTCCTACAACCTTCCTGCCGCCGTTTAATGAGGGTTCGGCCCTTGTGGGGCTGCGGCTGAACCCCGGCACCACCTTGACCGAGACGGCTCGCCTTGCAACGCAGGCCGAACTCGCCTTAAAGGGCGTGCCAGAAGTTGAAGCCGTGGGTCGCCGCAGCGGGCGGGCTGAGCTCGATGAACACGCCGAGGGTGTACATGTATCCGAACTTGATCTCCGGCTGAAGCGCTCCGATCGTTCACTTGACGAGATCTACGCTGACATTCGTGGACGGCTGTCCAATCTGCCGGCGGCCATCGGCATCGGTCAGCCGATTTCGCATCGTATTGATCACATGTTGTCGGGTGTGCGTTCACAAATCGCCATTAAGATTTTTGGCGACGATCTCGATATCTTGCGTGGTCAGGCAGACGCGCTCCGCGCTCGACTGGCGGGCATTGCTGGTTTGGCAGATTTGGAAATCGAGAAACAGGTGCTCACGCCAGAAATCAAGGTGCGCGTCGACTACGACCGCGCGGAGCAAGTCGGACTCGCGCCTTCGAAGCTGCTGCGTGAGTTGCAAATGCTGATCGACGGTGAGCGTGTCACACAAATCATCGAGGGCAATAAACGATTCAATTTGGTTCTGCGTTTGCCGGAAGGTGCGCGTTCGGTGGAGGGCCTGCGCAATATCTTTATCGACACACCGACCGGTCGTGTGCCGCTGTCGCGTCTGGCGACCATTGAGGAATCCGACGGGCCCAACCAGATCAGCCGCGACGATGGTCGTCGTCGTATTGTGATCTCTGCCAATGCGCAGGGCCGTGCACTCTCCGATGTGGTCGCTGATATTCGCACCGCAGTGGCCGAAACCAAACTTCCGGAGGGTTACTTCATCACGCTAGGCGGTCAATTCCAAGCGCAGGAAGAATCGAGTCGTTTAATCGGGCTGCTGTCGCTGGGTTCACTGGCGATGATTTTTTTAGTGCTGTATTCGCGCTACAGATCTAGCACGTTAGCGCTGATCATCATGGCCAACATTCCACTGGCACTCGTCGGGAGTGTGATCGGTCTGTGGCTGTCTGGTCAGCCGCTATCAATCGCAGCGCTGGTGGGCTTCATCACGCTGGCGGGCATTTCGATTCGTAATGGCATTCTGAAAGTCAGCCACTACGTGAATCTGTGTGCCTTCGAGGGCGAGGCGTGGGGTAAGCCGATGATTGTGCGCGGCTCGTTAGAGCGATTGACTCCCGTGTTGATGACAGCGTTGGTTGCGGCCTTCGCACTGGCACCACTGTTGTTCGAGGCGGAGATGCCCGGGACTGAGATCTTGCACCCGGTCGCGGTGGTGATCTTCTCCGGACTAATCAGCGCCACATTGCTCGATACCTTCCTCACGCCGGCGATGGTGTGGGTGTTTGGTCGCGAGCCGATTCAGCGGCTGGTGGATGAATCCGGCAGCGAAGCGTATTAACCAAATTTTTACAACCCGAAAGGACGCAACATGAAATCAAGCAAGACGTTACTTGTCGCAATGTCGCTGATGGTGGCCACTACAGTTTTTGCGCATGGTGATAACAAACCAAAGAATGGCGGCGTGGTACAGGAGGTGAATGAGATTCAATATGAACTAGTTGCCAAGTCGGACGTCATCAAAATTTACGTCGAAGACCACGGCAAAAAGATCGACGCTAAAGGAGGAACGGCCAAAGTCACGATGCTCAATGGCAAGGACAAAAGCGAAGCTCAACTTGTTCATACTGGCGACAACAAACTCGAAGCAAAGGGCGCGTTCAATGTAAAGGCGGGCACCAAGGTTGTCGCCGTGGTGACGATGGCAGGCAAAGCGGGCTCAACCGTGCGGTTTGTTGTGCCATGATCAGGCACAAGGCGGCGCTGAAGTTCGATTTCCAAAGCGAGCCGCCCGCAGGACCCGAAGGCGCGTTCCTGTCGTTTCATAAAGGCACGGCATCGCAATCCGGCGGCTCGTTGAAGGCGCCCGTTACCGGTACGCATGGCTGGTACTGGAACAACCCGACGGATCAGAACGTCGGCATCAAGTTGCGGGTGAGCGGCTTCTATTCGGAAACAAAGCAGATGGAGAGCGGACGATGATCTTTCCCAAAATACTGCTGATGCTTGCGGTGCCTTTGCTTGCTGGCGGTTGCGCGCTCCTATACGACGGCAAGTACGACAACGATGAGGGCTGGCGGCGCGGCACTGTGGTCGAGGTGGGCATGGGGACCTCCATCCTTCGTCCAGCCAGAGACGATTGCCGGAATCACGCAACCGCCGAGGTCGTTGCGCGCACGCAATACGCGTACGTAAGTTATCGATATGACCGCTTTCGGCAAGCGCGAATTGCAGCGGTGCCTGAGAACGTCCCGCTCAAGGTAGGCGATCCTGTGTACGTCAATCGGCGGAACTGCACGCTGCATGCACTTGATCCCAATGCGCCGGCGAGCGAAGTGCTGGTTCCGCGCTGGCGCAGTTCCGACCTAGGAAGGAAGTGACCGAGCCGGCTTTCACAGTCGGTGCCCGGTGTTACTTGGCAAATGCAGAGTGTGTAGTGTGTGCCGGCGGGGTGTCACAGCTGTCGCCGAACCGGCTAACGGTAAGCGTTGGAGGCGGCGCGAAACGATCTCTCTGCCCACAGGCGGCATGCGCAACCAATCAACTTGATCTGGGAATCGCGGCGCGAGCGGATCGCACTGCGCCAGCGATTCAGCCAGGGTGTAATCAACACCAAAGGTCAGAGTGAAATTGTTTTGTGCTCGATTCCCTGGATCAAAATATGAAATCAGAAAGTACTCGCGAAGCGCCGCTATTGGCCGAAAACATCATCTCCAATCTACCAGCAAATTCTTGATAAGCGACCTGTCGCAAGATGATGCAACCGCAAATACTCGCCAGCGTAAAGACAGTTGACTAGCATTATTGTGCGGGTAGTCTGAGGCGAAAAAGCGGTAGTTTCTTGGTTGCAATGCACCCAGCACCGGCGGTACCGGAATCGTGTCGCTCATCGCTGCATTGCATGTATTGATGATCGCCTGCCATTCTGAGTTTGATAGAACCGATCGACAGCAAAAGCCAAACAATCGCAATCATCGCGAGTGCGGGTTTCGCCGTCAACCGCTGATCGACCCCTCTGCGGTTGCTATGCATTGGCTGAAACCCCTTTCCAGCGCCTCAACAGCATTGCGTTGCCGATTACACTAATGCTGCTAAACGCCATCGCCGCGCCAGCCACGATTGGATTCAGCATACCCAATGCCGCGAGGGGAATGCCAACAACGTTATAGGCAAATGCCCAAAACAGGTTTTGGCGGATCTTCTTGTAGGTCTGTTTGGAGATGTCAATCGCGTCTGCAATCAACGCAGGGTCGCCTCTCATGAGGGTAATCCCAGCTGCCTGCATGGCAACGTCAGTCCCTGTTGACATCGCAATTCCGACATCTGCCGCGGCTAATGCTGGTGCATCATTGATGCCGTCGCCGACCATCGCAACGATTGATCCTTGGGCCTTTAAGTTCTCGACGAGACTCGCTTTTTCAGTCGGCAGCACCTCAGCGTGGATTTCATCCATGCCCAGTTGAAAACCGACGGTATTCGCGCTCGCTTGATTATCGCCAGTGATCAGTACGGTTTGTATGCCCATCGACCGCAAGGCATCGATTGCGATCGCAGCGTGGTCCTTGATTGGGTCGGCGAATTCGAAGCCGCCTAGCAATTGCGGTGCTGAGGTGACGTCAGCGAGCCATGAGACGGTGCCGCCCTTTTTGTTCGCTGCAGCTGCGAAGTTATCGGCGGCCGACAGCACCACTCCGAGCTCGCGCATATACCTCGTACTCCCGAACCGGAGCTGCCTACCGTCAACCGTACCGGATACACCGCGTCCAGGAACCGCGGAAGTTTGTGTGGAGAGTCTTGATTCAGCTCCAACTTCGTCGGCAGCGGCGATGACAGCCTTAGCCAGTGGATGCTCGCTGCCCGATTGCAAGGCGCGCGCTAAAGCATAGAGCTCAGTGGCTGCGACTTTCGGGGAAAAGGTGTTGATTAATGTTGGACGTCCTTCCGTCAACGTTCCTGTTTTGTCAAACGCCACCGTTTGGATGCGATGTGCAACTTCTAGCGCTTCGGCATCTTTAATCAAAATACCGCGTTGTGCTGCCACACCCGTGCCCGCCATGAGGGCGGTCGGCGTCGCGAGCCCCAACGCACACGGACAAGCAATAACCAACACCGCAACGGCATTAATAATCGCCTGCTCCCAGTTACCCGTTGAGAATCCCCAAGCGAGCAACGTGAGTGATGCGATGACTAAGACGATTGGCACAAAAATGGCGCTGACGCGGTCGACAATTTTCTGAATTGGCGCTTTCTTGGCTTGTGCAGACTCGACCGCGCGGATCACTCGCGCAAGTTTTGATTCGCTGTTGACGCTAGTTGTTCGCACGACTAGGACGCCCTCAGCGTTGATGGCGCCGCCTACTACGCTGTCGCCGACTGACTTTTCAATTGGCAGGCTTTCCCCGGTAAGAAGTGACTCATCGACAGCGCTATGTCCTTCAATGATTTCCCCGTCTACCGCAATTTTTTCGCCAGGGCGAACCACGACAAGATCATTGACTTTGATGCTATCGATCGGAACATCGCGGTGGACTGCGCCCTCGCGGACGCGAGCGAATTCAGGACGCAGTTCGTACAACGCGCGGATGGCACCGGCAGTTTGTTTCTTCGCGCGCGCCTCAAGCCACTTCCCAAGCAATACAAGGGTAATCACCGCCGAAGAGGCTTCAAAGTACAAGTGCGGCGTGCCGTGCGCAGAATGTGCCACGAGTAAATAAACGGACAGGCCGTAACCGGCGGAAGTCCCAATCGCGACCAGTAGGTCCATATTTCCAGCACCCGCGCGGATCGCCTTCCAAGCGGCGCGATAGAAACGCGCGCCCAGCCAAAATTGGACCGGCGTCGCGAGTGCTAACTGCCACCAGCCGCTGATTTCAACGACGATTCCCATCGCCTCGGCCAACATCGGAAGCATCAACGGGATCGTAAGCGCGGTCGCGATCGCTACCGGCCACCACTGGATCGGCTTAACCGCTTGCGGGCCAGTTGTGAGTTGTGCTTCGGTGATGAGTCTTGCGTGGTAGCCGGCGCGCTCGACTGCCTGCAGCAAGGCGTCGGTGTTTGTGTCCTCGTGTGCCTCAACCCGCGCCAACTCAGTGGCAAGGTTGACTTCTGCGGTGACGACGCTCGGAACATTACTGAGCGCCTTCTCAACGCGGTTGACGCAAGATGCGCACGTCATCCCTTCGATTTCGAGCTGCCACGTCTGCAAAGCGCGTGGAAACGACTTGACGATCACGTCCGCGTTGCGCGGAGCCGCCTTAATCACGCCGAACGATGAATGCCCCTGGATTGTGTTGCTGCCGCTTGTAGATAGCCTAGCCGATTGATACATTTTTTTGCCTCGTTGTTGATGGTGAGGCGGTCAATTTCGAGCTTGACGTTGTGTCAAGGTCAAGTCAATTTATGCCCCGATCGGCGGCTTGACTTTGCCACCGTGGGAAGGCTGAGACTCTTGTTTCCGTTAACTCTAAAGGATTGAAAAATGATTGAATTTACCGTGCCGAATATGACCTGCGGTCACTGTGTGAGCCGCGTGACGCGCGCGCTGAAAGAGCTCGACCCTTCCGCTCGTGTGGAGATCGATCTTGGTATGCAACGCGTGCGGATCCAATCTGGCGAAACAAAAGAATCGCTGGCTGCCACACTTGCTGAAGCGGGTTACCCACCAGCACAGGCCGCTCAGGAGGCGTAGGCGGGCAGGGGCTTGACTCTCCCACCGTGTCAAGGTTAAGAATGGCGATATCAATGTTGTTTTACTATTTTGGGCGACCTATGAAAATGTCTCTGAATATCGGCGAAGCGGCGAAAGTGGCAGGCGTCTCGACGAAAATGATTCGACACTACGAGCAGATCGGTCTGATGCCAGAAGCGAATCGGACGACGTCCGGATATCGCCAATACAACGACTTGGATTTGTCAGTTCTCCGATTCATTCGACAATCGAGGCGACTTGGGTTCTCGATGGCCCACATAGCGGACTTGATCAAGATGTGGGGGAGCGCTGATCGGACAAGCCGCGATGTAAAGGCGCTCGCGGAAAAGCACTTGGCGGATATTGAGGAAAAACTCCAAGAGCTACTGGCGATGAAAGCCGGGCTTCAGGCCTTAGTTTCCTCTTGCCACGGTGATGATGATCCCCACTGCGCGATCATCGACAAACTGGCGGCAGAGAGTAAGCAGGCGCCCGATGTCGTCAAGACTGGTATTGGCAAGTTGAAACCGAAGACTAACCGCTCAGTCACGCAAACGAAATTAGTACCGCCGCCTTCCGACGTCGTGGATCTAATGGCTTGGACACGACGTATTGGCGGGTAATTCAGCGCCGGTGGCGGGGTAATTGCGGCTTGAATATTGCAACACCGTGCCAATCCAATCATTACCCAGATTAAATCCGTCTCACATCAAAACTAACACTCAATTTGAGGGAACATGTCGTGAAGCAACGCAAAAGCGCTGTTGCCGTTGGTCGCGCGATACCTGTTGTGGTCTGTGCCGAATTGAACCAAGCGGTTGTTCTGTTATCCTAAGGGTATGAGTAGGCATTACTTGATTAAACTGATTGTGGTCTGGATGATCGTCTGGCTGCCGGTTGCCGGCGCGCTTGCGTCGATCATGCCCATCTCGGCTGTTGCCACGGCGACGTCAGACCAATCGATATTGGCCGCATCCGCGTCGGATTCCGACGTGGCCGGTCTGCCATGCCACGCTTCAGATTCATCCAGTCCCGATGCCGACGGCAAGTCCTGCTCGCATTGTGTGCTTTGCCACATCGCCGGCGCAATTGTGCCGCCAACGGTGCCAACCATGCCGCTGAACACGCGTCACCACTCGCCGAAATCGATCGACAGCGTTTCCTTCACCAGTTTTATTGCCGAACTGCCGCAGCGACCGCCGTCGCTCTCCCGCGCCTAAGCCGCCGGGACCCCGATAACAGGCATTTTCAGCGGCGTGATGCCGCGAGGATCGATGTTTTCTCCCGGTGATTTTTTCACCATTGCTGGAGAACATCATGCACCCATTCCGATTTGCTTTTACTGCCCAACGCCGACTAGCCACCCTCAGCCTATTGGCGATGTCGCTCACTGTTGCGTCAGCGACCAACGCACAGCAGGCCGCTCATCACGATCACCGAGCCGCCACCGTTGCGGTGCCTGCTACCGCTACACCGCCAACGCCTGCAACCTTAAAACCTGCGCCCACCCCCCAACAGCCGTCGATTTTTGACCGCTACCAGAGGTTCAATACCGACACCCCGTTGCTAGATTGGCGCAGCGCAAACCAAACCGTCCAACACATTGGCGGTTGGCGCGCCTATGCACGGGAAGCGGCGGCCGCTGCAAAACAAGCGCAGCCGGTTAAACCAATTCCGCAGACGACGCCGGGATCCGCGAAATGAAACAACTACGCGCAGTAATTTTGTGCATGTTGGCGATCGGCATCAGCGGATGCGCCGCAACCGCCATCGAACAAAACGGTGCCTTTGTCGACAACTACGCCAAGAAAAATATCGGTGCCGCAGCGACATGGCATAAAAACAACGGGGATCGTGCGGCCGCACGCGAACTGGCAGCGCGACTGCTCGAACAACCGCTTACCGCCGATGACGCAGTGCGATTGTCGCTTGCCCTTAGCCCGGCCTTGCAAATGATGATGGCCGATGCCGCCGCGGCATCGGCGGCCGCCACCCAATCGGCGCGGCTGTCGAATCCGATTTTTACCTTTGAACGGTTGGTGCGGCGCGAGTCCGGCGGCGTTGACCTTGATATCGGCCGAATGTTGTCGGTATCGCTGCTTGAACTGATTTACCTGCCGTCGCGCCGCGAGGCCGCAGCATCCTTGCAGACACAGGCGCAGCTACGCGGTGCGGCAAGCGTGGTGGAAACCGCCACCAACACCCGCCGCGCCTGGGTGAATGCCGTAGCCACGCAACAGTCACTGACCTATTCAGAACAGGTGATGGAAGCCGCCGAGGCGAGCGCCGAGCTGGCCAAACGCATGTATCAAGTGGGCAATTTCAGCAAACTGCAGCGTGCCCGCCAGCAAGTGTTTTATGCCGACGCCGTTACCCAACTGGCAAAATCAAAACAAGCCGCCATTGCCAGCCGCGAGGCGCTGATCCGGACACTAGGTCTCGATTCAGCGCTGGCAGAGAAGCTAAAGTTGCCAGCCCGCTTGCCCGATCTTCCAACGCAGCCAAAACTGGAAAGTGTCGTCGCACAAAGCGCCATCGGCCAACGCCTCGATGTGCAAATGGCGGCGGCGGAGCTTGGCATGCTGGCGTCAAAGAACGGCTTCACCAAGGCAACCAGTTATGTAAACGCCTTTCATCTAGCGGGCGTGCGCAATAGTGAAACCGGCAAGCCGCCACAACGCGGCTACGAATTGGAGCTCACGCTACCGGTGTTTGACTGGGGTGACGCCACCCGTGGTGCGGCACACGCACAATACATGGCGGCGACGCAACGGGTCATTCAAACCGGCATCGATGCCGAATCGGGAATACGTGAGCAGTACGCCGCCTGGCGAACGGCTTACGATTTGTCATTGCATCATCGCAACGAAATCGTACCGCTTCGGAAGGCAATTGCCGAGGAAGTGTTGCTGAAGTACAACGGCATGCTGCTCGGCGTTTTTGATTTGCTCGCAGATACCCGCGCCCAAATTGGCAGCGTCATTCAGGCAATTGATGCCGAGCGCGATTTCTGGCTGGCCGACGCCGCCCTGCAGGCCGCCATGCTTGGCAAGCCAATGGGGATGAGCATGATGTCGGGCGCGGCCACGCCAATAAACGATGCCGGCGCCGGTCACTGATCGGCTGCATAGACAACATTTTCCGAAAGAAAAAAATGACCAATCGAAGACAGTTTTTATCTGGTGCCGGCGTCCTCGCAAGTGCCGCCGTTGTCAGCAAAGCCGCAATGGGTGCGGTGCCGGAAGCTGCTCAACAAGTAAGCGCCAATATGGCACCTCCAGTATTTCCAAGTGCCGGACGTCCCTACAACCCGGTGGTGACGTTGAATGGCTGGACCCTGCCGTTTCGCATGAAAAATGGCTGGAAGGAGTTTCATCTGGTGGCGGAGCCGGTCATCCGGGAAATTGCGCCCGGCATGAAGGCACGCCTGTGGGGTTACAACGGCCAGTCTCCCGGACCGACGATCGAAGTCGTGGAGGGGGACAAGGTTCGCTTGTTTGTTACCAACAAGCTGCCTGAACACACCACCATCCATTGGCACGGCCAGCGCCTGCCGAACGGCATGGATGGTGTTGGTGGATTAAATCAACCGCAGATTAACCCCGGTAAAACTTACGTATACGAATTTGAGGCGCGTCGACCAGGTACGTTTATGTACCACCCGCATGCCGATGAAATGACACAGATGGCGATGGGCATGATGGGACTATGGATCACACACCCCAAAAACCCGAAGACACTGCCCGGCTATCAAGACTGTGATCGCGACTTCTGCTTTTTACTCAACGCCTATGACATTGAGCCAGGTAGCGCCGTACCAAAAGTCAATACCATGCTCGACTTCAATCTGTGGACATGGAACTCGCGCGCCTTCCCCGGCATTGACCCGCTGGTATGCCGCCAAGGTGACCGCGTGCGTGTTCGGGTTGGCAACTTGACGATGACCAATCACCCGATTCATTTGCACGGGCACGAATTTGTTGTCACCCAAACCGACGGCGGGATCGTGCCACCGAGTGCCCGCTGGCCTGAGGTCACCACTGATATTGCAGTCGGTCAAATGCGCGCCTTTGAGTTTGTCGCCACTGAGCCGGGGGATTGGGCATTTCACTGCCATAAATCCCATCACACCATGAACGCAATGGGCCACGATGTGCCGACCATGATCGGCGTCGATCACCGTGAAGTGGTCAGCAAAATCACCAAGTTGATCCCCGAATATATGGTGATGGGCGAGCGTGGCATGGCCGATATGGGCGAAATGGAAATGCCGCTGCCGGACAACACACTACCGATGATGACGGGAACCGGGCAATTTGGGCCAATTGAAATGGGCGGTATGTTTACCACCGTCAAAGTCCGTAAGGACCAGGCGAAAAACGACTACAAGGATCCGGGTGATTACACCTTCCCCAAAAATAGTGTCGCCTATGAATGGAACGGCGAATCCATGAACCCAATCACGGCCCCTACCTCACGCGGCGGCGATATTGATCCGGCGACCGGCAAGGTCAAGGAAATCCGCGAAATGACAGTCACGGTTCGTAAGCCAGGTCAAAACGGCCATAAACACTAATTCAATTGAAGGAAATCCTATGCAACGATTAATTAAGACCGTCTTCCCGGCCGCCGCAGGCATTACCTTCGCCATCGGGGTGCTCGCGCTAGCCGCGCCACACGCCATCGCGCATGGCGACAAAGCGCATACCAAAACAAATCAACCCATCTCAACCGAAGTCCATCCATGGGGCCGACAGGGTGACCCCAAAAAAGTTACGCGAACGATCAACATCAGCATGACCGATAACATGCGTTTCACGCCAGACGCGATCAACGTTAAACAAGGTGAGACGATTCGCTTTGTGGTCAACAATCGCGGCAAGCTCATGCATGAGATGGTGATCGGAACGAAAGAGGAACTCGCGAAACACGCCGAGCAAATGAAAAAACACCCCAACATGGAACACGATGAACCCTACATGGCGCACGTTGCCACCGGCAAAAAAGTCGATTTGGTTTGGCATTTCTCAAATCCGGGGGCATTCGAATTTGCCTGTCTGATTGCCGGCCACTTTGAAGCCGGGATGAAGGGCAAAATAGTTGTTGCCGCGAAACCATAGATCACATCACGAACATTTTTTGAATTAAATTCACTTGCCCAAAGGAAACAACATGAACATGCAAACACAATCTAGACTTGTCGCCGCCGTATTTTCAAGCGTCATCACTTTGGTATCGGCACAAGCACACCACAATCACGGCTCATCACCTGGTACCGCTGCGAAAGCCGAGGAGAAGTCCGCAACAGCCAAACCAGAAATGGTTGCAGCCGAAGTCAAAAAGGTCGACATGGACGCAAAAAAAATCACCCTCAAACACGGTGAGATCAAAAGCTTGGATATGACACCAATGACGATGGTGTTTCAAGTCAAAGATGTGAAGTTGATCGAAAACTTGAAGGCTGGTGACAAGGTCAAGTTCAGTGCCGAACAAACCAAGAGCGGTTATGCCGTTACCAGTATTGAGGTGGCTAAATGAGCATAAAGACGGCTTTGCCGTTTGCTCTAGCAAGCTGGCTCTGTGTTGGTATTGCAGCACTTGCGCACGCGCACGAAAAACCAACCGTCGATAAGAAGGCAGTCACGACGACACAACCGCTTAACAAAGCCGAAACTGAGGTTTCAGCGGTCGTTGAACAGTTTCATACAGCGATTAAAAACGCGGATAGCAAACTTGTTGAGCAAGTTGTGGCGGCGAACGTGCAGATATTTGAACAGGGCCATCGTGAATCATCGCGCGCGGAATATCTGTCTCATCATTTCAAAGCTGACGCTGCATTTGCCGCTGTCGTAACATCAAAAACAACTGCGCAGGACATCCGTTTGGACGGAAACATGGCTGTTGTAATGGCCGAATCGACAACCGATGGTATTTACAAGGACAAACCCGTTAAAGGGGCGAACTTATCGACCTATGTGCTCAAGCGGGAGAACGGTCAATGGCAGATCGTTCACATTCATTGGTCTTCTCGCAAGCGTAGTTAGCCGGCGCTTTGTGACAGGTAATTGAGCATGCTTCATATGTTGCGGATGTGACATTTTCCGCTGCTCATCATTCTTGCACCCGCCATCTGCTGCTTCCCGCGCGACCATACGCGGCTCTGTATCGTCGCGTCAGGCATTTCGGTCAAACTACGAACTTAGTTATCGATTAAGGTGCCGGCGAACATGTCCACAGGCGTCTATCCGTTTCCTTTGCAGATTTCGCTAACGAACATCAAACGCCGCCCTCAGCGATCGACGCCAATTTTCAGCATAACACTTGGGGTCAGCGTGGACTTCGCAGGATTTTATGGACAGAAGATCTTCTGAATCAGGACTACGAACGCTCGTCCACTACGTCAGTTTCTACGCGTAGTTCGGCAAAAACCTCAGTATTCAACTCGCAACGGCACTAATCAGGCGGCCGTCGGGAATGACAGCTTGTATGGTTGCACTGGTGTTAACGGTTTTCTTCTGTAACATTAGAGAAGCCGGGGTGGAGGGGCCAATGACCGCATCTGCTCTCCTTACCGAGAGACAGACTCCAAAAGTATTCCCCCACCCACACCACCCAGCGTCGATGAGGAATCTAGCGGCCACGACCGCCGAATTGTCCGCAAGCTAACGCAGGTGTGTTCCACCCCAGCAACTTTGATATTAATCATGGGAGCTACATCATGCAAACGTCATCCGTTGTCCGCCATATTGGCGCAGATGTCGCCAAAGATGAAGTTGTCTTTGCCTGCGCCGACGCCAGCTTCACCGTACGTGGCGTCAAGAACCAGCAAGCTGCACTATCTGCCTTCCTAAAGAACCTGCCAGCCGGCAGTCGTATCGGCCTGGAGTCCACCGGGATCTACCACGAGCTCCTAGCGACCTTGGCTCACAAGCTAGGCTTCGTCGTCTACGCGCTTAACCCTAAAGACGCCCGAAACTACGCCAAGGCAATCGGATTACGCGGCAAGACTGACCGCGTGGATTCCGAGATGCTGGCGCGCATGATCTCGCGCGAACACGAGAAGCTGCATGTCTGGGTGCCTCCTACGCCCGAACAAAGGGAGATCAGTCAACTGCTCAATCGCCGCGCCAAACTAAGCTCACTCCGCCAGTCGCTGGGCCAGACGCTTACGGGGGTAGACGGGTTTAATGCCGACCTCAAGTCGATGCGTAAGCGGTTCGACGAAGTGCTTGCGCGCATCGACGCTAGGGTCAAAGAACTGACCGATAAAGATCCGAAGCGCAAAGAGCATGTCCAGCATATGCTCACACTCGATGGCGTGGGTAAGGTGGTTGCACCGTCACTGGTAAACGCCTTAGAACGCTTGCCGCTCAAGAGTGCTGACGCCTTCGTTGCCTTTACCGGACTGGATCCTCGGCCGGATGAATCAGGACGCCACCGCGGCAAGAGGCGCCTATCCAAACGCGGGCCCTCAGAGCTACGCCGACTACTGTACGTCGCTGCCATGTCAGCGAAGAAGACCAAGACCTGGAAGCCAATCTACGAGCATTACAGGGGGAAGGGACTCTCGAGCACCGCGTCGCTCGTTGTGATCGCACGACGCCTAGCTCGCGTGGCCTGGTCAATGTATACCCACAACCGTGAATTCGAGCCAACGCGGTTCAAAAATGCGTTGACATAAACCATAGAATCTTCTGGCCGCAATCATCATTGCAATCTACCAGCAAATGCTTGAACTGCATCATGCGCTCGGAGGAATGCGCCACGGTGGGTTCAAGCGATTCGTTCCGGCCCAGTACAAGCAAATGACATTGCCTGACGGGTCGGGAGTTCTTGCTTCTCGCCATAGCCACGATTCGTCTTGAGGCTCCTGCGCGAATACAAATCCTTCGCGCTGAAGTTGCTTGACTCGTTCATCGAGTGCTTTGGTCTCGAAGTAAACGACGGTTAGAGACTGGTGGGGAAGTTCGTTGACCAGGTGGACCGAGAACGACGAATCGCCACTCGGACATTGGAAGCGAGCGTAGTGAGGTGAACTGACGATCAGCTTCAAGCCTAAACGGCAGTAGAAGTCGACCGAGGCGGCGACATTCAGGCTGGGGACAGTGACTTGATTGAGGTTCACTGCTTTACCGCCTTAATCAAATCGGCCCGCGAGGCGGGCTCGTCTTGAATGAACTGTTATGCCCCAAGATAGCTCTCTGGCAATGCGATGCCCTGCAAACGAAAGAATGAGAGCTGATCAAAGTAGCCTCGTTGAAAAATGATCTGATCATCGCGCACATGGAAGAAGCCGCATCCACGCAGACCGATTGGATCGCGCCATTCAAGGATGGCCCACTCTCCGTCCTCAAAAACGTTCTCAACGATGCAGGTCATGGTGGCTCGGCCGAACTCGACCTCGAACATGTGTCGAATGGCGGCGCGACCTATTAGAGGCGCCATAACAACCTGGTGGTTGATCGCGTCGGCGGCGTACAGGGACGCAAGACCGTCAACGTCACCCTTATTAAAGCGATGGACCCAGTCTTGGACGACTTGTTTAGGAGACATTTACTACCCCTTTTGAGCTTGCGACGGTGTTGGATGGGGGCTTAACTCAATTTATGGCGCAGCACCCAGTTTCCGCAACTTTTTGGGCTGGCGCACAACTTATTCGAAACACTCAGGGTCGCAGTCACATTGTTTTTCATCGAATTCAATGGATTAAGGTATGGAATCAGGTTGCCCTCGGGAACAGCCGCTATTGGCCGAAAACACCATTGCCAATCTACCAGCAAATTCTTGAACTTCACTCAAACGAGCGGATCACCCAAAACGGCTATTGCGTCAGTTTTCGAGTGCATTGTTAGGCGCCTTTGCCAAAGCAATTACCAGCGCCAAAAGGCGCTTGAGATCGCGCACAAACTGAGGAAGCTCGACCGCACCGACAACCACGAGTACATCCGGTTCGAAATGCGGAAATTGTTTACTGCCTTACGCTTGGCCCAACCGAAAAAGGCGGTGCATGATTGACGTAGGTATTTCAGCTGCAACTGTGATGTCGCCGCCATTGACCCTGAAATCGCAGCCGCCATCCTCCCCATCTGCGTTCAGATGAAAGAGCGATTTGACGATTTCGTAGTTGAGGGTGTTCTTTTTTAGCATTGCTTAAGCCTCACGCAGCTACCAAGCATCCAACTCAATTTGTGGCGACAGAACCAGTCCCCAACACCTTTTGGACTAATGCACAACTTGCTTGAAAAACTTATGGGGTACATCGACGATTGCTCTTACAAATATTAACCCGTCCAAGTATTCCGCCGAACCCCCTTGGGTCACTTTGGTGTTGGCCAGAACAGAATGGCTACTGGACAAGACTCAACTTCCAGCGCGTGACTTTGTGCGGACTGTAAGCCAAAATTGGCCCACAGATTAACTTTCGTCAGAACGCCCGGGTAAATCGCAAATGGCCAAAAAAAGTGGTTCAGGAGGTGTTGTTTTCGGCGTAATAGCTATCGTGCTGGCTGCGATAGCATCGATCCCAAAAGAAGCGATCATCGCGTGCGTGGTGGTTGTCGTAGCCATCATCATCTACCGCGCCGTCACAGCCAAATCGTCTGCACCGCAAGTAACGCCGCCTGAGCAACAACGCCGCGAATCGCTCGGTTATCGAGATATGCAATCGACTGAATTCGGGCTGCGCGTTGAGGTAGTTGATCGCTCAAGCGTGAGCTCCGGATATCGAATTCCGCAACCATCATTCCAGCCTTCGGATGCAAAGTGGATCCCGGCCGGCAACGCATTCACAGTCGCGCGCACAGATTTGCCCGGCGGGATGATCTATATTGGTTCAGCTCTTCCGGCAACCAATGGTTTCACCGATGTCGATCCGTGCCTGATCAACCCGTCGCTACAAGTGGCGCGCGAAGGTGATTATCGAGAACGCCATACGAATTATTGGCCGGCCTATTCCAGCATTAGCCCTGCCGCGCGACGCGCATACTTGAATTGGCTCGCTTCTGGCCGCCGCGCATCTGACGCTGACCTCGGATACGTGTTTCTGTTCTTCTACGGCTTGGAGCGAAGGATATTGGTCGACTTGGCGCAAGTCGATGACGCGAAGCCAGAACTGCAAATCATACTGAACGAGCTTGAAGACCTACTGCAGGTGTACGGGAAAACCTCCGGCTCGTTTGCACGCTATGGGAACGCACTCGCAAATGTTGTTCGCCTGCTCTGCACTAGCGGGAAGTTTTATCAGTCGCCGTTGCCGCTTCTCCCACAGGAAGGAGATGTTCCGTCGTACGTCCGCGTGGCGTTAGGGCAAGCCGTACAAGACGGCGTAGCAATCCCCGCGCAGTTGGCATTAGCCTGGCTGCGCCATTCGGCGACGGTGAGTCTTCGCACGCCAGCAACTCGATGCGCGGAGCAGTTTGATCGTTTGTTTTCGAACCTATATGAGGCCGAGTTTGGGGCTGGCATCAAAATTCAGCCGAATCGAACAAAACTAAGACTTACTTACAATGCCGCGTCGAGTGGATTCAGGCGACCGCATGTCATCTCGTCTTCCTTCAGTGATCTTCCTGATGTCACGGTATTGTCTGCACCGATCAAGCGACTTCTTCCCCTAGCTGAAGAAGCGACAAAGCAGCTAGAAGCGTTTAGCCGCTTTGCAGCGCGAAATCCTGACGCCACAAACGCGCTGGAGGGACTCCTGCTATTGCCAGCGACGCTTTGGCCACCGCGGGCGCAGGCCAGAGTGGAGCAGCTGCGGCAGCGAATGGGCGCAGGCATGGTGACGATCGCATTCAGCGAATTGCTAGATATGCTTGAGGCGACAAGCACGCTCTCGCGCGATAAGACAACGGGACTTGCACGCGCCCTACATTCCATCAACATTGGCTTCGAGCCTGACGTACTCAGCGGCGCAAAGACACCAAAACCAGACGAGCCCGTTGTTCTATTTTCGATCGAGCCAGAGCCAACAACGGTACGCCCGTCTGCGGAATACCAAGCCGCGCAGTTGACAATTCAACTTGCTGCTGCGGTAGCGACTTCTGATGGCGAGTTCGAAGCTGCCGAACTGGTGCACCTCGGCAAACAGGTTCAATCGTGGTCACATTTGAGCCCAAACCACCAACGTCGCCTGCTCGCGCACCTGCGGCTTTTGTCCAAAGTGCCGGTATCACTGACTTCCTTGAAATCAAAGCTGTCTACATTGGCGCCGACTGCTAGGACCACCATCGCCGCTTTCATGGCGGCGGTTGCGCAGGCAGACGGTGTGGTAACTCCCCAAGAAGTCAAAATGTTGGAGAAGGTCTATAAGGCACTCGGCGTCGATGCAAAGCAAGTCTTCAGTGATGTCCATGCCATCGCATCTGGTAGCGAGGCCACGGCAGCAACCAAGAAAGTTGACCTGAGCGCAGGCTTCACGCTGGATAAGTCGAAGATTGCCGCGCTTCAGAAGGACAGCGAAAAGGTTTCCGCAATGCTTTCTGAAATTTTTCGGGAAGAAGAAACCCCAACGAATGTCGCCGAGGTCGATCCGCCTCAAGATGACTCGCCCCCGCAATCCAAGATCATGCTGGGACTCGACGAGAACCACAGTATCTTTGCAAGCGCGCTTCTGGCGCGCCCAGAGTGGACCCGGTCAGAGCTGATGGATCTTTCGCTGGACCTCGGTCTGATGCTAGACGGTGCGCTGGAACATCTTAACGACGCGGCCTTTGGTGAGTTTGACGTGGCGTTTGTAGAAGGTGAAGACCCCGTGACAATTAACCCAGAGCTCCTGGAGAAACTAAAAGATGACACCTCAACCAATCCGTCCTAAAGATCGCGACGCTGTCATTCAGTCCCTCCGCGCAGGGGTTGTGCCTCGCGCAGGACAACACCTGATCCAAGTGGGGCGAACTCGCGAAGTTGAGACCCTTTTAACGGATATTGATCGGGTTGCAGACGGCGGCTCATCATTTCGATTCATCATCGGTGAGTATGGTGCCGGCAAGACGTTCTTTTTGAACTTAATTAGGTCAATTGCGCTAGAACGAAAGCTTGTCGTCGCCACTGCCGACTTGAATCCAGACCGCCGATTGCATGCAAGCGGCGGACAAGCGCGATCTTTGTACGCGGAGCTGATGCGCAATATTGCGACCCGATCGAAACCCGAAGGCGGCGCTCTTAGCGGCATTGTTGAGAAATTCATCGGCACCGCCGTCGCAGAAGGTAAAAGCACCGGGCAATCCACTGAAGCCGTCCTGCGTACCAAGCTGGCTCAACTCACAGAGCTGGTGAATGGATACGACTTCGCTGACGTGATCGCCGCATATTGTCGGGGACACGAGCAGGGTAATGAACAGCTAAAGGCGGATGCTATACGGTGGCTGCGCGGCGAATTTTCGACTAAGACTGACGCCAAGAATGCATTGGGTGTCCGATCGATTGTCGATGATGCGGCAGTTTATGACCAACTCAAACTGATGGCGCGCTTTGTTCGACTGGCGGGCTACTCGGGGCTGCTGATTTCGTTAGATGAGTTGGTCAACCTTTATAAGCTGGCTAATGTCCAAGCGCGAAATGCCAACTACGAACAGATTCTTCGAATCCTCAATGATTCGCTTCAGGGCTCCGCTGCTGGGCTCGGAATCATCCTTGGTGGCACGCCTGAATTCTTGCTCGACACGCGTCGCGGTCTATACAGCTACCCTGCACTGCAAAGTCGACTCGCACAAAATACCTTCGCGACCAATGGGCTTGTTGACTACACCGGTCCTGTGGTCCGACTCTCTAGCCTATCGCCAGAGGATTTCTACGTATTGCTTCAGAAAATCCGACATGTTTATGCGAGCGGTGATGCGCAAAAATACCTGATGGCGGATGACGGAATTTTCAGCTTCATGGAGCACTGTTCAAAGCGAATCGGGGAAACTTACTTCCGCACCCCAAGAACGACGATCACGGCATACATTAATCTTTTGGCTGTTGTGGAACAGAATCCCGCAACAAACTGGCAAGAGCTCCTTGGCCAAATTGAGGTGAGTGCGGATCACGGCGGCTCCGCTGACGCAGCGGTCGAGGAAGATGACCTCGCTTCGTTCAAGCTCTAGTTAAGATGACTGACTCAAGTTCGTTCTTTCTGCTCGACGAACGAATTCAACGTTTCATATGGTCGCAGGGCTGGGATGAGCTTCGCGATGCGCAAGAGCGCGCAATCCCTCTCATCGTCAATGCGGACAGAGATGTCATCATCGCCGCCGCCACCGCATCAGGGAAAACTGAGGCGGCTTTCCTGCCTGCCCTCACCCATATCCTAAAAGAAGACGCGACTAGGAACCTCATCATTTACATCAGCCCGCTAAAAGCGCTGATCAACGATCAGTTCGGACGTCTCGATATCCTGTGCGGCGAACTTGAAGTGCCTGTGTGGCCTTGGCATGGTGACATCTCCGCAAGCGTAAAAAGCCGTTTCCTGAAATCGCCATCAGGTGTGTTGCTGATCACGCCGGAATCGCTCGAAGCGCTGTTTTGCAACCGCGGTTCTTCCGTAACCGCGTTGTTCGGCGGCGCGGCAATGTTTGTTGTCGACGAATTGCACGCGTTTATCGGTAGTGAGCGTGGAAAGCAAATGCAATCGCTCCTACACCGCGCTGAGATGGCATGTAATCGAGCTATCCCGCGAATTGGATTATCAGCCACGTTGGGAGACATGTCTCTCGCCGCCGAATTTCTTCGTCCTAGCCGCGGTGCCGCCGTGTCGATCATCGATTCGGGCAGGTCTAACGGTGAGTTAAAGATTTTGCTGAAGGGGTTTGAGGAGCCGCTAGTTCTTAAGACGACCCCCGCCGCTAGCGGCCCTCAGGCGGAGGACGACGAGGCGTCAGACGAACAATCACCAACCCGAATTGCCGCGCACCTCTTTCGGACGTTGCGTGGCTCGAACAATCTCGTTTTTCCTAACAGCCGTCGTGAGGTTGAGCGGTACACGCATCTGCTGAACAAGCTATGTGCTGAAGCCGGGGTGCCAAACGAGTTTTGGCCACACCATGGAAGTCTATCGAAAGAAATCCGTTTCGAAACCGAATTCGCGCTAAAACAGAAGGAGCGGCCAGCGACCGCTATATGCACGAATACCCTGGAGTTGGGCATTGACATCGGCGCAGTGAAAAGCGTCGTGCAAATTGGGGCGCCGCCATCGGTGGCAAGTTTACGACAGAGGCTGGGCCGCTCAGGCAGAAGGAAAGGCGAGTCGGCAATCCTCCGCGGGTACGCATTGGAAACCGAAGTTGGCATAAACGCATCGCTCGCAACTCAGCTAAGGCTAGGGACGATCGAACAAATTGCGATGATTAGCTTATTGCTCGACGGCTGGTTTGAACCACCGACGCCTAACGGGGCACACTTCTCAACGTTGATTCAGCAGCTGCTATCGTTGATTGCGCAGCGCGGTGGCGTTACGGCGCACGAAGCATTTAGCCAACTCTGCGGGAAACTCGGCCCATTCGGGGCAATTTCAACTTCCCAGTTTAAGGAACTGCTGACCCACCTAGGAGAGATCGAGATCCTGACGCAAGATTCGTCTGGACTGCTACTTCACGGGCGAGTTGGCGAGAAATTCGTAAATCACTACACGTTTTACGCGGCATTTGCGACCGACGAAGAATTCAGGCTAATCGCAGGTGGCCGCCCTTTAGGCACACTGCCGATTTCGCAAATGCTCACAGTCGGGCAACGAATCCTGTTTGGTGGTCGCACATGGCGTGTTGAAGAGATCCAAGAAAAAGAAAAAACGATTTATGTCGTACGCGCGCGAGGCGGAACGCCACCGCAATTTTCCGGAGGTTCCGGCCGCACTCATACAAAAGTGAGGCAGCGAATGCGTGACCTGCTCAGTGGTCACGGCTCGCCCGCCTATTTGGACGAAACAGCCAGCAGATTTCTCAACGAAGGCCGAGACGCCTACAAGAGATTAGATCTAGATCGCCGGACGATTTTGGAGCAGGGACCTTATTGCACTTTAGTCACTTGGCTTGGGGATTCGAGCAACGAAGCGCTCGGATGCCTACTCAGCCGTTTCGGACTTACCGCAGTAGCAGCGGGGCCTGGGCTCGAAATTGCCGCTAGCATTGATACCGTCGACCGAGTCGAACGCGCTATTGCCGACATCGCTGCGGATGAGCCGCCAACGATCAATGAATTGCTACAGAACGCAAAGAACTTAGAACGTGAAAAATGGGATTGGGCACTGCCGCGATCCCTTTTAGAAGTCTCATTTGCATCGCTTAATCTTGACTTGATCGAAGCAAGGCAATGGTGCACCGCTGCCGCAGTGAGCGGAGTGCTGGCAACGCCAAGAAACAATTGAGGAGCCAAAATGACGCAGACGCTTTCCCTACGACATAGAGCGCACTTACTGCTTCATAACCCGACCGCCAGAAGAGTCGCATCACGCCGGATTAATCGATTTCTGGCGTTGCTCATCCTGAGCAATGCGATTGCGGTGGCGCTCGAAACTGTCGACTCCATCTACCTCGGTAACGAAATCTACTTCAAAGTTTTTGAAGTGACGTCAACACTGATCTTTCTGATTGAGTACCTCGCGAGAATCTGGTGTTGCGTCGAGCAGGCCGCATACTCCAATCCAGTCAGAGGTCGCATACGCTGGGCGCTATCACCAGTCGCGCTACTTGACCTTGTCGTGATCGCCACCTACTTTGCGCCTGTTGATCTGAGGTTTCTGCGCTTGGCGAGACTACTCAGGTTGTTTAGGGTCCTCCATCTGGATAGCCTCGCGCATACCTACGAAAAGCTCAGGGCTAGCGTACGGGCAAGGCTCAACCTTCTCATTGTTTCCGGCATCTTGATGGTCTTTGCGCTTTTTTCTTCAGCAGCATTACTCTACTTTTGTGAACACGAAGCGCAGCCAGCTGTTTTCTCAAGCATCCCAGCGACTTTGTGGTGGTCGGTGGTGACGCTCACGACGGTGGGGTACGGAGACATCTTCCCAGTCACCGTTGCGGGAAAAATTTGCGCAGGACTGACGGCAGTTTTTGGAATTGGCATATTTGCGCTTCCGACCGCAATTCTGACTAGCGCCGTAATGGACGCGGACGCTTCGGCGCGCGTCTGTCCGCATTGCGGAAAGTGATCTTTGAGTTCGATCGACGAGCAATAAGGTCACCGTGCGCCTTTGGAACTGAGTCTCACTTCAATTAAGGCGTGGACTTCCCACCACTTACCAGCCAGCCATTCGCTGAACCCATTTATTAATGGATCAGAGGTTCTGGGCTCGAAGCAAATTCAGATACTCCAGTACCGAAAGGCAGTTTTAGCTGTTTGCGTCCTAAGCGTCGTACCGCTACTAGACTTCGTCGTGATGCAAGGTGTTCTGGTCGAATCAATTTGGGATTAAAGGGGCAATTCCGCCTCATCGCCAGACAGGCTTGCCCTGACGACGACCGGCAAGTTGGCGAGTTCACCCGTTGGCCAGCTTAAATGCGCTGACAATAACTTTGATCGGTCGCTTTCGCTGGGCGCGCCTTCAAAAAGCCCGTGCGAGAACTCATTGATTCTTGCCGAATCTATGGAAACGACGTAGCTATGGGCATGCGTGCTTCTGACTCTGAATGCAGCCATTCGAGACGGCTCTGGTCTCCGACTGATATCCGTATAGCGCCTAAATGGATACGTCCAGCTATCGTCGCTATCTCGCGTAAGTAGTTCAACCTCAATCCCTTCGATCTTTTCTAACTCTGCAAGGAACAGTTCCAGAAACTCGGGAGGAGGCTTGTCTGACAATTTCTTGGCGAACGGCAACATATCAATATCGACCGGCCGGATTCGATCAGTTGCTCCTCCAGCGCCCAGTGCTGCTTCTTTAACCTCTGGAGCGCTGCCACCCACCCCACTGTCCGATTCGTCAGCGCTCGCAGACTCGGCATCTTGCTCCCCCGCTCGCCAGACCTTCTTGCGCTTCAGATCAGTGAATCGAGCGTCTTCGTAGAATCGCTTGACCTTTGACGCGAGCGTGTTTGACGCATCTTGCTCGACTAATGACTGTCGTCTTGCGTCGCGGGCAGACATTTGTTTGCTCATGCCACGACCGTCCTTGCCGTCGCGCGATCCTGAAGTCTGGTCGTACGTCTCGTACTTCAATGACACGAATGGAAACCGATGGGAGCACGACTGAATGCGGTATACGATGAACGTTCGCGGCTCACCTTTCGTCTGGTTCAGCCACTTCCCTGAGGCCTGCAAATCCGTTCGCCCAATGAAGGGGAACATACATTGCGGATAGGCCGGCCCCTGCAAAACGGGATCCTTTAGTACCGAGGCGCCAACTCTTTGTGCAGCTTGCCAAGCGGTCTTGTCCAAACACAGGCGGCCGATGTCCGACGCGGAGCTTCCTCGAATACGTGGCGCTAGCTCTAGAAAAAGCTGCTTAGTTGCCTCATCAAACTCTGCCTTCGAATAGAGCGCCAATCGCTCCAACGGTGGCATGAATAGCTTGGCCAGCAGGCTCGCTGACGAGCCAAAGTAGTGGCGGATCAACTCCACGCACGGCACCACCAGTCTGACGCCATCGGCCAACGTAACCATGACGGCATATGAATGCGTGTGAAGGCGATGCCAAGGGTGCTCCCCAAGCGGCAGCAGGAACGCGCCACTCTCGAAACTGTGGCCGACCTTCAAGAGCCGGACGCTTGAAGAATGGATCTGGACGCTGCCAAAGGCCTCCAAGTGGTAATCCGGCCGACAAACCAGCTCTTGATTCTTGTAAATGTCGCCAATTCGCAGCAACACCAGCGTTCCTACCGAAACATTCACCTCAAGCTGCCGATCATGCTCGGTCGCGTTGGCGTTTAGAAGGTCCTCAAGACGATCAGCAATCCCGGTAAGAGCTACGCGGGAGAGGACGACCCGAATGGACGGCTGCCGACTCCGAAGTAGCCGATTGGGATAGGTGACTTGTCCAAACCAATCTATGCGCCAGCAGCTGTCTCCTGCGGGAAAAGCGTCTATTTTGATAACGTGTTGTTCTATAACGAAAAACCTGAACTCAGTGAATTAGCTGAACTAAATATTTTCGCTTCTTGTTAAATATTCTCAATTTCTACTGATTATTCACAACAATCCCCGCCTCATGCGCCATCTGGTCTGCGTGATATGAACTGCGCACCATCGGCCCACAAGCCGCGTGTACAAAGCCCATCTTGTAGGCTTCAGTTTCAAACATCTTGAAGTCATCCGGCGTCACGTAACGCAGCACCGGAAGATGATGGCCGGACGGTTGGAGATATTGGCCGATGGTCAACATGTCGACATTGTGCGCGCGTAAGTCGCGCATGACTTCCAGGATTTCTTCATTGGTTTCGCCCAGACCGACCATCAAGCCGCTCTTGGTTGGCACCTTCGGATGCTCTGCCTTGAAGTCTTTGAGTAACTTCAATGAGTGTGCGTAGTCCGAACCGGGGCGAGCCTGTTTATACAAGCGCGGCACCGTTTCTAGGTTGTGGTTCATCACATCCGGTGGCGCTTCACGCAAGATGCCGAGAGAACGATCGAGCCGGCCGCGAAAATCCGGCGTGAGAATTTCGATTTGTGTGGCCGGCGAAAGTGTACGGGTTTGGCGGATGCATTCCACAAAGTGTCCGGCACCACCATCACGCAGGTCATCACGATCCACGCTGGTGATGACGACGTATTTCAATTTCAGTTTGGCGATGGTCTCGGCCAAATGGCGCGGCTCGTCTTGGTCTAACGGCAACGGCCGACCGTGGCCAACGTCACAAAACGGGCAGCGACGTGTACACAGGTCGCCCATGATCATGAAGGTGGCGGTGCCCTTGCCAAAACACTCACCGATATTCGGGCAGGAGGCTTCCTCACACACGCTGTGCAGTTTGGCTTCGCGCAGAATTTCTTTGATCTCGTAGAAGCGGCTGCTCGATGAACCCGCCCTCACGCGAATCCAGTCGGGCTTTTTTAGTCGCGGCGCGTCAGACACCACCTTGATGGGGATGCGTGCGGTCTTCAGGCTGGATTTTTGTTTTTCGCCCGCCTTGATACCCAAACCCACCTTATTTTCGACTTCAGCCATACAGATTCGCTTTCAAGTGCTTGAGCAATTTTTCACCAACAACCGCCATTTTATCCCGCGCGCCTAAGGCACTCATTTGCGTGGCCGCCAGCCCCGCATACCCACACGGATTGATACGCAAAAACGGCGCAAGATCCATGTCGATGTTTAACGAGAGGCCATGGTAGGTCGCGCGGTTCGCCACTCGTAATCCGATGGCAGCGATCTTCGCGATCCCTGCCGAGGTCTCAACATACACACCCGGCATGCCGGGTTGCCGTAATGCAGCAATGCCATATTCTGCGAGTAAATCGATCACCGATTGCTCGATTCGGCTCACAAGGCTTTTGACGCCATAACTGCGCCGACGCATGTTGAGAAGCAAATACACAACAAGCTGACCGGGGCCGTGATACGTCACTTGCCCGCCACGGTCAATTTTTACAACTGGAACATCACCCGCATCGAGAATATGTTCCGCCTTGCCGGCCAACCCTTGGGTGAAAACCGGCGGGTGTTCAAGCAACCAAATTTCGTCCGCGGTTTCGTTTGTGGTTGCGCGGTTGTGCGCGCGCATGGCATCGAAGGTCTGCTGGTAATCAGCGAGGCTAAGATGTTTGATCAAGGGGACGGTCAACGAGGATTTATCGACCATGGCAATCCGCCACAAAATTGGACCCCGGACCAGGTCCGGGGCGACAACTCATAAGGCCATCAACACCGCAGGATGAGCGGTGAGCTCGCGGTAGATGTCGTCGAGTTGCGGTTTGGAAGTCGCGTTGATGGTCGCTGTGACCGAAATAAAATTACCGTTCTTTGACGGACGCATTTCGAGAGTAGCGATATCAAAGTCAGGCGCATGCTTGAGCACAATGGCGGCAACAGTTTGCGCAAAGCCCGCATTTGCGGGGTTCGCATCCTGCGACTTCATCCGTCCCATCGCTTTGATCGGAAACGCAGTGGGAAAAACCAACAAGGTATCTTTGGTTTCTGAGCCTGCTGCACCAATGTGTTTGGGTTGTGTCATCTTGGGGCGACTACCGTGCGGCTATTCTGCCGCGCGCGCTATATGTGCTGTGGGCGGCAGATCACGCTTGTACTGTTGAAAAAGTTCGTACATCTGCTTGAACATAGGCCCGGGTTTGCCGGCAGCAACCCCATGGCCGACTGGCTTACCGTCGAGTGAAACAATCGGCACCACTTCTTTCGTGGAAGAGAGTATCCAAAGCTCATCCGCCGCACGCACCTCCTTGCGCGATACCCTGCGTACTTCCAGCGGCATGCCTGCTTTATGCGCCAGTTCCATCATCAACACGTAGGTAATTCCAGCCAGAATGAGATTATCCATTGGTGGGCACAAGATGACACCGTTTTTGACAGCGGCGATGTTCGAGGCAGAAGATTCGGTGAGGTAACCATCACGGAACATGATGGCCTCGTCGGCACCAAGTAGGCTGGATTCGTGTTTCAATAATACTGCGCCCAACAGTGCGGTGGATTTGACGTGACACTTCAGCCAGCGATTGTCATCGAGGGATGCCACTGAAATACCGTTCGCGTAGATCTCGGGCTTGGGCGTTGCCAGCGGATTCACCATCATAAATACTGTCGGGGTCAGGCCCTCGGGCGGTGGAAAGTCACGCTTGGCCACGCCACGTGTGACCTGGATATACACGCCGACATTACCACCGCCGTTACGCGCAATCAGTTCATTGATGGTCGCTTCCCATTTGTCAAGCGCGTAGGGATTGGTGAGATATAGCTCGTCCATCGAGCGCTGCAAGCGCAACAAATGTTCTCTGGCACGGAGGCCGCGGCCATCATAGTAGGGAATGACTTCGTATACGCCGTCACCGAAAATGAAACCGCGATCCAACGGCGAAATTTTGGCGTTGTCCAGTGGCATGTATTCGCCATTCAGGAACACTGTGGGCAGACAGAGCGCTTGAGTCATCTTGGCACCTTCATGAAGTTTTACGACACAACGAGCGTTGATCGGCTCGCGATTCACAACCAGCGGCTATTTGAACATCAGTCGAATCGCATCCCAACCACGACCGAGGAACCCCGCAACTTTGACATCTTCAAGAGCGACCACCGGGATTTCGGCAAGCGTTTTGCCGTCACGAACCAATTTCATTATCCCTGCTTTCTGACCGGGCTGCAGCGGTGCCAGCAGCGGCTGTGTGGTGCTGAGTGTGGCGGTAATTCCTGTGAACTTCTCCCTCGGCAGTGTCAGCCAAATGTCGCGATCAAAACCGAGTTTGATCGTGTTTTGTGTGCCCTTAAAAATCTGTGGTGCAGCAATCGCCTGGCCCTTGGTGTACATGCGTTGTGAATCAAACATCTGATAGCCGTAGTTGAGTAACTTTTGGCTCTCTTGCGTGCGTGCTGTGTCGGAATTAGTACCGAGCACCACCGAAATGAGCCGCCGTTCGCCACCTGTTGCGCCGGGGCGTTTGGCGGTCGCAATCAGGCAGTAGCCAGCCGCTTCGGTATGGCCAGTCTTCAGACCGTCGACGGTGGGGTCGATGAACAACAACCGGTTGCGGTTGGGTTGGCTGATTTTGTTGTGCGTAAACTCACGCTCTTTGTAATAGGCGAATTCGGCCGGAAAGTCGCGGATGATCGCGTTTGCAAGCAGCAGCAGATCTTCAGCGGTTGAGTAGTGTTGCGGGCTTGGCAGCCCCGTCGAATTCAAGAAGTTGGTGTTTTTCATACCCAACTTTTGCGCGGTCTTGTTCATCAGCTGGGTAAACACATCTTCAGAGCCCGCAACCGCCTCGGCGAGCGCGATGGAGGCGTCGTTGCCGCTTTGCACGATCATGCCGCGAATCAACATCTCGACGGTCGGCGACTGTTTCGGGTCAATAAACATGCGCGAGCCCTCAGCTTTCCATGCACGCTCGGACACAGCGACATTTTGACCCAGAGAGAGTTTTTTTGTCTTGATCGCATCGAACACCAAATAGGCGGTCATCAGTTTTGTCAACGATGCAGGCTCGAACCGATCACTGATTGCCTGACTGGCCAATACTTGGCCACTGCTTGCGTCGAACAGCACATAAGCGCGCGCCGTGACCACGGGCGGCGGCACGTCAGCTTGAATGATGGGGAGTTGCGCGAGGGCGGCGGAGGATGTGAAGGCGACGACGACTGACAGGGCACAGAGCAGATTGCGGAGTTTCATTTGGTTCTTAAGGTTGAGAGATAACGGGCGAAAAATCGTGGGACTGTTTTACGCGCGACTGAATCGCTTCGGCTTCGATGCGGGAGGAGTATGGGCCAAGTCGCACACGCCAGAGGCTATCCTTAAACACAGTAACGATTGGCTCGCGGTTCCAATCGAGCTCGCGCGTCATACGATCGCGGAAAATGTTCGCGTTTTCTTGTGAACTGAAGGCACCCAGTTGCAAGAACAGTTGTGTGCCATCGGTGGTAATCGGCGAAGTCGCAATGACGGTGGCGGGCGGCGTAGTTGGCAGTGCCACGCGCGGCGGCGCAGCGGACGCCACAACAGAGAGATCACCGGCGAAAACACGCTCGATGGTCACCGGGCCGCTGCCTCTGCGCGCGATGTCAAGACGGTGGGCTGCGGCATAGGATAAATCGATGATGCGATCTGAATGAAACGGCCCGCGATCATTTACTCGCACCACCACAGACTTGGCGTTGGCCGGATTAGTCACTCGCACATAGGAGGGGAGCGGCAGCGTCGGGTGCGCTGCTGTCATCGCGTACATGTCGTAGATCTCGCCGATGGAGGTCATGTTGCCGTGGAACTTGCGGCCATACCAGGAGGCGACGCCAGTTTGGCGGAAGGGGTCATTGTTCACAACTGGCGCATAACTACGGCCAAACACAGTGTAAGGCTTGTTGGCACCAGAGTGGAACTTCTCGGCGCGGGGGACCGCATCCGCAATGCTGTCCAGATAGGCGGGCGTATTTTTCGCCGCGTCGTCACCGGGACCGTCGTCTAGATAATAACCACCCGGGCCGCTCGATTTGGAAGGCGTGGGTTTGGAGACGGCGGGCGAAATAGGGGCGGAGGAACACGCCGCCAAGAGCGCTACTAATAACAGGCTCGCGGCTAGCTTTACGAGTTCACGAGTACGTGTAGATTGGAACAACGGATGTGTGGCGTTCAAGGGAGCACGTCGCGCGGGGTTGGCGGAAGAAAACACGCCATATTTTCGCCCCAAACCCCCGATTGCCGACAAACAAATAAAAAAAGGTGCGTGTTTCGCTTCCTTGCCGAACAAGACCTACATCTGCCGAAACCGACCGGTAAATGCCGCCGACACTGGAACGAGTTCATTCGTACCGCGCAGCTTGACGCGCATTCTGCCGACGTCGTCCTTGAGCACGCGCTCAATGGCCGCCACGCGGATGACCGATGAGCGATGCACCTGCCAAAATTCATCCGGATCGAGTTCGTTGAGCAAATCCCGGATTGGGGTACGAACATAACGCTCTTTATCGGCCGTGATGACCGCCGTGTATTTGTCGCGCGACTGGAAAAACAGTACTTCGCTGGTCGCGATAACGTCGATCTCGCTGCCCTGCCCGCAGTTGAGCCACCGCAGAAACTTGCGCTCCACAGTCGAGATTTGTCGCAGAGCCTCGACCAGTTTCTGATCGACTGTTGTCGGCGTACCGGCGTTCATCGACACCTTTAGTCTGGTCACCGTTTCGGCCAGTCGTTCGGCTTTTACCGGCTTGAGCAGGTAATCGAGCGCACGCGCTTCAAACGCTTCGATGGCGTGTTGATCGTAAGCCGTGACAAAAACGATGCGTGGCGCGGCGTCGCTGCTGACCACCTGACGCGCGACTTCAAGCCCACTCAAGCCCGGCATACGGATATCGAGGAACGCGATGTCGGGCTCGTGTTCGGCGATGAGCCCCAGTGCTTCGCCCCCGCTCTGCCCCAGCGCCAACACGTTTAATTCAGGCCAAGCGGCCTTTAGCAAATCGCGCAGCGCTTGAGCAAGGCGGGGTTCATCGTCGCAAATGATTGCGGTTGTCATTTTATTCGACTACTGGCAGATTCAACTCTGCAATTACACCGCTCGGGGTATTGGCAGTCAACACCAATTCCCCCGCCCCGCCGTAGGTTGAGGCAAGGCGATCTCGTATGTTGGCCAGACCAACACCCGAGCCGCCCGAGTGGCCCGCACCAAAACCAATTCCATCGTCGATCACGCGAAGTTGTAGCCTATCTTTGCCCCCGTTTCCAATAATTTCCGCAGTAACCTTGATTGATACGTCACCGGCTTTTGGCTCTAGCCCGTGGAAAATCGCGTTCTCCAACAGTGTTTGCAGCAACAGTGGTGGAATTCTGACGTGCGCGGCGCGATCAGATAACTGCAGATTTGTGGAAAGCCGACTACCCATACGAAGTTTTGCCAGCGCTAGATAGGCGCGCGCAAGTTCAAACTCCTCGCGCACGGTTGTTTGGTCGGCACGTAGCGACCTCAAACTCCCGCGCAAGAAATCCGACAATTCATCCACCATCCGCTGCGCGGTCATCGGATCAGTGGAAATCAACGACTTCAAATGGGCGATGTTGTTAAAAATAAAGTGGGGTTCGATTTGTGCTTTTAGTGTTTGCAGGCGAATTTCCGCGAGTTGATTTTGCTGCTCTGCGCGCTCCACGCGAAGGGCGATGTTTTTCTGTTGTTCGAAGCTGAGCCACTCATGAGTGTGGATCACGAACGCAATAGCAGAAAACGCCAGCGTCAAATCGCTCGCCGGGACGTTCATCAATGACGCGGGTATGGTTTGCCAAAGGCACGCAGCAACTAGAACGCCAATGAACAGGCCATTGCTGACGTACCAGACAGTTGCGACAGTTGGCATCGGTATACGCTTCGCTGTCAAGAGCGCACCAATCGCACAAATCATCAGGTAGACGAGTGCGGCACCCTCACCGTAGCTGACGGACTTTAGCGGAAACGCGAAGCTGAGCGCTGAGAAACCGATGAAACCAATCCCTCCAAAAAAGTGGACGACCTTTTGATTAACCACCGAGCGAAGCCAGAAGTGCGCCGGTGAGATCCGTAAACGCACGTCCGCAAGGGATGGTCGCCAGCTTGCCGAGAACTCTTCCCAACTAGTGAGGCCGATACGCTCACCTTCTTCGCGGCTCCGCACGGCTTCCTCTTTGGTAAATAGCCAGCCGACAGCACCACTAAAAGCCCAAATGGCAAATTGTGCGGCTGTCGTTAAAGGGAGAAGTTGTTCCTGCGGGTCACCAAGTTGCGCCGCGACTACGAGCCCTATGGTCAGAAAAACACCCAGACCCAGCGCTGTTTTGATTGCGCGGAACAGCCAGTAGCCTCGGCTTGCCCCCCACAGCGGCGGTGGTGTTTCGGGGCGGTAGCGCAAGTACAGACGGTACCAGAAAGGCGCGACCATGTTGGCAGAAATTTCGTACTGTGCGAGAACGTCGACGGCGGCTTGGACTTTGGGCGGCAAGGTCATACGATTTCCTTTTTTGGCAAAGAATGGCGATGGCGGAATTCTGTGCGCTCCGTCCTCTGCTCAGGCGCGGCTGCGACAAACACCGCCAAATCAAGGATGAATTCGGCCTGCCGCCGATAGGTCAAGCGCGAAGCTGTTGTCGTGACGACAAGCAAGCACGCAGACATTTCCCAATTGGCATCGACGCCGTGGCTTGAAGCCTGCTTGTGCGGCTATTTGGCGGGCAGCCTTTTCAATTCCGAAATTGCATCGGCGAACCGATCTCGATGGGTTTCGTTGCGCCACCCCACCAATTTTTTCTGCACTATCCCTTTGTGGAGGAAATAGGTGATCGGTGTTGCCGAAAACTCGTCGAAAGGCCACTCAGACGCAATGTGAACAACCGAAAGTGCCTGATCCGGATAGCGGCGATTCCAGTCGCGCAGTGTTTTAAAGTCGAATTGAGAGTGCTGGGGGGTGACAAACTGGATGCGTCCCTTCACTTCGCTAGAAAGCGTAGTGTCAGCGTTGATATGTTGCATCATTCGCCGCGAGAACCCGCAGCGCGGATGCGCGACCACAACAATTTGCCAATCTGCACTGAGATTGGCCGGAACACGGGTAGCAATATCAAGCAGCGGGTGAAGTTGCCACGCTGAAGGTCCAGTGAAGCCACGCCCTAGTGGATCAACCATTTCCGGCAGCACATCCTCGGCAGGAGGTTGAAGCTGGGATGCAAAGTCAACAGCGTTCTTGAAATCTCTAACGAGAATCAAACTTTTATAGTACTCAAGTCTCTGCGCAGCAGTGGTACGTTGTCGCCGCGTATTCTCGTCCAAGATCAACTTCTGTTGGATCGCGTAAGAGGTCATGTTCGTGTAGAACACCATGCTTTGTGCAATTCGCAAATACAAATCCAAATCTGCATCATGCGTGGCCGACAGCGCCCCCTGGGGTGGAAAATCCCCGATGTAGCGGTTGAATGCCAATACAAGTGTTGCCCGCTTGACGTCGTCAACGACTTCCATTCGAGGAATTTCTGCTTCGACCTTGAAAAAATCTGGCGCACCAACGCGCACCGACGAGGTGTGCGTGCATCCTGGAATATATATGCACAGTGCCGCAACCATGAATACAACTGACGAATGCCGTGTCATCAATATACACATCGCTTTCAGGGGGCGGGGGCAACAAGTGCCGCCCGCCGATGCCAGCTGATCAATGTCCATTGGCCAGCTTGATCACAATTTAGCATGACGACATACAAATAGCGTTCGAAGCTTGTAGGCATGTGGCCCGTTGTGCACAGTAGTAGCCGTTGTGATCTGTTCCGCCTTGTGAGAAGTCGTCGGCGTCATACCACTGGCCAAACTTTAGTTGTGTGTTGCGCGCTGCCGGATCAAATCGTTTGCCCCTCACAAAAAACGTTCCTTTCATGATTGCGGCATCGGTATCTGAAGCGATCCGCAGGTTGTCAATCAGTCGGGTGGCGCGCTGCGCCCCGAAAAGGGCGAGTATCTTGTGTGCGTCTGTTGCAGTAAGCCCCGCGAGTGCGTCGCGAGTGCGTCATCTCTAAATCCAGTAATGCCCTTTTCATCGAATCGGATGCTGGCGGAAAATTCTGTTTGTGCACTTGTCGACAACTTCGACAGAGGCGAATCAGCGTCTTCCACTATATGCGTATCCAAGACTGACTTAGACTTAATTGGTGCGACCAAAAGAGCATAAGCAGAAGGGCTCATCAATGTCTTTTCGTCCAACGGGTTGGATGTTGACAAATCAGTGGCAAATGCGCCACCTGTAATGCTCAGACCTAATGCGAATACGCATCACATAACAGATTTCAAATTCATGAAAATCTCCTGTTTGGGTTTGTTTGAGGCATACACCTGTACGAAAACGCGATTTGCGTCAGGCGCAACTTACCCCGCGCCAATTGAGATTTCAACTTTGATTAAAATTTAAATTAACACTTCGGCAAAAACCCGTAAAAATTCATACGATCCCCACCAATTTCTCGCTCGTTGCTAGCCACTCCCACTCCACGTCACTGATCGCGCCGACGACTTCACCCTGCCGTTTCAACATTTCTTGCAGTTGCGGCTTTTTCTCATTGGTATACGCCGATTCATCGCTCAACCACGTCTCGATGTTGGTCTTCTCAGCCGTCAGTGCTTTCAGTTTGGAGTCCAGCTCGGCGAGCTTCTTTTCCAATGGTTTGCGGGCAGCCGCGAGCCGCTGGCGGGCTTCGGCCTCGCTCTTCTTTTGCTCCTTACGGTCAGCGGGCGACGTAGCCGCAACCTCTAGCACTGGCGGGGGTTTTGGACCACCTTTGGCTGGTTCCGCCCGTCCTTCCTTGGGTTTGGCATCGCGATAGTCCTTGAAGCCCTTGGCCTTGGCCGTTGCGTACTGTTTCGCCCATTGTTTGTAGTCATCCAGATCTCCGGCGAATTCTTTGACTTCGCCGTCGGCGACCAGCCACAGTTGATCGGCGGTCGCTTTGAGCAAATGCCGATCATGCGCCACCACGACCAGGGTGCCTTCAAATTCTTGTAGCGCTTCTGCGAGCGCTTCACGCATGTCGATATCGAGGTGGTTGGTCGGCTCATCAAGCAGTAGGAGATTTGGCTTTTGCCAGACGATCAGCGCCAACGCCAGGCGGGCTTTTTCGCCGCCGGAGAACGGACCGACCGGCTCTTCAACACGGCTGCCGCGAAAGTCGAAGCCACCCAAAAAGTTGCGGAACTCTTGCTCGCGGGTGGTGGGGTCGAGGCGTTTGAAATGCATCAGCGCCGATTCATCGGTTCGGAGTTGCTCAATCTGGTGCTGCGCAAAGTAGCCGATCTTCAAGCCCTGCCCTTCGTAACGGCCACCTTTTTTCTGCGCCAGCGTTCCGGCCAGAGTTTTCACCAAGGTGGATTTACCCGCGCCGTTGGGGCCCAGCAGGCCGATTTTGTCGCCGTAAAACAATCGCCACTCAACGTGCGGCAGCACCGTTTTAGATTCGTAACCGAGTTCAGCTTCTTTCAGGTGCAGCAGTTGGCGGGGTGCGGCTACGGGCTTGCGAAACGAAAACTCAAACGGTGAATCAACGTGCGCTGCGGCGATGATTTCCATCCGCTCCAGCGTCTTGATGCGACTCTGCGCTTGTTTCGCTTTGGTCGCCTTTGCCTTAAAGCGATCAATAAAGCTGTGTAAATGCGCAACCTGGCGTTGCTGTTTGATGTGCTGCGCTTGCTGGTTGGCGAGCTGCATCGCGCGGGTGCGCTCGAAGGTTGAATAGTTGCCGCTGTATTGATTGAGCTTTTGATTCTCAACATGCACCACTTGGTTGACTACCGCATCGAGAAAGTCACGATCGTGGGTAATCAGAAACAACGTGCCGCGATACTGCGCCAGCCAGTCTTCAATCCACATCACCGCGTCAAGATCTAGGTGGTTGGTGGGTTCATCAAGCAGTAACAAGTCCGAGCGACACATCAGCGCTTGGGCCAAGTTCAAACGCATACGCCAGCCGCCGGAGAAGGTGCTCACGGCGAGTTCTTGTTGCTCTTCATTAAAGCCCAAGCCGGATAACAGCGCCGCCGCACGGGATCGCGCCGCGTAGCCGCCGATCTCTTCAAAGCGGGTGTGCAGATGTGACAACTCCGCAGCCAGCTTTTCGTGCTCCGCAGAAGTCAAATGAGCGTGCCAGTCGGCGGCCTCCGCTTTTGCGAGTTCGGTTTCCAATACCCGCAGCTCACGGTCGCCGTCGAGTGTGTATTCGAGCGCCGACAACGTACTTTGTGGGGTGTGTTGTGCGACGTGTGCGATCACCCAAGACGGTGGCATTTCCAGGTCGCCTGAATCTTGGTGCATTTCGCCGCGCATCAACGCAAACAGAGTCGATTTACCGATGCCGTTTGCCCCAACCAACCCAACTTTGTGGCCGGGGAAAAGGGTTAAGTTGGCGTTATCAAAAAGACGTTTGGTGCCGCGTGCGAGAGTGAGGTTGGAGATGCGAATCAAAGTGTGTAGTCGTAGTCGATGGTGAGAGGGGCGTGGTCGGAAAACCAAGCCTTGGTATACACGCTGGTTTTGGTGGCTTTCGCCGAAATGCCGGGTGTACAGATGTGATAGTCGATGCGCCAACCGACATTGTTTTCACGCGCGTTGCCACGGTTGGACCACCAGGTGTATTGGTCGGGTTTGTCGTTCAACGTGCGGAAGGTGTCGATATAACCGACTTTGTCGAACAGCGTGGTCAGCCATTCGCGCTCTTCGGGTAAAAAGCCGGAGTTTTTCTTGTTGCCGCGCCAGTTTTTGAGGTCGATTTCTTTGTGTGCGATATTCCAGTCGCCGACGATGATGCTCTCGCGCCCGGACTGCTTAAGCTTCTTCAGGTACGGCATAAAGGCATCCATGAAGCGGAACTTCTTCGCTTGCGCTTCCTCGGACGCCGATCCGGATGGGACGTAGAGTGACACCACCGATAGGTCGCCGAACTGCACTTCCAAGTAGCGTCCTTCAGCGTCGATCCACTTGATGCCAGTCCCGATGATGATTTTGTCCGGTTCCCGCTTCGAAAACACCGCCACACCGGCGTAACCCTTCTTCTCCGCCGGATGATAAAAGGCATGCATATGCTTCCAACGCAGCACTTCTTCCGGAATATCACTTTCCAGCGCCTTGATCTCTTGCAGGCAAACAACGTCCGGCTTTTGTGTTTTTAGCCACTTGATGATGCCCTTTGAGGTCGCCGAACGAATGCCGTTGACGTTAACCGAAATGACACGCATGAAAGAGGCCCGTAAAATGAGGAAAAGATGAAATTATGGGGCATCAAGTGCCTCCGCCCCGTTCCCTCGCAGCTGCTGTTGCACAACCAGTCCACTTTCCGGTTCCCATATGTCCGCTACTGACTTCCGCACAGAATTTGTTGAATTTGCCATCGCGCAGAATGCGCTGCGTTTTGGGGAGTTCAAAACCAAGGCCGGTCGTCTCTCCCCGTATTTCTTTAATTCGGGTTTGTTCAATGACGGTGCGTCAATGGGCAAATTGGCGGGGTTCTACGCCCAGGCGGCGATGGCCTCCGAGGTGCCCTTTGACATGATTTTTGGGCCAGCCTACAAGGGCATCACCTTGGCTGCCGGCATGGCGATCAAACTGGCGGACATGGGTCGCAACGTGCCGTTTGCATTTAATCGTAAGGAGGCCAAAGACCACGGTGAGGGTGGGCTAATCGTCGGCGCCCCCTTGGCTGGAAGAGTGCTGATTGTTGATGACGTGATTTCCGCCGGTACGTCGGTGCGCGAGTCGGTCACGATGATTCGCGATGCTGGCGCGATCCCGGCAGCGGTGGTGATCTCCCTGGACCGGCAAGAAAAGGGCCTGAAGGAACTCTCGGCGGCGCAGGAAGTCAGCGAGCAACATGGCATTCCCGTCGTTCCCGTTGCAACACTTGCAGATATTGTCGCTTGGTTGACCGAAAAAAACGCGGCAAACGGCAGCGAAGACGATAAACTGGCAAAAATTGCGGCCTACCGGGCGCAGTACGGCGCGTAAATTTCCCGTCGCGCTGAGACAGAGCCCGGTGACTTATCAATTTCGTGTCTCTGTTTCCGCGCATTCAACAATGACTGTTTCTCGAATCTTGCTGCCGGTGCTGCTCTGCATGATCGCGTCAGTGCACGCTCAATCGACGTTGTTTCGCTGCGTTGATGACAAAGGCGTAACTTACTTCGGCGAGACCATGCCTGCGGCCTGTGCCAAGAAGGATGTTACGGAGATATCCAAACAGGGGCGCACGATTCGCAAGCTCGACGCGCCCCTCACGCTGGAGCAACAGAAGGCGAAGGCGGAAGCCGACGCCAAACAACGCGAAAACGACAAGAAAGTTGCGGAACAGCGACAGAAAGATCTTGCCCTGCTCGGTACCTATGGCGCTGAGCGGGAGATAGACGTTATCCGCGATAAAGACGTCGCCCAGATCGAGCAGCGTCGCAAGTTTCTGGAAGTGCGTATTGCCGATGTCGACGCCCGCTTGGAGAAGGTGAACAATCAGATGGAGTTCTATGTCGCCGGCAAGCGCAAGACGGCCAAAGCGAAAGTCGCCGAAGCGGCGAAGGACGGAAAGGACGCCAAAGGCGGCAAGAACAACGAGCGGGAAGTACCGGCGCAGCTCCAGGCCGACTTTGATCGAGTCACGTCTGATCGTGGCAACTTAGTGCTTGAAATGACCCGGCTGGACGCCGACAAAAATGCCACCATCGCGCGCTACGAAGGCGAAAAAGAGCGTTTCCGTCGCTTGAAGGGTGGCATGCGTCCCGGTACGGTGCTCGACGAGCAGGGCAATGTGCTGATCGAAGCGCCGATTCCAAAAGGCGCTTCACGCTAATCATTATTCCGCGAGTTTTTTGCGCAACAGCTCGTTGACCTGCCCCGGATTGGCCTTGCCCTGTGAGGCTTTCATCGCCTGACCGATCAGCGCCTGAATCGCTTTGTCTTTGCCGGATTTGAATTCGGCGACCGATTTTTCATTCTTGGCCAGCACGTCGTCGATGACTTTTTCGATGGCGCCCGAGTCGGTGACTTGCTTGAGGCCGCGCGCTTCGATGATGGCGTCCGCATCGCCGCCGTGCTCACCCGCCCACATGTAGCCGAATACCTGTTTGGCCATCTTCGAGGAGAGCGTGCCGTCGGCGATGCGTTTCACCAATCGCCCGAGCTCGTCGCCATTGACCGGTGAATCAACGAGCTCAATACACTCGCGGTTCAGCTGGGAAGCGAGCTCTCCATTGATCCAGTTGGCGCACAGTTTTGCCTGTTCGCCTGAGCTACTGAACGCCGCGAAGAAGCACGTCGCAAAGGCGCGGCTTTGCGTGAGCAGTTGGGCGTCATAAGCGCTCAACTCATAGGCGTTGATCAGTTGCTGACGAGTTGAACCCGGTACATCAATCACCCCGCCACGCAGCATCGATAGGCGTGTGGTCTCGATTTGCCTATCGCTGATTGCCAACGGCAATAAATCCGGATCGGGAAAATAGCGATAGTCCATCGCGTCTTCCTTTGATCGCATCGCGCGTGTCTCATCGCGGTCCGCATCGTAGAGGCGCGTTTGCTGAATCACCTTGCCGCCGTCTTCGATCAACTCAATTTGTCGGCGTACTTCGTAGTTGATGGCACGCTCCATGAAGCGGAACGAATTCAGATTTTTGATTTCGCAGCGTGTACCGAGCGGCTCGCCGATACGGCGTACCGAGACGTTGGCATCGCAACGAAATGAGCCCTCCTGCATGTTGCCGTCACAGATACCGATCCACGTGACGAGGCCATGCAACGCTTTGGCATACGCCACGGCTTCCGCCGCCGAACGCATTTCCGGCTCACTCACAATTTCCAACAGCGGCGTGCCCGCGCGGTTTAAGTCGATGCCCGATACGCCGGGTGTTTCAAGGCCTTCGTGCAGCGACTTGCCAGCGTCTTCTTCAAGATGCGCGCGGGTAAGGTTGATGCGTTTGGTAGTGGCTTTCTCACCTTCGCCGACTTGAATGTCTACAAACCCGCCGGTGACAACCGGCAGTTCAAATTGCGAAATTTGGTAGCCCTTCGGCAGGTCTGGATAAAAGTAGTTTTTGCGCGCAAAGATAGAACGACGCGCGATGTTATGCGTCTGCCCATCGTTCACCGCGAGACCGAACTTGATGGCGAACTCGACCGCTTGTTTGTTCATCACCGGCAGCGTGCCCGGGAGCGCCAAATCCACGACCGAAGCTTGCGTATTAGGTGGTGCGCCGAACGCAGTAGAGGCGTTCGAAAAAATCTTCGACCGGGTCGCAAGCTGCACGTGCGTTTCGATGCCGATCACAATTTCCCAGGTCATTTGTGGCCTCCCGGGGATTGCAGATGCCAGTCCGTCAACTGCTGGTAGCGGTGCGCCGCCGCCAACATGGCCGACTCTTCAAAATAGTTGCCGATGATTTGCAATCCCACCGGCAGCCTTTGGTGATCAAACCCGCACGGGACTGACATGCCGGGCAGTCCGGCCAGCGAGACGCCGAGGGTGAAGATATCCTCCAGATACATCGCCACCGGGTCGCTCGACTTCTCGCCGATCTTCCATGCGGTGGTCGGCGCGACCGGACCCATGATGAGATCGCACGATTTGAACGCCGTCTGAAAGTCTTGGGCGATCAAGCGGCGCACGCGCTGGGCCTGAAGGTAGTAGGCGTCGTAGTAACCGTGGCTCAGCACATACGCGCCGGTGAGGATGCGGCGTTTCACCTCGCGGCCGAAGCCTTCGGCGCGGCTCTTGGCGATCATGTCGTTAACATCGGCGTATTGCGCCGCGCGGTGGCCGAAGCGAATGCCGTCAAAGCGGCTCAAGTTGGATGACGCCTCGGCCGGCGCGATGACGTAATACGCCGGGATGGACAGCGCCGTGCGCGGCAGCGAAATATCGACCACCGTTGCGCCGTGTTTTTTGAAAGTTTCGATCGCTTCAGTCACCCGCGCACCAACATCGGCTGACAGCCCTTCGGCAAAAAACTCCTTCGGAACACCGATACGTAGGCCTGCAAACTCGACATTTGACGGGCGTTTTGAGGCAATTTGGCCTGAAAACGCCCGCCAAATGGACACTTTGGCTTTTTCGCTATCGAGCGACGTTGAATCGCGCTCGTCAAATCCTGCCATGGCGTCGAGCACGAGCGCGCAGTCTTCAGCCGTATGCGCCATCGGCCCGCCTTGATCGAGCGACGAGGCAAAGGCGATCATGCCGTAGCGTGAAACGCGACCGTAGGTTGGTTTGATGGCGGTGATCCCCGTCATCGCGGCGGGCTGACGAAGTGAGCCACCGGTGTCGGAACCGGTGCTGGCCGGCACGATTCCGGCTGAGATGGCTGCGGCCGAGCCGCCCGAGGAGCCGCCAGGGATTCGGCTTGTATCCCACGGGTTTTGCACCGCGCCAAAGGCCGAGTTTTCGTTCGATGAGCCCATGGCGAACTCGTCACAATTCAGCTTGCCCACACACACCATACCGGCGGCGCGCAGCCGCTCGACGACGGTGGCGTCAAACGGCGAGACGTAATTGGCGAGCATCATCGAGCCGGCGGTTGAGCGCCAACCGCAGGTGACAAAAATGTCTTTGTGCGCAATCGGTACGCCAAGCAGGGGTTTGTTGGTGACCCCAGCGGCGAATTGTTTATCAGCGGCACGAGCCTCGGCAAGGGTCAGATCAGCGTCGACGTGGAGGAACGCATTCAAACCCTTCGCCGCAGTGGCTTTAGCGAGCGCATCCGTGGCAAGCTCGACGGCCGAAGCCTGTTTAGCCGCCAGCGCGTGGGAAAAGTCGGTGATGGTTCTCATGTCGCTCAGCTGGAAAACATCGTTTGCAGGCTAATCCAGTACCTTGGGAACGAGGAAAAGACCGTTTTCGGTCATCGGCGCATTTTGCATGTTGGCTTCGCGGTTGATTTCGGCACATGCCTCGTCAGGGCGCAGCCGTAAGGCCATTTCGCTGACAGCTGATAGCGGATGCGCGAGTGGCGCAACGCCTTTGGTATCAACCCCTTGCAGTTGGTCAACCAAGACCAAAAGGGCGGACATCTCTGCGCCCAAGGAGGCAAGTTGGTCGGCTGGCACATCCAGACGCGCCAAGCTGGCGATACGATGTAAGGTGGTGGCATCAAAGGACATGGCAGACAAAAGGGGCAGGTCGGCGAACAGTGGTGGCAGGCGGTGCGCGGCAAAAACGTGATGACATGCAGAAAATCCGAGGCGGCCAATTCTTGCCAGATTTCGCGCCGAAAAAGTCACCCGAAACGCGACTTTTTCATAGGGGGCTCAGGTATCATATCGCACCTGCTGACAGAAATCCGCCTTGCGCAATTTTGAGGCGCAGATTTATGCAGGGAAGCGCCGATTCGCCTGGATATCTATCCATTTCTGTTTGTTCAAGCGGGATGCCAAGATATTTGCGCGGCGGGTTGCGGGACCGACGGCCAAGAAAAGATGAGCGGCACACATAAATTTCGAGCACAGCCAGGCGTGCGCTGTGTCGGCACCAAGACAAGGCAAGATAGCAGAAAGGCAACATGTTCTTCTCCAAGTATTTCTCCAGCGATCTCGCAATTGATTTAGGCACGGCAAACACACTCATTTATCTGCGCGGCAAAGGTATCGTTCTTGACGAGCCCTCTGTGGTCGCAATTCGTCAGGATGCAGGGCCGAATAGCAAGAAAACCATTCAAGCCGTTGGCGTCGCCGCCAAGATGATGTTGGGCCGTACGCCGGGAAACATCACCGCCATAAGGCCGATGAAGGATGGCGTGATTGCCGACTTTCATACCACTGAGCACATGCTCAAGTTTTTCATCAAAAAAGTACACGACGCACAGTGGTATCGCCCGAGCCCGCGCATCGTTATTTGCGTGCCGTGCGGATCAACCCAAGTGGAGCGTCGCGCAATTCGCGAGTCCGCTATTGCGGCGGGTGCGTCACAAGTGTTCTTGATCGAGGAGCCGATGGCTGCGGCAATTGGTGCGGGCCTGCCGATTGCTGAGCCGACTGGCTCGATGGTAGTGGACATCGGTGGCGGTACCACTGAAGTCGGCGTGATTTCACTCGGCGGCATCGTTTATTCGGCAAGTGTACGCGTAGGTGGTGACAAGTTCGACGAAGCCATTATCAATTACATTCGTCGCAACTATGGCATGTTAATTGGCGAGGCGACTGCCGAATCGATCAAGAAACAAATTGGTTCTGCGTTTCCCGGAGCCGAAGTACGCGAGATGGAAGTCAAAGGGCGCAACTTGGCCGAAGGCATTCCGCGTTCGTTCACTATTTCGTCAAACGAAATTTTGGAAGCGCTGACCGACCCACTGAATTCAATTGTGTCTGCGGTAAAGTCCGCGCTCGAACAAACGCCACCAGAACTCGGTGCCGACATTGCTGAAAAAGGCATGGTCTTAACCGGCGGCGGCGCGTTGTTACGCGAACTTGATCGCTTGTTGGTGGAAGAAACCGGTCTGCCAGTGGTCGTGGCCGATGATCCGCTGACTTGTGTGGTTCGAGGTTCTGGCCGAGCGCTCGAAGAGATGGATAAGTTAGGATCCGTTTTTACCAACGAGCTGTAAACATGTCGCACGTCTACTTCGCAAGCCAGCCTGTCGCCTGCTGTGCGGGTGGCTTCGACGGGGTAGTCAAGTAGCGTGGCCGCCTATCAGGAAAATTTCTTTACGCGGGGTCCCTCGCCGTTAGCGCGCGTCACGTTTTTTGGACTCGTGGCGGTCGCAGTGATGATAGCGGACCACCGGTTCCAAGCGTTATCTGTGGTGAGGGTTGGCGTTTCGACGGTGTTGACACCGATTGAACACGCATTGATGTTGCCGGGCAATGTGGTGCGGGATATCGGTGCGTACTTAATCGCGAAGGACAAGCTACTCGCCGAAAACAAAGCGCTCAACGAACAAGTGTTGATGCTGAGCGCGCAAGGCCAGCGGGCGCGTTTGATCTTGTCTGAACAAACACAGATTGCGGTGCTCAATTCGGCGAATGAACGCTTCAGTCGCGATGGTGTGGTAGCCGAAATTATCCGCGATGCACGCAATCCATTTGCACGCAGGATCATCATCAACCGCGGTTTGAGTAGCGGCATCAAGGCTGGTGATGCAGTCATAGATGGTGTCGGCGTGGTCGGACAAGTCACTGCACTGGGCATGAGCTCGGCGGAAGTCACTCTCACCACGGAGAAGGATCAATCGGTTCCGGTCATGATTGTTCGTTCGGCCCCCGCCACGGCTGCGCTGCCGAAGTCTGCGGCATCAAATGCAGCAACACTGGCTACGGAAATGACAGCGCCCGGCACCGAGATCGTCGCTGCCGAATCGGCACCTGCCAGCCGTGCGCAGAGTGGGTTGCGTGCGGTTGCGGTTGGCGGCGGACGTGAAGGCACTATCGAGTTGCCGTTCATCCCGGTGGCGGCGGATATAGAAGTCGGCGACGAACTGGTGACCTCCGGGATAGACGGTACCTACCCCGCCGGACTCGCCGTCGCGAGGGTGACCATGGTTGACAAGAATCCCGCCTTGTCGTTTGCGCGCATCGTCGCACAACCTTCAACCGCGCCGGACCACCATCGTTTTGTGAAAGTGCTGACCAGTACTGGGACCTCCTACCCGCAACCAGACGTCAAAACTTATGACCTTGCTGGCTCCGCCAAGGGAACCCAGACCAAACGTGAAGCCAAGCGTGAAGCCAAGCGCGCTTTGCGCGACCGATAGGCACGAGAGGCAAAGACATGGATCTTTCCCCGGTCTCCCGCGATGTTCTACGCCCTCCCGCACCGCTGCGATTGGTGTTGGTGTCGCTGTTTGCGGCGTTGGTCGTGAGCCTGCTGCCATGGGCGGGATGGATGCTACAGGCGCGCCCTGACTTCGTTTTGCTACTGTTGCTCTATTGGGTGGTGCACGAGCCGCGCAGCATCGGACAGACTTGGGCGTTTGCGTTAGGGATGGTCATGGACGTCGCCGATAGTGCACTTTTAGGCCAGCATGCATTTGTATATGTTGTGGCGGTGTTTCTCACCCAACTACTCAGAATTCGAATCTTGCACTTGACGGTGGCCGAGCAGGCGCTGCATATGTTGGGCATCCTATTTGTCGCGCAACTGCTTTATGTAGGACTGAACCTGTCCCTTGGCCGCGATTTTGCCGGCCTCACGTTGGCCCTCGCGCCGGCTGTCGGTGCTGTGCTGTGGATGCCGCTTCATTTTGTGGCGACATTGCCGCGATTTCGTCGTCGTTCAGACGCCGTCATGATGTAGCGGGCGGCACAAGTTGGTCGGCACAAATATCAAGAATCGTGAGGCGGAACTAAATGTCTTTCGCAGCCGTGTCATCGTCGCGACCATCGCCATTCTCGTGGCCTTCTTATTGCTCGCCTCTCGCCTGATTTATTTGCAAGTCGTGAAGCGCGATCAGTACCACACCATGGCAGAGGCGAACCGCATCTCGGTTGTGCCCGTCGTGCCCAATCGCGGCGTGATCTACGATCGCAACGGCGAAGTACTCGCCGCCAACTATTCCGCCTTTACCCTGGAAGTGACGCCGTCGAAGGTGCAACACCTCGAAAAAGTGCTCGATGATCTCGCCACGATTATCGATATTCAACCGAAAGATCGGCGGCGTTTTAAACGCCTGCTGGAAGAGAGCAAAAGTTTCGAATCGTTACCAATTCGCAATCGCTTAACTGAAGCCGAGGTCGCGCGCTTTGCCGTCAATCGATATCGCTTTCTGGGCTTCGATATTCGCGCTCGTTTGTTTCGCAACTATCCGTTTGGCGAAGTGGCGTCCCACGCCATTGGCTACATCGGTCGTATCAACGACGCAGATCTAAAGAAGATTGAGGCCGACAATCTTTCGCGCAACTACAAAGGCACCGATCACATCGGCAAGCTCGGCATCGAGGGAAGTTACGAAGCCGAACTACACGGCACGACGGGAAGTGAGCAGGTTGAAATTGATGCCGGCGGTCGCGCCATCCGATCGCTGGCAAAGTCCGAACCGGTTGCGGGTAACAATCTACGTTTGACGCTCGACATCAAGTTGCAACAGGTTGTTGAAGAAGCCTTTGGCGAGTTTCGCGGCGCACTGGTCGCGCTAGATCCCTCCAACGGCGAAGTTTTGGCGTTTGTCTCCAAGCCGGGCTTCGATCCAAACTTGTTTGTGGATGGCATTGATCCGGTCAATTGGGATTTGCTGAATAACTCCGAAGACAAGCCTCTAAACAACCGCGCACTGCGTGGTCAATACCCTCCGGGCTCGACCATCAAGCCGTTTATGGCGCTGGCAGCGCTCGAAAATGGTAAGCGCACGCCCGAATATTCAATTGTTGATCCGGGCCAGTGGATGCTGCCCGGCTTGGCGCGGCCGTATCGAGACTGGAAAAAAGGCGGACACGGCGTTGTGAATTTGCACAAGTCGATCGTTGTCTCGTGTGACACCTATTACTACGGGCTCGGCAACGATCTCGGTATCGACAGGATCAACGCGTTTATGACACCGTTCGGTTTTGGCAGTAAGAACGGCATTGATATTGACGGCGAGCTGACTGGCCTCATGCCGTCACAAGAGTGGAAACAAAAACGCTTCAAACAAAAGTGGTATGCGGGCGATACAATTCCAGTGGCGATCGGGCAGGGGTACTGGCTCGCGACACCACTGCAACTTGCCACAGCGACGGCAATTCTCGCAAACGGCGGCACACAGGTCACACCGCACCTGCTTAAAGAAGTCATCAATTCCAAAACAAACGAAAAGCGGAGCTATAAACCGCCACCACAGAGTGAACTCAGCTTCAAACCCGAGCATCTGAATCTCGTCCGCCGGGCGATGGTCGACGTGATGCTGCCTGGAGGAACCGCCGCGTCAGCCGGTGCGGGAGCGGGATACTCAATTGCGGGAAAGACTGGCACCGCGCAGGTCATCGCCATCAAGCAGGGCGAAAAGTACGACGCGCGGAAAATTGATGAACGGCACCGTGACCATGCACTGTTTATCGGCTTTGCCCCGGCTGACCAACCCAAGATCGCACTGGCGCTGCTGGTCGAAAATGGTGGCGGTGGCGGCGGCACGGCGTCGCCGATTGCCCGGGAGATTTTTGATTACTACTTGCTTGGCAAGTTGCCAGACTTGGCCAAACGCAAACGGCGGGACTACGACCTTGATCCTTCGCGCTAGGCCTGCACGAACCGGAATCCAAACGGTGAAGTGTCCATGAGGATCACCGCTGTAGTGGAACGCGTCTTCGATATTGCGACTCGTCGCCTTGACGGACCGCTGATGGTTGTCATTGTCGTGTTGGCGGCGATTTCGCTGACCGCTGTCTACTCGGCGTCGGGAGGAGATTCGTTTGACCGAGCGTTCGGCCAGCTGCGAAATTTTGCGGTAGCCTTCATCGCCATGTGGATTGTTGCAAACGTCTCGCCACAAACCCTCATGCGCATCGCCATCCCGGTATACATCGTGGGCTTGATGCTGCTCGTGAGTGTTGCTTTGTTTGGTGAAATCCGCAACGGCGCGCGCCGCTGGCTGAATTTCGGCTTTGTCACCATACAGCCTTCCGAAATCATGAAGCTCGGCATGCCGCTGATTTTGGCGTGGTACTTTCACAAAAAAGAAGAAGGCCTCAACTGGCGGGACTACGCGCTGGCGGGTTTGATTCTGATGTTGCCCACAGGCTTGGTGATGCGACAGCCGGATTTGGGAACATCCATTCTGGTGTTTTCAGCGGGCTTCTTTGTCATTTTTCTTGCCGGGCTTTCTTGGCGCATTCTTATTAGTGCCGGTGTCGCTGGTGCCGTCGCGCTGCCTTTCTTATGGCCGCTATTGCATGACTATCAGCGTGAACGCGTTCTCACATTACTCGACCCGATGAAGGATCCCCTTGGCGCGGGTTATCACATCATCCAATCCACTATTGCAATTGGCTCAGGCGGCGTACTAGGTAAGGGTTGGCTAAACGGCTCGCAGGCACAGCTTGATTTCATTCCCGAGCGGTCGACTGACTTTATTCTTGCGGTGTTCGGTGAAGAGTTTGGTCTGGTCGGCACACTGTTGTTGCTGTGTCTCTACTTGATCGTCATTGGTCGTGGATTCATGATTGCGATGAACGCCTCGACGAGCTTTTCACGTTTGCTCGCCGGTGCGCTGACGATGTCGTTTTTCACCTACGCGTTTGTGAATATTGGTATGGTGAGCGGCATTCTCCCTGTGGTGGGGGTGCCACTACCACTCATGAGCTACGGCGGCACCGCGATCCTTTCGCTGTGCCTGGGATTTGGCATGTTGATGTCGATATCGACACACAAACAATTGGTGTCGAGCTAGAGCACACGTTTGGCACGCCGCCGCGTGCCGACGCGGTCTTGTTAACCGTGGACGGCAATTAAATGGTTATGCGGAGAATCGCGTGGAATTGTTAGGTAGATGTCCTTGTGGAACGACGGCGAGTTGGGCAGAATCGGCCAGAAGCGGTACTTCACGGTCGCGGTCTAATTTCATATTTTGATCGAGAGAATCAAATGAAAAACAAATTGACTCCAAACCCGCGTGTTTTGTTTTAGAGCGCGGCCATGAAGACTATCGTCCGCGCGCTACTGCTAGCTGTCGCCTTGATAGTAGGTGCGCCAGCTTTCGCATCGCAAGGGAAATTTGCCGATGCAAATGCATTAGGACGGTGGATCACTTACTACTATACGAAGCCCGAACCTCAACGTGTCGCTGAGGCGCTACTTTCCGCCAGCGCAAAGGGGTTCATGAAGGAAGGGCAGAAGGCTCCGTTCTTCATCGGCTTTACGGCCGGAATATTCTCCAAAAATCCGACGTCGGCACCATCGGTTGGCGAAAAACTCGCTTCGCTTTCTGAAGTCGACCAACCTATGCTTGTTTTGGGAATCTGGTACTCAACCTATCCGGAAGCGAAACAGCTATTGCAGCGGCTGTCCAAAGCTATGCCGAAACAGAAGGAAATGATCGACCATCTGTTAGCAAATGGGCGACTTGGTTTGTTAGAACTACCGCTGGAGCAGGGGCCGTGGGTGCTGGATGCGCTTTGGGGTAACTTCATGGCAACGGGCGATAGCGCACCAGTCGTAAGAATCATTTCAGCCCTACCTTGGATCAATGTGAGGGGCGACATTTCCCGTCTCTCAGTTGGAGGTTCCGCAAGATGGTCTCTCATCTCGAATGCAATCCAACATAAACCAGTAATGGCAGTCTGCAAGAAAGAACTGCTGTCCCAACCAAAAGAGGTTGTGGAACTTCTTCGCGACGTAATCGCTGAAGCAGAGAAGGATATGCGGGAAGGAAAGACTAATTAAGAAGGGTTGTCGACGGCTTTAGGCATGAACCTGCATTCTCGCGTCGAGTTCCAGCGTCGAATGTCGGCGATGGGTCATCCGAACGTATGAGTGCTGTAAAAGAATTTGCTGATAGATTGACGATGCGGTTTTCGGCCACAAGCAGCGGTTCCTGAACTCGGTCTGATTACCACGCTGTTGACTATATGCATACGATATGCATAATGCAATGGTGGACATCGAATTCGACCCCGATAAAGCGCAGACAAACCTCAAAAAGCACAAGGTCAGCTTTTCTCATGCGGAACAGGCTCTGCGCGACCCATTTGCATTCACTATCGAAGATCCCGACTCAGAAGGTGAACAGCGGTTAATCACTTTGGGCATGGATTCACTCGGTCGAGTGTTAGTTGTCATCCACACGCCGCGCGGAGAACGAATCCGGCTCATTTCTGCGCCCAAGGCCAGCCGGGGTGAAACGGAGCATTACCATGCGTAAAGAATACGATTTCAGTCAAGGAAAGCGGGGGGCAGTGCTGCCCTCACCTGGCAAGACGAGAATCACCATCATGCTCGATGACGACGTCATCGAGCACTTTCGTGCTCAGGCAGAGGCAGAGGGCGTCGGCTACCAAACAATGATCAATAGCGCCTTGCGTGCCGCTTTTGAACAGCCAAAAACCAAGAAGAAGGATGACGAACCTTTGACGGTGGCAAAGCTACGTAAGGTTCTTCGTGAAGAGCTTCATGTTTCGTAAAGCGCAATCACCTAGCCGACAATAGCCACCCGCTCTCCTCGCAATCGGCCACTTATCTCATGCGCTGTACCGCCGCTATCGGGAAAAACGAATGACGGCAATGGGTCAAGAGTGAAGGTTCCCGCCACCGCAAAGCAGACATTCCCACGCTTGATTCCCAAAGATATTCAGGGAACCCACAAACATAACTGGCGGCTATCCCGCAGAAATTTTGTAAAGCGCCAAGGTGCCGGTAAGGTTCGGCAGGAACGTCGCCTCGTTATCCCCCGCAAGCACGCGTCGATTGTTGATACGATAACCGCGCTGACGACAGAACTCTTCAAAGTCGTGAATGGTAAAGAGGTGAACGTTAGGTGTGTCGTACCACTGGTACGGTAGGTCATCTGACACCGGCATCTTGCCCGCCAAGCCTATCTGCAGTCGATGTTTCCAGTAGCCGAAATTCGGAAACGTCACAATTGCCCCGCGTCCGACGCGCAGCATTTCCGACACAACCGCCTCGGTATGTTTGATGGCTTGCAGTGTCTGTGAGAGGATGACGACATCAAACGAGTGGTCGGCCATCTCTTTCATGCCGGACTCCAGATTGGTCTGGATGACGTTGACGCGGTTGTCGATGCATTTGATCAGTGAAGGCTCATCGTTTTCGATGCCGTAGCCGCGCACTTGTTTGCTATCCGCCAAATAGCGCAACAGCGAGCCGTCACCGCAGCCTAGGTCGAGAACGCGCGACTTGGGTGGCACCCATGAAGTGATGATGTCAAAGTCTGCGCGAGTAATCATGCCCCCGCCCCCTCGATGTGGTTGAGGTAGTGGCGTACGACGGACAAATACTGCGGGTTATCGAGCAAGAAGGCATCGTGGCCATGCGGCGCTTCGATTTCGGCGTAAGTCACGTCCTTGTCGCCATCCAGAAGTGCTTTAACGATCTCACGCGAACGGGCAGGCGAAAACCGCCAGTCGGTGGTGAACGAAATCACCAACACACGTGCAGTGACGCTACCCAATGCGCGCGCAAGATCGCCGCCATAGTTTCGCGCAGGGTCGAAGTAATCAAGCGCCTTGGTAACGCGCAAATAAGTGTTGGCGTCGTAGTAGCCGGAGAATTTTTCTCCTTGATAGCGCAAGTACGACTCGATCTGAAACTCCGGCGCGAATGAAAACTTCAGCCCCTCACGCAGTCCGCGGCCAAATTTGGCTTCCATTTGGTCATCAGAGATGTAAGTGATGTGGCCGATCATCCGCGCGACCGTCAAACCGTCCTTTGGCACGGTGTTGTGTTCGGCAAACGCGCCCGCATGAAAAGCGGGGTCAGTCATGATGGCTTGCCGAGCGACTTCGTTAAACGCGATGTTCTGAGCAGAGAGGTTTGGTGCAGCGGCAATCACTAACGCGTGTTTGATACGATTCGGATAACGACTTGCCCAAGCCAATGCCTGCATGCCGCCCAACGAGCCACCCATCACGGCGGCGAGTGTGGAGATGCCGAGATAATCGAGCAATCTTGCGTGGGAATCCACCCAATCTTCCACGGTGACCAACGGAAAATCTGCACCCCACTTTTTGCCGGTCGCGGGATTGATTGTTGTCGGGCCGCTGGAGCCAAAACAAGAGCCGAGGTTGTTCACGCCAATGACAAAAAAACGATCCGTATCAACCGGTTTGCCGGGGCCGACCATGTTGTCCCACCAGCCCAAGTTATCCGGTTCATTTTCGTAGGTGCCCGCGACGTGGTGGGACGCGTTAAGCGCATGGCAAATCAGGATGGCGTTGCTGCGTGTTTCATTCAAGCGGCCATAGGTCTCGTAGGCCAGCTCGTACGCCGGCAGTACCGCACCACTCGCCAAAGGGAGCGGGGTATCGAAATGAGCAAACTGCGGTTTAGCGAACATGTCCAAACAAACTCGATTAAAAAAACAAAAAAGCCCGGCAGCTTCGGCTATCGGGCTTTCGAGTTTTGGTGCAATTCGAAATAGCCGCTTTAGCCGTATTTATTGGTTCTCTTCGGGAAAGCCTCAGAGCCGCGCCCGCAAGCTGATCGTCAAATCGGCGCAGGAGAAATGGTACGCCGCAGACGGGCATCCGTCAATTGTGAACGGATTTTGCCCATCTCGGCATCTCGCAGGGCCGCCGTCATCTGCGCGTGGGAGAATCAGGGAATGCCTAAACTTCCCTCACATAGTATTGAAACCTCCGACGAAGCCGGCGTTCGTTTTCTCCACTTTGGCTCCGAGTGGGTGCAGGGCGCGATGCGCATTGCGCGGCCGTGGTCGCTCGAGCTCGAGTACACTCGTGAGTTGATGCTGGCATTAGCACTGAGGCCTGATAACGATTGGCCGAGGACGGTGCTGCAAATTGGACTGGGTGCCGCATCCGTGACCAAGTTTCTGTACCGCCATCGCCGCAATTGTCATCAGACAATTGTGGAAATCAATCAAGCGGTGCCGATGGTGGCATTACAAATGTTTAAGCTTCCGCAAGATGAGGCGCGCATTCAAATTGAAATTGCCGATGGCATCGAGTGGATGGCGACCGCTCGTAAGCGCTTTGACCTGATCGTGGTGGATGGTTACGACCACAATGCCCGATTTGGCGGCCTCGGCAGCGAAGCGTTTTATCGCGATTGTCGTGCGCGGTTATCCAAACAAGGCCTGCTGGCCCTAAATCTATTTGGTCGTTCGAGGGGCTACGCCAGACAAACAGAGAACCTCTCACAAGCATTTTCCGGGCGGCTGTTGCCGCTTCCTGCCAACGACGAGGGAAACGCGATTGCGTTCGCTGCGGCTGGCTCGCCCATCAGGTTGGATATCGACGGATTGCGTGCGCAATGTCAGCAGCTTGCGCGCGAGACCGGTATTCGTTGGGGTGCCTCTATCACCCGGCTCGAACAGGCGGTCTCCAGCAAGCCAGACCATTCGATTTAGCGGGCCCGGTAGTTGCTGAACTCACCGCTAAGCGACATGTTTACGGATGTTCAGTTTGTGCGCTGTCGGGCCGCAGGGGTGGCGGTTGGTCGGTGCTCGCTTCGACGCGTCGTGCGACTTACTGCGTCGCCTGCGATTCACACCAGCGTTGCCACATGGCCCGATATGCGTCTTCAACCTCGGTCGCAACACGTTTGGATCGACCGTCATCAGCAGGGCGCAGGCGCAAGCGAAGACTCTGGCGCAGCACATTGAGTGCGGGAAGATCTTCCATTGCTCCCAATGCCTTCTGCACATAGGCCTCTTCATTGTCTGCAATCCAATCATCGAGCCCGACGGTTGCGAGAATCGTGGCACCACAACGAGATACCGTGCGGTTCCCGGCAAGTGTGACGAAGGGGACGCCCATCGAAAGCGAGTGAAGGCTAGTCGTTCCACCGTTGTAGGGAAATGGATCAAGCGCCAAATCAATTTGCTGATGAAGCGCGAGATAGTCGTTGAGTGGCATCCACGGCTGAAATGAAATACGTCCCGCGTCAATACCGCCTTCGGCAAACCAGGCTAACAAGTTTGTCTTAACGGCGTCGTCCGAAACGCTGCCCAACAGCAATCGTGCATCTGGGCGCCTGGTGAGTATCCGCGACCATAGCGCTACGACTGGCTGGCGAATCTTTCGTGGATTGTTTAAACACGCGAGTGTTATTCCATTTCCGTTCATCGCGGGTAGTTGGCCAACCTTTGGCGCACATGCAGCGACTTGAAATGCGGCGTTGCCTCGCGGTATTCGCACCAATGTTTCTGAGTGCAACTGATCGGTCATGCCGACGGGATCCAGCCACCGATCGGTGATGCGATAGTCCATCGCGTCCAGCCCTGTTGTCCCAGCATAACCAATGTAGGTCACTTGGATGGGTGCGGGTTTGCGCGCGAACACCGGCAGGCGGTTATAGGCCGTGTGCCCGGAGAGGTCGACCAATATGTCGATGCCATCGGCGGCAATCTGCCGAGCCAACTGCTCGTCGCTTAAGTGAAGACATGGTGTCCAGGCGTCAACATAGCCTGCCAAACGCTTGGTCACCTCGTCGACCTGTGCGTGGTTGCTGTACACATGCAGCTGGAATGCCTCGCGGCTGTGAAATTCAAGAATGGGCTCAAGGAAAAAGGCCACCGCATGATGGCGCAAATCCCCCGAAACATAACCGATCTTCAAGCGGCGCGCAGGATCCGCGCGATTGCCGTGCTGCGGCCAGCGGGCGCGCAACGGTGCCTCAATGGCGGCTGCATACTTGCGGTGTTCGGCAAACAACGCCTCGTTTGAAATATTGTGATCGTTTTGCAGACAAAACAGATAGTCGCTCCACAATGTGGCGTGACCGGGCTGGAGCCGCAGCGCTTCCCGATAATTTGCCGTGGCTGCAGCCACATCACCCATTGCCAGTTGAACCGAACCGATGTTGCCAAGCGCTTCGACAAATCCGGGCTGGATTCGGCAGGCGCTTTGATAACACGCCAGCGCCTCGCTTAAACGGCCCTGCTGCTGTAGCGCCGCGCCGAGGTTTTTGTGGGCGACCGCAGACCCCGGCGAAAGCGCGACCGCCTGCGAGAGATGACGCACTGCCATCTCACATTCAGTAATGCTGTAGTACAACTTGCCAAGATTGCAGTGCGCGTTGGTGAATCCGGGGCTCAACGAAAGAGCAACGTGGAAGGCGGACTCAGCCGCTTGCAGCTCGCCGATTGAAACCAGCGCATTGGCGAAGTTGTAAAAAGCGTCGTGATCTTTGGGGTTGAGGCTAATCGTCTTTTGAAATGATGGGATCGCTTCCAAGACCCGACCCAGTGCGACCAATGACAGTGCGAGCGCGTGGTGGGCCACGGCGTAGTCTGCCTTGAGACGCGTTGCGTGTTGAAATGCAGAAGCCGCCCGCTCGTGGTCACCGGCGGACGAATAACCCACACCGAGATTGCGCCACGCCACGGCATTGGCAGGGTCGATGAGGGTAATCCGGGAAAGATATTTAATTGCCTGCTCAGGCTGCCGCTGTTTGAAATGAAAGTTGCCCGCCTCAGTCAGGGCTAGCGAGGACTGTTGGTCGGCCTCAACGGCACGCGCGAAGTGTTGTTCGGCCTCTAGAAGTTTCCCGGCTGCTGCATAACGCTGGGCTTGTTCGAGCAACGCGACGGAAGTGCGCCGCTGTTTGTGGCGATGATGCGTTCGTAGATTCAAGGGAGGCCCCAGCCGAGACGGTAACGCTGATTATCGGCAAAGGCGGTGTTTTGTAAGGGTTGAATTGGCGCAGAAAACCGGGTCTTTTCTTGCTGTTAGCCGACAAGAACGCTTTGTCCCAAGCCCGAATATTTTTTTCGGCCGCGCCCCATGAAATATTCGGGCTAGCGCGTGGCTGCCATCCGACTAGAATGTTTCTCTCAAGCGGGTGCTGAGCCGGATTGTGAAAGGTTTTGTGATGCAGCAGATTGTAGAGTTTGTATTGGAGCTTGATAAGTTGAAGGCGGTTACGCGCAAGACGAGACCGCTCGGCCAAGATCGATACGAGAACTCTGCTGAGCACAGCTGGCAAATCGCGATGTTTGCCTCCTCACTCGCGCATTACGCCGAAACACCGGTAAACATCGATCGTGTCATCGCCATGCTGTTGGTGCACGACATCGGAGAGATCGATACCGGCGACACGATGGTCTACGTAACCGAAGGACAGGCCGAACGAAAGTTGGCTGAACGCGTGGCGGTCGAACGTATTTTGGCCTGTTGCCCGATGACCACCGCGATAAATTTATGTCGCTCTGGCAGGAGTTCGAAGATGCTGAAACACCCGAGGCGCGTTTTGCACACGCCGCCGACCGGGCGATGCCAGTACTGCTGAATTTGGCCAATGAGGGACAGAGCTGGCGTGAAAACGGCATTACACACGCACGTGTGGTTGCCCGAATCGGCCCGCCTATTCAGGAAGGCTGCCCTGCCTTGTGGTCTTACTTGGAAGCGCAGCTAAACGAAGCAGAGCAGCGTGGTTGGTACGGAGCAAAGCAGGCGTAGTCTTTAATGTTCTGATTGCAAGACTCTTGGTCGTCTGGAATTTTGTGCGGAATTGACGGCAAGGAATGACTGCTTTGCGGCGGCGGGAACAAATGGTTAGGCGGCTCGCTCGCTGAGCGCCTTAAACACCGCTTGAACGCACTGCGCATTGTTGGCGAAAGTGAGTAACGAAAGCGCCTCTGACTGAACACACCAGCCGAACGCCTTGTGCTCGTCCGAGAGCTTGGGTATCCGCATTTCGGGAATGACCCCATAGAAAACCTTCTCTTGGACGTGCGTAGGCTCCGGCCCATAGCTATTGCGCCACTCCGCCTTGATTGGGTAAACGTGTTCGAAACATGCCGAGTTGACCGATTGCAGACGGATTGACGTTTCTTCCCATACTTCACGGATAGCAGCCGCTTCAAAGGATTCGCCGGGCTCGAGGGCACCGGAAACGCCTTGCCAGAAATCTGGGAGCGAAAGTTCTGGACGAGGATTGCGTTGCAGGAGAAGCACAGACCAAGTCGAGCCATGCTTTGCGATCACAAATACTTGAACAGAGAACGGGAGTCGCATTGCAGACGCCTAACGCATAGTCAACCGGCCAGTGACGGCAGGACTCAGGACCGGCGAAAATGCCGCTACCCCTTGGGTCAGAGTCAACTTGTTTTGCATTTGATTCTGTCGATCGATATGTGAAATCAGAGAGCCTTCGCGAACTGCGGCTAGTGGCCGATTGTGCCAACTTCACTGGCGTTCCACAAGTTCGGCGAACGCAAAACTTTAAACAAGATTTCAGATCCGCAAACTTCTAAGGCCAAACAAAAACCAGTTACAAAAAAGTCATGGGCAGCGGTAAGCCAACTTCTGGCTAAGACGTTTTCTCCTCAAGATCGGTTGAACTTCAACCACGTCTGGCACCAACAACTATTGGTGCGCCAATGAGGAGATACAGTATGTCGATATCAAGAGTCGTACTTTCGGGAATGTTTGCCTCCATCGTAGTGGGTGCATTGGCTGTGCCTAACGTTAGTGAGGCGCGTAACTACGGCGAAGTTCTCATTCAAATTGCGCCGCCGGCGTTACCTTATGAAGCCCTACCGCCACCGCGGCGTGGATACGTTTGGGTGAGCGGTTATTGGAACTGGCACCATCACCGCCACCTCTGGGTACCGGGCACATGGGTGCGAGAGCGGCGCGGTTATGCCTATCACCCGCATCAATGGGAACAGCGTGGCGGAGGTTGGTATCTGAGCCACGGTCGTTGGGATCGCGATGGCGACGGCGTGCTAAACCATCGTGACCGATATCCCGACAATCGTTATCGGCGATAGCGCGTTGCAGACTGAAATTCGTCCCGACGTTGACGTGCAGCGCCGGGACGTAGATCGCCTGGAACAAGCCTACGAAGTCGTGTTGGAAACGCGACGTGTCAGCTTCATCAACGTCTTGATGAATAGCTGGCCATCGGCCGACGTTTCAGGCACTTCTTTTCGGTAGACGCGACCATCTTTCGTGCGCCACAACAACTTCATGTTCACCAACTCGCGACGCAGGGTCGCATTGTCGGCGAATGTATGAAACTGCGCGATGTAATTGTTGACCTCACCTTCGGTCAAATCGCGCTTTGCCGGTAATCGGCACCAGATCGCCAGCATCGCCAGCTCGCGTATTGATAGCTGCAACGGAAAGCGTGTCATACGACCGTGTGTGTCGAAGTGGCTTAACGCGCGCAACACGGGCTTTGGTAAGTCGGAACCACGGGGTAAGGTAATCGGCTCCGCGCGTTCGTGCGGCGTCGCGGAATCCGCATCAGCGCGCATTGATTGGAAGTTTCGATAACCCGCACTCTTGGCGATGACATTCAACATCGCGAGATGGCTCGGGAGTGCAGTCGTTGATTTCTCAACGAGTTGTTGGCGCAACGTTTTACAAAACAACGATACGTCAGCCACGCGCAGTGGGACGGGGGTTGGGGAAGGACGCATTTCATCTCCTGTGTGCCACACAAGGTGCTGGGGTCGCCGACTTGCAGCAGGGCACAAAAAGGAAAGTGTCCTGAAATTGAATGGCAGGTTTAGCTCGCAGAGACTGCGCGGCAACGCCTAGGTTTACTGCCGACCGAGGAGAGATTTTACCGAGCTTCGAGGATATTTGTTGGCCGATGGACAAGTTCGCTGGAACAAATGCAGCTCGAACCCGTAATTTGTTGTTCTATCGCATAACGGTCGAAACAAAAAATCTCTCCGGATAGTCTTCGTACTGTTGCACGATCTACGCCGCCCTGAGTGTGGGGGCCGGAGTCAATTTACACCACCTATTCTGTTGGAGATCACAATGAAATCACTTGTTATCGTAACCATTTTTGCAGCAACCCTAGCCGCCACACTCGTTGTTAGTTCGGCAATGGCAAATCCGAGTACCACGTCAAAGGCAGATACCGCTGCTACCAAGTATTGTCACCAAGAGCGGCTCTACACCGCCGGCACCGACCTCGTGTGTAATTGGGCGCCTACAGCCGCCGAAGCCTGTCGGGACAATACCGTCACCAGCCGTGTTGCGCAAAGCTCGGTAAGTGAAGCGCCCAAAAAAGCATCCCGTTGCCCGTCTGGACAGTGGTTGGTGCAGGTCACCACCAAGTAACAAAGATTTGAGCGTCTTTATGCGGCGAAGTGACGGCTTGCGTGAATGCCGAGGCCACTCACGACACTTGAAAACCGATCACCTGTGACACGACTAGCCGCCGGGACAACCGCAGCAATCGCGTCGGTGAGGGCGCCAAAGCCAGTAGAGCCGCCGGTGAAATAGAGCGCGCCGATTGCCTCGGGTCGCAAGCCGGCAAGACGTAATGTCTCGCTGGCTGCCGCGACAATTTTTGTCATTTCAGCGGCGAGGGCAGCGCGTTGTTGGTCTGCATCAAAGTGGGCAGACAAGTTTTCTTCGACCGCCGCCAAATCGATCTCAGCAATTCCAGTTTGGGCGACGTCAATTTTCGCCGCTTCCGCTTTTGCGGCTAGCTCGTGACCGAGACGTTTTTCAACGACGGTCATTAGCCGTCGATGCAGAGCGCTGTCGGCGAACATACTCACCATCTGCCGCAATTCGATGAGGCGGTTGGGGGTGTAGACGGTGTTGATGAGGTGCCAGGTGGCAAGATCGAAATAGGTCGCACTCGGCACGCGCGACGGACCGCTCGTCGCGTTGCCTAACTTTGCACGCGTTGCCGAACCAAGACCGAGTTTCGGCATGATGGCCGCCACATTCACTTCGCGATCAAAATCTGTTCCGGCTACGTGAACGCCGTGGTTGGCAAGAATGTCTGACGCGCGTTCGGTCTGTGTGCGCTGCAGGGGGCCAACACGGACGACAGAAAAGTCCGATGTGCCGCCACCGATATCTGCAACGAGCACCAGCGTCTCTTTGTCGATCGTCTGCTCAAAATCCAGCGCGGCCGCGATCGGCTCATATTGAAAAGTAACATCACTGAACCCGACCGCCTGCGCGGCGCTTGCCAAGGTCTGTTGGGCGAGTTTGTCGCGCGCATTGTCACCGTCAACAAAAAACACCGGCCGGCCGATCACGACCTGCGCAATCTTGCCACCCACGTGTTGCTCCGCCTGGTGCTTTAGTTCGCGCACATATGCGATCACCACGTCGATGTACTTCACACTTACGCCGAGCCCGACCTCCGTGGTGCGATCCATCAAATCCGAACCGAGGATGCTCTTAATGGAGCGCATTAGGCGACCCTCATAGCCGTCGACATACGCTTGTACGGCGGCCCGACCAAACAAGCGTGAGCCATCTTCAGCGCTGTAGAAAACCGCGGTCGGCATCGCCAGTGCCGAACCCTCGACCGGCACGAGTTCGATTGAACCAGCGCCGTCGGGTATGGCGACTGCCGAATTGGACGTGCCGAAGTCGATGGCACAACAGGGGGCAGAGTGGACGGACATTGGCGGGCGCCGAATGACAAGGGGCGCGAAGTATAGCAGCTCGATTTTTAGTGGCTGTCGAGGCGCGCCGTGTTTGTATCTTCAGTATCGCTGCGGTTCAGGACTACTTGCCGTCTGCTACCGCGTGACGCCACGCCAGCCCATCGGGACCATCACCAGTCTCGATAGAAGCCGTGATGGCGAGTTTTTCCATATCTAGCACTTCCACACGTTTGGCTTGATTGCGCGAGAAGAAAGCGCGTTTGCCGTCTGGTGCAAATTGAATGCCGAGAGGTACGCCCGGTGTGCCGATTCGCTGAACGATCTTGCGTGTGGCAACGTCCACCACGATGATTTCTCCCGACTCGCCGCCGCGAGGATCGGACACAACCACACGTTTGCCATCAGGGCTGAACTTCAGTCGATTGAGACCCACGCCAACCTTGAAAGACTCCTTTACGGTATGTGTTGCGGTATCGACCACAGCAATTGTGCCGTCGGAAATGTGCCCGACCCATAGCTCGGCACCGTCCGGGGAAACATCGATCGCCTCGGGGCGGCCATTCACCGCGATTTGTTTGATCGCACTCGGGATCGGCGGACCATCGAGCCGTATCGCGCTGACGTTGTCCGAGCCGATGTTGCTTGTGTACAACCATTTGCCGTCGGCTGAAATGACCAACATATGACCGAGGGAGGAGCCGGTTCCCATCAACCAGTCAATCTTGTCGGTTGCAATGTCATAACGCGCGACCGTGCGGGTCAATTCGGAGGTGAAATACACCTTCCCGTTGTGTAGCTGAATGCCGTGGGGCCTTGTCAGTGCACCAAGATCGTGACGGCGGACTTCGCGAGCGCCATCAATATCAATGATGGAAAGTGAATTTCCCGGCGTCTGTGCGCCGTAGTTGGCTACCACCACCAACTTGCCATCAGCCGAAACCGCCGCTTCGTACGGGCCTTCTCCCGTCGGCACCCGTGCCAATACCTTGAGTGATACGGGATCAACAATGGCCGCGGTGGCTTCGTTTTTGTTCAGGACGATGAGCCGTGCCGGAGTCGAGGCAAGTGCAAACGTGGCGCAGCACAACAAGGTTGTGAACAATATGTGGCGGGTGGTAACAAGGCAATTAGTCGGCACGGTTTTCTCCATGGAGCGCAGGGGACTATTCTGCCGCAAGCTTGCTCGTTACGCGCCAATTGCACGTCTATCAAAAAGCAGGAAGTTTCGGTTCTAATGAAAGCTCAAACATCATCTTCACCTTCTCATGTCCAAGCCAAACGCCAAGCCACTTACGATTGACTCACTTTGGGAGATTGAACGACTCGCCAATCCCGCACTTTCACCTGACGGCAGCCAAGTGGTTTGCTCGCGAACTTGTTATGACCAAGCCAGCAACAAAACTTCAAGTCAATTGTGGTTGCTCTCAACACTCGGCGGCGCGCCGCGTCAATTAACCAGCTGTGGCGATCGAGATCGGCAAGCGGCGTGGTCACCTCGGGGTGATCGTGTTGCCTTTATTGCTAAACGTGAGTCGGCTGGAAAGGTAGATACAAACGCGCAGCTCTATGTGATTGCAACTGATGGTGGAGAGGCGACACGAGTAAGCGATATTGCCGCCGGGGTAGAGGCGTTTAAGTGGATGCCGGATGGCAAACACATCGTCTGTTTAGCCTGGGTCTGGCCGCAACTAAAGGGTCTCGACGCGCAGAACAAACAACATCGGGCATTCGCGGAACGCAAAGAATCCGGATACGCCACCAGCGAAGGCTACTACCGCTATTGGGATCACAATCTGCCGATGGATCGCGCCGTCCATCTGTTGCGCGTCAATATCGAGACTGGCAAGACCGTCGATCTATTCGAAGGCACGAACTACGAATTGCCGCGCGCGGAGTTGAGTGCGGAAATGTTTGATATCAGCCCCGACGGAAAACGCATTGTGTTTATGCACGATGCGAAAGTGGAAAGACGTGCAAGTAATCCACACGCGTTGTTTGAACTTAACGTTGCCACACGCAGAGTGGTGCCGATACTTGATGAGCCGAAGTGGGATGTTGCCAATCCCCGCTACAGCCCGAATGGCGCGCAAATCGCCGTTATCGCCACGCCGCAGACACCTAAACACACCATGCTCGGGCAACTCGCGATCATCAGTAACCGCAAGCGCTGGAAGACACTGGACGCAGCGTGGGATCGAGATGTGAGCGGGCCGCTGCGATGGTCGGCTGCGGGCGATACCGTTTACTTTTTGGCGGAGGATCAGGGGCGATGCCACGTCTGGCGGCGACATCTTGCCAAAGCCGCGCCTGAACTGGTTTGGCAAGGTGGCTGGACACAGAGTTTTGATCTGGCCGGACCGCGTGGCGAAGATGTGTTGGCTACGGCGACCGACAGCATCAACCATCCGGTGGGAGTTTACGCTGCGCATCTTGGCAACGAAGAAGACGAAGTAATTCACGCGCGCAGGCTTGAGCGTTTTAACGACGACTTGCTAGCGATGGTGAAGTTGGGCCACGTTGAAGAAGTACGTGTGCGCGGGGCGTTGGGCGACGACGTACAAATGTGGCTGGTGTTTCCAACAAATTTCAAACGCGACAAAAAACACGCGGTGCTGCAAGTGATCCACGGCGGGCCATATGCAGCGTCTGGCGACACGTTCGGCTACCGTTGGAATCCGCACTTGCTCGCCAGCCACGGCCACGTGGTGGCGATGGTGAATTACCACGGCTCGAGTGGTTTTGGTCATGCATTCCGCGACAGCATCATGGGGCGGATGGGTGAGCTGGAGTTGATCGATATCGAAGCCGGCACCGATTGGATCCTTGCGCAAAAGTGGGCGGATCGCAGCCGTGTCTATGCGAGCGGCGGCAGTTATGGCGGGTTTATGGTGGCGTGGATGAATGGCCACGTTGCACCGTCGCGGTATCGTGCCTACGTTTGTCACGCCGGGGTCTACGACCGCGCAGCGACTTGGAGTGCGGACTCTTACACACAGCGATTCTGTGATCTACATGCGACCTACTGGCAAGACCTGGCAAAAGTTGCTGCGCAAAGCCCGATCACTTTCGCCGCAAACATGCAGACGCCGACACTCATCACTCACGGCGCGCTCGACTATCGTGTCCCTGACCACAACGGGCTGGCGTACTACAACACCTTAAAGGCGCGCGGTGTCCCGGCGCGCTTGCTTTGGTTTGCTGATGAAAACCATTGGGTCCTAAAGGCACCCAATGCCAAGCAGTGGTACGGCGAAGTGTTTGCTTGGTTGGAGGCTCACGCGCCGAAGAAGTCGAAGAAGAAAACGAAAACTCGCCGATAGACGGGCATCTTCACGCAAAAGTGCTCGAAGACGCCTGCGGAATGGCGAGTTTTGCCGCTGCTTGCCCGTGGCGTTTTTGGGCTATGAAGCGCGAACTTTGACGTCCGGATATCCCATTAGTTTGAAGATGAAGTAATTCGCCGCAGCTTCACCGGTATCGTCGCCAACAAATACAATTTCTGCGTACCGCGGTATCCCCGCCTTCTCGAGTAGCACCCATATCTCCTTCGCGGGTTTTGGTGTGCGGTCGGCATTTAGAAGAGATGTGTGGGGGACGTGAATGACTTTGCCGTCGGCGGCGTCCCGCAATGGCGTATTGCCGGAAGCAATATAAATTCTCGGGAAAGCGCCCTTTGCTGTGGCGGCGTAGTCGATCAGCACATCAGACCTGACCGCAGCTTTGTAAGCGGCACTTCCCGTCGCCGAAGCTGGCTTTACAGCTTTTGTGAGGGGTAAACCACCCAGACCCCAATCGTCCATGGAGCTGAACAACAAAGACACCTTCTTCTGCCCCATTTTTTCTAACGTCAAGAATGCAAGCGCCGCTTCAGCATTCAGGCCGCCATCGGACACGACCACGACCTCCTGTGTGATATCAACACCAGCCGCCCCCAGCAGCGCCGCAAGTTTTTCGGGCTTATCCAAATGTGCTTTGAAGTTTTCGGCAGGTATGTTGCGTGCAAATGGGATATGGCCGCGTTGAAATGACTCGGCGGAACGGATGTCGATGATGCTGAACTTAGAGACACCAAACGCCCGTAACATCTGCGCGTTCCAGCCGTCGACCCATTGTTTGTCGCGAACCAAGTTTGGTCTTGCGTAGGTCCAAAACGGTAAACCACGTTCGTCTTTGAGCCATTCCAGTTGCGACTCCTTGTAGAGCTTCACATTCGGATATCCCAGCATAAACTTCATCGCAAAGAAGGGGACACTCGCCGCCATCCCGCCGCCGCAATGGCTGAGGATTTGTTGCTCCGGCTTGATGCCCAGATAGTCGAGCATCCGTTTGATATCGGTCGGCGACTTAAATGTTTTGTCGGCGTTGAAAAGCTCTTCCGACGGCAGCGAGATGGCGTTAGGAATATGACCGGCACGATCAAAAAACTTGGTGGCACCGACGTGATAACTGACATCGAGCGCATCGACCAGCGCGTTGTTTTTGGGGTCACCCGAGGCGGTCATAAATTCCGGTAACCGGACGCGCATCTCGTCGCGCACCTTGGCGACACGAAAGTTGCCGCGCGGCGGCGCAGGAGGGACTTCCTTTGTGACCGCGCCACCCTGCGCTTGCCATTTGGCTAGGCCACCATCAAGGACAAATAGGTTTGCAAGCGGGAAGCCGTAGTAGTGAAGATCGTAGAACAGACTGGTCGCCATGATCGCGCCGCCCTGATCGTAAACCACGATGCGTTTGTCGGTACTCGTCCCCCACGACTGCAAAAGGGGTTCCATTTCTGCGGGAGAAAGGTTGCGGCCACCGAAGCTAAACACGTCTACGTTGATCGCACCGCTGATGTGGCCTGCCGCGTACAGCTGAGCAGGTGAGGCATCAATCAACAATATGTCGCCCTTGTTGCGTTCCGCCTCCAGCCATGTTTTTGTTACTAGCGGACCAGTTGGGGCAACGGCAGCGGTAACAGCCGAGACAACAGCAGGCATCGTGGCCATCAGCAGCAAAGCGCAGACCGCGCTCAGTGATCGCGTCCAGTCGCGAAAAAAGTTTGTCATTTCGATCTCCTTCGATAGCGCCGTCGTGTGTACGTACGCGCGAGGAGCCGACTTTTACGCGCCCGCGAAGCCCGGGCAAGAGCGAGGTGACAAACCACGACCGCCGAAGATGAAGCACGACATAGGCCGACCAGCCACGACCTGAATTACACCGCGTTACATCATCCTGAACTGGTGCAGGAAGGTTCTGCTCACCGGCAGCACATCACTACGGTGCTTGAGGTGGATATTAGCGGTTTCATTTTGTCCGCGCTGAACTTCGTTGATCGCCCTGAGATTTACCACGACTGATCGATGCACCTGCGTAAAGTGCGCTGGATCGAGTTGCACGATCAGTTCTTTTAGCGGGGTGCGAATCAAACCATCACAGGGCCGGCCGGTCGGGTCGTGCCACGCTACCAGTGTGTACTTGTCCTCAGACCGCAGAAAGTCTATTTCATCGACGGAGACTAGCCGCAGGGATTGGCCGACTGAGACGCGTAACCATCGCAGATGAGTGGCCGGCGCGCTCTTGAAAATGCGCGACGCAAGTTGGTCGAGCAGGGCTTCCGTATCCGGAATTTGTTGGGCCGCCAAGATGCGGCTCTTTAAACGGGACACAGTATCGGCCAAGCGCGCCTGTTCAACCGGTTTCACAAGGTAATCCAGAGCCCCTTGGTCAAACGCCTGTACCGCGTATTTGTCGAAGGCCGTCACAAAAACGATGTGCGCCCGCCGGCCGATAAAGCGCGCCGCCTCAATGCCAGACAGGCCGGGCATGTGGACGTCAAGAAAACAAATGTCAGGACGCAACGCTTCAAAACTCTCAACCGCCAGGCGACCATTACGCACACTCGCCACGACCGACAACTCCGGCCAGATTTGAGCAAGTAAGCGCGTGAGCGATTCACGTAGCAGTGGTTCGTCGTCGGCGATCAGGGCTGTTGGCATGTTTTCACTCCTACTGCCCGCGGAAGTCCACGCATGACTGATGGCATCACACAGTCACCGCAGCTGGAAAGTTAATCGTCGCGACCGTGCCGCGCGGCTTAATACTTGTCAGATCCACTGTCGCATCCCCATTAAAAGCGAGTTGTAATCGTTCGCGAAGATTCGCCAGTCCGGTACCCAAACTTTCGCTGCCACTGGCGAGGCCCAGCCCAGTGTCGATGACTTCGCCAACGCAGCGCCCACCCGCAACTGAGACACGAACGTCAATACGCCCACCATCTTCTGCGGGATCAATGCCGTGGCGCATCGCGTTTTCAACCAAGGTCAACAGAGTCATGGGCGGACAGGTAACTTGTTTTGCGTCTTCATCTGCACACAACGTGAATTGAAGGCGATCGGGCATACGCGTATGCATTACTTCAAGATAGGCGCGAACCAGTTCAAGTTCTTGGCCCATGGTGGCGAGCGGGTTATTCAAACGCGGCACAGCAGCGCGCAAGTATGCAATCAAACTATCGAGCACGGTTGCTGCCCGTGGCGAGCCGGTCACAACAAGCTCGCGTACATTCGCCAGCGTGTTGAACAAAAAATGTGGCTCCACTTGCGCTTGTAACAGCCTTAACCGCGCGTTGACCGCTTGGCGTTCAAATTCACTACGCTCAAGTTCAAAGGTTAGCGCTTGTTTGTGTGCTGCTTCTTTGATTTGATTTAACAGCGCGGTAACCGCCATCCAAGGTGAGAGAAGCATTCCCAAGAAAGTAAACACCGCGAAGCCTTCAAGTCGCGTCGGGTCGCGCCACCAGGGTGTCGGTAAATCCAAGGTTGTGATGCTGTAGCCAAATGCTGTTACGAACGGCACAACAAACGCGACGGCGGCAACTTGTAGCGCCCAGCGTGCAACCCAGCGCGGCAGACGGCGCGGCCACGTTTCAAACAAGCCAAACGTGAGAAGTAAAACCGTGCCAGTGAGCAACAGTCGCCCGATCAAGATGAAGTGGCTGGTTTGCCAAGTCAACGAGAACAGCAGAGTCAAGATGAAGCTCGTCATCAACATCACACGAAGTCGGCGCCAGCTAAAGATCCGCTTGGTGTCTGTCAGGGCGTTGGAGAAGAGCGTGGAGAAGAACGTCATGCCCGCACGATACCAGCGCCCGAGTTGCAATGACAACCGCCGAAGGTCCGGATGCGGTCAATATCGCCCTTTCTGTAGCGCACCAATCGTCACTTGTCCGCGTCGTCCGTGTTTGGTGGCCGTCTGCTGCGGCCCGTCGGAAATCTGACGATTTACACTTTTTGTGGTGTGCTCGGCGACGGTTTTGGTGAGGGGCGACGATTTGTGCGGCACGGCTTCGCGAGAGTCGATAAACTACGGACTCCCTTAACCAACCAGTTCGAGACCCCTATGTGTTTCTCCTCTCTATCGTTCCGCACGCTTGTCGCAGTGGCATGTGTTGCGGCAGCACCGTTGTATGCAACACAAGCGTTTGCAGATTCCGCTAGGATGGACAAAGTCCTCGCTGGTGAACATCGCTCGGAGGCAAACAAGGCGCGGGACAAGTACCGCAACCCTAAGGCGACACTGGAGTTTTTTGGTGTCAAGCCAAACTCCAATGTAGTTGAGGTCCTCCCCGGTGGCGGCTGGTATACCGAGGTGCTCGCCCCCTATCTTCGTGAAAGCGGCACTTACGTCGCGCTTTGGCCGGCGACCGCCGAACGTGGCATCAAGTCGCATGAAGAGCGAATGGCCGCCAAACCGGCGCTCTACGACAAAGCGAAGCTGGCAAAAATTACCGCATCACCAAACGCTGGATTTGTACCTACGGTCGAGGGGGTCGCACCCGGCAGCGCTGACTTCGTTCTCACCTTCCGTAATATCCACAACCTGATCAATCCCGATCTGGTGGATGTCTACATGCGCGCCTTCTTTGATATGTTGAAGCCGGGAGGGGTATTGGGTGTGGTTGACCATCGCGCTAAGCCGGGATCAACGCTAAAGGTGATGATCGATTCGGGTTATGTCACCGAGGAATACACCATCAAGCGAGCGCTGGCCGCCGGCTTTAGGCTCGATGCCAAAAGTGATGTCAACAATAACGCGAAAGACGCAAAAGACTATCCAAATGGCGTCTGGACATTGCCGCCGACGCTGACTGAAGGCGAAAAAGACCGCGCAAAGTATTTGGAAATCGGTGAGTCGGATCGCTTCACGATTCGTTTCGTCAAGCCGGCGAAGTAAATTGCTACCTTTTGATTGCTCAATGTTGACGGTCGCCGAAGTTTGGCGACTGCGACTGGAAGGCTCAAGCTAGTGAACAGGGGCTGATTGCTGAATGCAGTCCGCGCCATTTCGTTAGGCGAACGCGCAGTGCGGTGAGAGCGTCGCCACGACGGCCGATTCGGTTGGCGGCGCGTATTCAGAGAGGGACGTTTGCCCTCTTGGGTTGACCGAACGCAAGTCGTTGTGTAGCCTCATCGTTTAATGGTTGCCGGTAAGCGCGTGTACCGTACCGCCAACTGCACGTGCCCCAGCTTCCAAACCATAAAGAACCTATAACACTGCGGTGACTTTCGGGCCGTAGTCAAAGCTATCGCCAATCATCACTATGTGGCCATCGACGACTGCAGTGATCGTCATTCTCATCATCGTGGGTCTCGTTGCCTATGGCTACTGGCGACAGAACTATGGCGATGGCAAGCACCAGCGGGAACGTGCGATTATCGACGCGAATGGCCGCGCCGCACATGCGGCCGCGCGCGGCTGGCGATATGAAGCGCCCGAGAGCGGCGATATCAAGTACCGAATCCACGGACGCTCACCGGGCGGCCTTGCGTGGGAGCTTTACTACGATAGCGACCAGAGTAGCAGTTCACCAACACCGAAAATCAAATTCTTGGTAGCCGAATTAGGTAGACAAAAGTGGATGTGGGCGATCAACGACAAGCCCACCTTCAATGTTGTGCAAAGAAAAGCAGTGAAAGCGATCATCAGTGGACTCGCGGGTGCTGCGAGGCTGTTCAGCGACAAGTTGAAAGAAAAGACAGCATTTTTCAATAATGCAAAAGCGCAGAACGCGGGCAGCCAAGCGTTCCAGGCACGTTACGTCTTGGTCTCAGATAGCGCTCGCTGGAACTCCCTGATCGATGCGGACATTGAGCGCGACATATTGCATTGGCCGACATACAATGGCTCGATGGGTCGACCGGACAATTGTTTGTCGGCGGGCATGGAGCCCGGCGGCATGCAAGTAAAGCTCTACGTTGACGGGCCGAGCATGGAGGTCATCGATCACATCGTTACATTAGGTGAACGGCTGGCGGACAAGGCGCGTATGGTTCCTTAACACGTGGACCGTACTAAACATCGACGCTACAGAGTATCGTCAACCACACCTATCAAAGTCCGCCGCGCCCTTCTTTCGCGTGAAAGGTTTGCGACGTGTCCCACGCTACGCGTTGCAGGAACGCCGCCACATCGTCAGGCAGACCAGCCGTGTAGGTCGCTCCGATGGGGTTAGTTTTGTACACTGATGCGACGACGGTGCAAGCGGCTAGATAAGTGCCCATCAAACTCGGATGTCGTCTGTCCACTGCATATAAGTCCAGATCCGGGCGTTCGGCGATTGCGTTTGCAAACGCCAGGCCGACCGGGACAACGAGTGCATGGTTTTGCTTGCCCGCCTTGATGTACTCGGCGGCGACTTTTGCCGTCATCTCCGACCCATAAGCCCATGACATGAATAGGATCGGCGCAGCGCCGTGTTTGCGCGCGGTGGCGCTATGCTTGGCAATGTATTCGTGGAACAACGGTTGCAGCTTGGGAAGGACGGGGCACTGACTACAGTCCATCATCATTACGCCGTCAAACAGTTTATCGTGGGTAGGGAAAGACACTTCCTCCTTGATGCTGATGGACACACTGCCCACACCGTTCGGCCTAAGATAGGCCTCCACGTCATGCCACTTGAGGGAAGAACCGCTGATCGTCGCCGAGCTATTGCGGAGCCCCGCTGCGCCGCTTGCGACCATCAGCCTGGCTGCGTGGTCGTGCATCGAGTTGTTGTAATAGAAGAAACTGTTGCCAACCCAAAGTAGCGACTTGATCTCAGTCGATGGCGTGGGCACAGCTGTCTTCAGCGAGCGTGTGGAGCAAGCGGACATGACCGCCACGCCGGCCAACAGCAAAATCACGGAGCGAGTATGCACGGGCGGGTTTTCCTGAAGTTGTAGATCCGAGTGAACCTGGCTGAGCGCTGATGGCGGACAGTTCTGCGTCCCTGTTTGTTTCGCGATAGCTCGTATATTTCACCGTAGTACAAAGAGACATCGGCGTTGATCCATCTCTGTTCAAGAATGGAGTTGTTGAATCAACACGCAAAGGACAATAACAACGGTACCAGATTGTACGGAGACTTTATCGTTAACGCGATGCAAATTTAGCCGTCGTGGATGGCGCGCTATTGACGGCCCTTTACGATGGCGGTGGCTGCCTCCCGTTGCATGTCTTCTGCGGCGAATAGGTGCCAGCCAGCTGTCTGCGACAGGCCTTAAGCGTTGCACGGCGGGAAGCCACATCAAGAGCGGCTTGCCGCTGCGACGGCATCTATCAGGCTCGCAACTCGTGTTGGGGAGAGGCCACCTGGGCCCACATCTTGCAGCACAGAAAACATCGTTGTCTACGAGCAAGCTCGCACACAAAAGACGCAGTTCACGACGCTCTATGCCAACGCTGGCAAGAAGAATGTTTCGGCCAGACATTCAGGCTGGGAGCCTGCGCAGCAGAATTTATTGCGCAGCGCGGAGTAGCACAAGATTATTGCTATGCCGCAACACGGGCGGCCGTTCGCGGTCGTTATAATCTTATCACCGCCAAAAACAACAGTGAACAGACATGCCAGCACTCATTTGCGGGTCGCTTGCCTACGACACCATCATGGTATTCCACGGCAAGTTCGGTACCCATATTCTTCCAGACCAAATACATATTTTGAATGTTGCGTTCTTGGTGCCGGACATGCGTCGCGAATTTGGCGGGACTGCCGGAAATATTGCCTACAATCTCAAGTTATTGGGCGGTGAGCCCCTAGTGATGGCCACTGTTGGGGACGATTTTGGGCCGTATCGTGAGCGGCTTGACAAACTCGGGATCGCCCGTACGCATATTCGAGAGGTACCCGGCACCTTTGTGCCACAAGCCTTCATTACGACTGATCTCGATGCGAATCAGATCACAGCGTTTCACCCTGGGGCGATGTCATCATCGTACATCAATAAGGTCAGCGACGCCTCCGGCGTGACGCTCGGCATCTTGGCACCCGATTCGCGTGATGGAATGCTCCAGCATGCGGCACAATTTGCTGATCTGAATATCCCGTTTATTTTTGATCCGGGTCAGGCAATGCCTATCTTTAACGGTGATGAACTACGATATTTCATTGAACTTGCCGATTTTGTGACGGTCAACGATTACGAGGCGCGTATTTTGGAAGAACAAACCGGAGAGCCCGTGGAGAAGCTCGCCGAACGTGTCCAAGCGCTTGTTGTTACCAAGGGGGCGGAAGGCTCTGTGATTTATACCGATGGTCAACAAATATCGATCCCAAGCGTTAAGGAAAATCGGCGAGTTGATCCTACCGGATGTGGGGACGCCTATCGTTCTGGCTTGTTATATGGAATTGAACGGGGCTGGTCATGGGAAAAAACCGGGCGACTTGCCAACACCATGGGTTCGATCAAGATCGAGCATCGTGGGCCGCAGGGCCATCAGCCAACGCACGACGAAATCGCTGAGCGTTATCGGATGGCGTTTGATGAATCGTTATGGGATTAAAGTGTGCCGCGCACATTTGCTGCCCGTAACATCAAGCAACGAAAGGAACACCAAATGAAATCAAATTTTGCGATGTTGACGGGTGCACTGCTCTCCGCTGTGCTGCTGGCGGGTTGTGTCTCTCCAAGCATGGGCGGTGGTGACTACAACCGTCGCCAAGTCCGCGGTGAAATGAATGTTCGACTGGGGGTTGTTGAGGCAGTGCGGGACGTTGCGATCGACGCGCGTAGCGAGGAATCTGGCACTGGAACCCTCGTGGGCGCAGCGTTAGGCGGCATCGGGGGCTCGACGGTCGGCGGTGGAAACCGGGCAAATGCGGCCGGTGCCATTGCCGGCGCGGTTGTCGGTGGATTGATTGGAAATGCCGTGGAAAAAAGTAATAATGATCGCCGTGGTGTCGAAGTTACTGTTCGACTCGAAGGCGGCAAGCTGATCGCAGTTACGCAGGAAAAAGACGAAGAGTTTCGTGTGGGTGACAAGGTTCGTATCCTCTCTGGACAGGGCGTCACCCGAGTCACCCGTGGATAGGTTGCGGACACTCAGGTGAATAAAGGGCGTCTCAGGGTGCCCTTTATTACGTCTAGGCACTGTCTGCGGAGTCGCGATTATTAGCCGCCAAACGGAACCGTACGCAGCCCGGTTCGTTGCGGTCGAGCGAGAGTTCGTAACCTGCGTCGGCAGCGTGACGATACGCTTGGAAGAGTCCAATCCCCAAACCCGCATCACCGATGCTGTGCACGGGCCTCTTGAATAGTTCCAGCCGTACGTGTTCGGCAATTGCGCTACCGGTATCAGTCACCAATAGCGTCAGCGAATCGCCGGAAATGAGGTCTGCTGTGATTTGAATCGACGGTTCATGGTCTCGTTTCTTGCGTGCATTTTCAAGACAATTTTCGAGCACCGTGTCGAAAATGTTCGCGGGAACGTTGCCGGTAAGTGAATCTTGAAAGCGAAATTCAACGCCGGCGTTCGCGTGTCGAAGAGCGGCATCCTGCCACCAATCTGCGGCGGGCAAGATAACCTCGGCATTGTGGATGGCCGGGTTATGCAGTTTATCGAGCATGTTTTGCAGCCGCTGTGTCAACTGTGGAAGCTGACGCTGCAACATCTCATCGAAAAGCGACCGCGAGCGCCGGTCAGCGATGCCATGGGGAAGAAGTTCACCCTGCCCCGTCCGCTCTTTCGCGGTAATACTTGCCGAGGTAATGGCGAACAAAGACTGCAATAGATTCTTGATGTCGTGGGTTAAGCGTGCGCCGGTTTCATGGACCGCTTGCATATAGGCATTCTGTTTCATGGCCTGTTCACGGCGCTTGCCTTCATAAAATTCGCCAATCACCTGCGCCAATAGTCGCACATGCAAAAACAGCGCCGGTGACAAATCGATCTCGGTGTAAAAGGTGATGTCTAAGCCGTGATGGCGGAACGACGCAGCATGTATTGATTCTCGCCCAAAGCGGCCTTCGCCATCTGCTGATGTCCATTTTGCACCTATCGTCCACTGCAGCTTGGCAACTTCGCCCATCACGGAGGTAAGGAAGCGCGACGACGATCTTTCGGTTTCCGATAGCTCGGCAATGCGTCGCATCCATAGCTCGAACGGCATACCAACGGTCATCAAGTAACGGGAAAAATATGTTCGCAGGCCGCCGAAGCCCCCGCGGGGTCCCCAAAGGATGGCGAGAAACAGTAATGCGCCGGCGAAGGAGAGCACCGTCAATAGCACCGCCGGAAAGTATTGATTGCTCGTGACCCGCATTGCCGCAAGGCTGCCCAAGACAATCACCACAACAAGTTGCAATACAGACGTCGAGTAGAAGAAATCGAACACCTGCACACTCGATTCATCCTCTGGCCTGATCGGAAGAAACACCATTGCCAGAAGCACTAGCGGTATCACCCAGGCGGCAAGGGTACGCATGCCGTCCGGCAACGAAGTGAGGCCAAGCAGTGACACTGGTACCGTCCACGCCAGCAGAATCGCAAACAGATAAAAGACCGCGACCAAATAAAATCGACTACGTCGCGCGGCTTGCAGAGTAAAGACCTTGCCACCCATGATGGCGATAAGGATGGCGATCCAAGCCACAAACATCCAGCCCGCCAATGTGTAAAGCAAGACTGCAGTGACACCCAGTAGTAGCGCGACGGCGATAACATTTAGTTCGCGCTCAGCCGAGACAAACGGCTGCCAAATGAGGAAAAGGCCAAAATGCACCAACAGCCATACCCTCGAAAAGAGACCCTCATTGGCTTGTGACAACACCGCGAAATGCAGCGATAAAAGCATGGCGATAATCAACCAGCGGCGCTGTCGGACGACCCAAGCAAAAATCGCCGTTGAAGATAGAGTGTTAGTCGGGGCCAATAGAGTCTCGCGGCTGATGCGGGGCATGACGCGGTACCAAACGAATCGGCAGTGACGCCAAGTAGCATTATTGTGGCATGGCGCGAGCGATTGAAATCGGCGATCGTTCTTAATGTTGCCGGATCCGATCTACCCTAACGCATTTCACTGTTACCCCGGAACTTGCTTACCACTTACCGACACTGTCGATTTTCCGGACACCGATGTCGATACTGCCGACAGATCAGAAAAGTGGCGATAGGAATGGGGCTCCGGCTTTGGCGAAAAACATTTATAGATCAATTGGTTAATTAGTTGGCACAAGATTTGCTGTGCGTAAAGCGTCGGTAACAGAAGTCGAAGCCACCATGAACCCAGTAAACACCACCCAGCTGCGCAATTCCGCTACTAACGTTGCCGTAGCCGTGCTGACCGTTGGGCTGGTATTGGGTGCGTTACTACGTTATTTGGCCTAGCTTCTAAATCAACACAAAGACTGAACCGGAGAAAAAAATGAAACATCAACAGTCAGGGTTTACGCTCGTCGAGATTGCGATTGTTCTAGTGATTATTGGTTTGCTGCTCGGCGGAGTGCTGAAAGGTCAGGAGCTGATTAACAGCGCCAAGGCAAAGAGCTACGCGCAGGATTTCCGCACGATTCAAGCGGCGCTGTACGGTTTCCAAGACCGGTACAAGGGCATTCCGGGAGATTTAGCGGGCGCGGCGGGCAAGATAAACAATGCCACGACAGCGACTACACCGGCGAATCTCCAAGGCAATGGCAAGATAGACGGAGTGTGGGATTCCATTACCTCCACGGATGAATCTTGCTTGGTTTGGCAACATTTGCGCCTAGCCGGATTTCTTGCCGGCAACACGACGAATAACTGCACGACGGGCGATCCCTACCTTCAAACCAATGCCGACGGCGGACGTATTGGCATTAGCAGCAATATGCACATTACCGGCATGACCGGCTCATACAATATTTGTTCGGATGGTGTACTTGGTAAGATCGCTAAGCAACTTGATACCCAGCTTGACGACGGGGTAAGCAATACCGGTTCCTTCCGGATCATTGCCCGTGCAGCCGCACCGGCGGCAAGCGGAGCCGCGGTCGCACCTTCGACAACACAACCGGATGATGCAACGTCATATACTGTCTGTCTCGCGTTCTAAATTGTACGGCGCCTTACAAGAAAGCCCGCACCAGCCAGCGGGCTTTTTTTTCAAACCCCAGCAACCACGGGCATCTTCAAGCCAAACTGCGTAAAGGTGGCGGTAAACACGGCAGTTTGATGTTTCGGGAACTTCTATAAACCTACTGCGCGGGCGAATCTGTCAGTTCCGGTGCAAGCCGTACACTGGGTACGTGTCCGCTCCTCACTGCCAACTTCACCCGCTCGCGACGGTTTTTAGAAGTTCCCTTTCGCTAGCCTTGCAGAATCTTGATCTCTGCACGCGCGAGATTTTCCGGCGAGCCGTTCAGGATCAAGATATCGCCGGGTGCCAGACATAGTTGTGGGTCAGGTTCCATTTGTCGAACGCCACCCCGGCGCAGCGCGATCAAAAATACACCTTCTCGGCCGATATCGACTTCGCCAATAGTTTTGCCGATAGCCGCCGCACCTGCGTCCAGCATGATCGATTGCAGCCTGGGTAGATCGGGATCCGGCACGCCGTCGTCAGCGTCAGTGGCACCAGGGAAAAATCCGCGCATGAGTTCATACCGCTCGCCGCGAACCGTGCGCAGTCGCGACAAGACACGATTGAGTGGCACACCCAGCAGCAGCATGGTTTGGGTGGCGAGCATAAGGGAGCCTTCCACCACCTCTGCGACGATTTCATCTGCTCCGGCGTTGCGTAGTTTTTGCACATCGGTATCGTCGAAGGTGCGCACGATCACCGGCAGATCGGGTTTTAGCGTCCTCACATGAGCGAGGATTCGCATCGCGGTATGCGTGTCGGCAAAGCTGATTACCAGCGCCGAAGCTCTGGCGATACCAGCTGCGGTGAGGACCTCGCGTTTTGAGGCATCGCCAAACATCACCGATTCACCAGCGGCGCTGGCTTGTTTGACACGTATGGGGTCGCCGTCCAGGGCGGTGATGGATATCTTTTCCTGCTCCAAGAACCGCGCAAGGCTCTGGCCCGAGCGACCGTAGCCAGCAATGATGACATGCCCCTTTTTCATCATCGATTGCACGGCGAGTTGTTGTAGCTGCACAGCGCGCTGTTCCCATTCCGAAGCGACAAGGTAGAGAACAATCCTCTCCATATACTTGAACAGCAACGGTGAGAGCAGCATGGAGATGATGCAAGCAGCCAAGACAATTTGCAGCACACTGGTGGGCAGGGTTCCCGATTTGTCGGCGACCGAGAGCAGCACGAAGCCGAACTCGCCTGCGGGTGCTAACGCGAGAGCGACACGCAACGCTACCGCTCGGTCGTGACCGAAGGCGAACGACAATCCCATCACAATCAGAAATTTAATCAACAACAGCGCAACGATCACCAGCAAGATGTAGACGAGGTTCTGCCAGAGCACCGAAAAGTTCAACAGCATGCCGATGGTGATGAAAAACAAGCCGAGCAGTACATCGCGGAAGGGCTTGATGTCATCTTCGACTTGGTAACGATATTCGGTCTCGGCGATCAACATACCAGCGAGGAACGCGCCGAGCGCCAGCGAGACACCCGCCATTTCAGTGGCGAGCGCCAGGCCAAGTGTCACCAGCAATACCGTGAGGACAAACAATTCTGAAGATTTTTGCGACGCAACCAGGTGAAACAGCGGCCGCATCAAGCGCTGGCCGATAAATAGAATGAGTGCAAGCGCGGCGGCGGCCTTGAGCAGCGAAATGCCGACCGAAGCAATCATTTCTTCGCCGGAAAGGCTGAGGGCGGGAACCAACACCAGTAGCGGTATCACCGCCAAGTCCTGAAACAGCAGGACGCCCATTGTTTGTTTGCCATGCGGCGAATGCAGCGCGGCCTGTTCGGCCAGCACCTTGGAAATAATCGCGGTGGACGACATCGCTAGAACACCGCCGATCACGAGTGCGGCCTGCCACGTTTGTCCGGCGAGTATGGCAATCGTGCCAGCGACGACAATAGTGACTAGCACCTGGAGCAACCCAAACCCGAACACGACTCTGCGCATCGCCACCAGCTGCGGCAGCGAAAACTCAAGGCCAATCGAGAACATGAGGAAAACCACCCCAAATTCGGCCATGTAGCTTGTGCCTTCGCTGTCGGGTACCAGCCCGGCAGCGTGGGGCCCGATGGCGACACCAACAATAAGGTAGCCCAAAATCGCGGGCATGTTGATGCGACGAAAAAACACCACCGTTACGACGGCCGTCGCGAGCAGCATTACGACAAGTGAAAGGGTGGACGAATGCATGGTTGGCCGGCAGTAGGGCGTAGATGGTCTGTGAAACTTTCGAATATGCTGCGCGGTTAACCGTGCCTCCCTGCATTTATCGGGTTTTATCCCCGTGCAGCGGAAGCGGGAGCGAAACACGCATAAAATAGCGCAATGTCACACATATTACCTTCACGTAACGTCAGCGACACCGAAAAAACGCTGTCGCTTGCCCGCGAAACCCTGCACATTGAAGCCGATGCTGTCAGAGCACTCGCCGAACAGCTGACTGGACCACTCGGGCAGAATTTTATTGACGCGCACAAACTGTTGTTTGATGTGACCGAAAACAAAGGCCGGGTCGTGGTCACGGGCATGGGCAAAAGCGGACACATCGGCGGCAAGATTGCCTCGACCCTTGCCTCGACCGGTACCCCGGCATTTTTTATGCACCCTGGTGAGGCTTCACACGGCGACCTCGGCATGATCACCAGGGATGACGTCGTTATCGCGATTTCGAATTCTGGTGAGTCCGACGAAATTGTAAAGTTGCTGCCGCAGTTAAAGCGCCGTGGCACTGCGGTTATCGCGATGACGGGACGGAGCGATTCAACCTTGTCAAAAGCTGCGACGGTGCATCTCGATACTGCTGTCGCGAAAGAAGCGTGCCCGCTGAATCTGGCCCCGACCGCAAGCACCACGGCAACTTTGGCGCTGGGTGATGCACTCGCCGTGGCACTGCTTGATGCGCGCGGTTTTGGCGAGGAAGAGTATGCAATGCACCATCCGGGTGGATCCCTGGGGCGACGCTTGCTGATGCATGTCTCGGATGTGATGGTGACCGGTGACCGTGTGCCAACAGTTTGGGAAGACGCGTTGTTGACCGACGCCATTCTGGAGATGTCGAAAAAAGGATTGGGTATGACAGCGGTGGTTAGTCGCGCCGATGAATTACTTGGCGTCTTTAGCGATGGCGACTTGCGGCGAACGCTAGAAGCGCACGACAACATTCGCACGCTGCGAGTCAGAGACGTGATGACGTCCTCGCCGAAGACCATTACGGCGGATAAACTTGCCGCTGAAGCTGCCGAGGTTATTCAACGACACAAGATAGCGTCGTCAGGCTTGCTGGTGGTGGATCGTGATAACAAGCTGGTTGGTGCACTGCATGTGCTTGATTTGATGCGAGCCGGGGTCTTGTGAAAGGAATTTCGCGCCGACTTGCCAGACGAATCAAGCAAGTCTCACTCGCGATCATTGACGTTGACGGCGTTCTCACAGACGGACGTCTTTATTACAGCGCGGAAGGCGAGCAACTCAAGGTCTTCAACACCCTGGATGGTCATGGCCTGAAAATGCTGGCAGCGTCGGGTGTCACTCTGGCGATCATTTCTGGCCGGTCGTCGGCTGCTCTCGCCAAACGCGCGAAGGATTTGGGGATTAAGAATCTGGTGATGGGTGTGGCCGATAAAGCGACCGCCTACCAAGCGCTACTAAAAAAACTAAAATTCACAACTGACGTCGTTGCCTCAATCGGCGACGATATTGTTGATCTGCCGATTCTTATGCATTGTGCGTTTTCTGCAGCCGTACCAGGCGCACCGGCAGATGTTGCCTCGCGGGTCGACTACATGACGAAAGCTGCCGCTGGTGCGGGGGCCGTGCGTGAGTTTTGCGAGGTGATCATGCGCACGCAAGGCACCTATCAGATTGCGCTTCAACAATACTTGGATTAAGCATGCTCTGGATAAAGTCATTTCATCTCGTCTTTATGGTGGCATGGTTCGCCGGTTTATTTTATATGCCGCGACTGTTTGTCTACCACGCACAAGCGACCGACGAAACTTCGCTCGAGCGCTTTAAGGTGATGGAGCGCAAGCTCTATTTCGGCATCATGACGCCTTGCATGGTGATTACCATCGGCCTCGGGTTGTGGTTATGGGGCGGTTATCGCATTGGTTTTGGACAAGGCTGGATGCACGCCAAACTCGCGTTGGTCGCCGTATTGGTCGCACAGCATTTCTATTTGGGTAAGTTGATGAATGACTTCAAACATGACCGCAATACCCACGGTCATGTGTTTTATCGATGGCTAAATGAAATTCCGACTCTGCCCGCCTTGATCGGTATTGTTATCCTCGTCGTGGTCAAACCCTTCTAAGCGACCGCAGCCGACGTGAACAAATTTTTTGCACAATGCCCGCGGGGGCTTTCGAGTGTGCTCGCCATCGAGCTGCAACGCCTTGGTGCAACAGATACCGTCGCAACCGACGCAGGGGTATCGTTTAGCGGCAACGTCGAGGTTGGGTATCGCGCAAATCTCCATTCGCGAATTGCCACGCGCATTCTCTGGCACGTCGCACAGTTCCCGTATCAGTCGGAACATGACATTTACGATGCGGCGATGTTGCTGCCGTGGCCGTCGTGGTTTAACGTTTCACGCACAATCAAGGTAGAGATCACCTCGCAGAAGTCACCCGTAAAGAGTCTGGATTTCACGACGCTCAAGCTCAAGGATGCGATCTGCGACAAGTTCCGAGAGGTCAGGAGTGTACGACCGTCGGTGGCGACACGCGAACCCGACGTACGGATTCACGCGCATCTGGATCAAACTGAGGCAGCTCTCTACCTCGATTTATCCGGAGAGCCGCTATTCAAACGCGGCAAGCGCGAACACACGGGTGACGCCCCGCTTAAGAAAAATCTCGCTGCGGGCATCATCGCTTTGACCGGGTGGCAGCCTGAGGAAACGTTCTTTGACCCGATGTGTGGGAGCGGCACGTTCTTGGTTGAGGCGGCCGAAATGGCGCTGAACATCGCACCCGGATTATCCGGCGGTAGCCCGCGCAAGTTTGCGTTGCAAAAGCTGATGGAGTTTCAGGAACCGCTGTGGAAGAGGTTGATCGATGAGGCACGCGCTAACGAAAAACCCAAATCAATCGCCTCGGTGTTTGGTTCCGATATGTATGGCGATACGCTGAAGATCGCGCGCGAAAACTTGGTCGCCAATGGTTTGGGTGACAGCGTACAACTCAAGCAAGCAAACATTCTGGAAATCTCCGCGCCGGCGGAATCGGGTGTTCTTGTCACCAATCCACCGTATGGCGACCGAATCGGCGATTCGGAAGCGCTGAAACAGCTCTACCCCAAGCTCGGCGACCTACTCAAACAGAAATTTGCCGGCTGGCGCGCCTATTTTTTCTCCGGTGATACGAATTTGCCCAAAGGCATCCGGCTCAGCGCCAGTCGCAAGACGCCGCTATTCAATGGCAAGATTGAGTGTCGACTCTACGAATACAAACTTGTCGCGGGCGGTAACCGGCGAGAAAAGCCTGGATCTGAGCCGACCGCCACCCCCGCCGTTAATGACTAAACTATAGTATTGACGGGCGTTTTCAGGCGCTATTGTCTGAAAATGCCCGTCTTTGCTAGTGTTTACTTATGCACTACTAGCCGTTGGCGGTGGCGAAACAGAAATTCTGGTGCCACACCTTGAATCGAACGCACCGTGCGCGACAAGTGCGCGGAATCTGCAAAACCGGCCGTTAATGCCGCGCTGGTAAGCGACTCGCCAGCCATCGCCAAATCAAGCGCACGCCGCATTTTCTGCCACAACACGTAGCGTCGCACCGGCACACCAACTTCTTGTTTGAACAGATGTGCGAAACGCGACGCAGACAAATGTACCCGTGCAGCGAGCGTATGGATGCTGTCATAGGCATGAGGAGACTCACGCAGAAACGCAATCGCCGTCGCAATCCGCGCGTCCTGAATTGCATCCTGCGCGCCGCCAAGGTCATCGAGTCCAAACAAATTGGCGATAAGCTGATCCGCGTCCTGGCGTGTTGCCTCAGGAGCGTAGAGTTCTACAAGTTTCGCTGAGCCCGTGTAGCGACATGGAAAAGCCCTCGCTTTCGCGGTGGCAAATTGTGCGGTGGCGCGACGAAAACTCGCGCTCTCGGGTTCCCAGTAAAGTGCCGCAATTAGCGACTCCGCCTGCGTGGTCCTAAACTCGGTCTCTGGGGGGATGTAGACAACTTCGTTTTCTAGGACAGTACCGTCCCCTAGGGTCACACGCAACGATCCAGTCTGCGCGACCAGCCATGTTGCGGCATGGTTGCGATGAAGAGAGGTCGTGGTGCTCGGGCCCAAATAGAGAAAACGCTCGGGCCAAACGTAGAGATGAATGAATGGTTGAGTCGAGTGCGGCATAGTGCAAGCATAGCCGAAAGACACGCAATAGCCAGATTGTTCAATTGAATAGCCAGTTTGTTCAACAATTCGGCTAGTTTGTTCAAGATATCGCGCAACGTCGCGCCCATATTGGTTGTGTGCCATCAATTAACCGGCACGTCCCCGTTAATAGGAGTCAATCATGGGAAACAATTTTCAACGCAAGTACGTTATGGCGCTGTCTCTGACCTTGGTCGCGTTGGTCGTCGGCATCAGTTTGTCTCTGCTAAACGCGCTACGCGCAGTGGCTTAGCGACCTCTGGATCCCGCCCGGTGCAACCCTTGTGGTCGTGCGCGGGGATGATTGATGCACCTCTCGGCGCATCAATCACTTCAAAATTTCTAGATACTCGAGTCCGGACGCCAAATCTTTGTCTTTTGCGGACTTGCCATTTAGCTTGATATTCAAGCGTAGATCGTTCAGCGAATCGGCGTTGCGCAGCGCGTCTTCGTATGAGATGAAGTCGCCTTCGTAGAGATCAAACAATGCCTGGTCGAATGTTTGCATACCGATCTCGCGCGAGCGTTTCATGATCTCCTTGATCTCGTGTACTTCGCCCTTGAAGATCAAGTCCTGAACCAAGGGTGAATTGAGAAGAATTTCAATCGCCGCAACACGGCCCTTGCCTTCTTTTTTCGGAATCAAGCGCTGTGACACAAACGCCTTCAGGTTCAGCGAAAGATCCATCAGCAACTGGTGTCGACGCTCTTCAGGGAAGAAGTTGATGATCCGGTCCAACGCTTGGTTGGTCGAGTTCGCGTGTAGTGTGGACATGCACAGATGGCCCGTCTCGGCAAACGCGATCGCGTAATCCATTGTTTCGCGGTCACGAATCTCGCCAATCAGAATCACGTCCGGTGCCTGGCGCAGCGTATTCTTAAGAGCCGCAAACCAGTTGTCGGTATCGACGCCAATTTCGCGCTGCGTGACAACGCAGTTTTTGTGATCATGCACGTATTCGACCGGGTCTTCGATGGTGATGATGTGGCCGTATGTGTTTTCGTTGCGATAGCCGATCATCGCCGCGAGTGTCGTCGACTTTCCTGAGCCGGTACCACCGACCAAAATGACGAGACCGCGTTTGGTCATCACAACGTCTTTGAGCACCGGCGGCAGATTCAAGTCTTCCATCTTCGGTATCGCGGTCGTGATGGTGCGCATCACCAAGCCGATACGGCCTTGCTGGACAAATGCATTGACACGAAAACGGCCAATACCCGCCGGCGCGATGGCGAAATTACACTCTTTGGTCGCCTCAAACTCGGCGGTTTGTTTGTCCGTCATGATCGAGCGTGCAATCTCCCCGGTGTGTACCGGCGACAAACTCGATTGCGACACCGGCGTCATTTTGCCGTCGATCTTCATTGCAGGCGGAAAACCCGCCGTGATGAACAAGTCGGATCCTTTTTTAGCGATCATTGCGCGCAACAACTCGTGCACAAACTTTAGAGCCTGTTCTCGTTCCATGATTTACCCCTTGCGACTAAGCATATCGATGCAAATTAGCCGACATCGATTCAATTAGTTGAACGCTTCCTTGTTGGAGGCCTTGTTGCGCGCCTCAGCGACGGAAATGACGTTGCGGCGGACCAAGTCTGCGAGGCATTGATCCATTGTTTGCATGCCGATTGACCCACCGGTCTGAATCGCCGAATACATCTGGGCGACTTTTGCTTCGCGAATCAAGTTACGAATGGCGGGTGTACCAATCATGATTTCGTGCGCGGCCGCGCGCCCTTGACCATCTTTGGTTTTGCAAAGCGATTGCGAGATCACCGCGCGTAAACTCTCTGACAACATTGCGCGGATCATTTCCTTCTCTGCCGCCGGAAAAACGTCAATGATGCGGTCGACTGTTTTGGCTGCTGAAGAAGTATGCAATGTGCCGAACACAAGGTGTCCGGTTTCCGCTGCGGTCATGGCGAGGCGAATGGTCTCAAGATCGCGCATCTCGCCCACCAGAATGATGTCCGGATCTTCACGCAAGGCGGACTTCAGTGCGTTTGCAAACGAAAGTGTATGTGGGCCGACCTCGCGCTGGTTCATGAGGCATTTCTTCGACTCGTGAACGAACTCAATTGGGTCTTCCACAGTCAGGATATGGCCGTATTCATTCTCATTGATGTCATTGACCATCGCCGCCAGCGTGGTCGATTTTCCAGATCCGGTTGGACCTGTCACCAGCACCATGCCACGCGGCTGCTTGGCAATTTCGGCAAAAATTTTCGGTGCATTGAGGTCTTCAAGTGACAGAATCTTTGACGGAATTGTTCGCATTACCGCGCCTGCTCCGCGGTGATGGTTGAATGCATTTACGCGGAACCGGGCAAGATTAGGAATCTCGAACGAGAAGTCACATTCCAAGTTCTCTTCATACTGCTTGCGCTGGCCATCGTTCATGATGTCGTACACCATACCGTGGACATCGTCATGGGACAAGGCGGGCACATTGATCCGTCGAACGTCGCCATGCACCCGAATCATCGGCGGAAGACCTGCCGAAAGATGTAAGTCCGATGCTTTATTCTTGACGCCAAAGGCGAGCAATTCGGCGATTTCCATTTATACTTTTCTCTCTCAAAACGTCGCATTTCTGTGACTGATTATGTTCCCAATTGCCACCAACTTGCAAGGCGTTTACCGGGCTCGCGACGCCGCGATCGCGCGACGCTCGGCGCGGTTTGCATCCCCGGTGGTGCTGATCGCGGTGTCAAAGACAAAGCCTATACCCGATATCGAGGCCGCATTCAGTGCCGGCCAGCGCGCATTTGGCGAGAATTATGTCCAAGAAGCCTGCGACAAGATACATGCTCTCGCGGCGTTGCGGCCTTTGGGCATCGAATGGCATTTGATTGGTCCGCTGCAAAGCAACAAGGCGAAGTTGGCCGCGCTCAACTTTGATTGGGTGCAAACCGTAGACAGATTGAAGATTGCTGAGGCGCTTTCGAGGTATCGGGTTGAAGCCCAACTGCCACCCCTCAACGTCCTAGTGCAGGTCAATGCAAGCGGCGAGTCGCAAAAAAGCGGCGTCGCTCCTGAGGCTATCTCGGATTTGTCTATGCCAATTAGTCGGCTTCCAGGGCTGCGACTAAGAGGGTTGATGTCGATTGTTGAAAATACCCCTGATGAGTCCACGCTTTGCCACCAATTTCGGCTGCTGAGAAAACATTTTGAGGCGCTACATCAGGAACAGCCGACTGTAGATACACTCTCGATGGGCATGTCCGGTGACTTTGCGATTGCAATCGACGAAGGAGCGACGATGGTAAGAGTAGGCAGCCTCATTTTTGGCGCACGTCGGGTTTTGGGGCCGTACAATACACTTGTCACGGTTCCCTCGAACGAATGAAAAAAATTTTGTTTATTGGCGGAGGCAAGATGATGCAAGCCATCACGGGTGGCCTCGTCAGGCAGGGCTGGGGGCCTGATCGTATCGCCGCAGTCGAGCCGAATGAGTTGGCGGCAATTGAAGTTGAGCGTCTCGGATGTGCCGTCTACCGGTCAGCTGGCGATGCACTAGGTAGCTTGGCCGAAGCAGGCATCATCGTCTTGGCGGTAAAGCCGCAGGTAATGCGAGACGCGCTGCTGCCCTTAACGGGAAAAATTACGAGTCAACAACTGGTCATTAGCATTGCCGCCGGATTGAGGGTGGGCGATCTACTGCGCTGGTTGGACGGGGGCACGGGATGCATGCGTTCTGCCCAAATGGTTCGTGCAATGCCGAACACACCCGCGCTGATTCAAAAGGGTATCGCCGGCCTGTACGCAGCCCCACATCTGACGGCTGTCGGAAGAAGTGACGCAGAACAATTAATGGGTGCGGTCGGCGAGGTAGTCTGGTTTGAAGAAGAATCCATGCTCGACGCCGTTACCGCAGTTTCAGGCAGCGGCCCGGCTTACGTCTTTTATTTTCTAGAGGCGCTGGAATCTGCTGCGCAAGAGTTGGGCTTTTCGCCAGATGCGGCGCGCAAATTTGCGAGGCAAACCTTCTTGGGCTCCGTACACCTTGCGTGTGCGGGCGCAGAATCACCAGCGACGTTGCGGGCCAATGTGACGTCGCGGCATGGTACCACCGAGGCCGCAATTTCAGCGTTTGACCAAGCGCAAATGAAGGAACAGTTTGTGCGTGGAGTGCGCGCTGCGGCGAAGCGCGCACAGGAGTTAGGCGATCAGTTATCAAAGGCGAAGTCATGCTGATTCAATCCCTCGTATTTTTGCTCGAAAGCCTGGGCCAGATGTGGATACTCGCGGTATTGCTGCGATTCTTTTCCCAAGTGTTGCGTGCTCCATTTCGCGCCCGCGCGGGTAATCCGCTGGCAGACTTCATCATGGCGCTGACTGACTGGGCAATTGCGCCTGCGAGGCGCATTTTCCCTAGTATCTTCCGACAGGATACGGCGTCTATCGTTGTGGCCTGGGGGGCGACCGCTCTGCTCTCATTGGCCGTACTTTCATTGAGTAACAAGGTGTCGCTTGCGTCACCAATGTTTTGGCCGGGTCTGCTGGCGTTTAGCTTTGTCGAGTTGATACGGCTTTCCGTCTATTTGTTTATTGGGATGATGATTGTCCAAGCCATACTTTCATGGATAAACCCCTATCACCCACTGCAACCTTTCTTTGGTGCCATGACACGGCCAATATTGAAGCCGGTGCAGAAACTTGTTCCATTGATCGGCGGTGTTGATTTGTCCCCGTTATTGGTCATCTTGCTGCTCCAAGTATTGTTGATTGGCCCGCTGTTGTTCTTGGCTACTGAAGCGACGCGGTTAATGAACTGGATGCCTCGGTAGCAGGGGGCAATGAACGCAGGTAAGATATCGCCATCTGTCATGCGCCGTGGACAAACACGCTTTCAAAAAACCGGTTTTCGGCGGAAAACTTCAGGTGCGGGCCGGGCGCTTTTCCTACCGTTAACGGCGCTCTTTGATTTCACCGCGCCATAAACAATTTCTTGAGCCTCGTTAATGGCCAATCTCGCTACCACTCAATTTGAAGCCGAGGCAGAGCGCTACAACGAATGGCGCATCGATCTTGCCCGGGCGGTGCGCGAATACCATGATTGGCTCGAGGGCACCAATCAGCTAGACGTACAGCAATCAATCCGCTTCTACGATTTGCTCGAGACCCTGAATTCAGGACGGTTGCTGCTGGCATTCTTGGCCGAGTTCTCTCGTGGCAAATCCGAACTCATCAACGCGTTGTTCTTTTCGAGTTTTAAGGAGCGGCTACTGCCGTCGGATGTTGGACGAACGACCATGTGTCCGACCGAGATTTTTCACGATACCAGCGAAGAGCCTTACCTGAAATTGCTTTCGGTGGAGACAAGATACCGTGACGAGTCAATTTCGCAGTTAAAAAACATGCCGGTTGAATGGTCGAAGGTCCGGCTTGATGTCAACGACCCAAAACAAATGAAACAGGCGCTTTCAGCGCTTGCCGACACAAAACGTGTATACGCGCTCGACGCCCGTATGATGGGCCTTATCCCGATGTTCGACGATGGCAAGGGGCCGAAAGAAGACGAGGCCGTCGAGGTACCCGCATGGCGATATGCGTTGATTAATTACCCACATCCCTTATTGACGAATGGTCTGTCGGTGCTGGATACGCCGGGTCTAAATGCGCTTGGATTGGAGCCAGAGCTCACCTTGTCTATTGTGCCCAACGCGCACGCAGTGCTTTTCTTGCTCGGCATCGACACGGGGGTGACAAAAAGTGATCTGGAAATCTGGGATCGTTATGTCCGGCCCGGTCTTCCGGCAAAGATAGCGGTTCTCAACAAAATCGACCTGATGTGCGACGAATTGAAGACGGAACGGGAAATCATGTCCGGGATGCAGCGGATGATGGACACCGTCTCAACGCGGTTGGGACTGCCTCCGGAAAAGGTATTTGCGTTATCGGCAAAGGAAGCGCTTATCGGTCGTATCAAGCAAGACCGAGAACAAGTCCAGAGGTCGGGGGTTGAACGACTAGAGAATTATCTGGCAAGCGAAATTATTCCCATCAAGCGACAATTACTGGCCAAAGCGGTTACCTCGGAAATTGGCGTGATGATGACGGCAAGCCAAAAGAGCCTGGTCGGGAAACACGAACAACTTACCGCACAGCTTGCCGAACTTTCTGACCTACAAGGCAAGAGCCGCGACCTCGTGACCAAACTGTGGCAGCGTGTGAATCAGGAGCGCGAGGCGTACAACGCCGCGCTAGCCGAATACAAGATACAGCGCGCGGCATTTAGCACCAAGAAAAATGCCGTTCTAGACGCCTTTAATCCCACCCAACTCGATTTACTCTGCAACAAGAGCCTGCAGGCAATCAGCGACTCTTGGACAACGCCCGGCCTCACCCGTGGCATGCGCGAACTGATTCGGCTCATCGGGGAAGATTTTGATCGTGTGAAGTTAGGGGGCGAAGATATTTTGCGGCTGATGGAAGGCGTCTACAGTACCTTCGGAGTACGGTTCGGCTTTACTGCGATGGAGTTTCCGCCGCTTGATTTCGAAGGGCCGCGTGCCAAACTGGCCCTGCTCATCCACGAGACGGAACAGTTCTGTAAAGACCCGATCAATATTGTGATGACGGAAAAGCGGTTCATGGTGCGCAAATTCTGGCGCCAACTCGTCAAAGAGTCCCGCGATGTCTTCAATCAGGCGCGCGCCAATACAGAGTATTGGTTGATAGCGGTGCTGCTTCCGCTCGAGACGCAGATTCGTGATCACAAAGCACAGCTTGGGGCGCGGATAGCATCGCTACAAAAGATCAATGAGCGAGGCGGTCGCATCAACGAAGAAGTCGCCGACGTGCAAGCCCAGCTGGCTGACGTACAGCGTCAGATGAAGTTGATCTCCGGGCTAATTCGCAAAGTGCGTGAGGTTAGCCCCTCGCTGGATGCGCCTGCCGTCCTGGATGTGCAACCGATACTGCCAAAATCACAGGACGAGTACCTCGAAACCGTGCATGTATCGGCGGCGGCGGCAGGGGCGGGCGCAGCCTACGCAGGAGAGGATCCTGCATTTGCAAAAACGACACGTATTGAATCAGTTGCGTCTGCGCCCGATAAGACAAAACCTGTTCCGGCGGTCTCAGCGTCAGATGTCGTGAAAGCCGCTTCCCAACCGGCTGTCGCCACTGCATTTGACAAAACAGTACGCATTGACACCGGTTCATCTCGCCAGTTGTGACCGTATCAGTCTGATCTAGACTAAGATGACGTCGTACTGCTCTTGTGTATAGGACGATTCGACGGACAGTGAAATGGGCTTGGCGATAAAGTCTTCGAGCATCGCCATCGATTGAGATTCTTCATCTAGGAAGCGGTCGATCACCGACTGTGAGGCTAGTATCCGGTATTCGCGTGCATCAAAACTTTTTGCCGAGCGCATTACCTCGCGCAGGATTTCATAACACACTGTTTGTGCACTTTTTATCTCACCGCGTCCGCCGCAAGTCTGGCAGCTCTCGCACAACACGTGAGCAAGGCTTTCACGAGTGCGTTTGCGCGTCATTTCAACCAGTCCAAGCTGTGAAAAACCGTTGATTGTCCAGCGTGTTCGGTCACGCTGCATCGACTTGTTAAACTCGGCGAGCACCGCCAGTTTGTGCTCGTCATTATCCATGTCAATGAAATCGACGATGATGATGCCCCCAAGATTACGCAATCGCAGCTGACGCGCGATTGTTTGTGCGGCCTCCAGATTGGTTTTGAAGACGGTGTCGTCAAAGGAGCGCCCTGAAACAAAGCCGCCGGTATTGACGTCGACCGTGGTCAGCGCCTCGGTCTGATCGACGATGACGTATCCACCGGACTTTAGATCTACACGACGATGCAGGGCCTTGTCGATTTCGTCTTCCGCACCAAATAATTCAAACAGTGGCCGCTCACCGGCGTACTGCTCAAGCACGGACACCGAACTCCGAGTGTAATGCTCGGCGAAGTCACGCATCTTGTTGTAGGTCTCACGCGAGTCGACAATGATCCGCTCGGTATCGGCGGTGACCAAGTCACGCATTACCCGATGGCTTAAATCGAGGTCTTGGTAGAGCAAGGTCTGCGGTGCAGCAGTAAGTGAAGTTTCTGTGATCCCGCGCCACAACTTGATGAGATACGCAATGTCTGCGTTAAGTTCTTCTTCGGATGCAGTTTCTGCCACCGTTCGCACAATGAAGCCGCCTGCTTCGCCCGGCGGCATCAGGGCATGCACCTTTTCCCGCAGCTGCTCGCGCTCGGCTTCGTCTTCGATACGTTGCGAGATACCGATATGATGATCACCGGGTAAATACACCAGCAGTCGCCCGGCAATGGAAATCTGTGTGGAAAGGCGTGCGCCTTTGGAGCCGATAGGGTCCTTGATCACCTGCACAACCAAGGTCTGACCCTCGTGGAGAAGTTTTTCAATCGGCTTGTGCTCAACCGTTTTCTGGTCACCCGGCTTCTCGCCATTTTTCTGTCCAGCCCAGATGTCAACGACGTGCAGAAACGCGGCGCGTGACAGGCCAATATCAATGAAGGCGGACTGCATACCCGGCAATACCCGGCTCACTCGCCCGAGGTAAATGTTGCCAACCAGTCCGCGATTCGAGGAGCGTTCGATGTGAAGCTCCTGAACGGCACCTTGCTCTAAGATGGCAACACGGGTTTCCTGCGGAGTTACATTAATTAGAATTTGTTCGTTCAATTCGAGCGCTCTATGAGTGATGCCAGATTTTATATTTGAATACCGGCTTGTCTAAGCAGCACGGCGGTCTCGAAGAGCGGTAGCCCAACAACACCGGAATAACTGCCCGATAACTTGACAATGAATTTTGCGGCCCGTCCCTGCACACCGTAGGCACCCGCCTTGTCCATTGGCTCGCCAGTGTCGACGTATAGACGTATTTCGTCTTCGCTTAACGTCGAGAATGTGACAATACTCGTGTTGAGACACTTATACGTTTCTTCTGCTGTGGTCACTACGACCGCCGTCAGAACCTGGTGGGTTTCGCCGGCGAGGCGTTTCAGCATCGACACGGCGTCGTCGCGGTCGACCGGTTTTCCCAGGATGTCACCGTCAAATGACACGGTCGTGTCGGCCGTCAAAATGGGGCGGGGTTGTAACTTGCGTTCATGCATCACCTTGAATGCCATGTCTGCCTTAAGCTTGACGACACGCTCCACATAGGCGTGGGGCGTTTCATCCGCGCGCGGCGATTCGTCAATGTCAAGCCGCGGCGGGAGTTCGCGCAATAACAGCAAATCATGTTGCACACCAATTTGCGTAAGCAACTCGCGCCGCCGCGGACTTTTCGAGGCGAGGTAGATGACGTTGGTGGGCTGCTGCATGGTATTGGTCATCCGGAGTGCGGTCGCGTTCTGTTATTCGCGATGATACGGATGATTATGCAGCAGCGACCAAGCGCGGTATACCTGCTCAGCCAACATCAAGCGCACCATTACATGCGGCAGTACACAACCAGAAAGTGCGATTTTGTGTGGCGCGCTTTGTTTGATCTCCGCCGCGAGTCCATCGGCGCTGCCGATGATGAAGCATGGACTGATGCCATTTTGCATCCAATCACCCATCCAGCGCGACAGCATCGGTGTAGTGAGGGGTTTGCCTCTTTCATCACACACGATTGGCGTGGCACCTTTCGGCATGGCGGCGCGAATTCGCTCCGCCTCAAGCGCGAGCACCCGGTGAGTTGTCTTGCTGGTGCGGTTTTCAGGCTTCAACTCAATGATCTCGACGCGGGCCTCCGGCGGCATTCGTTTGGTGTATTCCTCGATACCAGCGTTTACCCAAGGTGGCGGCTTGTGTCCAAGCGCAAGAATATAAATCTTCACGATGGCCCCTTGAAGACAAAGCACAGATTTGCAAACATAAAACGCAAAACACTAAATAGGACGGCCTTTCCCCAGCGAAAATGGTTGGAGGCCCGCGCCGCTACTAGACCCGAAAATCACACATTGTTCTTTTTTGCCGCTTTGACAAGCGGTGTTTTGGCCGTCGGCACTTTGGTCGCGACCTTCTTCACCGCAGTTGCTTTTGCAGCGACCGATGCAGGTTTCTTCGCGGCCACTTTTCTTGCGGAGGGCTTGGCGACAGGCACCTTTGCCGCAACCAAAGATTTCGCGGGTTGACTCTTTTCCGCTACTTTCTCTACACCGGTCATCACTTTCTTCACCGCTGCTTTTTTTGCGACGGGTTTCTTTTTGTCGGAGACTTTCTTCGGCTTGGTGCCGGCTAGAGGTTTTGCGGCCTCGGCCGTCTCCCGCACTTGTCGCTTGGGCTTTGGAAACTCGAGCGTTCCGTCTAACCACAATTCTTCGAGCTTGTAATAGTCTCGAATCGCCGGCTGCATAATGTGGACGACAGCATCACCGCAGTCGACTAATACCCACTCTCCGGATTCTTCACCCTCGGAGCCGTAAACTGCGTAACCCGCCTCGCGCACTTTGTCGATGACATTGCCAGCCAGCGCCCGCGTCTGTCGATTGGAGTCTGCGCTCGCAACGGCGACATAATCGGACACCGATGTGATGTTAGCCACGTTGATGACCTTGATGTCTTTCGCCTTGATGTCCTCAAGCGCGTCGATGATGATTTTAATTAGCGTGGGTTTGGTTTTTTTAGCCAAGACGAGTTGTCTCCTCAGAGATAGAGTTGGTGATGCTGAATATAGTCGTAAACCGCAACCGGCACCAAAGCGCGCACCGATTCGCGGGATTCTCCTGCGGCCCGTAGCAGCACGCGAATCTTTGTGGAGGAAATGTCAGGCGGGGAACACTCCACAACTTCGTGCTGTACTGGCGTGCGCGGTAACGTGATTTCCTCGCCGGCACGCCGAACCACCGCAAATCGAACCAGCTGGGACAACACGAAGGGCTCTTGCCACGTATCGAGTTTTGCGAACGCATCACCGCCGAGCAGCCAAACAAACTTTTCAGCGGGGAAGTCGCGCTTTAATTCACGTACCGTATCCACCGAATACGTCGGACCTCCGCGCGAGACTTCGCGGTCATCTACGGTGATGTTCGGTAACGCAAGTTTCAGCATTGCGATGCGATGACGCGACGGCGCATACGGCATCCGCGCTTTTTGCCAAGCGTTGCCGACCGGGATAACCAATGTTCGCGTCGGCTGTAGCTGGGTAATTGCTGCTTCCAACATTGCGACATGACCATTGTGAACAGGGTCAAAACTGCCGCCAAAAATCAAGGTTTCATTCATTGTAGCGTTGGGTCTGGTTAAAACGGCCCGCGCGTTTAATGAACGGATAAGCCATGCTTGAGCGCAAGGTATTCCGCAGCGCGCGCAACGATACCTGTACAGTCGCGGCAACCAGAAACCCCCAATGGCTAAGCTCGTTTGCCGATAACTCGACGCGCTCCCAAACCTCGCGTGGCCGATTGACACCTAAGTGTCCGCCGTCGGCGCGATCAACCAACGGCATATTGGGTAATATCATGATGCCACCGCCGCATGTCAGAAGAAGCTGCGGGGTTGGCATCAGGTGCGGACCTCGCCGTTTCCCCTGACAATCCACTTCAACGATGTCAGCCCCTCAAGCCCGACAGGGCCGCGGGCGTGCAACTTATCGGTGGAAATGCCGATCTCCGCCCCCAACCCATACTCAAAACCATCTGCAAATCGTGTTGAGGCGTTGACCATCACCGACGCCGAGTCCACTTCGCGCAGGAATCGCTCCGCGCGTTCGGCGTCTTGCGTAATGATGGCGTCTGTGTGCGCTGATCCGTATTGCGCGATGTGATCCATCGCCGCCTCCAGGCCGTCGACGATTCGTATCGCAATAATCGGTGCCAAGTATTCGGTATACCAGTCTTGCTCCGCCGCAAGCGTGGAGGTGATGCCAATGCTGCCAAGAATGGCCATGGCCGCCGGGCAGACCCGCATTTCAACAGATTTTGCGACGTAGATACGCGCAATCACCGGCAGAAACGCAGCCGCAATTTGGCGATCAACCAGCAATGTTTCCATGGTGTTGCAGGGAGAGTAACGTTGCGTTTTGGCATTGTCGGCAATGCGTGTTGCCATGTCCAGATTTGCCGCGCCATCCACATAAACGTGGCAGACACCATCCAAATGTTTAATGACGGGAACTTTCGCATCATCGGCGATTCGCGACGTCAGGCTCTTGCCGCCGCGCGGAATCAACACATCGATCACGCCGCGCATATTGAGCATCTCGCCAACAGCCGCCCTATCGGTTGTAGTCACAAGCTGAATTGCGGTGTTGGGCAACCCGGCTACTTCAAGACCATTCAACATTGCAGCGTGAATCGCGCGGTTGGAGTGGATGGCTTCCGAGCCACCGCGCAAGATACAGGCGTTGCCGCTTTTCAGGCACAACGCTGCGGCGTCTGCAGTCACATTCGGCCGCGATTCGTAGATCATACCGATCACGCCAAGCGGCACACGCATATGGCTGACGTTGATACCAGACGGGCGGCGTACTGTCGCTGTCATCGCCCCTATTGGGTCGGGTAACGATGCGACTTGGCGGAGGCCCTCTGTGATCGCGCCAATGGCTTGTTTCGAAAGTACCAACCGATCGACGAACGCCGCATCATGGCCGTTTTGACGGGCGTTACTGACATCAGCCGCATTGGCCGCAATGATCTGCTCTTGTTGAGCGAGAATGGCGTCCGCAGCCGCGTTCAAAGCCATGTTCTTGGCTGTAGTTGTGGCGCGCGCCATCACACGCGCGGCAGCTTTTGCCTGCGTGCCAACCAGGCGCATGTAGCTGACAACGTCAGCGGTGGATTCGGCGGTCGAAAGATCCTTCATTTTCTGACAAGCTTAGTTCTGTGGCATTTGAATTGGTAGACGCGCACCAGCCAGCCCACAGGAAAACTGTAGCAACGCATCCCAAACATCATTGGGATTCACGCCCTTAATCATGCGGTCAATGCGGGCGGCTTGAAGATTGAGCCGCACCAAACTTCCTGCGGTATGTTTGCGAGCGAGTTTCTCGACTTCGCGCGCTTTGGAAGGAAACGGCTGGCGTCCGGCCTTGGTCACACCCAGTATACGCAGCAATAGGCGCAGCTCGCTGGCCAACATCCACAATATCAATGGCGGGGGTTCACCTTCTGCCTTCAGCCCATCGAGCATTTTTGCGATACGAGCCGCATCACCAGCGTGAATTGCTGCCATCAATGTTGCTGTTGAGTAGCGCGAGACATTGGCTAGACTGTTTTCCATCACGCCTAACGAGACTTCACCGGGCGGACAAAGTAAAGCAAGCTTTTCAATTTCTTGTTTCGCCGCGAGCAAGTTGCCCTCAACACGGTCGGCGAGGAAATCCAATGCCTCGCTTGACGCGGATAAATTCACCCGTTTCAGACGGTCGGCCAACCAGCGCGGAAGGTTTTCTCGATCTACCGGTTGCGCTTCAATCACCGTGGCTGCGGCTTCAAGAGCGACAAACCACCTGGTTTGTTTGCCCTGCCAATCCATGTCAGGCAGCGATACCAGCGTTACCGTGTCGTCCGGCAATCGCTTGCAGTAGTGTTCGATGGCGGCAGAACCCTCTTTGCCTGGCTTGCCGGTCGGAATACGAAGCTCAATCAAGCGTTGTGTCGCGAATAATGAGAGCGCGCTACCGGCAGAGGCAAGTCGCGACCAGTCAAAGCCAGATTCTGCGGTGAACACTTCGCGCTCGACATAACCGAGTTGTTTGGCCAGCTCGCGCAAACTATCGGAGGCTTCCAAAGCGCCGAGTGGGTCTGCGCCGTAGACGACATAAAGCGGCTGCAAGGACTTAGGCGGTCGGTCGAGAAACTGTTCGGCGGTAAGGCGCATCGCGAACTACAGGGTCTTTTTTACGGCAATCATGCGCCGCAATATTTGTCCGGTCGCGTCGCGCTCCATGTCTTGATAGAGCATGGCTTCTTCCTGTTGTTTGGCAATGACGCGCGTGTCGTCATAGGAGAAGGTTCGCTTAAGCAAAATTTCGCTCGTTGGGATAATTACCTGACCTTTGGCATCAACAAATTGATAGGTCACCTTCATGCGTAGCTCGTATTCACGAACCCGTCCTGCACCTGACAGCGACAAAATCTGCCGGTCGCGCCGTTCCTCAATAATCGTCAGCGCTGCTTCGGCATCCTTGGCAGTGCCGACCACTTTGGTTTTAGAGTCGGCGAGGTCGCGCCGCACGAGACCTGCCACCACTGAGTTGCTCCGTGAAGTCACCTGAATCGTGTTGTAGGGTAGTTCATATGAACCACGCAGGGCAAACCCACACGACGCAAGGGTCGTTAGCACAACTGTGCTCGCAAACACCCGGCGGAAAATCGTCGCGAGCGCAGGCGAGGCGAGGCGAACAAGGCAGGAAAGGCGTTGTAGGCCGAGAAACCGGAATGTATGCATTGATACAAGGGGATTTCGAGGCCGCGCACAACGCCGCATCACCAAGCGCGGCAGATTTTTCTTAGACCACCACATTGATCAACCTTCCTGGAACCACAATCAATTTCCTGACGGTCTTCCCTTCGATATGCTTGGCCACACTTGCGTCGGCCAACGCTAGCGCTTCGATGTCAGCCTTTGTTGCATTTTTTGGCACACAAATTTGGCCGCGCAGTTTGCCGTTAACTTGAATCACCAGCTCGATTTCGTCTTGCTCAAGCGCTGAGGGGTCTGGCTCTGGCCAAGGCGCGTCAATGATCTCGCCATACGGTTCGACAAATCCCAGCTCGTTCCAAAGCTGCCAGGTAATGTGAGGCGCGATTGGATAGAGCATTCTCAACAGTATCCACAAGCCTTCGTACCGCGCAGCTTCCCAACCGGCGCCAGTTTCAGCCTTGCTGTCTTCGAGCGCATTTAGCATTTTCATACCGGCAGAGACGACGGTGTTGTACTGCAGCCGTGCGTAATCATGGTTGGCCTGCGACAAAATTGTATGAATCTCAAACCGCAACTTCCTTGCACCAGGCACCGCATTCAAAAAATCAAGCATTGGCGCGGAGTTTGAGGCATTTTTGCTCGAAGAACCCCATGTATAAAGGCGTTTCAAAAATCGATACACACCCTCAGCGCCAGAGTCAGACCACGCGGCACTCATTTCGGGGGGGCCGGCAAACATCACATAGGCGCGTGCGGTATCCGCACCAAAGCGCTCGACGATGTCCTTGGGTTCGACCACGTTGTTCTTCGACTTCGACATCTTTTCCATGCCGCCAAGCTTAACCGCCAGCCCATCGTCCTTTGCAACGGCGCCGGTTGGCCGACCTTTGTCGTCATACTGCACGGTGATTTCGCTCGGGTAGTACCAGCGTTTTACACCCTCGCTGGTTTCGCGATAAAAACACTCGGCAGACAACATACCCTGCGTAAACAAATTCGTGAACGGCTCGTCGAACTTGACTAGGCCTAAGTCGCGCATGACTTTGGTCCAGAAGCGCGCATACAAAAGATGCAAGACGGCGTGCTCGATACCACCGATGTACTGATCCATCGGCATCCAGTAATCGTTGCGCGCATCAACCATTGCCGTGGTGTTGTCAGGATTACAGTACCGCATGAAGTACCACGACGAATCGACAAACGTATCCATTGTGTCGGTTTCACGCTCAGCCGGTTTGCCGCATTTGGGACAAGTGCAGTCAATAAACCGACGGTCTTTCTTGAGCGGGCTGCCGCTGCCATCCGGAATCAAATCTTCGGGCAGCACCACCGGCAAGTCCTTTTCCGGCACTGGCACAGGTCCACAGTCATCACAATGAATGATGGGGATAGGGGTACCCCAATAACGCTGCCGCGAAATGCCCCAGTCACGAAGACGCCAAGTGGTTCTACGTTCGCCGCCGGCCGCTTTCGTATGTGTGGCGACGTAGTCAATAGCTTCGGCAAACGACATCCCGTTCATGGCACCGCTATCGACACAAACGCCATGGTCGCCATAGTTGGGCTTCCAAGCGTCACTAGAGTAGGGGCTGCCAAGATCGATGACGGGTTTGATCGGTAGCGCGTATTTTTTGGCAAAGGCAAAGTCACGCTCGTCATGCGCCGGCACGCCCATCACCGCGCCATCGCCATACGACATCAGTACGTAGTTGCCCACCCAAACAGGAATTTGCTCTCTAGTTAGCGGGTGGGTGACTGTTAATCCAGTGGCAACACCTTCTTTGTCTTTTGCCGCGAGCTCTGCTTCGGTGGTGCCGCCGTGTTTGGCACGTTCAACGAATTCGGCGACTGCCGGGTTGAACTTGGCCGCGTGCAGTGCAAGCGGGTGCTCGGGGGCAACCGCGCAAAACGTCACACCCATAATGGTGTCGGCGCGTGTGGTGAACACAAATAGTTTGCCGTCTTGGATCAGGCCGCCGTCATCGGTAACCTTATGCGAGAACGCAAAACGAACGCCAACTGACTTGCCGATCCAATTCTCCTGCATGGTGCGAACTTGTGGCGGCCAGCCGTCCAGATTGTTCTTGACCGAATCAAGTAACTCGTCCGCGTATTGAGTGATCGCCAAGTAATAACCGGGAATCTCTTTTTTCTCGACCAACGCGCCCGAACGCCAACCGCGGCCGTCGATGACCTGCTCATTGGCCAGCACGGTTTGATCAATCGGGTCCCAATTCACCACCTGAGTCTTGCGGTAGGCGATGCCCTTTTCCAGCATCTTGAGAAACAGCCATTGATTCCACTTGTAGTAATCGGGCTTGCAAGTCGTCACTTCGCGCGACCAGTCAAATGCCAAGCCAAGCGGCTGCATTTGCGCCTTCATGTCTGCGATGTTTTGATACGTCCACTGTGCCGGCGGCGCGCCCTTTGCAATTGCTGCGTTCTCGGCAGGCATGCCAAACGCATCCCAGCCCATCGGCATCAATACGTTGTACCCCTTCATGCGCAGGTGGCGGAACATAACGTCATTGATGGTGTAGTTACGCACATGCCCCATATGCAGCTTGCCAGACGGGTAGGGCAACATTGAGCAGGCGTAAAACTTGGGCTTTGGTTTCCCATTCTTGTCTTTTGCGTACTCGGTAACGCGGTAGGCGTCGCTATTCTGCCAAGCTGCCTGTGCAGCGGCCTCTATCGATTTTGCGTCGTATTTTATTTGATGCGTTGAATCCATTTGTGAGGCAAAAGAGTCTGTTTTTCAGTCAGTCATTATACAGTCGCCCCCTGCCGCCTCCCCGTTGTCGCGCGATACTTCATCGACTTCGCGAACAGCAGAAACGCCGCCGACTATAATCTGTGTCATTCTCCCTGTTGTGGTCTTTGATGTTCTCCAACGTCCCGCCTGTCTCTACAGTTTCCCCGCGCCTTCTCGAAAATCTGAATCCGGAACAACTTCGCGCGGTCACCCTGCCGCGAGAATCCGCGCTGGTCTTGGCCGGTGCCGGATCGGGTAAGACGCGGGTTTTGACCACGCGTATCGCCTACCTGATTCAGTCGGGCCAAGCCTCCCCCGGATCAATCCTCGCCGTAACCTTTACCAATAAAGCGGCGAAGGAAATGTTGACGCGGCTATCGTCGATGATGCCGATCAATACGCGTGGCATGTGGATCGGCACTTTCCACGGCCTGTGTAACCGCTTGCTGCGCGCGCACTACCGCGATGCGAATTTGCCGCAAACCTTTCAGATTCTCGATTCCGCCGACCAGCAGTCGGCCATTAAGCGGTTACTCAAGGTGCTGAACGTCGACGATGAAAAATTCAAGCCGCGCGACATGGCCTACTTCATTAACGGCGCAAAGGACCAGGGGCTGCGCGCCAATATGGTTGAGGCGCGTGATGAATTTACCCGCCGGCAAGTCGAGATCTATCAAGCCTACGATGAACAATGCCAGCGTGAAGGCGTCGCCGACTTCGCCGAATTGCTGCTGCGTTGTTATGAACTCTTATCAAAAAATGCGCCGCTACTCGAACACTATCGGCAGCGTTTTCAGTTTGTATTGGTCGATGAGTTTCAAGATACCAATCGCTTGCAGTATCAGTGGATACAACTGCTGGCAGGCAAACAGGCGGCGGTATTTGCGGTTGGTGATGACGATCAGTGTTTAGTCGCTGGCAGCAAGATCACTATGCACGATGGCTCGGCAAAGCCGATAGAGCGGATTGCAGCTGGGGACCAAGTGCGTTCTTGTTATGGTGCAAAGCGGTTCAAGCCAGCTGAAGTGACCCGTGTGCATAAACGCACTAAGGAAACGCCATTGGTTTCAATCACGCTTGCCAGCGGACGTATTCTGACAAGCACACCCGAACACACCCACTTTGCCGGTTATCTGCTGGGTGAGACACCGCAGACGTATTTCACCTACATCATGTTCAAAGCGGGCGTCGGCTATCGCCTCGGTACCTCGCAAGTTCATACGAAGGGCCAAGCAAAGCCCGCGGTGGGATTTAAGCAGCGCGCCGTACAAGAACAAGCTGACGCGCTGTGGATTGTCGGCACACACGACACTGAAAACGCCGCGCGTGCAGACGAAATGATTTGCTCGCTGAAATACGGCCTGCCGACGTTGCCCTTTACACCGCGCAAAGGCAAGGGCGTGAACGGGTTGGTGCACGATGGCGAATGGATTGCGCGGGTATTTCGCGAACTAGATACAGAGGCGGGTGCCGTGGCATTGTTGCGCGAACGCGGAATGGCGTTATCTGCGCCACACCATTTGCCAATGTCGCGCAATGGCAGCCGACTCAATATCAACATCACGCTTTGTGGTGACGGGAGGGGTGCTTCTTCGCTGCACCGCATTGCGGTTGGAAGTAATGATTTGGTGGCGCAGCGAGCGCTGAAGTCACTCGGCCTCTCTATACGCTCAGCAAAAGCGGCCGCACTTGGCCATGCTTCGTGGCGGTATGAAAACTCGTTCGCCGATTTTGCCAAGCTGATGGAGATAGCCAACCGCATCCAGTCAGCAACCAACGGCGTGTTTCGCCTGCGCGCAGGTATTCACTCCACACCGCTCCCCTTTGTTCGCGCCAGCCACGTGCGCGTTGGTATGGCGATGGTCGATGGCGATGGCAAGCTGGATTTTGTGGTCGCGGTGGGATTGAAGAAAAAGGCGCGCCGCACGGTATACGACATCGATGTTGCCGGTACGCATAACTTCATTGCCAACGGCATCATCACCCACAATTCCATCTACGCCTTTAGAGGTGCAGAAGCCGCCAACATGCGCGATTTCCAACGTGACTTCGCGCATGGCAACATCATCAAGCTGGAGCAAAACTACCGATCGCAAGGAAACATTCTCGACGCCGCGAATGCGGTGATTGCGCACAATAAAGATCGCCTCGGCAAAAACTTGTGGACCGACGAGGGCAAGGGTGAGCCGTTACGAATTTACGCCGCCTCCACCGATGCCGATGAAGCACAGTTTGTGATCGATGAGGTCAAGGCGCTGCACCGCGAAGGCAAAGATCTCTCCAACATGGCCCTGTTGTATCGTTCAAACGCACAGTCACGTGTGCTTGAGCACACGCTCTTTCGCGCTGGTATTGCCTATCGGGTTTATGGCGGCATGCGATTCTTTGAGCGCCAAGAAGTCAAGCACGCGTTGGCGTATCTGCGGCTTGCAGGTAACCCAAACGATGACGGCGCGTTTTCGCGGGTGGTCAATTTCCCGCCACGCGGCATCGGTGCACGATCTGTTGAACAAGTGCAAGAGCTCGCGCAACGTTACAACGTCTCGATGTATGAGGCCGCGCTAAACGGCATTGCGCAAGGCGCTATCACCGGACGCAGCGCGTCAGCAATCGGCACCTTCCTTAAAGTCATCGAGGGTTTGAAGTCATCATCCACCGCAGTTTCGCTCGGCGAACTGGTGGATGAGGCGATGGAAAAGGCCGGATTGAAGGCCCACTATCAAACCGAGCGCGAAGGTGCGGATCGACTTGAAAACTTGGCGGAATTGGTCACCGCGTGTACACAATTTGAAGAGAGTTATGAGGGCGAGGACACGACGTTAATCGGATTCTTGACCCACGCCAGCCTAGAGGCCGGTGACCACGAGGCCTCCGCGAGTGATGATGCCTTGCAACTGATGACCGTACACGCCGCAAAAGGTCTCGAGTTTGATCATGTATTTCTTGGCGGATTGGAAGAGGGCTTGTTTCCCCACGAGAATTCGATGAATGACTTTGCCGGGGTTGAGGAAGAGCGGCGTCTGATGTACGTCGCGATCACACGCGCAAGGAAACGTCTTTACCTTTCGTATGCCGGTCAACGCATGCTGCACGGCCAGACGCGTTATGGCATCGTCTCGAGGTTTCTTGATGAGATTCCGCCGGCGCTCTGTAAGTGGATCGTGGTACCGGACAGACAGGCTGCGTATGGTGCACCGGTCAACAGGGGTCACGGTAGCGGCGGGGGCTGGGAAAAATCCGGCGCGCGAGGTTCTTACTCTGCAGAGATGCGGGGTGGTGGGCAAAGCAGTGGTGGCCAGGCCGGCGGTGGACAGGTCTATACCGGCTTCAAACAAAACATCGTAAAGGATGAAAATGCCGTCGAATACGGACGCGAAGGGGCACCAGATACCTCACGCGCAAACTTTGAAACCGCACGCGCCGACGCTTTCCCATTCAGAGTGGGGCAAACCGTGGCGCACACAAAATTTGGCGAAGGTGTGGTGTTGTCGTTTGAAGGTCGCGGCACCGACGCACGAGTGCAAGTGAAGTTTCGTGCAGAAGGCACCAAATGGTTGGCGCTGCAATACGCGAAACTGACCGCCGTGAATTAAAAAAGTCGCCTATCTAAAGGCACTTCCAAGCAAAAACGGCTGAAGATGGCCGTATTTGCTAGTGTTTTGATGTTCAACGATGTCGATGCATTAACGTAATGACGCTAACGCGCAGCGTTGTAGATGCTGTGGCTTCTCGGAACTGTCGGGCGGAATTAGGCGGTGGGAATGACTGCTTTGCGGCGGCGGGAACCGTCACTCCTGACCCAAAGCCGACATGGCGATTGCCCGAAAGCCGACATTCGTTCAGTCGCGCCAAGGTGCGCATAGGCTAAGGGAGGCAACCCGCTAGAATTTAATGCGACCGCCCGCGTTACAAGGGATTAGCCGAGGGTCATGCCGCACCTGCGCGAAATTTCCCTCGCGTGCCCCCGAAGATTCTCGTCAAGTCAGGAATAAGCGTCGGCGCATGCAGTGGGCGACATCCTCATCTTTGGGCTGATTCGGATCATCTTCCGAGACAAACCATTCCTCATATGTCGGATAGTACAGGTTGTGATTTCTGGCGGAGATGGCGAGGATGGCATTCCTAGCGCTCGTGGCGGTTGGCTGTTTTCCCGAATCGACGATTTCCTGCAGAGTTGCCACCGCCCTGTCTGCGAAGCTGTAGGCCAGGACAGCGCACGCGGATTCCCTGACAACCCTACTTCTGTCGCGCAACGCCATGATTGCGAGGGCCACGACATCGTCTCGATCCCGAGCATAGCGAATCAGAAACCTGAGAAGATCACTCCGGACCTCGGCTTGGGGTTGAATGCGGAAGTGGTTGATGCAATGCGGAACGATGGCATCGCCGAACTGCGCAAGATAAAGCGTGCGGATGTTCCACCGCTGCACCGGAGTGCACCGTCCAATTAGCTCAAGGGTTTCGTCGATCACAGTCGGCATGCGCGTGAGCCGACTAAATCAACACTAGGGCGCAGGTTCCGATAGTTTTTCATTTGATTCCCGGGATCAAAATATGAAATCAGACGGCCTTCCGGAAAGACGGCTTGTGGCGTGCGCCGTGATAAGGCGGCGTTTTCCAGTGGGTGTAAATCCCACCCGGCAACCCGCTCCAGCCGGAAGCACCCGGAGCAACTATGGAGGTAACGAAATGGTTGAAGCCTTTGGGTAAAGCGTGTCACGAATTGGTGACAGCGCGAGTGTGCGGGCCGTAACGTGAGTGAACGCTGAGCAAGCC
>JADCIX010000010.1 GCA_020247545.1 Rhodocyclaceae bacterium | reverse complement strand
CGATGCAAACGAATAACTTGTTTGCGTTTCTCGTGTTGAGCATCGGGCGAAAGTTTCCGCGCATCTTCTTTGTCTCTATCCATGAAGGTTTGACTGGAGCCCGTGGAAAAAGTTCGCCATATTTAATTGCCGAGTCTATAAAAACCGTCGCGAGCGGGTGAAGTTGGCAGTGACGGGTTTGGCAAACACGGGACACGTACCCAGTGTACGGCGAGCACCGGAGCTGACAGATTCGCCCGCGCAGTAGGTTTTTAGAAGTTCCCTCTTCTACTAGTACTCGCCGCTACCCGAAAACGCAGGCTGATAGTTGTCCCGCCAGCCGCGCGGTGGAGGCGGCGGCATCATGTTTGAGGCGTCGTATTCGAGCACGATGTTATCCGGCGTCAACCACTCGGCAAGCGCCGTCACTAGCGGCTCGGTGACTGATACCCGCCATTGGTCCGGTAACACCACCGGCACTTCGGCTTCACCGTTGTTATAAACAATCTTCACTTGTACGGCATCACTCGCATCGGGTGCGAGGTGGGGCGACAACAAACGCCGTAACCGGGCGCCATCGGCTTGTCCGTTCATCGACAAGGTCATTTGTCGCACGAACTTACGCGCCTCGTCCATGCCGATCACATCGTCCGCAACCACCCGCAGTCCACCGGAAAATTCATCGGGCGAAACACGTCCGCGAACAATCAGCGGCTGATCGTCGCGAATGATTTGGCGACGCTTGTCAAACACATCGCTGTAGGCCACCACGTCCACACGCGCACTGCCGTCGTCGAGTGTCATGACACACATACGACCGCGTTTGCCGTTACGCACGCGCTGCTCGTAAAGAATGCCTGCCATCAAAATCGAATCATTCTTCGGCTGCAAATCCGACAACAAGGTCTTGGCGAATTGACGGATCTCACGCGCATAACTGGTGAACGGATGCCCGGAGAGATAAAAACCGAGCGCGGTCTTTTCGTTTGTCAGGCGGTCACGGTCCGACCACATCGGCACCGCCACCAACGCCAGACTGCCCCCCGCTTCGGGGGAACTGTCTCCAAACAAATTCACTTGCTGCGCATCACGAAGTGCCTTGTCGGCGAGTTCGATGGCTTGCGGTAACGTGGCGATCAGTGCCGCGCGATTTAGCTCGATGGCATCAAATGCCCCGGCGCGAATCAGTGCTTCCATTGCGCGACGATTGACGTGGCCGCGGTCAACACGTTTGACAAAATCGAGCAAGTCACCGAACGGCCCACCGGCCTCACGGGCGGCGACGATGGCCTCAATCGCGTTGCGCCCGGTACCCTTGACCGCGCCTAAGCCATAGCGAATCGTGCGTTCATCGGTCGGCAGAAAACGATACGTGCCGAGGTTGATATCCGGCGGCAGTAGGGTCAGGCCAATCGCGCGCGCATCGTCGGCAATCAGTTGGACCTTGTCGGTGAAATCCATGATGCAGCTCATGTTGGCTGCCATGAATTCGGCCGGGAAATGTGCCTTCAAATATGCGGTGTGATACGCCACCAGCGAATAGGCCGCCGAATGTGACTTGTTGAAACCGTAACCGGCAAACTTCTCCATGAAGTCGAATAATTCGTCGGCAATGCGCTGGGCAATGCCCTTCTTCACCGCACCTTCGGCAAAGATGCCGCGATGTTTCGCCATTTCTTCCGGCTTCTTTTTACCCATCGCGCGGCGCAATAAATCCGCGCCGCCGAGAGAATAGCCGCCCACCACCTGCGCGATCTGCATCACCTGTTCTTGATAGACCATGATGCCGTAGGTCGGCGAGAGAATCGGCTCAACCCGCGCATCAAGGTAAGTCACCTTCTCCGCGCCCGTCTTGCGCCGTATGTAGTCAGGAATCAGCTCCATCGGGCCGGGACGATACAGCGCGTTTAGTGCCGTCAAATCTTCCACCGAACCAGGGCGCGCCTTGACGATCAAGTCGCGCATGCCGCTACTTTCAAACTGGAAGATTGCTACCGTGCTACCACGTGCGAAGACGTTGTAGGCCGCCTGATCGTCGAGCGGGATATGTTGAAGGTCGAAGTCTGCCGCAGGCTCGCCATACTGGCGCGCGCGAATTAGCTCAACGGCCTCTTCGATAATGGTGAGTGTTGTCAGGCCAAGGAAGTCAAACTTGACCAGCCCGACCGCCTCAACGTCATCCTTGTCGTACTGGCTGACAAACGAATCCGAGCCATCCGCGACATAAAGCGGCGTGAAGTCGGTCAGTGGTCCGGGCGCAATCAGCACACCACCGGCGTGCATACCAACATTACGCGTGATGCCTTCGAGCTTCAGCGCCAGCTCCATCAACTCGGCCACTTCTTCCTCGCTCTTAATGCGATCATTAAATTGCGGTTCTTGTTTGATCGCCTCAGCGAGTGTGATACCGAGCTGATTGGGAATCAGTTTGGCAATACCATCAACGTGGTTGTAGCTCATGCCGAGAACACGCCCCACATCACGGATCACAGCCTTGGCGGCCATCGTACCGAAGGTGGCAATCTGCGACACCGAATCGTGGCCGTATTTGTGTTTTACGTAATCAATGACACGATCACGACCTTCCTGGCAAAAGTCGATATCGAAGTCCGGCATGGATACACGTTCTGGGTTGAGGAAGCGCTCGAACAGCAAGTCATAGTGCAGCGGATCAAGGTCGGTAATGCCCAATGAATACGCCACCAGTGAGCCCGCGCCGGAGCCGCGCCCGGGGCCGACCGGCACGCCGTTGTTTTTTGCCCAACCAATAAAGTCCGCAACGATGAGGAAATAACCGGGGAACCCCATCTTGACGATGGTCTTCACTTCAAACTCTAGTCGGGCGGTGTATTTCGGCCTCTCTGCTTCACGCTCGGTGACATCTGGGTACAACACCAATAATCGTTGTTCGAGGCCCGCCATCGCCGAGGCCAACAGGAACTCGTCGATAGACTCATCATTTGGCGTCGGGAAATTCGGCAACCGCGACTTGCCCAACGTGAACTCAAAATGACAACGTTTGGCGATTTCAACACTATTCTCGATTGCCTCGGGAAGGTCGGCAAACAGTGCAACCATCTCGGCTGAATTCTTAAAGTACTGCTCCGTGGTGAACTCTTGCACACGTCGCTTATCCCCCAATACCTCACCACGGGCAATACATACCCGCGCTTCGTGCGCCTTGAAGTCTTCCGGGGCCATAAATTGAATCGGATGGGTCGCCACCACCGGCAGATCGGCAACACTCGCCAGATTCAAAGCTGCCGCGTTATAGGCTTCATCACCTTCACGATTTGCACGTTGTACTTCGACATAAAAAGCATCCGGAAAATCCTTCGCCCAGCCGTTGGCCAGAGCGATCGCGCGTTTGGTATCGCCTTGTACCAACGCCTGACCGACGTCGCCTACTGCCGCACCCGACAAAGCAATCAGACCTTCGGTGGCCGATCCCGCCAGCCACTCACGACGCAACTCGGCGCGGCCGCGCCACATGTTTTCGCGAAAGGCGCGCGTGAGGAGCTGACACAAATTGAGATAACCCCCTTCCGTGCGGCACAACAGCACGATACGGGAGGCGTGGTCACGCGACTTGGTATTTTCAATTGCCACTTCACAACCGATGATGGGCTGCACGCCGCGGCCACGCGCGCGCTGGAAAAACTTCACCGCGCCAAACAAATTTGCCGCGTCCGTAATCGCTAACGCCGGCATCGCGTCTTCTGCCGCCCTGCTTACGGCTTCGTCAACCCGAACAATCCCATCCGTGATCGAAAATTCGGTGTGGAGCCGAAGATGAACGAATGGGACGGCAGCGGAGGAAGGGACGGAAGGGGCGGGCGAGGACATTGCAGAACCTGAAATTACAGGCATCAATTTTACCTCTGTGCCCTCCCCTCGGGCAGGCAGAATTCAGGCGAAATCACGCTTCTTTTTTGTCGGCAGCGGCCTCAGCGGCTTGACAGTGCTGGGTGATTTCATCTGCCAATCGCGGCCACAGGGGCTCCGGCAGGTCGTGCCCCATGCCTTCGACAATCACCGAGCGCGCATCACCTCCGCCTTCGCGGATGGCACGCGCGGTTTCGAGCCCGGCTGCGTAAGGAACCAGCTCGTCTTGGTCTCCGTGCAAAACAAGTGTCGGCACCTTGATTTGCCGGACAATTTTTGTCCGGTCATCACTTGCCGCAATCGCCGCGATCTGCCGCGCGCCACCCGGCGGATTGTTGCGCCGCGAAACATGCAGTTCACACAGAGCGCGCAAACGCTGTTGATCGGGCCGGTAGGTTCGGCTGCTGATGGTGTTAATGACATACATCATGCGCTCTACCGCCGCCTGGATATCTTTGGGCTTCGCAGGTCGGCTCAAAATCGCGCGCATGGTTCGCCAGCTGGCCTTGGGCAAACTACGCCGTCCGGTGGTCGACATAATCGAGGTCAAACTCGCGACACGCGACGGCAGCGAGGCGGCGAGGTTTTGCGCGATCATGCCGCCCATGCTGGCACCGACGAGATGCACACGTGGCAGACCGAGTGTGCCGATTAGCGCTGACGTATCCATCGCCATATCGTCAAGGCTGTAGGGCGCTTTGACACTCAAGCCCATCATGTAACGCATGTACTGCAGGGGAATGTTGGGCGTACCAAGTTCGTTGAGTTGTGTGGAGAGCCCGGCATCACGATTGTCAAACCGCACAACATAGAAACCACGATCGACCAACATCTCACAAAATGGCTCGGGCCACAGAATCATCTGTACGCCTAGCCCCATGACCAAAACGATGGGTGGATGCTCGGGATTACCGCGCGCCTCGTAGTGCAGGCTGATGCCATTGGCGTCGATGTTCGGCATCGTTGCTGTCTGGCGTTTCGTTATTCGCCGCGACTGGTATCGCGGTAGAAGTACTGTTTCCAGCCGGAGCGGTCGAAAGGCTGCCACTCTCCTTCTGGTTGCGCAAGCCGGTCAGCGACAGCGTAAAGCGCTATCGGATTCAGCCCAATGCCGACGTGGCTCGCAACAACTTCAATATTCTCGGCAAACTTGCCCGGCGTTTGGTGCGACAACTGCCACGCGACCACACCATCAGTCCGCGAATAAATTGATGTCGTTGGCACCGGTGGCGGCTTCTTTAGCTGTGCCAAAAGGTGCGGGTCGTTTAACTTGTGTCCACTTGTATATTCGTAGTACCACCACGCATTGGTAGCTTTGGGGTCCCCTGAGAATGGTGTTCCCAGCGTGACTACACTGCGCACAAAGTCGGGCAAGGCCTTGGCGAATTCGCGCGCATAGATGCCGCCCAAACTCCAACCGATCAGCGTGACGTTTCGTCCGGTCGACTTGACGATTTCACCAATACGCTCCACGCTCTTTTGTAACACGCCCTCACGCGGCCCAAGGTTGCGCCCCAAATCCCAACCGTAGGTGTCGTAGCCTTGGCCGGACAAGAAGTTGCGCAGCGGTGCGGTCGACAAATCACCCGCACCTAAACCGGGGAATACGATGACGGGATGGCCGTCACCTTCCGGTGCATTTTTTAGTAGTGGCCACGCGGCGAGGGTGGCACCAAACTCCCACGGGGCGCGTGTTTCCAGCGCCAGCAGCAAGGCATTGGGTGCCTTGAGCTGCCGCTCCATGAGTTCTATTTCTGCCGCCCATAGCGGCTGGTCATTGGCGGGTTCGCCAGGCTTGCGGGACTGCGATTTCTTACGAATGGCCATGTCAAATGATGTGTTTAAGTTTGGTCAGCGTGATTTTTTCTTCGCGGCTGGTGCGCTTGCCGATGTTGGATTCGTTGCTTTTGCGATCGGCATTGTCTTTGGCTTTGGCTTTATCTTGGACTTCGCTGGCACTTTAGATGTTGCCTTCGGCACCTTGGGTCGCCGGATTGCCCCCGCCTTCGCGACCACCACAGGCGAGGTAACCAACGCCACCAACTCTTCATGTGCAGCGCGCAGCATGCCAGCAAACTTATCTAGCTTGGGCACCTCGTCTTTGGCGGCGATAAAACCGTAGTCGAGCATACCGGCGTAACTATGAATCGTGATGTTCAAGGCAAGACCGTGCGTAACAATGGAAACCGGGTAGTAGGAGGTCATCTTTGCGCCGGCCATGTACAGCGGCATCGGTGGTCCTGGTACATTAGAAATCACGACGTTCGCCACAACCGGAATGCGATTGGTGGCCACAGCCGTTTTGTATAGTGGCGTGATGATGGACATCAACCACGGAATGCCAAGTGTCGGTAAATCGGACGTTGCCGTCGACATCACCCCCTTCATCGCACCTGTCATCATTTTTGCGTTTTGGCTGGATGCCTTGATCGCGTCCATGCGTTTAATCGGATCCGCGATGTTGGTCGCCAGATTGATCAACATCATCGTCACTTGATTGTTTTGCGACGTGTCACCCGCCGCACGCAGGCTGGCCGGTACCGCACTGACCATCGCCTTGGCAAGTGCTGCCTTGTCGTTGGCAAAGTAACGGCGCAGCGCACCCGCGCAAGTGGCCAATACCACCTCATTGAGCTTGACCTCGAAGTATTTGGCGATGGCTTTAGTTTCGTCGAGCGGCAGTCGAGCGGTTGCGAAAGCACGTTTGCCGCCGATGGCGACATTGAGCGGGGTGCGCGGTCCCAGCTTCATACCCTTGGGCAATAATTTTTTTGCCGCCTGTAGCGGCGTATCAGTGGCTTTTAATGTTGCCACGCTCGCAGCCATGCTTGCCAAGCTCGTCGCCGAGTCGATCACGCCGGTAAGCTGCTCGGACGGTGCGCCCAATTTCTTCGCTTGCGAGGCAGACAGTGCCGACACCGTCAACCCGCCGACCATCTTTACCGCGCCGGGCACGGCTTTCAGTATCTTGCCGTACTGCGCCACGCTGGTGCGGAAGGCGGCAGAAATCATACGTGCAGCCGATGGCGTAAGCGACGACGGAGAGGCCGACTTTTCTGCTGATGATTTTTCCCTTGCCTCAGGCTTGGGCTCAATATCGAGCACGGCGTGGGCTAACGCGACACCACCCTGCCCATCCAACCCAGCGTGATGTATCTTGGCGTAGAAACCGACCTCACCAGACTCAAGACCTTCAATGACAGTGAACTGCCACAGCGGGCGATCACGATCAAGCATGCCTTCATGTAACTTCGCCACTGCCGTCTCGAGTTGCAGGCGGGTACCGGGCTTGGGTAATTTCAACGATTCGATGTGCCAATCAAGATCGATCTCATCAGCATCCACCCAGATCGGGTTAGCCAGATCAAACGGCATAAAGGCTAGCTTGCGCGAAAACAGTGGTGCTAAATGCATACGCGAAGCGACGTGTTTGCGAATGTTTTTGTAGAAGCTCGACTTATGCCCGCGCGGCTTTTCCATCAGGATCAAACTACCGACGTGCATGGGTGTTTCCGGCGTTTCCAAATACAGGAACAACGCGTCGAGCGCGGACAGGTGGTTGAGCATCACTATTTCTCTTGTTTATCTTCTCTGACGGAAGAATGTCCTGAGTATCTCACCACTTTCATCTGCCAACACACCGCCGACAAAGGTGGCGTGGTGATTGAGCTTCGGTTCCGCAGCCAAATTGATTACCGACCCGCAAGCGCCACTTTTCGGCTCTGCCGCACCCCAAACGATACGCGCCACGCGGGAATGCAAGATTGCCCCGACACACATCGCGCAGGGCTCCAAGGTGACATACAACGTGCAGTTTGTCAGACGATAGTTGTCCAGCCGCTTGGCGGCGTCGCGTAACGCGACAATTTCGGCGTGTGCGGTGGGGTCACTCGCAGAGATGGGATGATTGAATCCTTCACCGACCAACTCGCCGTCTTTGACCAATACCGCGCCGACCGGCACCTCACCTAACGCTGCCGCTTCGCCGGCGAGCGCGAGCGCGTGGCGCATAAATTTTTCATCTACCGTCGCCAAGTCAGCACTCATATAGGCCACGTTTCTGCCATGAAAAAAGACCAGGATTGGCGGGCATTTTCAGCCAGAAATGCTTGGAAACATCCGTAGTTACTAGGGTTTTTACTTCTTTTCACGTGCGATTTTTTCGCGGAGATCGTCATCATCAACATGCAGTTTATGCAAAAAGCGATGCACCAACGGCGCAAACACGACACCGGCACTCATCACCAGCATGAGACCCGAATAAATCGCATACACGCCCGAAAAAATCTTGGCCGCTGTGGTCTCAGGAACCGCCAACGGCCCCATCCCGGAGAGGATCATTGCCGCGTTGACAAACGCGTCTGCCCAATCAAGCGTCGGAAAGAAGTAACGATAACCGACCATGCCGATGGCAAGTGAGACGGTGATTAGCGCAACGCCAAGCAGCAGCGCCCGCCATTGACGAGAGATGAATTGTGCCCGCGGTAGAACCGGTTTGGAGACGTGCTCGAACATATTGCGCTACCCCGCGGCGCTATTCGCTGAGATCTGCACCAACGAAGGCATCGACTTCGATTTCGACCAAGTGCTGTGGGTCGACCAATTTGGCGACTTCCACCATGGTGGAAGCCGGGCGGATGTCGCCGAAGAACTCGCCGTGCACACTACCCACGGCCTGCCAGTCGGCGATGTTGGTCACATACAAGCGGGTACGAACCACATCGCGCAGTGATGCACCAGTCTCAGCCAAGGCACGTTCGACTTTTTGCAGAATGTATCGCGTCTGCTCCCCCGCGTTGCCAACCGCAACTACCGTCCCGCTTACATCCGACGCCGTGGTTCCGGCTACCCACACGTGATTGCGCACTCGAACTGCGCGCGAGTAACCCACCTTGGATTCCCAAGGCGTGCCGGATGAAATATTTCGTCTCGGGCTCACAACATTACTCCCACTCAAAAGTCAGCGGCCGTTTGCCGCTGGCGACGTAAAACACGGTTGAATCCAAGCAATTCATTGATGATGCTATTCGATATCCTGCCACGCGGGCAACTACCAATGGTCCGCCTAGCCTGAACATTTCATGGGGGCGCGTTCGAAAGCGGGCGAGTAGGTTAACAGGCGAGCGGTTTTTTGCCTGACCGAGCGCAGCATCGCGGGCTATGCTTCGGTAGCAAGGCGGAACATTGCCATGTAATCGCCCGAGAGCGAACCTGCAGCCCGCATCCACAGCAAAACAGAAACGAGCCAAATTGGTTTGCCAATCGCCCACAGGCAACGTCCTGCTAAGCAACGGGCAACCCATGAAGTATTCAGGCTAGGGCGCTATCGAGCTTGGCCGTGGAAAATCGCAGCTGGTCGCGCCGGATCAGTCGCACCGGCGCTCCTGAGTCGCCAGATTGCACTCCTACAACCGGCCTGTCTGCGGTCTTCAGGAGCGGGGCAGAAACGCGCGCGCCGTGACATCTTGCAGCACGGTCGCCGGTGCCCAGTTTCGCAACCCGTAAAGAAACTTCGCGAGCGCACCGAAGCGGTAACTCGGTGCCAACCGCGCTAGCGACATCAGCCGGGCGATGCGCTGCGCGAGCCAGAGCGGATCGTGGCCGCTACCCGCCCCAGCGCGAAACGCTTCGATCGCGTGGCTGCGCGCCGGCGCATAGTCGGCGACTGCGCGCGGTGCCAATTGCACATGCGCAACTGCGTCGGTGGCCACCGAGGTGGTCTGCACGATGGTCACTTGGACGCCGAGCGGTGCGAGCTCGAAGCGCAGGGCCTCGGACAGACCCTGGAGCGCGAACTTCGAGGCGGTGTAGATCGAGTGAAACGGGATCGGCGCAAAGCAGGCGGTCGATCCGATGTTAATGATACGGCCCGAGTGCTGCGCACGCAGCAGCGGCAACGCGGCGCGGATCGTGCGTACCACACTGAAGAAGTAGGCATCGAACTGCGCCTGCACCTGTTCCATCGAGTGCTCTTCAAGCGCACCGGCGTAATACTGCCCGGCGCTATTAATCAGGCCGTCGAGCCGACCGTGCGTGCGCTCGACCGCAGAAAAGGCAGCGCCCACCGCCGCGTCGTCGTTCAGATCGGTTTCGATCCACTGGAAACGTGGATGCGTGAAGTCCGGTCGAGAACGACTGGCTCCAACGACCTGGAAATCGCGCGCAAGCAGCGCCCGCGCGGTGGCCGCGCCGATGCCGCGCGAGACCCCCGCTACGAAGACCACCGGTGTGGGCTGCGCCGTCATCTCCACTTGGCCCGATCCCCGGGCTCGGCTCGCTCGTGCGACATCAGCAGATCAAAGCCCGTGTAGGGGATGAGCGGATATGTCTTGCAACTGACGAGCCCCGCCGCAACCAGCGGCAGGGTTTGGACGAAGGCTTGGGCCTCGGCAGCGTCGGCGGTTTCAAGTTCGAGCACACCGCCGCCGCCGTGCTCGATGTAATGTAGCGCACGCACGATGCCGGACTTCATCCCGTCCCAGGCTACTCGCACTTCGCCGGGCAGGAGGGCCTGAATACGCGACGGTGGCGCGCCCTCGATGAGGTGAAGGATGGCGATCGTTTTCATGCGTTCTCCAATGCAAGCCCTTGCGCTTGGCTAAGCGATGCGCGAATCTGCATCAAGCGTTGTTCGAGCGAGTGTTGGATCCATGGCAGCGCATCGGAGCCGACGGCGGTTCGTAACGGCGGATCATCGCCATCCACCAACGCGAGGATGCTCTGAACGACTTCTCCCGGATCACCCGGCACCATACTTGTGAACTGGGACATGACGGCGGAGCGCACGCTATCGTAGACCGCCATGGGCGCGCTGAACTCCATTGAGGCGGCGAAGTTGGTCGCGAAGTATCCGGGCTCCATGATCGCGACCTTGATGCCGGTCGGTGCCAATTCTCCGGCGAGGGATTCAGAAAGCGCTTCTACCGCGTGCTTGGTGGCTGCATACAGGCCAGCCATCGGCATGGTCGTGTGACCGACGGCTGAAGACATCTGGATGATGCGGCCGCGCTTGCTCCGGCGCAGGTGGGGCAGCGCCGCTCGCACCAGGCGAACCACGCCGAACACGTTGGTCTCGAAGATATCGCGCAGCGTTGCGTCGCTAGCTTCTTCCACCGCGCAGAACAGTCCGCGGCCGGCATTGTTGACAAGGACATCGATCGACCCGAATGCAGCGAACGAGGCGGCGACACCGGCGTTAACCGACGCGTCGTCCCTGACGTCGACTGACAGACACTTGAGTCGGTCCGGATAGCGCTGCGCAAGTTCACGCAGCGGCTCGACGGTTCGCGCCAGCGCCGCAACGCGCGCGCCGCGTGCGAGTGCGCGTTCGGCGAGAAGTCGTCCGAATCCGCTGGACGCCCCGGTGATCAACCAGACGTTAGCATCGATTGAATTCATACCCTTCCTTTCGTTTACAAGTTGCGGGTTGAGATGTTGTTGCGGCGATGGGCGCACGCGTTCCTCGCATCGACTGATCTGGTGGTCGAGTCGCCGCGCGTGATACCCACTGTCATGGCTTCTCCGACCGATCAGCGGCAAGCTGATCGACAAAGTCGCGCAATGCCTCGCCGATCGCCGCAGGGTTGTCTTCCTGTAGGTAGTGCACGCCGGGGCCGAGATCGACCGTCATGCAGTTCCTCAGACGACGTTCGTACCAGCGGGCCCGCTCCTCCGAGATCAAGGCACCCGGGCTCGCTTTAAACATCAGCTTCGGCAACTCGGTCTGAAGCAGCCAGTCGTGGTACGCGCACACCATCGCGTAGACGTCGATCGGCTCGCCCGCAATCGGGATCTCGTTCGGGAAACGCAACATCGGTTCGCGCGCGGCCGGCTCCAGGAAGGGCGCTCGGTAGTGCGCCATCGTCGCCGCCGGCACACCGCGCACCACCGAACCCGGCAAAACGCGTTCGATGAATGCGTTCTGCTCGACGATCAGTGCTCGCCCAACCCCAGGCGTGCGGAAGGCCCTGAACACATCGCGCGCCCGCGCCGGAAAATCTAGCCAAGTGGGAAACGGCGCAATGAACTCCATGAACGCCATCCCGCTGACGGCACCCTCGTGCCGTCGCGCGTAGTCGAATCCCAGTGCCGAACCCCAATCGTGCAAGACCAGTACCAGGTCGTGCAGCCCAAGGGTCGCGATGAATGCTTCGACGAAGTGCGCGTGATCGGCGACCCGGTACTCAATGTCTGGCTTATCTGATCGTCCGAAGCCGGGTAGATCGGGGGCAATGCAGCGGGCAACCGGCACGACGTGCGGCACGACGTTGCGCCACAGGTAAGACGAGGTTGGATTTCCGTGCAGAAACAGCACCACCGGCCCCCGCCCCTCGTCCAGATAGGCGAGCTTCACACCGTCGATCTCGACAAAACGCCGTTCAAACGGATCGACCGAACTTGGGCTATCGCTCAAGATATCGTCCCTTGATGAAGACCGTCAGTCACGTTCAACGCAACACGCCGTACTGAACAGGCACCCAGCGATAGGCTGCACCATCGGGCCGGACACGGCCTAACCCCGGAAAAGAAATGTGTGCCGCGCCGATCAAGTAGCCCTCCCGAGCAGCTTCTGCAAACGCCTTCCAGCGCTGCGTTGCCGCTGCTTGGGGATCGCCGTCGAAGGCAATGGTAACCTCTGGGTGCGGAAACTGCACCGCCGCAGCGTGAATCAAATCCCCCCACAACACCAGTTTCTGCGCATCACTTTCAACAACCACGAAGCTGTGGCCTGCGGTGTGGCCTGGTGCGGGCTGCACGCGAATCCCGGGCACCAGTTCACTGGCTCCATCGAAAGGCTTGAATTTTCCGGCTTGGACGTACGGGTTCACCGAAGCCATCGCACCTTTAAAGAAGTCTTTGTTCGCCTCGGGTGCCGCGTCCAAATTGGTCTGGCTCAGCCAGAACGCTGCCTCGCGTCGATCGGCGTGGATCGTGGCGTTCGGGAAGGCCATGCGCCCGGCGGCCATCAAGCCCCCCACGTGATCAGGGTGCATATGCGTGATGATCACCGCGTCCACTTGCTCCGCCCGGTAGCCCGAAGCACGCAGGTTCTCCGGCAGCCGCCCCAGTGTGGGGCCGAATAACCTGCCTGCGCCTGTATCGATCAATACCAGCTTGGAGCCGGTATTGATGAGGTAGGCGTTGGACGATCCTTCGACTTTACCGGTTAAGAATTCGCGCTCTAACGCGAGTCCAGTGGCTTCGACCGAGTTATTGGTCAGGAGCTTTTGAACATCGAAGCCCGGCATGGTGCCATCTGAAAGCGCAGTAACTTCGAAGCGACCCAGCATGACGCGATAGAAACCGGGTGGGTTAGTCAGGGCCATCGGTGCTGCGGCATGGACTACACAGGTTGCCAAGAGCGCGAAGCTGGCGAGCATGCCCTTTACGAATCGACGCGCTCGCCGGGCTGGAGTGAAGCGCCGGCTTTGCAATCGGGCGGCACTGATGGAATGATTTGACAAGTTAGGGATCATGGCTTGCGGCCCTCCGGTGTTGGTTAGGAAAAGTACGCGTAAACAAAACAATGTGGAACTCACTTGGATTGCACTTGTTGTATGTCAGCCATGCCGCGATTCGTCCGTGCGGGGTGACCCAAGTAGCCCGCTAAACCGACGAGCCCGAGAATAGCTAGGTCGATCACGCCGGTGAGAATCTGGTCGTGAAAGAAGTTCGTTGCTGAGAAAAACACCAGCATTAGCGCTAGCATCGCGCTACCCAGGCGCTGTGTGCGTGGTATCCAGTAGGCCAGCGCCCCCAGACTTTGGGCGAAGCCGATAGCGATACGCGGGCCGGTTGCAATGCCGCCCCAAGATTCCATGATCGGCTGAACCGGCGGGAGGCCGAAGAGCCAGTTCACTCCAACGAAGGTAGCGCCGAGTCCAACCAACCCAAAAAACACGATCCGCATCGACCTCACGACGACGGATGACAACAAAGAATTATTCATGCTTGCTCCATGCAGAAAAAGTTGGCGGCATCTATCGCATTGTTTAGCCGCTGTGTCACAGCGCGGCCGCCCCCTGTGGGCAAGTCCAGGCGTACCGTGAATACGGTCGCACTCTTTATGCAGACGTACGCAGTACGGGCGCGGCGGGACAGCACCGATAGTCCGACGTGCGGTCTCGGATGGCCACGTTTCCTGCGGTCCCAGCGGTGCGGTGCGAAATCCATCGTCTTCATCGGCCAGCGGTGTGTTGATCGAGAAATTCCACCAGACCATCGAATGATGCTGTGGCGCGTTCGCTGCCAAGATGGGCGATCGCCGTCGCATGCCGAGACGCGGGCACGACGACGTGCCGGCATGCGACCCCAGCGCGCTGAAGCTGGGTGCACAGTGCATTAGATTGCGGACTGGCCGAGCGGTCGTGCGCAGCGCTCAGCAGCAGGGTAGGCGGCCAATGTGCGTCGGCATAAGTAGAAGGCGATGCTGCCTGCCACGCGGCACGGTCTCCGCCAAACGCTGGCTCGACGATAAACTTTTTCACCAAGAACGACTGGGACAAATCTTTCAGGTCGAAAAAACCCGATATCGCAAACACCGCACGAATCCGCGTCGGCCTGACGCCTGCGGCTTGCAAGTAACGTGGATCGCCCGCCAGCAACGCAGCCAAGTATCCTCCGGAAGAAAACCCGCCGAGCACGATCCGTTGAGGATCGCCGCCGTAGGCAGCGCCTTGATCCATCGCCCAGCGCACGGCAGCGGCCATGTCCTGCGCCTGGGCGGGATGGGGTGCCTCCGCAGCCAGCCGGTGGTTGATATTCAGCACCAGGTAGCCGCGCTGCGCTAGGGCGATCGCCAGGTTCGCGTTGACGTGGGTCTCATCGTCCTTCGCTCCGGCGTTCAGCCCTCCGCCGTGTGCAAAAACGACAATTGGGCGCGGCGATTGGCTTTCCGCCGTAGGTGCCACAACGTCCAGCATAAAGGCGCGCTGGCCTTTTGTAGTACCGGCATTCCAGTACGTGATATCGCGACTTACACGCACTCCGTCAGACGCACGTAGTGCCGGGTACCCCTCGTCGGCTGCCATCTCCGCAAAATAGCCGCGTTCAAACAGACTACGGGGTGACTGCGCTCGAACAAACCCTGAGACATATGAGCACCCGCCAAGCAGAGAAAACAACGGCAAGAAGATGAGCCAACTCATCCCCCGATCTTCATTCAGCGGGGAGAGGGAGCCGTCAGCGGTGCTGTGCAAGAAACTCTCCAAGCAGGGCATTGACTCGTTCAGGCTGGTCCATCGCCGAGATGTGGCCGCTGGCGGGAATCTCGACAAAGCTCGCACCGATGACGCGTTCAGCGGCCGCCTTAAGCGTCGGTGCTGGGTAGAGCTGGTCGGCGGCACCGGCGACGACCACTGTCGGCACCTTGATCTGTGGCAGCAGCGGCAGCACGGAGGCCCGCTCAAGCAATACCGAGCGACCGGCGATGGCCATGCCTTCGCGGTCGGGCGTCTTGAACGCGGCGACGAACGTGGCAAGTTCGTCGGGGTGGGAGTCGCGCCATGCCGCCGGAAAAAACGAACGGGCCACGCCGTTCGCGTACGTATCGCTGTGGCCCATCCAGCGCGCGCCCCAGACCACCATGCGATCAGAGAAGCCCGGCCCGTCGGCTCGCGTATCGAACGGCGTGTTCATCAGCGCCAGAGCGCGAAGCTTCTGTGGGTGCCGTACAGCAAAGTGCACACCTACGATGCCGCCCCAAGAGGTGCCGACCCATGCTACGTTTTGTACACCCAGTTGTTGCAGCACTTCGGCCGCCGCGTCGGCACAGGCCTCCATCGTGAACGGTCGCGTCGGTGCTTCGCTGCGACCAAAACCTGGCCCGTCGATCAGGATCAGTCGGTAGCGCCCGCGCAGCGCCTCGACCTGCGCGCGGTAAATAGACGAGTCAGCGAACACCGACGGCCAGAAAACCACGACCGAGCCTGATTCGCCCGCCGTATGGACGGCAAGTCGACCGACTTGCGTGGGTACGAGTTGGGTTGTCATCGATGTTGCCTCAATATTCGCCGCCGGCGCTGTAACCACGGCGGACTGCTGGGCCATCGCAGCGCCTTGTGTAAGCGTGGCGACCAAGCCGAGCGCCGCTAGGCGGCGCAAATTGATCGGTTGAAGTTTTCTCATCCATCGTACTCCTCAAAGTCGTGAGCCTTGATTAAATAGGTTCTTGGGGAGACAATAAAGGTGCCGCAAATAACATCTTTGGTAACGAAAAGAATACAATCGCAGTTGCCGCGTGGACCGATCCAGTCGCGCTTTGACCGGATGTTCCCCGGCAACAACACATCCGAGGAGCCAGTCACATGCCCCGCCTTGAAGACCTCGCCGCGTTTGCCGAAGTCGCCCGCTCGCTCAGTTTCACCCGTGCCGCTGACGCGCTGTCGCTGTCGCGACCGGCAGTCAGCAAGCGGATCAATGCGCTCGAGCTGGAGGTCGGCACCGCCTTGTTGAAGCGCTCGACGCGACGCGTGGAATTGACCGACGCCGGCACTGCATTACTGTCGCACGTCGATCAGGCGGCCAGCGAGATTGCGGCCGGCGTAGATGCCGCGCGTGCCGCCGTCGGCAGGCTCGCCGGACTGGTACGCATCAGTGTGCCGCCCTCGTACGGCAACACGGTCGTGCTGCCGAAGGTATTGGTTTTTCTGCGCCACTATCCTGCGGTGCAGGTAGACGTAGAGCTGTCGGACCATCCGATTGACCTGATTGCGGAGCGGTTCGACTTTGCGCTGCGCGTCACTGCGGCACCACCGCCGCAGGCCAGCATGCGCCGGATCGCGGCGATCGGCTGGCGACTGGTTGCATCGCGCTGCTACCTCCAGTCGCATGGGACGCCACGCAGACCCGCAGACCTGCGCGATCACCAAGTGCTGCTGCCCAGTGCCTATCGCGGGCGCAGCGACTTTACGTTCAGCAATGGCCGAACCAGCGAGACCGTGCGCATCAATGCTGCCCTGTCCACGACATGGACTGATTCCATCGCCCGCCTGGTCGCAGCCGATGCCGGCATCGCGCTTCTGCCCGACTATCTGCTGGCGACCGGCGCACAGCCCGTTGAGATCGATGCCGTGTTGCCCGATTGGCAGCTTGAGCGCGGCCCGGCCGACGAGTTGGTCGCACTGTTCCTGCCGGGCGGGCGTCTGCGCGTTGCCGCGCGAGTGTTGCTGGATTTCCTGACCCCCTCTGCCCCGGTGGGCGGGGTAGGGTCTAGAAACGGTCGGGGGCGCTAAGCGACCAAGATTGGCGCGGTCATGACCGATCACTTGATTGGCAATCGCAGGTGACGGAGGCAAAATTAATCGATGCTGCGCGAAGCGCGCTCGCCTGCCAATCCTACCTGCGAAAGAGTCTTCAGAAGGCTAAAGACAGAGATGTGTTTACCCTTCAAACACGCACATGCGCACCAGACCGTTCTCGGTGCACCGCTGCTGCTGCAATCGCCTTTGGTTCCTCTGCTTGGCAGACACACTCCTCATCGTCATACTTTGTGGTCAACACAGAATTCAGGACCCCCTCCTGCGTGCCAACACCAAGGGTCCAACATCAGGGGCCACCCATTAGCTGGCCCGTGTCAAGTAAGCGAACGCATTTGTCGCTGTTGATGCGATCAGGTTAATCGAAGTACTGCTCCTGTTCCAAGTTTCTTCATCACATCCGTTTCTTCGATACATTGGCTGCCTACTCGGGTAAAACCCGAATCGCGCCAGTCACCCATCAGGATCAAGCCGCGTGCGCTGTTCTGCACGCAGCCCTGGCAAGCAAGCTT
>JADCIX010000001.1 GCA_020247545.1 Rhodocyclaceae bacterium | reverse complement strand
GGTAGAACTTGCGATTCATTCAGGATGTGTTTAATTGCCGAATCAATAGAAGTTCTCGATGAATTTAATGAAATCGTTTCCGAAAGGAATCGCATGAATCTCATGCAAGTGTTTTTGGAAGCCTTCCGCGCGATGGGGATGAACCGCCTTCGCGCAGGACTCACCATGCTCGGCATCATCATCGGTGTCGGTGCCGTTGTGCTAATGCTTGCCATCGGCGAATCGGTGCGCGAAGACATCAACAAACGCATTGCCGCCATGGGCTCGAACGTGATGGTCATTTTTCCGGGCTCCTCCACTTCTAACGGTGTGCGGGCTGGCCGAGGCGTCGTGCAAACGTTGACCTTAGCTGACGCCCAGGCGATTGCCCAATTGCCGACGTTTAATGCGGTCGCACCGATTGTGCAGCAACCCTTTCAGGTCGCTAGCGGCACCACCAACTGGAACGCCAATGTCATGGGTGTGACACCCGAGTTCTTCACGGTAAAGGACTGGGAAGCTGATCGGGGATCGTTGTTCGGCGACATCGAGATTCGCTCGGCTTCAAGAGTGGCCGTGATCGGTGGAACCGTAGCCAGCAATCTTTACGGTGAGGCCAACCCGATCGGCCAGACCATCCGGATTCGCAACCGCCCGTTTGAAGTGATTGGCGTACTTGCAAGCAAGGGTAGCGACTTAGGTGGCGGCGATCAGGACGACGCCGTGTTTGTGCCCTTCTCTACCGCGCGGCAGCAACTCATCCGCTGGGGCCAGCCCGGCAGCATCCACTACGCCTTAGCGCAAGCAGCAAGCGCTGGCCAAGTGCAAGACGCCGTGTATGACGCCTCGCAGCTGTTGCGGATTCGGCACCGCATTCGGGAAGATCAAGAGGACGATTTCACCATTCGTGATTTGGCGTCAATTGCTGAGGCGGCGCAGGGTATCGCCACCGCGCTTACCTTATTGCTGGGAGCCATTGGCTCTATCTCGCTGCTGGTCGGCGGCATCGGCATCATGAACATCATGCTCGTGTCTGTGACTGAGCGTACCCGTGAAATTGGAATCCGCATGGCGCTGGGTGCCAAACGGCGCGACGTCCTCATGCAATTCCTGACAGAAGCGATTGTGATTTGTGTTTGCGGCGGGGCGGTTGGCGTTGGATTAGCCTACGCCGGTTCGGTGGCGATTACCAATTTCTCGCCGATGGAAGTCGGGATTTCGATGACGGGAATCGTCATCGCCTTCTCATTCTCGGCCGTGATAGGGATATTCTTCGGTTTCTACCCTGCTAAACGGGCGTCGACGTTAAAGCCAGTGGAGGCGCTGCGATACGAATAAACCTCAGCAAGACTTGGGTGCCACTTCTGTAGGAAGGTTAGTAGAGCAAGTCCATGCCGCTGCCCCCGTATAAAGGAACGTAATCTGACGGCCCGCGACTTTTGCGTTCACGCCGCTGTTTCGGAAGGTAGCAACCAGCGTGCACGTTGGTCCAGTCGCATCATTGCCTGGTGTGGCACTCACGCTAGCCACATAGCGCCCACTGGAAACCGCCGCGGACGGAATAACGCAAATGACCGATTGTGAGACCGACTCCACAACAGGCGTTTTCAGCCCGCCAAGGATTACCATCCCCTCTGCAGCCTGTGCCTTCGCGGTGTAGTCTTGATAGGCGGGAATCGCCACGGCCGCCAAGATGCCGATGATCGCGACCACGATCATCAATTCAATTAGCGTAAAGCCGGATGAAGTTGTTTTCTGCATCGTTTTAATAGTACAAAAAAAAAGGGGCGACGGCGTCGCCCCTTTCAGATGTACTCAGGCCGTAAGGCTTATGGGCAAGCTTTCGTCCGGATTTCGGTCGGAAGCGTCGTTGCGCAGGTCCAAGCGCCAGTGCTCGAATCGTACGTAAAAGTAACGGTTGCTGCGGTACCAGCTGGGGCCAACTTGGCGTTCACGCCTGCCGTTTTGTACGTAGCCTGCAGCGCGCAAGTTGCAGGAGGACCAGCTGTAAAGGTTGGAGCGATCGAAGCAACATACTTGCCAGCGCTGATCGTGCCGGTTGGTAGGGAGCAGCCGTTCGAAGCGTCATTCGACATCGCCTCAGATATGGGTGTTTTCAAACCACCCAACAATGTGTATGCCTCGGAAGCCTGTGCTTTTGCGGTGTAATCCTGATACGCTGGGATCGCCACTGCGGCCAAAATACCGATAATCGCAACCACGATCATCAGTTCTATCAGGGTGAAACCCTGCTGAATCTGCTTTTTCATAAATACTCTCCGTTAACTAGTTAGGGAAATGCACGACACACTTCGCAATGTGTTGTCCTACCTGCATGCAAGTGCCGTGCCAATATTACCCTAAACGAGCGGACGCCCTCAATGGCTTGAAAATTGCAGGGTTTCGATGATTAATGACGAAATTTCAAGTGATCGGCGTTAAATTGATGTGAAATCATGCTGGCAACACCCGACCCTTTTGGCAAGAAATGTGCCGTGCCTCACACTACAAGCGCGACACGGGCGGGCACGCCGACAGAGTGGAAATTATTGCGGTCGCGTCGGGAAAGGCGTCAAAGTCGCAGATCGACAAAAATGGTGGCGAAATGACATTTTTTGCCACTTACAAATGTAAATTCCCAGCCTTTGTTTGACGCCGCGCTAAAGGCACCACACTAATATCCGCCGCACAACCAACACAAACGATGACGACCGAGAATCTCGAACTGACCATTTTGATGCCCTGCTTGAACGAAGCAGAAACCGTTGTGACGTGTATCGAAAAGGCGCGCACATTTCTGTCGAGGGCGGGTATCGGCGGCGAAGTTTTGATCGCGGATAACGGTTCCACCGACGGTTCACAACAGCTTGCGACCGACGCTGGGGCCCGTGTGGCAGCGATTCCCGAGCGGGGATATGGCGCGGCGCTGCTCGGCGGTATTACGGCGGCCCGGGGCCGCTACATCATCATGGGTGACGCCGACGATAGCTACGACTTTTCGTCGCTTGATGCGTTTGTCGCAAAACTGCGAGAGGGGCACCCGCTGGTGATGGGTAACCGGTTTGCGGGCGGCATCATGCCCGGCGCAATGCCGCCGTTACATCGTTACTTGGGTAACCCGGTACTCAGTTTTATCGGTCGGTTGTTGTTCCGGTCGCCGCTCGGCGATTTCCATTGCGGGTTACGCGGGTTCGATCGCGCCGCAATTTTGAAGCTGGGGTTGGCGTCCCCGGGGATGGAATTTGCCAGTGAGATGATCGTCAAGGCAACACTCGCCGGCTACAACGTTGCTGAAGTGCCCACCATCCTGCATCCTGATGGGCGTAGCCGCCCTCCGCACCTGCGCAGTTGGCGCGACGGGTGGCGACATTTGCGCTTTCTGCTGATGATGAGCCCGAGGTGGCTGCTTCTGTACCCTGGCTGCGTGCTGCTTGGTCTTGGCCTCTTGGGCGGACTCCGCCTGTCGATTGGTCCGCTACGCATCGGCGGGGTGGGCTTCGATATTCACACACTGCTATATGCCGCAGGTGCGAGCATTCTGGGGCTACAACTGGTGCTGTTTTCGCTACTCGCACGCGCCATTGGCTGTGTCAAAGGGGTCCTCCCCATCACACAGAGCTTCCGCAGGTTCATGCGGATATTCACGCTGGAAAAAGGCATAGCGGTTGGTCTTGCGATCGTGGGGCTCGGTATCGCTGCTGCTGTCTACTCGGTGCAAATTTGGGTGTCCGCCCACCTGTCGGCGATTGACCCGCAATCAATGATGCGAATTGCCATCCCTTCCGTTGCACTTATGGTCGCGGGCGCGGAAATTCTGTTCGCGTCTTTTATTCTGAGCTTCATCGATGTCAGAGCCGAGCAGTTGCCAGCGGGCGACCGCCGTTAAGCACTAGAAAACTCTTTGCAGCGGTCGGCATTCGGGTGCTTTGGCCGGATTGCCATGGAGCCATTCGTCGACCGTTCCGAGATCCACCTCAAACGGGCCATACTGGAAACGAGTGAAACGCACCCTGCCACTACTGGCGAACATTCGGATGTCGGTTGATGAATACTCGCGAACCCAGCGACCGTTAACGAAGAGGATATAACCACCGGCCGGTCGAAACAACATCGGACAAGTTCGTTCAATTCGATCAAAAACACGCGCCACCATTTGCCGCTCAACATTTTGCCGGTCACGCAGTGGCGAGCCCTCCGTTACCGCACATGCAAGGAACAGCGGGGCGTCGTCAATCAGATTGTGGTCGGGTAGCGTGATCTTCAAGCAATCGTCGGGCACAACGCGCAAATTCCACCCGGCGATGCGTTCATCTGCTAGTCTGACCAACGGCATTCGCCCAGCCGTTCGTTGCCTGACAATCGACGTGCCCAGCAGGATTCGTGTACGCCCCCGGTGTTCAGCTAGAAACCGCTTGGCGCGGGAACCGCCCGGCCCATCAGGATCGATCGGGAAGCTCCCGCCCAAGCCCAAGAATCGAGAATCCGGGTGCAGGGCAAAGGCGATGGCAGAGTAGGAGTTGATATCGGGAGTAATGAATCCGAATGGTTCGGATTTCAATTCGGGTGCCACGTCGATTTCCAGCCACTGCTTAGTCCACGGCGCGGGCGACCATCTGGGATTGCCGGCGCTTGCGGCATGAAATGCGTGCACCAGAAGCAGTACCGCAAGCCCGACAATGGCGCTAGGTTGGTAGGCGAGAAACAAGTGACGAACCGCGAGTACAAGCATTGGCCCGGCAAAGAGCATTAACGGTAGCGCGTACCTACCGTTGCCGCTCGTGACCTGCCACAAGACATAGGCAATGCAGCAGAACAGAAGCGCAAAACGTACCGGCGCGTTTGGACTGGATTGCGTGGCCAAAGGGACAGCCGCCGTGCCAATGCGCAACTTGGCCGCCAGTCGCGGTAGCTGTTTGAGCAGCAAGCAGGCGGTGACAATTACTAAAGTCGCAAATCGTAAATCCGGCGCAACCGGCTCAACGTAAATCCAGCTGCGAAATGTGACCATTTGAAATGGCAGCAAAACGGCATCGACAAGCCCCGACGGTCTGAAACGAGCGTGATCGAAGGCGACTGAAGGGAAATCCGGCGATCTGAATATTTCATTCGCAAATGGGAAGAACGGATTGCCAAACTCCCGCAACAGCAGGTAGCTCCACCAGCCATGCGCGGCCAATACTCCAACAGCGCCACCGATGGCTAACGGAACGATGAACAGTGTCCGCCGCCGAATCATTGGCTTTGCCATCCAGTACGCCAATGCAGCCGCTATGAAGAAAATTGCGCCAGTGGGTTTTAGCCCGGTGGAAAGACCAAACAGCAGTCCGGCGAGCAGCAACTGACGCGAGTTCGCCGCTGGCGCATCCAGTTGCGCGAACATAAGATACAGCCCCGCCATTACCAATACACAGGCGGACGGATCAAGAAAAGTTGATCCGAGCGTGCTCAGAAAGACCGTCGAGCTGATGCCAAATGCGAGGGCAAGCGCAACCCAATCCCGTCGGCGATCCCCATCCTTGAATAAGTACCCATTGCAAATACGCCACAGGAAAAACACTGAGAGGCTGTGGAATGCCCCCAGCAGCATGCCGATAATCGCGCTATGCCAGCCGGCTGCAACCATCCAATAAAACGGCAAATACCCTAGCGGATTTAGGTAACGCTGCATCCCCGCCCCCATGAATTCGCTCTTCAGATCTTGGGTCCAGTATGCAAGCGGGCTATAAAGGTGGTAATTGTAGAAATCCCAGTTCAAGTCCTTACCCAGCAGGTAGGCAGCGACCGCACCCGCCAACAGCGTCGCGATAAGTCCGAAAATCACCTGAGGTGTCGTGCGCCCAGCGCGGCTATTTGTCGTTGTTGTCATCAGCGTTGCAGGGGTGGGGGCGTCTAATCTAGCTACCGCACTGAAGACCAGGCGTTGTTTTTGCCGGATCGGGTAGCGCAAACTTGGTTCGATTTGTTGTACCGACCGATTAGCCGGCTCTGTGTTTCTTCTTCGCGATAACGAGGAGGTTCTTACCAAACAAGTACCTGAAGCCAACTGCATCCAACGCACTACTCAACGGCAGAATAAAGCGGTCGTACAGCGAAAGATCTAGTGCGCTTCCGAGCTTCTTGGTTGGAGAGTAGCCGCGCATGCGTATCGACCACCACGCAAAGAAGCCGATACAGTCACGGTATGACCAATCGACAATATCAAAGTCGGCTGCATGAAGTTTCTCAACCAGATCTGCGCGGTGGTATCGGCGGTAATGGCCGACCGCCCGGTCAAGATTGTTAAAAATCAACATGAACGCGGGAACGTAGATCGCGAGTGTCCCACCATCTTGCAACTTCGCATGAAGCTGTCGAAGTGCCGACACATCGTCTTCGATATGCTCCAGAACATTCGACGAATAGATCCGATCATAGGCCCCTTCGACTTCTTCCATTCGTGCGTAGCAACGAAAACCACGACGTTCAACCTCTGCTCTGAGTCGCGCATCGATTTCAAGACACTCCGGGGCGTTGCCCAGTGTCTCTCGCCAGCAAACCGCAAGAGTGCCGATCCCGCAACCAAATTCAAGTACTCGATCCGAAGCATTGTGCCCGCGGGACAGCAGCTTCACGACCTGGCGGCTATAACGTGGCAGATGCCGCTCTTGCGTCCACAGTTCTTGCGCGCCAGCGTACTCAGTTTGCTCGGCCGACTGTAGCAGGGGATTCGACGCCGACTTGGCCTCAAGCATGATCGACCTTCATCGCGGGCCGTTTGGATGCCATACACTTTTCGTCATGGCGAACTTCCAAGCTCATCGTCATTACGCAGTATCGACTTCATCGATCTGCGCTGGATCCAAGAACTGGTGTGCATATTGCAGATACACCTTCTCGCGCACAAACACATCAAACAAATCCGGGTCGACGTGGCCGTTTTCTTTGAACTTGGCGAGAATCTCCAATGATTCCGAAAGCGTCTTGCCCAGCTTGTACGGACGATCTTTGGCGGTCAGCGCTTCGAAAATATCCGCAATCCCCATGATTCGAGCCTGTACGCTCATCTGATCGCGCGTAAGTCCTTTCGGATAGCCTTTCCCGTCCATGCGTTCATGGTGTCCGCCAGCAAACTCCGGGACATTCTTAAGATGTTTCGGCCACGGAAGCGCCTCTAACATCTTGATTGTCGCGACAATATGGTGGTTTATGACCTCGCGCTCGGGCTGAGTCAATGTGCCGTATGGAATGTTCAGGTTGTTACGCTCGTCTTCGGTCAGGAATGTGGTCATGGCACCGTCCTCCCCTCGGATCGGTTGCGCCGCGATCTTCGTCACACGCGCCTGATCCTCAGCGCTCATACGCTCTCCGCCAACGTTGGCGCGACGGATAAACTCGCGATCGTCGTCGAGTCTTTGAATCGTTTTCGCGAATTCGCCTTCCGCGCGAGAAACCGAGGCATCATCGCCCGCTTCCAGCGCAGCGAGCTTTGCGCGCAGCAGATTGATCTCGGCATCTCGCTTCAGAATCTCGAATCTCTGCGAGACGTAATGCACGCGATCAAAAATGGTTTCGAGCTTGGTCCCCTTGTCTACAATATGAACCGGAGTGGTAATCTTTCCACAATCGTGAAGCAGGCTGGCAATTTTTAGTTCATACCGATCCTTTTCCGTCATTTTGAAGTCTGCGAGGGGTCCCTCAGTTACTGCGGCAGCCGCTTCGGCGAGCATCATCGTCAAGGTCGGTACACGTTTGCAGTGGCCGCCCGTGTAAGGAGACTTATCGTCGATGGCGGTATTGATAAGGCCAATCAACGACTCGAACAGAGTCTCCAATTGATTAATAAGCATCCGATTAGTCAACGCAATCGCCGCTTGTGAGGCTAAAGACTCCGCCAGTCGCTGATCCTCGACAGTAAACGGCGCGACCTTCCCATTCTCTTCGAGCGCGTTGAGCAGTTGCAACACGCCGATGATTTCACCGTCGTGATTTTTCATCGGAATTGTGAGGAACGACATCGAACGATAACCCGTTTTCTTGTCGAACGCCCTCGTCCCCGTGAAATCGAACCCCTCAGCCGTGTACGCGTCGGCGATGCTGACGGTTTCGTCGTGCAAGGCTGCATATGCGGCGATCATGGAATTGTTTGGGTAGCCGTCAGCGGTGTGTAGCGGAATGGGATAGAAAGGGACCGGCACCCCAGTGGTGCCACCCATCGCAATTCTTAGGCTGTCGTTGAGCACGATCTCAAACTTGAGCTTGTCGTCGACCAGCCGGTACAGTGTCCCACCGTCGGCGTTGGTGATTTTTTTCGCCGCAGTCAGAATAGTCTCGAGCAGCTTGTCGAGGTTTCTTTCGGAGCTGAGCGCCGTTCCAATGCGATTGAGATACTCAAGCGCGGTGAACCTTCGTCTACTTCCATGATCACCATCATGGCTTCCGTCGATAAGGCGCACATCGGCATATGATGTCATGCAGAAACCCTTATTTCACGCAGACCGCGCGCACCTGCTTCATGTCGGTTAGCCCCATCATGACCTTTTCCATTCCGTCCATCTTCAGTGTGGACATGTTTTCCTCGACGCACTTGACGAACAAGTCAGCAACCCGGGCGCGCTCCTGAATGAGCTTCTTTACCGGGTCCGACGCGACCATCAACTCGTGCAGACCAACGCGACCTTTGTAGCCCGATCCTCCGCATGCGTCGCAGCCCACCGGCTTGTAGAGCGTCAACTTGCCATCTTTGCTGTACTCTTTCAGCCAATACTCGTAGAGCTTCTTGGCTTCACCCTGGGGATCTTTGATCCACGGTGGCGTTTGTCGAAGGTCGGATGTGTATTCCTGCATGAACTGTTTCATCTCATCGCCATCCGGCGTATAAGGTGCCTTGCACTTGCAAAGACGTTTGGCCAGGCGCTGGGCAAGAATGCCCACCAAGGCATCGGCAAAGTTGAAGGGGTCCATGCCCATGTCGAGCAGACGGATCACCGCTTCTGGCGCTGAGTTGGTGTGCAGTGTCGCAAATACGAGGTGCCCGGTGAGTGAGGCTTCGATACCGATGTGCGTGGTCTCGGCGTCACGCATCTCACCAACCATGATGATGTCCGGATCGGCACGCAGGAAGGCCTTCATCACTGCGGGGAAATCCACTACCTTCTTATTCACCTGTACCTGGCGCAGACCTTTTTGTGTAATCTCAACTGGGTCTTCTGCCGTCCAAATCTTGGTATCGGGTGTATTCAGTGAACCAAGTACCGAATGCAGCGTGGTGGTTTTCCCCGAACCGGTTGGCCCACAGACGAAGAATAGTCCATAGGGTTTTGAGATCGCGCCGACCAGCGCGTCCTTGTTTTTTGTCGTCAGGCCGAGTTTATCAAGCGGGATTGGCTCACCCGCCGCTAGAATACGCATCACGATATCTTCCACCCCGCCCGTGGTCGGGATAGTGGCAACACGCAACTCGATATCCAGCGGCCCGTACTTCTTGAACTTGATCTTGCCATCTTGTGGTTTGCGCTTCTCGGAGATATCAAGGTCGCACATGATCTTCAAACGTGCCGCGAGCGCATCTCGATAACTGGAAGGAATCTCAATGTATGGCGCTAGTGACCCGTCCCTGCGGAAGCGTACGCCAGTTTTTCCCTTGCCTGGTAACGGCTCGATGTGGATATCCGACGCCCCTTGGTTGTAGGCATCGACGATGATTTTGTTCACTAGTTTGACCAACTCATTGTCAGCGGCTGCGGAAATGTCATGGCTTGCGGTCTCCTGAAGTTCCGGATCATCGTCCAATGCGGACAGCAGATCGCCAATGTCCGCCGTCTGCAGGCCATCTCCGCCACCGCCGAACATCAGGCTCAGCGTTAGCGCAAACTCGCGCGCGGTCGTGACTCGATAGACCGCCTTAGACTTTGGAAAAATGTTCTCGACCACGCGCGAATTCTTAACGTGCTCAGGATCAGTTGTCATGACGACAATCCCGGACTTTGCTTCGTCAATTGGAACCCAGTTCGCTTTTTCGCAATACTCGCGCTTCAAATTCTTGAGCAAATCGGCGGGCTTGATTCGATCAGACTTGTGCGGCTCATAATCGACGGCAAAATACTTGGCGAGTGCTGCACCGAGGGCAGCTTCCTTTACTTGAAATTCGTCGATCAGGATGTCTTCAACGTTTTTGTTCTTCCGGCGCGCTGTGCGTGTGGCGAGCTCCAGCTCTCCCTCTGAAATAATATTGTCAACCACCAAATAGTCGAACTTTGACTTGACTGCCGATGGAATCTGCTGGCGAACTTTGAATGCGATGGCGAGAGTTTTGGCGAGCTCCACCACACCCTCTTCCGCCAGCTGCGGAAACGGGATGCCCGGCAGGTGGTTGATGACTTGGATTACCCCGGCCAACTCGCCACTGCCACCGCTTGCGTCCACCCCCATGATGGGTGCCACCATCATTTGTTTGGTGCGGTAACCGGTGCGTTGATCGACTGCCTTGAGAAACGAAAGCTTTGCCGAAAAACTTTTCAGTTCAGCGTCGTCATAGACATCTTTGATATTCATGAAGCGCTTATTCAGCGCGCAGCAGCCGGCGATGGAGCTCTCCGACAAAGGAAGTTTGATGTCCTTGAATGAGTTCAACCCCGACTTGACTTTGGAGATGATCGCCGCGCCATCTTCCGACATTGTGTAAATTGTCAGGCGATCCGCATCAAATAGCTGGCAGATATCGCGCGCCACGTCGAGCATGATTTCGTCAATGTTCGTTGTCGAATGGATGCGGTTGGTGACTGCCTGTAGCTTCTTCGAAAAAGCCAATTTCGAAGACATGTCGGATGGCTGCAAACCACTCTCTTCGGTTCTGACTTTGGGTTCAAGCACTGCACTCATCTGAGGGCCTCATGTAGTCGAGCTCGCTGCGCCGCTTCACGGGTGGTGAGAAACGACGGAAACTCTAAGTTTACCAATAACAGACCCCCTGCAATACGAGGAATTGCGCTGGAGTTTGGGCACAACCATGCCGACGCCGCTAGCCTTGAACATTTCATGGGGGCGGGTTGGAACGCGGGCGAGTAGGCACGCGATCTTGCACCTGACCGACCACGGCATGGCGGGTACGCTATGGAAGGAGGGTGTGAGCTTTGCAAATAGGCGGTCGTCCAATCGCCCGAAGGTGAACGTGCAGCCCGCACTCACCCCAAAACAGGAGCCATCCAAATTGGTTTGCCAATTGCTCGGGCGCAACGTGCTCCGAAACAGCAGGTGCCCCGTGTACTACTCAGGCTAGAACTTCAAGATCATGCCTTGTTCAAGCATTCTTGGCCGCCATCTTCCAGCATCCTGCCCAATCTCACTCATCGTCAAATTCACTTCACCAGGTTTGAGGTGGGTAACAAGAATCTCTACTGGCCGCGCGAGCTTCGACAACTCCTCGGCAAGCATACTTGGACAGAGATGTTTAGACGCAATGGCGACATCACGTTCTTTATTGGGAAAGGCTGTCTCAACAATCAAATACTTCAGGTTCTTTGTCACGTTGGCGATCTGCCATAGCGCATCGTTAACTGTAGTATCCCCGGTAAAAATAAGCCGCGCCTGGCCACTGTCGACCAGATAACCGACGGCGGGAACGACATGATTTGCCGGAATGGCGGTAATTTGCCTCCCATTCAGGACAACCGTTTCACCGACCCGAAGCTCCTGATATTGCATTGCCGGGCTTTCTGGTGTCGGAATCTTCGCAAAATCCGGCCAAATTTTCCAGTTGAAGATATGATCCTTGATGACCTGTAATACTGCTGATGTCGAGTGCAACACCAAAGGGGTCGTGCGCATGCCCATCACCGTATCGATTAAGAAAGGGATGCTCGTGATGTGGTCAAGATGCGCGTGGGAAATAAAGACATGGTCAATACGCGCCAGCTCGTCGATCGACAGATCGCCGACACCGGTGCCCGCATCAATAAGAATATCGTCGTCAAGTAGCAGGGACGTCGTGCGAAGGTCACCGCCGATGCCACCACTACACCCGAGAACTTTTAGCTGCATGAGTCCAAAATCCGACAAGAGTGCGGTAAGGGAAATTTTTGCTCAACCGATTATGCTATGCATCTCAGCCAAAAGCTGTGCACGACGTCACACAACCGGTTCGACGGGCATACCTCAAACAGGTGCTGGACGAGGAAACCTCCGTAGGCGTTTGCGCTGCATAAACGGCTTGATGCATTGTTTCCCGGTTTTGTCGGGACGCAGGGAAGCGCGATGACGACGAGCGACACGCGCTATCTTCAATCGCCGTAGGTGTTACGGCCGCAGGCTTTGCCTAGATAGCTGCCTCAAGGGCATCTGGCGCACCATTTCAGCCACACGGTGGGTCGCCTTGAGCGTGGACGATTCCACGCCCGCCGTGGAGAGGGCGGCTCTCGCAACCAACCGTTTTACCCGGCCACGATACCCACGCTAGCGGGCGAATGCGGCCTTGGTCAAGCCGGGCTCCATCGCCGTGGAAGGCACTATGATCAAACCCAGAGCCAGTCGCCGCAAAACTGGCGAATAGCAGTGCGCGACCGCTTCTGCCACGCAGACTCTCAAGTTGCAGAGAAATTGACGATCTGAGCGAACTGTTCGACGGCGGTGACCAAGAGATAACCGCCGACACGGATTACGGCCTAAAGAAGAACTCCATCTTGACGCCCGCAATATCGATCAGATCATGATCGTGTAGCTGCTGCGCTTGGCCACCCAGCCCTATGCCGTTGATCGTCGGGAGGGATTTGCCTTCGACGTGCGTGATGTAAAAGCCACCGGGTCGTCTGGTGATAACAGCAACCTGCACACCGGGCTTGCCAATGGTTGTCAAATTCTTGATCAAATCGAGCGTGCGTCCGGCTGCCGCCCCAGACAGAACCTGAATCGCTGCCTCGCGTACCGGCGCTGCCGCAGGCGCTGCGGCACGCGCAATCGGTGCCGCAGGTGCCGCCGCAGGGGCGGATGGTGCTGCCATCGTGGCCGCGACGGGCCGCATGTCAGCTTGCCCAGCCGACAACGACGCTCCTGCCGCAGTCATCGATGCAGCCGGCGGCTTGCGGATGATCATCGTCCGTTCAAAATCTGCGGCAGCACTCTGTACCGGCGCATCGCTGAAGAACTTAAGCTTGTGTTTGCCGATCTCGATGACGTCATTATTTTGCAGGAAATGCTTTTTGATCGGCTTGCCGTTGACCAGGGTGCCATTGGTGGAATTCAAGTCCTCAATGAAAGAGTCATTCAGAATCGTGATGATGGCAGCGTGCTCCCCGGAAACTGCGAGGTTATCCACCTGGACATCGTTGTGAGGTTTCCTCCCGAGCGTTGTTCGCTCTTTGGTTAGCGAAATCTCTTTCAACACGGTCCCATCGACGCTCATAATCAGTTTTGCCATGGTCGTAACCCTAGAAAAAATCGTTGCGTTGATTCATCGGTTCGCGTCAAGCGAACATCGACTTCACTCTCGCCCAATAGCCCCGCTCAACGGCGAAATTCTTGACTACCTTCACTAAAACAACCGAAACATTGTCCCGCCCGCCCGCATCATTTGCCGCCTGCACCAGTTGTTGCGCCGACAACTCCAAGTTTGCGCTCAATGCGATCAGGGTCATCTGGATTTCATCGTCATCAATCATGTCGTTCAAGCCGTCTGAACACAACAAGTAGACATCCCCTTCAAGAACGTCGTAGGTGTGAATTTCCACTTCAACCTGCCGATCAATTCCCAGCGCTCTTGTTACTAGATTCTTGTTGTGCGACTGCCGTGCATCTTCTTTCGTAATCAGTCCCGCGTCGATCTGTTCTTGCAGCAACGAATGATCCCGTGTGACCTGTTCGAGAACATCATACCGAATGCGATACAGGCGTGAATCACCGATGTGTCCAACGGTGACAAAGTTGTCGTAGAAGATGCAACCCACCAGCGTTGTACCCATGCCGGCACACTGAGGATCTTTCTGGGCCGCGTCAAAAATCGCGGCATTAGCCGCCGAAACCTGCCGCATCAACATGGTCTGGGACAATTTCACCGCTGCAACCCGGTCCAAATGTTTTAATCCATTTCTGGTCCAGTTTGCAGAAAGACCTCCCGCGATCAGCGAGGTCGCCATGCCACTCGCAACCTCGCCTGCGTTGTAGCCGCCCATGCCATCTGCGAGGACGACCACACCAATATCTGGTCGGACCTCGACACAATCTTCATTGTGTCCGCGCACCCTACCCGGGTCCGACACAGTCACTATCTGCAAAGCATCAGTCAGCGCCACAATGCCTCCCGACGACGCATTTTTTTATTCGCGCGCGAGTGTTTCGCGCACACCGTTTTGTACTTCTAGACATTCATTAGGTCTACCGCACCCAAGGCACAGATGCAAGGAATCGAGCACCGGCAAACTGCTAAACACTTTGAATAATAATAACTTAAAATTGTTTTTTAAGAAACACTTGGGGAACCACTTGTAACAAATTGATTTACATAGACTATTATTACTCATCATCAGAGCCAGCCTTAGGTGGATTTCCCGGTGTTCAATCTCGGCCACCGTCTCTGAACCACAAAGTCGGCTGCGTCCTGAAGGAATTTTGGACGTATTCCACAGGCTGGACTAAAAAAGCACCCCTTTTGCCAATGTCTGAGCGCACTGCAGGGTGTCCTAAGTCGTACCCCGCACAAACACCATTGTGCAATGCAGCATTGCATCACCCGATTTCAACAACATAGACACCAAGACGCCCCATTTGATCAATCTAGACCCGCGTGGATGCGGGGCACGGTGTTGTCTGTATTTCACAAGCTCTTTTTATGTCGCATAGCGCCAGCCAAGGCAATACGGTCTAATATCACGACAAATTTCTATAACAATGAGGAGACTGGCGATGGATCGTCCGGCCTTTTTGCAACAAGACATCGACCCGCAAGAAACCCGTGAATGGCTCGACGCACTCGACGCCGTTCTCGATGCAGAGGGGCCTGAGCGCGCACATTTCTTGCTCGAATCACTCGTTGATAAGGCGCGACGCTCTGGCACCAACCTGCCCTATACACCAACGACGGCCTACATCAACACCATTCCGCCGCATGCGGAGGACCTGCTGCCGGGCGACCAAGAAATGGAGCACCGCATCCGCTCGTTAATCCGATGGAACGCGGTGGCAACTGTCCTACGCGCCAACAAGGAATCATCGGAGCTCGGCGGACACATCGCCAGCTTCCAATCCGCCGCGACGCTCTACGACGTCGGCTTTGACCACTTCTGGCACGCACCTTCCAAGGCGCATGGTGGAGATATGATTTTTATGCAAGGGCATTCCGCACCAGGTGTATACGCCCGTGCGTTTCTCGAGGGCCGCATTACAGAAGAACAGATGGAGAACTTCCGCCGCGAGGTCGACGGCGAGGGTATTTCCTCCTACCCACATCCATGGCTCATGCCCGATTTTTGGCAGTTTGCGACGGTATCGATGGGACTTGGTCCGCTGCAGGCGATCTACCAAGCACGCTTCATGAAATACCTTCACCATCGCGGCATCGTTAACACTGAAGGCCGCAAAGTGTGGGCGTTTATGGGAGATGGCGAAATGGATGAGCCGGAATCTCTCGGCGCAATTTCGTTGGCCGCACGCGAAGGCCTCGACAATCTAATCTTTGTGGTCAATTGCAACTTGCAGCGCCTGGACGGCCCGGTCCGCGGCAACGGCAAGATCATCCAAGAACTGGAAAGCGATTTCCGCGGTGCAGGTTGGAATGTGCTGAAAGTGATTTGGGGACGGTATTGGGATCCTTTGCTCGCAAAAGATAGCGACGGGTTGCTGAAGGCTCGCATGATGGAAGCGGTGGATGGCGAGTACCAAAACTACAAGGCGCGTGACGGTGCTTATGTTCGCAAAGAGTTTTTTGGCAAGTACCCCCAGCTCGAAAAGATGGTCGCCTCAATGTCTGACGAGGACATTTGGCGATTGAATCGTGGTGGTCATGACCCCTACAAGGTCTACGCCGCCTACTCGGCCGCAGTCAAGCATAAGGGTCAGCCGACCATCATCCTTGCAAAGACCGTCAAAGGTTACGGCATGGGCAAAGCGGGTGAAGGCCAGAACATCACCCATCAGCAGAAGAAGATGGATCTTGGATCCCTCAAACAGTTTCGTGACCGCTTCAACATTCCCGTTAGCGACGACGTGATTGCCGACGTGCCGTTCTACAAGCCAGCGGAAAATTCTCCGGAGATTCAGTACCTCAAGGCCGCTCGGGAAAAGCTCGGGGGCTCGCTACCGGCGCGTTTCCCGAACATACCGGCACTGAAGATTCCAGAACTGTCGGTCTTCGAGCCGCTTCTTAAATCCACCGAAGAACGAGAAATTTCGACGACGATGGCATTTGTCCGTGCGTTTACCGCACTTACCCGTGACAAAGAAATCGGGCCGCGGCTGGTGCCTATTGTTGCCGACGAGTCGCGCACGTTCGGCATGGAGGGCATGTTCCGTCAACTCGGCATTTACTCCTCGGTAGGCCAGCTGTACGAGCCGGTGGATTCCGGTGAGTTGATGTTCTACAAAGAGGACAAAGCCGGGCAGATTTTGCAAGAAGGAATCAATGAAGCAGGGGCATTCTGCTCATGGATGGCGGCGGGTACCAGCTATGCGAACCACGGCCAGCACATGATCCCTTTCTTCATCTTCTATTCGATGTTTGGCTTTCAGCGCATCGGCGACCTCGCATGGGCGGCGGGCGATATGCAGGCGCGCGGCTTCCTGTTGGGCGGGACTTCGGGACGAACCACGCTAAACGGCGAAGGCCTGCAACATGAAGATGGGCACTCGCACCTGATGTCGGCGACCATTCCGAACTGCATCTCCTACGACCCGACCTTCAGCTACGAGCTCGCCGTCATCATTCATGATGGCTTAAAGCGTATGTACGAGAAGATGGAACCCATCTACTACTACATTACGGTGATGAATGAAAACTACACCCACCCGGCGATGCCCGAAGGTGCGGAAGCAAATATTCTCAAGGGCATGTATCTGTTCCGCGAGTCGAAAGAGGCAAAGAAGCCGCGCGTGCAGTTGATGGGGTCTGGTACCATTTTCCGCGAAGTCATTGCGGCTGCCGAGTTGCTTGAGTTGGATTGGGGCGTGGTATGTGATATTTGGAGCTGCACGTCCTTCACCGAGTTGCGCCGCGAGGGAATGGCAGCCGAGCGTCACAATTTACTCAATCCAGAAGCGGCACCGCAGGTACCACACGTCGCGAAACTGCTGAAGGGGCGCAAAGGCCCTGCGATTGCCGCGACTGACTACATGCGCTCCTTTGCCGATCAGATTCGCCCGTATGTGTCCGACCGCCGATTTACCGTGCTTGGCACCGATGGATTTGGTCGTTCCGATACGCGTAAGCAACTTCGCAAGTTCTTCGAGGTTAATCGATACTACGTTGTTATCGCGGCGTTGAAAGCGCTGGCCGACGAGGGGCAGATTCCGCTCAAGACGGTCAGCGAAGCGATCAAGAAGTACGACATCGACATATCGAAACCGGCACCCTGGACGGTTTAGGAATTCCGACGAAAGTACCAACCTGCTTTCGTCGGAGCCAACTGGTTGAAATCGCGGGCGGCAGTTGACAACCGCGCCGACGAGTTCAGAACGACAAACCGAGAACAACAGTAAGTACGAATCGAGGAGCAGTTGCGTGGCAAATCTCGTAGAAGTCAAAGTCCCGGACATTGGTGATTTCAAGGACATCCCCGTCATTGAAATCTTGGTCAAAGTCGGCGATACCATCAACAAAGAAGACTCACTCGTTTCACTTGAGAGTGATAAAGCCACGATGGAAGTACCGTCTTCGGTCGCCGGTGTTGTCAAGGAAATAAAGGTTGCGATCGGTGACAAGGTGTCGGAAGGCCATACCGTCCTCGTGGTCGAAGCGGCCGATTCGACTAACTTATCGCCAGCCGCCGCACCAACGGCGGTACCTGCGCTGTCGGCTTCGCCTGCCGCCCCAGCCGCCCCACCAGTCCAGGCTCCCGCGCCGACGCATGCAACACAGTCATCATCAGTACCCGCACAGAGGTCGACATCTGCGGTAGCGACCGAAATTCCGTCGAGTGTTCATGCATCCCCTTCCATTCGCAAGCTTGCGCGCGAGTACGGTGTTGACTTGACAAAAGTACGCGGCACCGCCAACAAGGGGCGCATCACGGAGGAAGACGTAAAGGGGTTTGTGAAGGCAGAGTTGGCGAAACCCAAAGCCGCGTCCAGTGGCGGCGCATTTGCCTTTCCGGAAATGCCGCACGTCGATTTTTCCAAGTTTGGTGAGACTGAAAAACGGGCGCTCTCGCGTATCAAGAAACTCTCTGGCAACAACCTCGCACGTAACTGGGTGATGATCCCGCACGTCACACAACAAGACGATGCCGACATCACCGACGTTGAAGCGTTCCGCGTGAAAACCAACGAAGAGATCGCCAAGTCCGGCGTAAAAGTCACCATGCTGGCGTTCCTCATCAAGGCCAGTGTTGCAGCCCTCAAGAAATTCCCCGAGTTCAATGCCTCGCTTGAGCCCGGTGGCGAAAACTTGATTTTGAAGAAGTACTACAACATCGGCTTTGCGGCCGACACACCGAACGGTTTGGTGGTGCCTGTCATTCGCAACGCCGACCAAAAATCGATCATCGAGCTTGCAAAAGAATCTTCCGAGCTCGCTGCCAAAGCGCGGGAAGGCAAGCTGTCACCGGCGGAAATGTCTGGCGGCTGTTTTTCAATTTCGTCATTGGGCGGCATCGGTGGCTCGTACTTTACGCCGATCATCAACGCGCCGGAAGTCGCCATCCTCGGCGTCTCAAAGTCATCGATGAAACCGGTTTGGAACGGGAAAGAATTTGTGCCACGCCTGATACTGCCGATGTCGCTCTCATACGACCATCGTGTGGTTGACGGTGCGTCGGGCGCGCGCTTCACCACCTACCTCGCCGGATTGATGTCTGATATCCGGAAACTCGTTTTATAGCCGCGGATTATTGTATGGAAAGGCACCAAATGAAAATGTCATTCCGAGCGAGCCCTACCCGCGAGGAATCTCATCCAGATGAACCTGTAGAACTGTGCGCGGATGAGATTCCTCACTGCATTTCGGAATGACAACCTTTAGAGTTTTCCTATGAGCCACACAATCGAAATCAAAGTACCCGACATTGGTGACTTTAAAGATATTCCCGTGATTGAAGTGCTCGTGAAAGTCGGCGACACTGTCAAAAAAGAAGACTCCCTTGTTTCGTTGGAAAGTGACAAAGCGACGATGGAGGTTCCGTCCACGCACGCAGGCGTCGTGAAGGAGATCAGGGTCCAAGTGGGCGACAAGGTCTCGGAAGGTGCCGTAGTGTTGTTATTAGAGGCGGAATCCGCTACAGCCCCCTCATCTGGTGACACAAAGTCGAGCGGAGGAGAAAGCGTCGTGAGCGCCGCTGAGCGCGGGGTGGCAAATGCGCGGCAAGCGCCAGCCGCTCCTGTAGGAACGGCCAGCGCAGCTAACGCCGCATCAGCAAGCGCAGCAGGTTTCGACGTGGATATCAAGACCGAGATGCTGGTGCTAGGCGCCGGCCCCGGCGGATACTCTGCTGCCTTCCGTGCAGCTGATCTCGGCATGAAAACGATTCTGGTCGAGCGTTATGCGCAGCTCGGCGGCGTGTGCCTGAACGTCGGCTGTATTCCATCGAAGGCCCTTTTGCACGTCGCCGCGATTGCCGACGAAACCAGCGCACTCGCCGCACATGGCATAACCTTCGGCAAGCCACAAATTGATCTTGATAAGTTGCGCGGCTGGAAAGAAAAAGTCGTGGGCAAATTGACGGGCGGGCTCGCCGGCATGGCGAAGATGCGCAAGGTGGATGTTGTTCGCGGAGTCGGCCAGTTCCTCGATGCAAACCACATGGTGGTTGAACTCACCTCTGGTGCCGGTCAGCAAAAGACGGGCGAGAAGAAAGTGATCCGCTTCGAGAAAGCCATCATCGCGGCGGGCTCGCAGGTTGTGCGTCTGCCTTTTATTCCCGACGATCCGCGTATCGTGGATTCAACCGGCGCGTTGGCGCTCAAAGAAATCCCGAAGAAGATGCTTGTCATCGGCGGCGGCATCATCGGCTTGGAAATGGGCACGGTCTATTCAACACTCGGCGCGCGTCTGGACGTCGTGGAAATGATGGATGGCCTGATGCAGGGTGCCGACCGCGACTTGGTGAAGGTGTGGCAAAAGATGAACGCGCCGCGCTTTGACAACATCATGTTGAAAACAAAGACGGTTGCGGTCGAAGCTGAACCAGACGGCATCTATGTCACATTCGAAACCAGCGATGCGGATGGTAAAACGACAAGACAAGCCCCGGTTCGCTACGACATGGCGCTGATGAGTGTCGGGCGTGCACCGAACGGCAAAAAGATCAGCGCCGAGAAGGCAGGTGTTGCGGTGACCGAGCGCGGCTTCATCGAAGTCGACAAACAAATGCGCACCAATGTGCCGCATATTTTCGCCATCGGTGACATCGTCGGTCAACCAATGCTCGCGCACAAAGCAGTGCATGAAGGCCACGTTGCGGCAGAGGCGGCAGCGGGACAGAAATCGTTCTTCGATGCACGTGTGATTCCCAGTGTTGCCTACACCGATCCCGAAGTCGCATGGGTGGGCGAGACCGAAGATTCCTGCAAGGCCAAAGGCATCAAGTTCGGCAAGAGCGTCTTCCCGTGGGCGGCCTCGGGTCGCGCTATAGCCAATGGGCGCGACGAGGGATTCACCAAGCTGATCGTCGATAGCGAGACGCATCGCGTTATCGGCGGCGGCATCGTCGGCACCCACGCGGGTGATCTGATCGGTGAAATCGCGCTGGCCATTGAGATGGGCTGTGACCCGACCGACATCGGCAAGACAATTCATCCGCATCCAACGTTGGGCGAATCCATCGGCATGGCGGCAGAGGTGTTCGAGGGGGTCTGCACCGATTTGCCACCGCAGAAGAAGCCATGAAACTCTAGACTATACGGGCGTTTTCAGGCCTTTTTGCATGGAAACGCCCGCCTTTATTGGACCTCATGAATTTGCAACGATTCCTGCAGATTGCGGCCATAGCTATAACGTGTGCTGTCTGGGCGCTCTCACTGATGCCCATCAGCCAAACCATCCCAGGCGGCGACAAGTTGCATCATCTACTCGCCTACGCCGGGCTGATGTTGGTATGGCGCTTGGCGATGCCACAGGCCAACACACGAACGCAGCTGAAGCTCGCCATCCTGTTGATGTTGATGGGTGTTGCCATCGAGTTTGCGCAGGGACTGACCCCCCATCGCTTCTTTGAATGGGCTGATGCGCTGGCGAATGCAACCGGCGTTTGCCTAGGCTGGTCGGTTGCTGCGCTGCTGATTCGCGTCAGGCCATCGAATTGGTTCCGGCAGCAATCATGACCCCATTGCCTTCGACCGCGTTAGACCACCTCGTGATCGGATGTGCAGACCTTGCCCGTGGCGCGGCATGGCTGGAGCGTTTTTTCGGCGTCACACTTGGGCCGGTCGGCGAACACGCCGTGATGGGCACACAAAACCGGCTGCTCTCCCTTGGCCCCGAGTGTTATCTCGAACTCATCGCCATCAATCCCGCCGCCTCCCGTCCATCATCACCGAGATGGTTTGGGCTTGATACGGCGGATGTGCGTGAACGGATTGCACAGCGCCCGAGATTGATCGGCTGGGTTGCACGCACCTCCGATATTGTGGCCTTAAGCGAGAAAACAGGTGGCGCGTTGGGCCACGTACTCAGCATGGCGCGTGGAGATTTTCAGTGGCGCATCACCAATCCCGATGACGGTTATCCCATCGAAGGTGGGCTGATCCCGCAGATGATTCAATGGGACGTGCCGATTCACCCGTGCGAGCGGTTGCCAGATCATGGCCTCAGATTCACTTGGATGGAGGCCGCCCACCCGAACCCCGCCAAGGTGGAGTACTTGCTCGGCGAGCTCGGTCTTGCGAAGAAATTAGTCATGACAGCATCACCGCCCTATTCCGGCATGACGATGTGCGCGTATATTCAAACGCCCGTCGGCACCAAAACCCTGATGAGTTAATTGACTGAACAATGAACAAAATACTTAAAGTTTCACTACTGATCACCTTATCCACCATCCTGGCGATTGCCGCGGTAATTGCCATCAACGCGATTGGAGACCACCACATGGGTCTATTTTCCGGCAAGCGTCCCACCGACTTAGGCTACACAAACGGCAAATTCAAGCCGATGCCGAGAAGTCCCAACGCGGTCTCGTCGACCACCGCGAAGGACGACAAACACTACATCGAGCCACTCAAATTCGACGGGTCGGCAGACGTCGCGTGGAAGCGTTTGAATGAAATCGTCTCCGGACAAAAGGGGGCGACGGTTGTCTCCACCAACGCCGGTTACACCTATGCGGAATTCAAAACGCCGCTGATGGGCTACATCGACGACGTTGAATTTGCACTTGATGCGGGCGCATCCGTCATTCACGTGCGCTCAGCCTCGCGCCTTGGTGAAAGTGACCTCGGGCTTAACCGCAAAAGGGTTGAAGCTATCCGCACAGCCTTCGGCCAAAAGTAGAACTCGGCGATAGACGGCACTTTTCAGCATTTATTGGCTGAAAACGACCGTCCTTGCTGGGGTTTAAGGTAGCAGTGCGGGTGTGACCATCGCCAGGGCAACAACTGCCGCGATCCGGTCGGGCTTAAAAAACTGTTTAGGCTCGGCCTCAGCATCAATGATACCGACGATCACACCAGCCTCGTCGAACATCGGCAAACACGCCTCAGATTGCACCTTGTCGTCACAGACGTAGAAGCCGCCACCCTCCGCGGTATAGGCGGCCACGTCATCGATCACCCGCGCAGAACCTTCAAGGCCGACCGTGCTGTTCGTCGAGCCCTTCGCAAACTCAGGCGTCAACGGAAATTCTGCACGCGACGGCCTGCCGCGATACGCGAGTTTGACCAACACGCGATGTTGCATCGCCGTGTCTCTTGCCTGATAAATTCCCAACCAATCGGCGCCACACATTTGCGTGACGTGCTCAACCACCTGGTTTAGCAACAGTAGTTTTCGCGTGGTCGACTCGTTACGTCCACCCAAGATTGCGGTAAGGTCATACGGCGCGGGTGCCAGCTCTTCGATCAATGAGCAGCTACCGTCTTCGGACATCATCGGCACGGGATAGGTGTACAACGTGTCTTGGTTAAAGTTTGGCGGCAGCTCACCCATCACATCCATGATGCCGCGAATACATTTAGCAATAACGGGTGTCTCGACGAGGTAGCGGTCAAGATCGGCGCGAACCAAATAAGTTTGAATGCGCGTATTAATGTCTTGCATGGTCTACCGGCTCGCCGCAGTCAGCGCCTGCTCAAAATCATCAATCAAATCCTGCGTCGCTTCGATGCCCACAGACATCCGCAGCAGATCTTTGGGAGCCGGCGTACCCTCACCCTCGACGCTGCTACGATGCTCGATCAGACTCTCAACGCCGCCGAGCGATGTTGCCCGCTTCCAGAGTTGTGTATTGGCCGCAACGGCAATCGCTGCCGCCTCACCATGCTTGACTCGAATAGACATCATGCCGCCGAAGCCGCCGTGCATTTGTTTGGCCGCAATCTGGTGCCCGACAAATTCCGGCAAGCCTGGATACAACACTTCTTCCACCAGCGGGTGTTGCGAGAAGTGTTCCGCAATACGCTGTGCACCGGCGCAGGCTGTTCGAACACGGGGAAACAGCGTACGCATGCCGCGCGTCAACAGCCACGCCTCAAACGGCCCGGCAACACCACCTATTTGCGCGCGGATGCTGCGAATGCGTTGCCACGTTTCGAAGTCACGCGCCGCTGTGAGCGTACCCGCCACGACGTCAGAGTGGCCATTCAAATATTTGGTCGCCGCGTGCATGACAATATCCGCGCCGTGTTCAATCGGCCTTGTGAGAACTGGTGTCGCACAAGTCGAATCCACCGCCACCAGCGCGCCTGCAGCGTGCGCAATCTCGCACATCGCCGCAATATCGGTAATGTGCCACAGCGGATTGGCCGGTGTTTCGATCCAAATCAATTTGGTTTTACCGGGCTGAATGGCCGCCCGCACTGCGTCGAGGTCGGTCGCATCAACAAACTCAATATGCAGCCCCCAGCGGGTTGCAAACGTCTTTAACCAATTACGCAGCGACCAGTACATGACCTTTGGCGCAATCACGTGATCACCCGGATTCAGCGCTTGGAACACGGCTGTGGCGGCTGCCATGCCCGAGGCAAACAGTCGCGTCTCGTAGCCGCCCTCAAGCGCGTTCAAGACCGCTTCGGCCTGCTCGAAGGTCGGGTTGTGGTCGCGCGCATACACGCGGCCATTACGATATTGATTGTCCTCGTCGCGGATATACGTCGTCGAGGTATGAATTTGTCCGACGATTTCCCTGGTGCTCTCGTCAATCCAACCAAGCGCCTGTGCGGCAATGCTCTCGGGTTTTTGCATTTTCATTTTTTTGGCTCAACGCTCTTTGGCTCGACAGCACTTCCAGCCGTCTCTTTGCGCGCGGCTGGCGATAAATAATCAATGCCGAAAAACTTTGCATAGTTTGAAAGAGGTGGCATACCCATTGACGCTCGCCGTTTATCAACATTTGCTTCATCCTCGATCATCCAAATAAAAGGCTTGCCTGTTTTTTCGTCAATCGCAACTTGTGAGCCATAGATTTGTGGGCGCCCTTCGTACATTCTGATTCGATCCTCAAATAGGGCAAAACTTTCTTTTTTCAGTTCACCCGTCTCCATCGCCGTTTTGAGGGTCAAGAAATTACGCTTCATTATCTCGATCGGTGCGTGTTGTAGCACCAAGAACGCAGCCTGGGACGCCTTTACGCCAAATTCAGTTTGCCTAGGCCATCCATACTGCCTAATGATGGCCTCGACACGCAATTGATTGGCGGTGTCGATTAGTGCTTGTTTCTCCCAAAGCGCATCTTTCTCATCTTTTGTCTTTGCAGCGTTTATTGCCTTACGACCCGACTGATCCGTATCAAAAATCGTCTCAAGCTCCGCACGTAGCTTTGCGCGTAACTCGACATTCAAAGCTGCAGCACCAATTTCTACGACCTTTGCATTATCCTGTGCATATGTCACATGCACCAATGCGCTTGAAAGAGCAAATACAACTACCAATTTCTTCATCATTTCTTCTCGACAATAATAGGCGGCCGTTCAATAAACTTGACTTCAAGACCGCGTGATCGCATCCAGTCAGCAACGGCAAACCCCGTGGCCCGTGGCCATGGCCTTAATTCGTGTGGCTGGTAACGCTTAATCTCCGCAAGCTCGGGTGAGAGCCGAATCTCGCCTTCGCACTTGGCGAAATAACACAGCATGACTTCGTTCTTGCGTTCAAAGATGTAGTTGCCGATGATCTCGGTTTCCACCACATCCAGATTGGTCTCTTCTTTAACTTCGCGTGCCACACCTTTGAGCGGATCCTCGTTTTTTTCAAGGTACCCGGTCACCAGTGCAAAAAAACCTTCTGGCCACCCGGCACCGCGCGCCAGCACGATGTCGCCCTGGTGTTCGATCAACACACCGACGGCAGGCGTCGGGTTGTCGTAGTGGATAAATCCGCAGGCGTCGTCTGGACAAGCAATCCGTGTCGCGGCACCACCGTCTTCTTCAAACGCGCGTTTTGCGAGCGGTGTGGCACATTTTGGGCAGAAGCTGAATGACATTGAATCGAGTTACTTTCTTACGTTAGGATGGGATCCCTCGGCTGCGCTCGGGATGACATCGAACAATCAAATATGGCTGCTGAAGCGTGAGATCTCCGAGAAGAATCGCTGTTACCTCAATTTTGACATCCCGAGCGAAGCCGAGGGATCTCATCCGGTGAAGTCAAGGTACAGGTCTTTCCATGAAGGATTTGCGATCTCAATAAGCGCCAATTTCTTTTCCCTCCGCCAGGTCTTCAACTGTTTTTCTCGTTCAATCGCGACTCGCACGTCGGTTGTTTCCTCAAAGTACACCAGTCGATCTGCCTGGTAACGCTTTGTAAAGCCTGCAACCAAGCCCTGCTTGTGTTCGTGGACCCTACGAACCAAATTGTTAGTGACACCGATGTAAACAACCCGGCTGATCGAAGCGACAATGTAGACATAGTAGGTTCTAGACATTTCACATCTGTTACCTTCTTCTCAACACAGCCCGATGAGATCCCTCGGCTGCGCTCGGGATGACAAATTTGGAATTGGTGACCACAAAACCAACGTCATTCCGAACGGCTTTCGGCGAGGAATCTCATCCCTCGTAAAACTCACTACCTTCTTCTCAACACAAACCGATGAGATCCCTCGGCTTCGCTCAGGGTGACAAATTTGGAAGTGATGACCTCAAAACCGCCGTCACTCCGAACCGCTTTTGGGGAAAGTTGTCAACCGCTAAACAACTCACTACTTTCTTCTCAATACCAACCGATGAGATCCCTCGGCTGCGCTCGGGATGACAAATTTGGAAGTGATGACTTCAAAACCGCCGTCACTCCGAACCGCTTTTGGGGAAAGTTGTCAACCGCTAAACAACTCACTACTTTCTTCTCAATACCAACCGATGAGATCCCTCGGCTTCGCTCGGGATGACAAATTTGGAAGTGATGACTTCAAAACCACTGTCATTCCGAACCGCTTTTGGTGAGGAATCTCATCCCCTAAAACAAAGAAGCGCCAAGCTATTGCTCGTAATTCTCCGGAAAAAAGCGTCGCTCGACGAGTTCAATCAGGATATGAATAACTTTGATATGGAGCTCTTGAACGCGGTCCGCATAACCGCTATTACCCGGCGTGACGATGTCAATGGTCGCGATTTTTCCGAGCACACTATCGGGTTTTCCGGTTAGTGTCACAACATGAATGCCGTGCGCATTTGCATACTCGGCCGCCTTGATGACGTTGGCGCTCTTGCCACTCGTGCTGATGCCCAGCAACACATCGCCCGCGTGCGCATGCGCTTCAAGGTAACGCGAAAAAATGAAGTTGTAACCGTAGTCGTTGCCGACACAAGAAATATGCGAAGGATCGCTGATCGACACCGCCGGCAGCGCCTTGCGGTCGTTGCGATACCGGCCAGAAAGCTCTTCGGCAAAATGCATGGCATCACACATGCTGCCGCCGTTGCCACAGGAGAAAACGCGCCCGCCGTTGTCAAACGCAGCACCAATCAATTCCGCTGCGGCGGCGACATTGGCTAACGCAGCAGGATTGGCCAATAAATTCTCAAGCGCTTCTTTCGATTGTTTGAGGTTGGCTTGAACAATATCGAGCGGCGTGGTCATGACAATTCCTTGGTTACTTTGAAGACACCCACGCGGCCACAGATTCCAGCGCGGCACCGATCGCGGCTGGGTTCGTACCGCCTAGCGTCGCCATTGAGGGATAGGCACGAGAGGCCGAAAGCAGGGGCCCCTCTGGGGATGCGCCGAGCCGATGCGGGCCTAGCGGCCAGACCTGATGTCCGCTCACTTTGCCGCCACGAATTCGGTGACGGACGCTAAAGCGCTCGTCAGGTTCGAAGCGTCATTGCCGCCCGCCATTGCAAAGTCTGGCCGGCCACCGCCCTTGCCGCCAACTTGCTGCGCAACGTGGTTCACCAATTCACCAGCTTTGAATCTCGCGACAAGATCAGCCGTTACACCGGCTGCAATCTGTACTTTGTCGCCTTCGATAACCGCCAGCACAATCACGCCGGACTTCAACTTCGACTTCAGTTGATCCATCGTTTCGCGCAGGCCTTTTGCGTCGATGCCTTCCAACTTTGCCGCGAGAACCTTGGTACCATTCACTTCCTTGGCTTGGCCGAGCAAATCGTCACCGGCTGACGCTGCAAGTTTTGACTTGAGTTGCGCCAGCTGTTTTTCCAGCGATTTCACATGGTCGAGTGTCTGGCCAATCTTGACTTCGAGTTCCGAAGGCTGCGCTTTCAACATTGCCGCGGCATTTTCCATCGAGCGATTCATCTGCTGAACGTAGTCGAAAGCGACCGATCCCGCAACGGCCTCGACACGCCTCACACCCGCCGCAACACCACCTTCGCTGACAATCTTAAAAAGCCCGATGTCGCCGGTCCGCGATACATGTGTGCCGCCACAAAGTTCTTTTGAAGAACCAATTTCGAGTACGCGCACTTCGTCGCCATATTTTTCGCCGAACAGCATCATCGCGCCCGTCTTCTGCGCGGCTTCGAGCGCCATCACCTTCGCACTGGTGGCTTCGTTGCGGATGATCTCGGCATTCACAATCGCCTCGATCTGCGTGATCTCGGCGGAAGTCACCGGCGCATTGTGGGCAAAGTCAAAACGTGTCTTGTCTGCGTCAACCAAGGAACCCTTCTGCTGCACGTGGCCTCCCAAGACTTCGCGCAGCGCCTTGTGCATCAGGTGGGTGACCGAATGGTGCCGCATGGTGCGATGACGTACGTCCAAATTCACACTCGCCTTTACGCTGTCGCCAACTTTTAATGCGCCGGTCACCATCTTGCCGTGATGGCCAAACACATCCGCCTGAACCTTTTGCGTATCACCAACCTCGAACGTGGCGCTCGACGTTGCCAGCACACCAACATCCCCCACCTGCCCGCCGGACTCGGCATAAAACGGCGTGGTATCAAGTACCACGACCCCCGCCTCACCCGCCTTCAATTCTTTAACAGCGGCACCTTCACGATAGAGCGCCAATACACTGCCCGTCGCCTCCATCACGTCGTAACCTTTGAAGTTGGTCTTCGCGCCGTCATACGTGAGCTTTTCTTTGGCAGCGAACTTGCCCGCGCCTCTTGAACGCTCTTGTTGCGCAGCCATCGCCTTGTCGAAGCCGGCCATGTCGACTTCAAAACCGCGCTCACGTCCAATGTCCGCCGTCAGATCAATCGGGAATCCAAACGTATCGTAGAGCTTGAACGCGGTCTCACCATCGAGGCGTTTCGGATTGGTCGTCAGCGCGGCGTCAAGAATCGACATGCCGTTCTCAAGTGTCTCGCCAAATCGCTCCTCTTCCTGACGAAGAACCGCCTTCACACGCTCCTTGTGCTCGGCAATCTCCGGGAAAGCGCCACCCATCACGGCCGCGAGGTCGTCCACCAACTTGTAGAAGAAAGGTTTCTTCTGACCGAGTTTGTAGCCATGGCGCATTGCGCGGCGCGCAATGCGTCGCAGCACATAGCCGCGACCGGCGTTTTCCGGAATGACACCGTCACACACCAAGAAGCCGCAGGCGCGGATGTGGTCCGCGATCACACGCAAGCTCGGGTTGGTAATGTCTTTCTCACCCGTTTCACGCATACCCGCTTTGATCAGCGCTTGGAACAGGTCAATCTCATAGTTCGCGTGAACATGTTGCAAAACAGCGGATAAACGCTCCAAGCCCATGCCGGTATCAACCGAAGGCTTGGGCAGCGGAATCATCGGGCCGTCTTTGACCTCGCGGTTGAACTGCATAAACACGAGGTTCCAGATCTCGATAAAGCGGTCGCCGTCTTCTTCGGGTGATCCCGGCGGGCCACCGGCGATGTGTGCACCATGGTCGTAGAAGATTTCTGAGCACGGGCCGCATGGTCCCGTATCACCCATCATCCAGAAATTATCCGAGGCGTACTTGCCACCTTTGTTGTCGCCGATGCGAACGATTCTGTCCTTCGGTACACCGATCTCGTCAGCCCAAATGTTGTAGGCCTCGTCGTCGTCGGCATAAACCGTGACAAGCAGCTTTTCTTTCGGCAACTTGTAGGCGACAGTTAGCAGCTCCCATGCGTATTTAATGGCATCACGCTTGAAGTAATCACCGAAGCTGAAGTTGCCCAGCATTTCAAAAAAGGTATGGTGACGGGCCGTATAACCGACGTTTTCCAAATCGTTGTGTTTGCCGCCGGCGCGTACACAACGCTGCGATGTCACGGCCCTCACATAGTCGCGTTTCTCGTAGCCCAGAAATACATCCTTGAACTGGTTCATCCCCGCGTTGGTAAAGAGCAGGGTCGGATCGTCGTGCGGCACCAGCGAGCTGGAGGCAAGGTGGGTATGGCCCTTGGACTCAAAGAAGCTAATAAATGCCTGGCGAATCTCAGAAACGGACGGGACGTTTTGTATAGAACCTGCGGCGGACATAGCGGTGACAATGAAGGTGGAATGAACGGCTATTTTAGCCGACCGCCCCGCCTCAAAGACAGAATCGCCACTGTCTGGAAAGGTAAAACTCTCGAATGCGGCGTCAACCCGACAATTTGCGCTGCGCGCCGCGCTTTTCCGGGCACCAAGCGCCAACCTGCCGGAACTGCGACCGTGCTTTCAGCCCACCCTTGGTTGCTGCTGCCGCACGTTGACCGCAGACATCCCTTCGCCGCTGCGCGGCGTCGGTTGCTGCTGTGATGGAAAGACCGCAGGCTGCTGCTGCGTTATGCAGTGTATGTTCCCGCCGCCTAACAAGATTTCGCGGCCGGGTACTTGCACGACCCGCCGATCGGGGAATCGCTCGGCCAAAATTCGTGCCGCGACATCGTCATTTGGGTCGTCAAATTTCGGTACGATCACCCCACCGTTGCACAGATAGAAATTGATGTAAGAACCCGCGAGGCGGTCATCAGTGATCCTTGCGACGGCGCTACCATCGGCAACAGTTGCGCGCTCCTCGGCAGTGGCGTGCATGACCGCTGGCAGCGGCAGTTTGTGAACCTTGAGTGCCCTCGCCTTTGCGTCAACCGATGTTTCGAGCACCTTGAGGGCGGCCATCGAAAACGCATATTGCGGATCATTTTGGTCATCGGTCCACGCGAGCAGCACCTCACCCGGCGCACAGAAGCAACACATATTGTCGACGTGCTCATCCGTTTCGTCATTCACAATGCCGCGCGGAAGCCAGATGATTTTTTCGACGGCAAGATGTTCGCGCAACATTGCCTCTATCTGCGTACGCCCAAGATGTGGGTTGCGATTGGCATTGAGTAAACACGCCTCGGTAACCAGCAGCGTGCCTTCGCCGTCAACATGGATCGCCCCGCCTTCCATCACAAAACCCTCGGTACGGTAACGCGAGAGTTTTTCGATCGCCAGGATCTTTCCAGCGACCGCGTCGTCACGATCCCAACTCGTGTATAGACCGCCGTTCTGCCCGCCCCACGCGTTGAACGTCCAATCAATACCACGCACCTCGGTATCATTCACGACGAAGGTCGGTCCTGTATCCCGGCACCACGCATCGTCGTTGGCGATTTCGACCACACGAATCGGATGTTTGGTGGGTTGGGTGCACAATGTCTCGGTTGCACGTGCAAATTGTTCGGCACTGGCACAAACCACCACCGGCTCAAAGGCCGCAATTGCCCGCGCCACCGTCGCAAAGGCCGCTTGTGCGGGCCGGCCACCGAGCCGCCAATTGTCAGGGCGCTCCGGCCACACCATCCATGTTTGTGTGTGCGGCTCCCACTCTGCAGGCATACGAAAGCCATCCGCCCGCGGCGTTGCACGTGATGGAACAAGACTCACAGCCGCCCTAACTTCCGCTTGGCGCGGTCACACCATCTTTTGTGACCACGGCTCCATAGAGTTCGGGACGCCGATCGCGAAACAGGCCCCACGCACGACGTTTGGTGGCAATCGTGTCGAGATCAAACGTATGGGTAAGTACAGTTTCAGAGGATGCGTCGGCCTCGGCCACGATATCTCCCGACTCGTCCATGATGAACGACGCGCCGTAAAAGGTGATGGCGGATTCCTGCTCGGTCTCACGACCAACACGGTTCGACGCGATCACCGGCACGACGTTAGCGGCTGCGTGGCCTTGCTGGGTACGCTGCCAATGTGCGCTTGAGTCAATCGTGGCGTCATGCGGCTCGCTGCCGATTGCGGTCGGGTAGAACAGCAACTCCGCACCCTGTAGCGCCATGCTGCGCGCACATTCCGGAAACCATTGGTCCCAGCAGATCGCGACGCCGATTTTGGCGAATCGCGTATTCCACACCCGAAAACCGGTATCGCCCGGCGAGAAGTAATACTTTTCCGAGTAGCCCGGCCCATCCGGGATATGGCTTTTTCGATAAACACCGAGATTGCCCCCGTCGGCGTCGATGATGGCCACACTGTTGTACAGCGTATTGTTGGCGCGCTCGTAGAAACTGACCGGCAAGACCACCCCCAACTCGGCCGCGACGTTTTGAAAATGTTGGACGGCAGGATTTTCAGCCACCGGGGTCGCGAATTCCAAATAAGCCGGAACTTGTTTTTGGCAGAAGTAACACCGCTCAAACAACTCTTGGATGAGGATGATCTGGGCACCCTTGGCGGCAGCCTCGCGCACCAAGCGGTCGGCGCGCGCAATATTGCCCTCGACATTCCAATCACACGCCATCTGAGTTGCGGCTACCGTCACGTTACGCATGCATTAACGCCTTATTGTTTGAAAACGCAGGCGCTGATTGTATCGCTATCGTTCCTATACGGCGCTTTGGCCTCGGTGTCTCACCGCCCTTTAAATTTCAAACTCGTTTATTGACGGTCATTTTCAGACAGTTTTGCCTCGAAACGCCCGTGCAATAAGGACTTTGAATGTCAGAATGCCGCCACCCCGCCGTCGCTGCGTGGATCCGCGCCGCCTTCGAGCACGCCGTTGGCATGTCTCACGATGCTGCCAGCGTGGCCCATCGATTCATCCCACTCCCCCAGCACTTCGACATCGTGACCACGCGCGGCGAGATCAGCCACGACCGAATCGGCAAACCGCGCTTCGAGCTTCAGGGTTTCACTCGGCTGGCCCCAAGTGCGCCCGAGCAGCCAGCGAGGGGCGTTGATCGCGGCTTGCGGATGCATGCCGCCGATGACCTGACGGGTGAACACCGCGCATTGGGTTTGTGGTTGCCCGTCACCACCCATGGTGCCGTAGACCATCGAACGGCCATCTTTCAAACGCGCCATCGCAGGGTTCAGCGTATGGAACGGCTTACGTCCCGGTCGCAACACATTCAACGCCGCTTCATTCAAGGCAAAGCTGGTACCGCGGTTTTGCCAGTTGATACCCGAACCCGGCAGCACAATACCCGCGCCAAACTCATGGTAGATGCTTTGAATAAACGACACCATCACACCATCACCATCGATGACGCCCATCCATACGGTATCTCCCGGACCTTTACCCTTGCCCCAAGGTGCTGCGCGCCGAGAGTCAACCTTGTCCGCCATGGCCTTCAGCGCGGTGGCGCCAAGTAACGTCTGCGCGGGGAGCGTCATGTAGGCCGGGTCGGTCACGTGCCGGTCACGCACGGCGAACGCCTGTTTGGTCGCCTCAACGCAGTGATGCACGTAGTCGGCACCCAGCGGGTCCATGCCGTCGATACCGATGGCATCCAGAATGCCCAGAATTATCAGCGACACCACGCCCTGTGTCGGCGGTGTCATGTTGAAAACAGTGCCACGTGAATGCGCCAGCGAAAGCGGCTTGACTAAATGCGCATGGTGGTTGGCAAGATCGGCCGCGGCAAGGGGGCTGCCGACTGAGACCAAATCTGCTGCAATACCCGCGGCGAGTTCGCCGCGGTAAGCATCGTCGATACCCCTGTTTGCAAGGTGGCGCAGTGTCGCGGCCAGCAGTGGCTGACGAAACACGCTCCCCGCCATCGGTGCCGCACCGCTTTGTAAAAACGTATCGGCAAAACCCGGTTGTGGTGCAAGTTCGGCAATTTTTCCTGCTGTACAAACCGCCTGACTGCGCGTGACCGCAATCCCCTCTTCGGCATAGCTGATCGCATCGGCAAGCAGCCGCGAAAGAGGCAGGCGTCCGTCCAACTGCCGTCGCGAAAACGCGCACGCCGCCTGCCATCCTGACAAGGTGCCGGCGACCGTATTTGCCGCCACACCGCCGCGAAACGGAATCGCACCGGTAATGCCGCGCTCACGATACCAATCGATACTCGCCGAAGCCGCCGCGGCACCACACGCCTCGATTGCCACTGGTTGTTGGCCCGGCTCGGCGATTAACCAAAAGCTGTCACCGCCGATCGAATTCATATGCGGGTAAACGATGGCGATGGTGGCGGCCGCCGAGACCATCGCCTCCACCGCATTGCCGCCCTCGCGCAACACGCCGAGCGCTGACTGCGCGGCAAGAGCGTGAGGTGCCACCGCCATGCCGCGCCGCGCGCGAATTGATTCAATCATTCTGGTTTCCCGAGGTGATGATGCCGCGTCTGATGCTACCAGCCAATCACCTTGGGAAGCCAGAGCGCGATTGCCGGGAAAAAGAACACCAGTACGACGGCCAGTACCTGCATCATGATGAACGGAATCACGCCGAGATAAATATGCCGGGTCGTCACCTCGGGTGGCGCCACCCCCTTCAGAAAAAATAGCGCCCAACCAAACGGCGGTGTCAAGAACGACGTTTGCAGATTTACACAGATCAGCATGGCAAGCCACACCAGATCCACGCCCTGGCTGACAAACACCGGCAGGAATAGCGGTACCGCGATGTAACTGATTTCAATCCACTCGATAAAGAAACCGAGCACAAAAATAATCAGCATCATGAACCAGATGTCGGCCGCCACACCACCCGGCAGAAAGTCAAACATCTTGGTGATGAGGTCTTCACCGTGCAAGCCGCGGAACGCCAGGGCAAACACCTGCGCACAGATGAGAATAAACATCATCATTGCGGTGATCTTGGTGGTGGATTGAACAGTGTCGCGCAGCACCTGCCAGCTCATGCGACCGGCAAACGCAGTTACGAGAATCGCACCCAATGCGCCCATCGACGCGGCCTCAGTCGGTGCTGCGACACCACCGATGATCGAACCCAACACGGAAAACACTAGTACCACCGGCGGCACGACCACTTTGAAGAAGCGCACCCACAGTTGACGGCGCGAGACGCCATCACGTTCCAATTGTGGAACCGGCGGCACCAGCTCCGGCTTGACGATTCCGATAACAATGAAATACAGGCAATAGATACCAGCGAGCATCAAGCCCGGCATCACAGCGGCGGCAAACAACGTTCCGACCGATAACTGCATGATGTCCGCCAGCAAAATCAAGATCAACGATGGCGGAATAATTTGGCCGAGCGTGCCGGATGCACAGATGGCTCCACAAGCAATCGATGGACTGTAGCCACGCTTGAGCAAGGTCGGCAGCGTCAACAATCCGAGCGTTACAACAGTCGCGCCAACAATACCGGTAGTCGCTCCCATCAGTACACCGACCAGGATGATGCCAATACCCATGCCGCCACGCAGCCCGCCCGCCAGATGGCCCATCACGTCTAAAAGATCGTCAGCCAATCGCGACTTTTCCAGCATGACACCCATAAACACAAATAACGGGATGGCGAGCCATTGGTAGTTCGCGACGACGCCGTAGATGCGTGCCGGCAACAAGTTGAACAGCACAGGGCCAAAACCAATCACACCAAACACAAAGCCCGTCGTCGCCAACGTGAGCGCCACCGGTACTCCGGCCATGAGCAGACCGAAAAAAGTTACCAGCATCAGGATTGCCAACCACTCCATGCCCGTCATGATGATTCCTTGGGTGATTTGAGCTGCCCGATCGCACCAAGCAACAACGCAAAGCTCTGCAACATAAGCAGAATGAAGCCAATCGGAATCAGCGCCTTGAGTATCCATCGATAGGGCAGCCCACCCGGATCAGCCGAGGTTTCACCGACCAGATAGGATTGCGACACATATTTGACCGATAGCCAGACGATGATCAGCGAGATCAAAATGCACAGCACCTGCGAGATCACATCAACGATCAGCTTGGTGCGCGCACTGAAATTGGCATACAACACATCCACACGCACGTGTTCACCGTGCAGCAGTGCGTAACTCATGCCAAACAGGATGAGTGGTGCCAGCAGGTGCCATTCGAGTTCTTGTGCCCAGACTGAGCCGTAACTGAATAAATAGCGCAGTACGACGTTGGTGGCCATCAAGACGATGATCACCAACGCGAGCCAAGACGTCGCGCGGCCGATCAAATCGACCGCGCGTTCAATGGTCTTTTGCATGACTAGACGATGATCTTGCTGTGATAGACCGATTCACTGTAGCCGGACCACGAATCAAATTTCTTCTTGTAGGCCATGTATGAATCGTGGACTTTCTTGGTCACCGGATCCTTTGCAATGGCCTCTGCAAGGACCTTGTCAGTCGCCTCGCGTAGTGCCTTGACCACCGCATCAGGTAGCGGCTTGGCCACCACACCCTGATTCTTGATCAGGTCTTCCATCGCTTCCGCATTGGTCTTTTGGCACCAGCCTTCGCTGATCACATTACAGGCGGCTGCCGCATTTTCAACAACGGCCTTCAGATCTGCCGGCAGTTTGTCCCACGCCGCTTTGTTGATGAGCAGCTCGGAGACCGTTGCAGGCTCGTGCCAGCCGGTGGTGTGGTAAAACTTGGCGGCCTTTTGCAAACCAAGTCGGCGATCTTGGAACGGCCCGACAAATTCGGCCGCGTCGATCACGCCGCGCTCAAGCGCGGGGAAAATTTCGCCACCCGGCAGGAGCTTCACGTCGACACCCAGCGTCGCGTATACCTTTCCCGCCAGCCCAGGAATGCGCATCTTGAGGCCTTTGAAGTCGGCGACGGACTTGATTTCTTTCTTGAACCAGCCGGTCATCTGTACCCCGGTGTTGCCGCATGGAAACGCAACCATGCCGAACGGCGCATAGACCTCATGCCACAGATTGATACCGCCACCGTCGTAGAACCAGCCGTTGACGCCTTGGAAGTTCAGGCCGAACGGCACTGCGCAAAAATACTGCGCAGCAAACGTCTTGCCTGTCCAAAAATAGCTGTTGGCGTGGTTCATCTCCACTGTGCCGGCGCGCACGGCGTCAAAGCCTTCCAGCGCGGGAATCAACTCACCCGCGCCATACACCTGGATCTTCAAGCGACCGCCGGACATCACTTCGATACGCTTTGCCAGATCGGTGGCACTTCCCGGACCATCCATATAGAAAGGCGAGCCCTTCGGATATGCACTCGTCATCTTCCAATTGAACGTTTGCTGCGCCTTCGCGACCATCGGGAAGCCGAGTGAGCCGGCGCCAACGGCTGCTGCCGTGCCGGCGGAGAGAAACTTTCTGCGTGATGTAGTCATGTTCGCCTCTTTGGTTGAGTGGTCTGGATGAATGCCCCTCGTACCACTAAGCAATTGCGAGTCCATAACGCTGCGCCATTGCCACATTCAGAATATGAATGTTTGCGACAACCCCAAACACCAGCGATAACCGTTCATCGAGCTGTGCGAGCGGGCCACTTCTCCCGGTGCCGCCATTGCTACCGCCGCAATTACGCACCGTTTTGAACAAGCCTGTGCGCCGGATTGGTGCCTGTTTTTGCTCCACCTTCCTCGGTGACCGATATCTCGACCAAGCGCATCGCCTTTGGCGCCATGCTGAAGATGAGTTAGCAGCAGCGTAAAAAAGCCCCGCTGGTTTCCCGGCGGGGCTTCCTATTGCGATCAACTACGGATTACTTTTTCTCTGGTGGCTTCGGCATGTTTTCGCGCATACAGTTACGGCGATCCGGGCCTTCGGCTTTGTCTTTACACTTTTCCCAAGCCGTCTTCATGGCTGCCTGGCGCTTCTCACACATCCCACGTTTATCGGCATCCTCCATTTTCGAGCAGTCACGCATACCGCCGCCGGGGCCCATCCCTTTACCGTCTTTCGGCGGCTCTGGCGGGGTTTGTGCGAAGGCGACCGCAGCACCGGCGCTCAACAGTAATGCGGTGGTAATTCCAAAGAGTCTTTTCATTTACGTCTCCTAAGGTTGTAGAGGGGCAGCAATTCGTAAGCCATCGAGAGGGAAAAGAACACCAAACGCAGCTATCTATCGCATATAGATAGGTTACGCCGACAATTTGTAGAAAGTGTGTTCAAGATGTAACAGTGTTTGTAGGCGAAAATAGCGCCTGGCCAAGCGCCAATCCGCCACAATCCGCCACAAGCCGCTCCGATTCCTTCCGCCTCCCCTGAAAGTCTCCCTCCGCATGCCGCTGATTCACTGTAAGTCTCTCTCGCTGGCTTTTGGCGATGTCGCCCTGCTTGATCACGTTGAGTTCGCCATTGACCGCCGGGAACGTATCGCCCTCATCGGCCGTAATGGCGCGGGTAAATCCAGCCTGATTCGTATCTTGGCGGGCGAAATTGCGCCAGACGACGGCGAAGTGGTGCGGGAAAAGGGTGTGCGTTTTGCCAACGTTCCGCAAGAGCCGACCTTCGCCGACGGTATCACGATCGAAGAAGCCGTTACCGCGGGCGCGATCAACGAACACGAAGGTGACGAGGATTGGCATGTGACGGTACGTGTCGCCGAGGTCTTGTCGCGGCTGGGCATGGACGGCAGCCTGCTCGTCTCCACCCTGTCTGGCGGTATGAAAAAACGCGTCGCCCTCGCCCGAGCGATTGCCGGCGCACCGGATTTGTTGTTCCTCGACGAGCCGACCAACCACCTCGATTTCGACGGCATTGCCTGGCTGGAAGACACGCTCAAGGCGTTCAGCGGCGCTGTGCTGACCATCAGCCACGATCGGCGCTTTCTGGAGTCTTTTGCCACACGGATCGTCGAACTCGATCGCGGCACACTCTTCAGCTATCCGGGTTCGTTCGCAGAATATCAACGCCGCAAAGCCGAAATGCTGAACTCGGAGTCACTCGCCAACGCGCGTTTCGACAAGCTGCTTAAAGAAGAGGAAGTCTGGATTCGCAAGGGCGTCGAAGCCCGCCGCACGCGTAACGAAGGCCGAGTCCGGCGCTTGGAAGAATTGCGCCGGGTGCGCGCCGCGCGGCGGGACGTCGCCGGGCTGGTCAAACTTTCGCTTGATGCCGGTGAGCGCTCGGGCAAGATCGTGGCTGAGCTGGTGAATGTCAGCAAGAATTTCGGCGACAAAGTCATCATTCGCGACTTCTCCGCCATCTTGCAGCGTGGTGACCGTATCGGGCTGATCGGCCCCAATGGTGCTGGCAAAACCACGCTGATCAAACTCATGCTGGCGGATTTGGAAGCCGATAGCGGCAACGTGAAACGCGGCACCCAGTTGCAGGTGGCGTACTTCGACCAATTCCGCGAAGCGCTCGACGACAACGCCACACTTTCCGACGTGATTTCGCCCGGTTCCGAGTTTGTGGAGATCGGCGGCGCGAGAAAGCACGTCATTTCCTACCTCGGTGATTTCCTGTTTCCGCCGCAGCGCGCCCGCGCCAAGGTGAAATCGCTCTCCGGTGGTGAGCGCAATCGGCTCTTGCTCGCGCGTTTGTTTGCCAAACCCGCCAACGTGCTGGTGCTAGATGAGCCGACCAACGATTTGGATATCGAGACGCTGGAGTTGCTCGAATCGATGTTGCAGGAGTACGCCGGCACCGTCATTCTGGTGAGCCACGATCGTGCCTTCTTGGATAACGTCGTCACGCAGGTGTTTGCCTTTGAAGGCGGCGGGAGAATCCGAGAGTACGTCGGTGGCTATGCCGAATGGCAAAGTCAAGCAAAGACGGACACTTCGTGGGCAAATGCCGCGAAGACGCCCGCCAATGCGGGGGTTTCATTTTCTGGTGCCGCTTCTGTCCCCCCTGGCCCTGCCACTCCCGTGCGCAAGGTAAAGATGTCGTTCAACGAAACACGTGAACTCGAACAGCTACCCCGCAAGATCGAGGCGCTAGAGAAAGAGCAAGCCAACTTAACCGAAGCACTGGCCGACGGCAGCTTGTTCGTGAAATCGCCAGATACCGCAGCAAACATGAGCACGAGACTCGAAGTGGTGGCGAGTGAAATCGAAGCGGCGATGAACCGCTGGGAGCTGCTGGAAACGAAACGTACCGGGCCCGCCGGGTAACGGGTCGGCTATCCGCGCCGATACGCCAGCAACCGCCCCTTGTACGCGGGCAGACCCGGCATGGCAATACGATCCAACCGCCGCTCACTCACACTAAAGCCCTGCCCCGCCATCTGACGATTAAACGCCGCGCGGTTGGAACGATCCGGATCAACCACCCATACCTCTGCCGCCGGGCTCGCATGGCGCTGGATAAAAAGGGATAACAGTGCCTCGTCGTCGCGTTCATACAAGATGTCACTACCGATAATGAAGTCATAACACCCCACCACGGTCCGTAGCAATGATTCACTGTTACGCGCTTGGGGTAACAACAAGCTGCCCCAGTTCCCGTGCCGATACTTCATCGGCCCTAAGCCATTCAGCCGCAAGTTCGCCTTCAAGAAACTCGACGCCAGCGGGTGACAATCACTCGCCGTCACATCCGCGCCGTGGCGATGCGCCACCATGCTTGCGAGCGCCAAACCGCAGCCGATCTCCAGCACCCGCTCACCGGGCTTCAGCCCGCGCGCCGCCACCTCAGCGGCGAGCTGTAGGCCGGACGGCCACACCAATCCAAACAACGGCCACGTCGCCGAGGAAATCCCCATGCGAATCGCCTCCACGAGCGGCTCGCTGGTAGCGCCCCGATTCAGGAAAATATCGGGACGACGGGGACATATGCGGGCTACGTGCCCCGGTAGCAACACCCAAAATACTAGGGTAACAATTACGCGAGAGCTGTTTCTGCTCCACTGCAACAGGAGACTTACCGTGAATACGGTCTGCTGGATGCGACCCTACTGTCCGCTAGTTCAGTCTAACTGAAGTACATTTATTCCTCGCACCCCAGTGCGGGGTGCGAGATCACTATTTCAGTATACTAGCAAGGGCGAAAGCGACAGCACACTCTACTTCAATGGAATACGATACGGTCCAATAACGGAATTAAATAGCATGTCGCCGTCCTCAAGAAATTGCAGGATGGCGTAGGCCCCGTTACCCTTGTTGTTATGACCGAATATCGTTCGTGAGACAGTTGCACCGGTTTCCCAATCGAGGCCAGTCACTTCCCAACCATCTTTCTCGGAGTATCCGTTTACAAAAACCGCCCCGGCACCTGAACTTGCCAAGGGCACCATGCTTACCGAAACGACATCGCCACGCGTCCAGGCCGAATAGAAACGGTTTTCCTTTTCGTTCCAGACTATCTTCTCAACACCGCGCGGCGGACGATGCACGGGGCCGACCGTCATGACATCAATAATCCGGTCAGGGTGGCCCTCCTCGATCAGATTATTCACGACAAATGCTCCGTAGCCTGAGGAGATAATCGTTTGCTCTGATTGAAGCCAGCGACGTTGTTCAGATATACCTGCGCTCACTGGCTTCTGGTCAGCAATACGAGGCGAAAGCGCCCCTTCGACTTTACGCGCATCAGCTGGGATCTCATCACGCCAGAAGGCAACCAGTTTCATACGATTTGCGCCATCCGTAATCAGTACCAGCTTGTCCTCGTTCTCACCAAACCCCATCAGTGTCGGTGTCGAACCGGTACCCGTACCTGCCTTAATCGCTGGTGGCCAGTCTCCCCCTTCATATTGCGCTTTCCATGCGCCATCTTTGGGATCATCAGAGATCTTGCTCCCGGTCCAAACTAGCTTATGCATCACGCCCGGCAAACGCGGCTTTTTCGACCCCGTTGCGACATAAATGCCACCCTTCTTGTCAATGGCCAGCGAGTTGGTGGACATCTGATTGTCATCACCAAAGGCGTGAAATTGACCTTTCTTGAGGGCACTATCCACAACCGCAATACCGTTTAACGCCCCTATAACAACATGTCCGTCGTAAGTCATATTCATTCCCACCAGCCCCACTCTTGGCGTCTCACCAAAGACGCTGGTTGGGGGGATGATGGTGGCGGTGTCGAACTGAGCCTTGACTTCAAGACCTTTGGTAGGGTCTTTAGGGTCCACGCGTCCGATGGCCGAAACAATCGTTCCCGCGTTTGCGTACACAAAGTCCTTGTTGGAAACTAAAGCATAAATACCGGCTGGTAAAACACTACCCGGAGACTCACCCAAGATACCCTTAAGGTGTGCCTCTGAACTCTTCATGTCGCTATAGCTGTATTTGACGATCTTTTTCAGCGCATCAAGCGATCTACGCTTTGCGCCGGGGAGATCAATGTCCGAGACCTTTTTCCAGTTTTTGCCGCGTGCATCAATCAAAGCTACGCGGTCCGTCGAGACCGACCAGAAATAACCGGGAATCGCCGAAGCATAAGTCGCGTTGTTAACCGGGCCACCCCAGACCGGAACCAGAGAATCCAGATTTACGCGCTGCGTCTTTAGGGGAATACGGTAAGGAATGCTGTTTTCCTTGGCTGGATTGATATGCGTGACGCCATAGATATCGGCCGACAAGAACGGATTACGTTCAGCGCGCTGTTGTGCACTTGCGCTACTGACGATCAAGGCCGTAGACAGAAACATCAGATGAAAGGCCAACGACTGGCCGCGCACTGTATATTTGTCTAGAAATTTCATGGGAACTTCCTTTAGGCTAATTGACGATAATTTGCCTTCATTTTACTTACGCTACCCGAAAAGTCCAGAGACTTCCTGCCCAAGCACTGGCCTGCATACTTGGCCGTAACGTTTTTCTTGTGAGCGTTCGAAAGGAATTTGTGAGCTGTGGGGAAGCGCGTATATTTGGACCGAGCTGCTGTTCGTGGGTGCTTTCTAATAGGGAACATTTCCCGCGTTTACACGCCATTACCAATGCACTCGTCCCTATAAGCTGTATAGAAAACGGCGTTTTGTATACACCTCAAAGGCCACGTCCAAAGAAACCGGTGGTTCTTATGCATGTTTCAGCGCTGCGCGACCGCGCCGCCTAGGCAAAATTCGGAACAAAAAGCCCAACCCTAATGCTGGCGGGCGTTTGCGGACAACAATGACTGAAGATGCCTGTCATAGCTAGAGTTTCTAATATTGGCTTCAAAACTCAGAGCGTTAACCGGTACACTACCGCGCCGGTTGCGCATTGGTCACCCAAGCTCTTTATGTCGTACCGGCGAAGGCCGGTACCCGAGGCCATTGCCTAGACGCTCGACGTCGCTTGGGCCCAGACCTGCGTAGGGGCGACAGATAATGACTCTCAGCACAACAAGCGCTGCGACGGTCTCGAACGCATTGGCGGCGTAATTGAAGGTCAACCGCCCCTTTGCCAAACAATACCGCTTGCTTGCCAATGAAGTCCGTATCGAAGCGAAAACGGCTGATATAAGGGGCACATACGCCAATCTCGCGATCTTCGCTATACAAAAGAAATGGGCACTCTCAAACGAGTGCCCATTTGCGGTGGTAACTGGCTCCCCGACCTGGACTCGAACCAGGGACCTGCGGATTAACAGTCCGTCGCTCTACCGGCTGAGCTATCAGGGAATCGACGCGTGTTTAAACGATCGAGGTCCGATATTTTAGCGGTTTTTTGGCTCGATGGTCAAACCCCACTAAACGGGAAAATTGCCATCGCATTTCACCGCTGTATGTGAGTTCAAAGGGTGCGAAACGGTGGGGGGGGGCAACACAATGCAACCGGACTGAAATGCAATTGGTCTTATACTTTTGAGACTCCTTTTATCAAATCAGGGCTCACTAAATCATGTCGACCATTATCCTGATCATCGGCCTGATGATCTTTGTTTCACACTTCCTCGCTATCCTGTTCCGGCGCACCAATATTCCTGATGTGCTGGTACTCATGCTGATCGGGTTGGTGGCCGGGCCGCTGATGGGGTGGGTCAGTGCGGCGGATTTCGGCAAGGTCGGGCCGGTGATCGCTACCATTGCGCTGGTGGTCATCTTGTTCGAAAGCGGCACCTCCCTGCGCCTTTACGTGATGGGCAAAGCCATGAGCACGACCGGCAAGCTCACGTTCGGCTGCTTCATCGCTACCGGCGTAATCGTCACGACAGTGGCCATGCTTGTTCTGGGAATGCCGATGCTGTCGGCACTCTTGCTGGGGGTAATCCTCGCTGGAACCTCGTCGGCAGTGGTGATTCCGATGGTCGAGTCATTGCGTCTACAAGAGGGTGCGGCAACCACGCTGGTGCTCGAGTCGGCATTGACCGACGTGCTCTGCATCGTCGGCGTATTTGCATTGCTGCAACTAGTTACCAGCGGTAGCGTTGAACCCGGCAAACTGATCGGCAGCGTACTCTCAGCGCTTATCTTCGCGGCGGTCATCGGCATTCTCGGCGGCATCGGCTGGTTGCTGATCTTGGGCAAGGTACGCGACTTTCCAAATACGATCTCGGCCACTATCGCCTACGCCTTCCTAATCTATGGGCTGAGCGAATTTCTCGGCTTTTCAGGGGCCATCGCGGCGATGACTCTGGGCCTGACCCTGACCAATTTCGACTCGCGCTGGCTGAAACGATTCCGCGGCTTGGAGCACAGGATCGAGGCGCTGACCCCAATGGACATCACCTTTTTCCGCGAGGCGGTATTCCTACTCAAGACGTATTTCTTTATCTATCTAGGCATTTCGATCCAATTCAGCGAACCTGTTCTGCTGCTGGTGGCGCTGGCGATGATGGTTCTGGTGTTCCTGACGCGGATCGCACTCGCCCGCTTTGCCTTCGCCGGGGAATCCTTCTCACTGCGGGATTCGGCGATTGCCTCAATGCTTGCCCCCAAGGGACTCGCAGCGGCAGTGCTGGCCAGCCTGCCGCTGCAATATGGCGTGGCCGAAGGCGCGCTGATTCGTGATACAGCATACATGGTAGTGTTGGTGAGTATCTCCCTTTGCGCGGTATTGATAATGAGTTTCTCCGCCCGTCCGGTGCAGGCGCTGTATGGCGTGATGTTGGGCAAGCCCAAGCCAGCAGATGTAGTCGCACGCGAACAATCGTGACTACGGCTTTCTGCCGAAAGCTATTCGAACCTCTTCGATTCGGGGAAGAGCATCGCCATCGTGTTCATTGGTTGCATGGCGCTCTGCCTGTCAATTGCCAATTCGGCCACTAGCCTGAACATTTCATGGGGGTGCGTTCGAAAGCGGGCGAGTGGGTGAACAGGCGAGCGATTTTTTGCCGGACCGACCACAGCATAGCGGGCTATGCTTCGGCAGGAAGGCGGAACATTGCCGTCCATTCGCCCGAGAGCGAACCTGCAGCCCGCATCCAGAGCAATACAGAAACGAGCCGAATTGGTTTGCCAATCGCCCAGAGGCAACCTCCTTCTACGCAACCGGCGACCCATGAAATGTTCAGGCTAGGTTTGGCCTACTAGGAGTTCTGTCTGGCTTGCATCGCCGGAGTGAGCTTGGAACGTTGAGGCAACGACGATGCGCCTTCACGGCAGGTCCATGCCGTGTCGCTGGCAAGCTGTAGCGATAATCCCCAAGATGTGTCAGGAACCAGCCCTCAATTTCCAACAACGCGTCTCGTTAGACTCTTATGTTGCGCGTGAACCGTTGTATGAACGGTTTATTGCCATTGACAATGCAGTCACGCGTGAGTACCATTTTTCTGCCTGTGAAGATTTTGCTTTACTTCAACGAATGCGTTGTGCGGATCGGGTCGCCGAGTTTTTATCGGGCAAGCCGAAGGCAAGGTATAGAACAGAAGGGTGTGTTTCTCAAAGCCCGGCGCAAACGCCACTCAGTTCGGGATGCTGGTCGATGCAGCCTGAGCCGTCGTCGGGCAGGCTCTGCAAAATAGTAAGTGTCCACGGATCCGGATTTTCCGCCACTCATAAGGCCTTTGTTATGCAAAACAAATTCCAGCATCTTCCCTCAATCTTGTTCGGGCTCGGTTTATGCGCAACAGCCGCCCACGGCCAGCAAGTGCGCGGCGTGAACCCTGCCGAGATTGACAGCCGGTTTGATGTCATTGCCAAAACCATTGAACTAGATGGCAGTGGCAGAACCAACAGCCTCACGCTGAAGTATGACTACAAGCTCAACAGTAACTGGGGTTTGAATTTTGAGTTGCCGACCTACACGCGCCTGTCCACGCCCGTATTGTCGGCGACTGGCAATGGCGACTTCTTTGCCCGTGCCCGCTGGATCGCCCCCGCCGGGGCATGGACTTACGGTGCCTCGGCTGAAACGGTATTACCCGCAGCCAGTAAAGACGCATTGGGGACGGGACGCTACCAAGCTAACGTTGCGGGCTTGGCCGTGTATGCAGCTTCGCCGAGTTTTATTTTGGCGGGTGTTGTTAGACAGACTTCCTCGGTTGGCGGGGACACTAAGCGGCCAAGCTTCAGCAATACGGAAGTTCGCCTCGTCCCGGTTGTCATATTGAGCCAGGGGTGGGCAGTGACTGGGGAGCTGCGCCAGACTTGGGAACACAGGGGCGGCAATAAGACTTGGCAGCGGGCGGAAATCGTTGCCAATAAACAGTTCAGCGCACAATGGGCAAGCTCACTTTCATATAGCCGCGATTTTGGCGACCGAAAAGATCAAGGGGCGTTTTCGCTAGCGCTAAAACATTTTTTCTAGCAAAGCGCCGACGAGGAAAGCACCGATTCAATCGCTAGAGTTCCGCCTTCGCACCTGACGAAGGGCGGTGGCTGTAGCGTGGTCGATGATTTAGACGACAGTCGGGTTCTTGGCGATTTTCAGGTCCTCGAGCAGTTTCAGTGGTTCGCCCACGTGCCTGTCATGCTCCGTCAGCCCGCTATCGTCAACGTCGAGTGACGAGCAATTCACCTTGATGCCACGACAAACGGTATGCACCGTCTGAATTGCATGACGATTCCGCCGATTTCGCCATTACATGAACGCGATTGTGTTGGCCTGCTGCAAGGCCGGGAGCAGACTGATTGGCTCGGCGCAGTGCGTCGGGAGGGCTGCGTGCGTTGTACTGGCGGAAGTTCTCACTATTCAGTCAGAAACTCGCAGAGAAAAGAAAGCCTAAGGTCGTCCAGTTGCGCACGCCTTGCGGCGCTACCGCTTTCAAGCCCGCGCCGGGGGTATTGTGGGAAACAAAAATCACGCCAGTCAACGCTGACGAAAACACCCGTACATACTGTAAGTAATATTCATCAGAGAGTTCCCTTTTGGGTACGCCAACCAACAGGCCCTGTGGGCCGAATCGGGCACCTTGGCCGTATTGAATCGCGCTATTGAGTTCGTCGGCGGAGGTACGTACATACTGAAATTGCAGAATATCGCGGGCAGATGCGTAGGCATCAATGATGAAGCGCTGTACCTGCAGGTTCGAATTGATCCAAGCGTATGAGCCATTGGCACCAAACCACCAGTTGTTGAGGCCATTGCCCCAAAATAGCGGATCGAAACGCTCGTAGGTCTGCGTGTCGGGTTTATCGCCCGAAAAACGCGCGCGGTGATAACTAAAGCGCGGTGCAAATGGTAGCGTCTGCGCCCAATAACTTGCGCCGAGCAGCCAGGCATTGGCTTTCATCGGGTCAATACGGCCATTGGCGCGTTTGATATCGTTGCGCTGAACGGCAAATTCTGCACGTAACCCGACGTTTTTCAGCCCAGGTACAACATCGTTCAAGTCCAGCCAACCGTGCCAGGTTTTCAATCCAGCGCGGCCATTTTCAATGAATACCAGTGGTGCCAGATTGCCCGGGTAGACTGCTGTAGATTTGGGAACTTCCAGCCAGGCTAAGCCTGCCTTGCCATTTTCATTCTTCGCCCACTCCAGCGAAGCCCCATGCAACCTAGTATTGGTGCGGGTTTCCGGTGTTTCGGCAGGTTCCAGATAAAACAATTGTCCGCTAAAAGCGTCACTCCCCAGGCGGGCGATGACCGTTTGCTCCCAAGCTTTGCGTGGGGTCGAAGCGGCCGCGCCCCAAGATGTGCCGTTGCTCGATCCAGCAGCGAGCAACATGCCCGTACCAAGTGTGAATGGCTGGCGTCCCGCAGAAAAATCGTAATACCAAGCCTTGTCAAATTTCCCACGAATCCCGATGTGCGCATTTTCAAGGCGCACAGCCCCCTTATTGCGATTATCAAAAGCATCCGCACCGAGTGTTTTAGTTAGACCCATTGAAAGCGCTCCATACAACTGCCGTTCTGCAGCCAAATCGTAGCGGCCATTCAGCTTAGGGTGTAACCACAGCTCGCCAAAGCTGCGGTCGGTGTTATAAGTCGGCGCAGCGCTGGCCGCCAGATTCCACCAGGCACCACTCATCGAATAATAAGCCGCATGCGCGTCCACCCCGCCGCGCAATGTTAAGTCGCCGGATTTCCATTCGAGGGCGGGGGCGGGAGACTGCTGTGCGACGGCCAGCGTGAGCTGACAAGCGCAACACAAAACAACGAGCTGACGCAGCTTCATGAAATTTTTCCTCTCTAAATCCAACCCAAGAAAACGCTCGAACAATCACAAATTAGGACAGCGGAATCAACGCGCCGTATTCTAGCCTGAATACTTCATGGGTCGCCGGTTGCTTAGAAGGACGTTGCCTCTGGGCGATTGGACGGCAATTTTGCGCCTTGCTGCCGAAGCATAGCCCGCTATGCTATGGTCGGTCAGGCAAAAAACCGCTCGCTTGTTCACCTACTCGCCCGCTTTCGAACGCGCCCCCATGAAATATTCAGACTAGGCCATGCGTATGACTCATCGCAATTGCATGAACGGGGTCCGAAATTGTGGAGGGCTAAGTTGCTGTTACTTTAGAAGTTCCGCGTCACGAAAGATCCCAAGCATCAGTTGCCAGTGGCCAAGAGTCCACTCAACCGGCAATGCGCACTGAACGCCCCGAATCAGACCTGGGTGGCTGATATCACCAACAGTCTGGCCGATGAGGGCTGGCCAATTCTGGCGATGATCGAGGACTGATGTAGCTTTGAGATCGTCGGCTGGGTGTAAGTATCGCTGCTCGACGTACCGCGACTTTCAGCGACAGGACCGCAAGCTCAGTCGGAGCGAGGCGGGTCGTCTTTGGATGTTTCTCAGTCTTCCACCACCGACTCAGACAGCCCGCCGAGATAAACAATCAGTACCAACCGAATGGGTAAAAAAATTCAACCAGACTGAAATCCCATTGGCCCTATAAATCACCCTGTCCATCGACTAAATCAGAACTCGCTCTACTGGCGGGAGGGTACTGGACCGCGTACCTTGGCTGTCGCGGCTTGCAAGCCATCTGCCAGATAGGCCGCGTAGAAATCGGGCAGCATGCTCCCCACCAGCGATTCGCCGACCGACCGCCCGTCGCTACCGAAGAAGCTCACGACCGGCGCGAACTTGATGCCACGCGCCCGCACAAACTCGGCATGGGTGGTGGGTTTGCCGTCGAAACCACGCAAGGCGGCGGCCGATTGCAAGTCAATCTGTCGGATGATGGCTTTGGGTGGAACTTCGGCCGCCATCGGAGCGAGGTGACTGCGCCGTATGGCTTCGCAGTAGGGGCAGCCGGGTAGGCTGTAGAGCACCAGAATCGGCACCCCGGCCTTGTGCGCGGCAGCGGCGTCAGAATGTAGATCCGTGGCCTTGGTCAGGGTTGATTCAGCGAATACCAATGTGCTGATGGTGAAGAGGAAAACGGCAGCAACCCTCTTTATAAACCGCCCTGCTCCCGCGCAGGCGGGAGCCCAATTCGCTCCAAATGGAATCAACACGGAATTAGGCTCCCGCCTGCGCGGGAGCGGGATGCTACGAGGCAATGCCCGCATTACCTTCCACCCCGACGAGCTTGGGCAGATTGAGTGCCTTCGGTTGTATGGTCTTTTTGTCGCGCAGGTAACCCGCCACCACGTCCCAAATCGGTGGCGATTTGGATTCGCGCGCGGCTTCCGCCACAGGTGCCCAGCCGGCCACTTTGTAGTTTTTGTTTGCATCGATTGGCTTGCCGTTGAGCGTCATTGCCGAAATACGATTGCCCATTTTTTCGTTAGGCGCGATGGTGTACTGTAGGCCACCGACACGCACCATGTCGCCGCCTTGTTGCAGGTATGGGTCGGGGTTAAACAAATTGTCGGCCACATCTTCAAGGACGGTCTTGATGAATTCACCCTTCATCTCAGTCAGTGTCGTGAATGGATATGTGATGGCCGTCTGGTCCATGACGTGTTCAAACGTGATCGCCTGGTTTGGCAGGATCGACGTGCCCCATCTAAAGCCCGGCGAGAACGCGATTTCGGCGCCCTGCACTTCCATCAATGCATCAAGAATGAGTTGATCAAAGGTACCGTTGAAGTTACCGCGCCGATATAACAACCCTTTGGTCGTCGCCAACTTCTCTGCAAGCTTTGCCTCATACGGCGCGCGAATGCTGGTGATGAGTTTGTCCATCGCCGCGTCGGCGGGCAACAAGTTCGAGAACACGGGCAGCAACTTGTAGCGGAATTCCACCACCTTGCCTGCCTTTACGTTGAGGTCAAGCACACCTAAAAATTTGCCGTTAGAGCCTGCATTGGTGACGAGTGTCTTGCCGGATTTGTTTTCGACGATGGTTGGCGCAGGCAAGCCGTCATGTGTATGGCCGCCCATGATGGCGTCGATACCCGTCACACGTGAGGCCATCTTGAGGTCGACGTCCATACCGTTATGTGACAACACGACAACCACCTGTGCGCCCTTGGCGCGCGCATCATCGACGGTCTTTTGCATTTCCATTTCTTTGATACCAAACGTCCACTCCGGCGTGAAGTAACGTGGATTTGCCACCGGCGTGTACGGAAACGCCTGACCAATAATGGCGACTTTGATACCGTTCATTTCTTTCATCGTGAACGGCGCAAATACCGGATCGCCAAAGTCGGTGGTGTTGATGTTCTGCGCAACAAAATCCACCTTGCCTTTGAAATCCTTTTCGATGATTTCTTTGACGCGTTTGTCGCCCAGCGTCATTTCCCAGTGGGCCGTCATCACGTCCACGCCTAGCGCCAAACACGCATCCACCATGTCCTGACCGTTGGTCCATAACGCCGTTGCACTACCCTGCCAGGTGTCACCGCCATCAAGCAGCAGCGCACCGGGGCGGCTCGCCTTCAAGCGCTTCACAAGTGTGGAAAGATGCGCAAACCCACCCACCTTGCCGTAAGTTTTTGCCGCAGCTTCAAAATTCAAATACGTAAACGCGTGAGCCTCGCGTGTGCCGGGGCGCAACCCAAACTGCTTGAGAAGTTTTTCACCAACAAGATGCGGTGCTTTGCCGCTTGCACCGGCGAGGCCTAAGTTTACGTTTGGTTCACGAAAGTAAATAGGTTTGAGCTGCGCGTGGCAATCGGTCATGTGCAACAGGTGTACGTTGCCGAACTTCGGCAAATCGTACATGGCACCAGCGCCACCGGCAGGTTGTGCGGCAAGTGCCGAGCTTTGATCCAATGCCAAGCCTCCCGCAGAGGCGATTGCTAGGACGTTGAGAAACTCGCGTCGATTCATGCTGCTCATGTTGTTTTCCTAACTTGGGTCCCCGCCCGGCGAAACCCTTGTGGTTGTTCGCGGGGACGGGGGAGCTCAGTGGCCAATCATTACAAGTTGTGCCGGCCCGCGCATTAAAACTCGAGATCGTCCGCGATAGCCTTAATGCCCGCTTGTGCGCAAGCCTCATCCATCGCACCACCCGGCGCACCCGAGACACCGATGCCACCGAGTAGCGCCCCACCCGCCTCGATCATCAGGCCGCCACCGACAGTCACGACGCGCGCGATGTGACGGATGCCGCTGGAAGGTTTGTTGGGCTCCGTCTCTTTGCCAAGCTCCGTGGTGCTGATCTTGAAGCTGACAGACGTCCAGGCTTTGTTCACGGCAGTGTCCGGCGTATGCGCTCCGGCAAAACGGTCCCGCAACATCACCTGGGTATTCCCGCCTCGATCAACCACCGCAACGGCCACTTGTGCGCCATCCTTGCGGCACTTATCAAGTGCTGCTTGTGCTGCGCGCTGGGCGGTTTCAAGAGTGAGTTGTTTGAGTGAAAAGGTCGCTGGCGCTGCGGGGGCGGCGTGTGCCGCAGTGGCGTTTGCGCCTAACAGCATTGCGGCGGTAATGATGCAAGATAGTTCTTTCATGTTGCCTCCTTGATCGTCGTTAAAAGCAGATCCCTCGACTTCGCTCGGGATGACAGGGACTTTTGTGAACAGGGTCACCCGGGCAATTGGGCTGCTACGATTTCACTTAACCAACCACACTGTCATTCCGACCGAACCCCGGACTTGGTCCGGGGAAAGTGGAGGAATCTGCTGTTCGTCGCTTCAAGAGCAGATCCCTTGACTTCGCCCGGGATGACGATTTTCTAGAAAAAATTTCACCAAAATTTTTATAGAAAATCGGTCACTTGTTGACGGGTGATTCTGGATCCATCAGCAACGCAACCAAATCCTTGATCTGCGTTTCGGTCAGGATTTTATTGTGCCCAAAGCGCGGCATATTCGAACAAGCAGCGTAAGCCTGTGAGTTGTAGATCTTGCCGTAGGCATACTTGGCAATGTCTGGTGAATAACCGCGAAGCTTACCGAATTGATACAAGCTCGACCCGATGGTGCCGTATGACAATTCCTGCGGCGCAAGCTTATGGCAGGCATAACAGTTGGCTCCACTTGGGTTCGCCGGGTTGTCAGTAAATTGCATGCCGACGCCGGACTGCGCGATGCGCTCACCGGCTTTCCAGTCGCCAAGGTATTTGCCATCAGCAGGGAACGGAATCGTCTTTACATTCTCGGCTTCGATCTCTGCCGCAAGTTTTCTTGGGATCGGCGTGACGGTGTACTTGGTACACAACTCCATTGCCTTGTCTTGATTGAGCCGATCAAGCTTGGCTTGCCCGCGCTCTTTAAATGCGGCTTTCATGACTTCAGTAGCGCGGTCTGGCGCGGGTGCCTTGGTTTGTGCCTGAGCACTGGTCGCGGCGACCAGCGCGAGGGTTGCCATCAAATAAGTTGTCTTCATGTCTATCCCCTTAGCGCTTGATTGCGGGTGCGTTAAAAATGCCCCCATTCGCATTACGAGCAAGGTAGGTGGTTAAAGCCACAGAACCTTCGGAGGTGAAATCAAGTTCTGGGAAGCGTTGTTGACGGAAACAATCAAACAGACGCCACTGGAACGAACGAAGTTCGCCCTGGCTCACCCGGTAGGCCGGCCAGCTGGTATAGGCGCGCTGGGCAGGCTCTTGCTTGGTCAGATTCGGCAGATCCTGCAAACGAATACGAATGTTGTCCTGCGCATGGCAGGTTGCACATGAAAAGTCATGCGGCCCACCGCGATGGAAGAACATCTTCTTGCCAATGGCGTAGGCTTCTTTTTCTTTCGCGTGACTGAGTGAGACGTTCATCTTTGCACCGCGGGAATTCGCGGTAACGTAGGCCACCAGTGCTTCCATGTTGGACTTATTTTCTGCTGAGCCAAACGGCGCGCGTTTGGCTTGGTCATACTTGAAGCCCTGCAGCATCACCATACAGGTGACCAAACGCGACTCGAGGTCTTGCACACGATCTGTGTCTTCAAAGTAACGTGGTAACTTGGCGTACGCACCCTTCACCACACCTTCACCGAGGCCGAGGTCGCATTTTTCGAAAGACGCGTTCTTGGGGCCGCGCTTCTGTTTCCAGAGATCTTCACCACGTGCTTCCCAAAGGTCTGCGGGGTTGCCGTCGGCCAGCGCCTCGCGGTACTTCTCGATCTCGCGAACGGTGGCGTCGGTACTTTTTGCAGGAGTTACAGGGGCGGCGACCGCTTTGCTCGCCGCTGCGGGTTTGGCTGCTGCTTTGGGGGCGGGTGCCTGGGCGCCGGCGGTGCCGGCTGCGATAAGACCAAAGGCAGCTACCGCTGCCAGCCACTTTACGGCGGTGGGTTTTATGGTTCGATACATGTCGTCCTCCAAGTATTGGAACTGCATATGTGATCTGCGATCTGCGCTCTTCGGCGCATGAAAAATTCTTTGCTGCATTACTTCATACTTCAAAAACTGATGGCTACCAACATCAAGGCTTCAGATACACGTACCCTTCTCGCGCCTGCAACCGGGCAACCTCGGCAACACCGCTCGGCACCAAACGGGCTTCCTCAATTACCTTTTTTGCGTCAATGTTGCGCCGCTCGAGTGTCAGACGGCATACGCGGAAATCCACCCCACGCTTGACCAGTTCCTGCACGTTCGACATGTAGTCGTTGCCGTTCTTGTCTTTTGCACCGTCCAGCAGAAAATCAATTCCGTTTGCATGTGTCACCACGGAAATCTTCGCCGTGGGATCAGCCGACAGATGGTTGCGAATATTGCGCAGCGCATTGGTCGCTTGGTCACTGCCTTCGCTGACGTGATAAATCACCTTTACCGGTGCGGTCGATACCTGAGCAGGCTTGGTGGTCTCGTTGCCGACCACCACTGCACAACCTGAGGCGACCATAATGGTCGCCGCCAGCCCTGCTGCTGCCAAGCGTGGCGCGTTCATTACGAGATCACCGCTTCGTCGGTCCGCTTGTCACCTTTATTGTCCGTCCAAGTGACAATCACTTTGTCACCCGCCTTGGCACCACTAAAGCGGAAGGAGAGAAACGGATTCTTCGACACTGCCGGGCCCCACTGGGCGGACAGCACCGTCTTACCGTTGCACGTTGCCGTCACGCTTTGGATGAACCATGCTGGGACCGTTTTGCCGGCCGCATCGCGCCGCTGACCGGTTTCCATTTCATGTGCCATTAAGACACGTACTTCAACCATATTGCCCGCCATCTGGGCGCGAATTCTCATCGGATCTGCCATGAATTTCTCCTAATTCCTACGTATCGTTTTTTTCGTTGTGTGGGCGATCGTTGCAAAACTAGAAGCAAGTATTTCGATGTCAGGCAAGGCGCGACGAAGGCTTTGTGAGCGACATGTATGGGTTATACATGAGCGAACAAAACGAGGAAGCAACGCCGCATCACATCGAAAGACGCCGCTTCTAGCCGCCACATCCACCCAGGGTTACCTTGATCTCCTTCGTCGCGTAATAGAACTTCCCGTCCGCCTTCACCACGGCGTGTACATTGGATGTCTGTCCCATCTTCACACGAGTCGAAACGGTGGCCTCGGTACCTTCTGGAATCGTAAACGCCGCTGAAAGCGAGTTCGGATTCTTCTCCACCAAAATCGCGATCATTTCCGTCTTCGGAATTTTGCTTTGCACGCCAACCGGCACAACGGCACCGTTTTCCGCAATATCGGGGGCATTCACAAACGTGATATCCCTGGATTCGGTGGCAGCTGTTCCACCGAGCGCCTTCACCGTATCGTTAAGGTTTTTGGCTTCAAACGCATTTTTGTTCCACTCTTGCGCCGCGACATCACCTGCTCTGAGTAGTCCGGCACTCATCATCAATGCCATGACGGTGCTGCTGCTGCCAGCCTTTAGTACTTCGCGTCTATTCATGTTTATCCCTTTGCAATCTAAAGAAACGTACTTTTACTTGAGGCAAGCTGAAGAATATACAAGACTTCGCACATTGATCTGCCAAACAATCCTTGCTGCAGATCAACCCCAAAAACGCACAATGACTACTTACCACCCTGCAAACTCCACTCCACCAGCATTTTGATATCGGCGTCTGTCAGCTCCGGATGCGGTGGCATTGGGATGACACCCCATACGCCGGATCCTCCCTTGCGTACCTTGTCCATCAATTTGGCAACGGCTGAGCTGTCACCGGCATATCTCTTGGCAATATCGGCATAACTTGGCCCGACCAGTTTCCGGTTTGCGACATGGCAGGCGACACAGGTACTTTTGCGCGCCAACTCTGCGCCCGTCACCGCCTTCGACGGGGCGGGTGCAGCCATCGGCACCTCGCGAGTGGACGCCATGACCGGCGGTGGTGGTTTGGTGGTGTCGGCCCCGCGCACCGCGCCAACAAGCCGATTCTGCTCGGCGATATTGCCGTGTGCATTACGCGCATGATCCGGCATGGTTGACGACAGTGTTACCTCCCTGGCGCAATTGGCCATGCACGCCGTATTCGTCACATCGCCTTTGCCGCGCACGTCCCACATCGGCATAAAGGTAACCAGCCCATTGCGATTCGGCAACCGTGACTGCACCTCGGCGATGTTTTTGTCAGAGAGTACAAAATCAGACGGAATGATATCCCCCAGATTCAGGATGTACGCGGTTACCGCATACACCTGGTCCGTTGTCAGCGATTTCGGCGCATTCCAAGGCATGGCGCGATTGATGTAATCCCATAAGGACGAGAGCTGCGAAAGTTTCATCAGGGTGCTGCGCTGCGGGAAATCCGACCGCCTTAGGCTAGCGACACGCCCGGTTTCCATGTCCTGCTTGGTCGTTCCGCCTGCAATCGGTGTGAAGACCTCGTTGGATTCACCAAACGTACCGTGGCAGGACTCACACTTGGCCTCCCAGATTTGTTGGCCAATTGCCACTGAACCAGAACCTGGCGGAAGCCCCTTGAAGTCTGGCCGAACGTCAATATCCCAAGCCTTGACTTCTGCAGGCGTTACCGCACGACCAATGCCGGGGTACTTCTGTTGCGCGAGTGCGCTTGTGCCGACCAGCAACGCTGTGGCGACCAAGAATGGCTTGTGCAGACGACTCACGGCGCGCCTAACCCACATGTACGTTAGACACTTCGCCATTGGTATCCAACTTCCAGCTTTGAATGGCATTGTTGTGATAGATCGAACGTGTCCCCCGCACCTGACGAAGTTGGCGCATTTGCGGCTGCACGTAGCCGGTTTCGTCGATCGCACGGCTTTGCAAAATCGCCGGGCTGCCATCCCAGTTAAATCCGATGCTGAATCTTGTCAGACATTTTGAGAGAACCGGGCTGTCTAACTTGGCCGTCCGCCAGTTGCGGCCACCGTCGAAAGAAACATCGACGCGTTTAACCTTGCCGCGACCCGACCAGGCCAGCCCACTGACGTTGTAAAAGCCCTTGTCCATTAGTGTTTGGCCGCCTGACGGGGTAGTGATGACACTCTTGCACTCTTGAATACTGGTGTACTGCCGATGGGTGCCATCGGGCATCAAGTCGATGTAATGCACGGTTTCGTCTTTGGTGGCGTAGGGTTTATCGCCGACTTCCAAACGACGCAACCATTTCACCCAGCTCACGCCTTGAATGCCCGGTGCCACCAGTCGCAGCGGGTAGCCGTTCTCAGGGCGCAACATCTCGCCGTTCATGGCATACGCCACAAAACAATCATCCAGCGCGCGCTCAATCGAGATGCTGCGCGTCATGCTTGAGCCATCCGCCCCTTCAGCAAGAATGTATTTGCCTTTCAACTTATCGAAGCCGCAGTCTTCCAGCAGAACGGAAAGCGGTACACCGGTGAATTCACAACAACTCAACATGCCGTGGGTATATTGGACGGTTGGCACCGCGACATTGCCCCACTCCATGCCGGTGTTTGCACCACACTCGATAAAGTGCATGCGCGATACCGAAGGTAGCCGCATCAGATCATCCATCGTATAGACCTTGGCATTTTTCACCAAGCCGTTAATCATAAAACGATGTTTGGTCGGATCAATGTCCCACCAGCCTTGGTGGTGTCGTTCAAAGTGCAACCCGCTAGGCGTGATGATGCCAAACAGTCCCTGTAGCGGGCAAAATGACACTGACGCGGCGGAGACACGGGTCAATCCCGGGCTTTCGCGTCGCTGTAGATTCGCTTCATATTTAGACGGCATGCCGTAGGGTGTGGCGGCAACCGGTTGGCCCAAGCCCTTGGTGTGTTCGGGCAACTCAAGAATGTTCGGGTCGCCAAGCAATGGCGTCTGTGCGGCGGCACCGCTTGCAACGACCGCACCCGCGCCGCTCAAGGCACCGGCGAAGGCCCCGCGTAGAAAGTCACGGCGTCCGCGTTGAACGTCGGCAATCATTGCCGGCGAGAGAAAATTTTCCGGTGCCTTGGTGATCCGTCCGCTGCTAGGTTGCTCTGCCATATTGCTGGTTCCGATTAGCCCGCAGCATAAACGCGGCGTAGTGGGGCGTGGTGGGGTGTAGTGGATATGATGATATAAGGTTCGGCTAATATTAGGCTAATCTAATACGAAGTCACGCTGCACCGCAACAAAACGGTAAACCCAAATTGTTTTGCACATCGCCACCAGCTAACATACTTCGAAACGGCAGGCGACCCATGAAGTATTCAGGCTAGATCAAATTTCAATCGGCAGCCTGGGTCAATATTGAAGCGGCGCGAACACTTGGTTTCATAAATCTATAAATTAACAACAACCAGCCTCACCAAAAAAACGTAAGAAAGTGGGATCACGATGAAAACAGTTAACGGTTTGATTGCAGCGGCGATCACGGCTCTTACTGGATGTTCGACAGTGCCAGCTCCCGAATATGCAATTTCAAATCCGATTATTCAAAAGTCGCTGAGTACGGTTTCATGCCCTGAACAGCCAACAATCGAAAGCGTTTCTGCGAGCTTGCAGATCACGGCCGCAAACCTTGAAACGGTGCTCAAAAACCGGGCGGTTTCACTAAAGGACTTTTGCGCAGCCTCGGCCGACAGAAAGATCAGACACCTTACTAAAGGCGTGGTGGCCCGAACCGGTGAGTACCCCGGCGGCGCAGACCAATACTTTCGCTTGCTGCGGATGGGGGGCGACATTGAAGGGCATCAAAAACGCTACGCTGCCGCTGCGAAACAAGCATTCGAAGAGCGAGAAGCGGCGCTTGCCGAGTTGTCGACACAGCCAGGCTTCAATCGAAAGGGCGCGGCGGTTTGGGACAACCTGGGTCCGGGCAATGTCGGCGGTCGTATTCGCTCGATTCTTGTAGACCCAACGAACCCCAACATCGTTTGGTTGGGCGCGGTAACGGGAGGGGTTTGGAAATCCTTGGATGGAGGTAACTCGTGGCGGTCTACAACGGATGCGCTGGGTTATGTCGGCATATTTAGCCTGACGATGATGCCGGGAAATCCGAATACGATTTTTGCGACGACTGGGGAATACGCAAACTCGTCTGGTCCTGGAATCATCGTCACTCGAGACGGTGGCAATAGTTGGACCCTGATCAAACCTGCCGGTGGCGCCGGCACCGCCCTTGCGTTGGCACGGAGTATTGTGATTCACCCAACGCAGTCAAATTTGATGCTGGTTTCTGCGGACTATGAGGGAATTTGGGGTAGTAGCGATGGTGGGGCGACATGGCAGCAGCGACTGAATACGAGCGTAACTTCTGGCAACAGCCCGTCATTTTCCAGAGTCAAATGGCTGCGCCAGGACCCAAACAACGCCAACAACCTTATCGCCAATACGGACTATCGAGGCATCTTGGTCTCAGGTGATTTCGGATTGACTTGGCGTTATGCGAACGGATTCCCGGGTGATGACAGAAGTGAGTCTCGCGATATCCACTTCGCATATGCGAAATCCATCCCCGGAAGAGTCTATGCCTCGATAACCGCAAAATCTGGCGATGCCAATAAACGCTATGAAATTTGGCGTTCCGATAACGGCGGCAACGACTGGGTGTATTTGGCGCGCGCCTCGTCTTCAACTTGGGGGGCTAATGCTCGATCCCAAGGTGGCTACAACCATGTCCTTTGGGTAAATCCCACAAACGCCAACCATCTCCTGTTAGGCGAAATTGTCGTGCTGCAGTCGTTGGACGGCGGCAGCACATGGGCTATGGTTAATGACTATGCGACCCGACCGGTCTCTTCGGTCAACTTGCCGTTCCCAGAGCCAGCCTACGCCAACGGCGGATTGAACGTATTGCTCCATGCGGATCACCACGTTATTCTTACTGACCCCAACTTCAACGGGTCTACTAATCGGCGGGTATGGTTTGGCAATGATGGCGGCATTTGGCGTGCAGATGATGTGACGCAACTGCGAGTGGATCCTGCTTCATACGCAGACTATAGGACGAGGGTCGGGCCGCTGACGTACCTGAATAACGATCTACGCATCACCCAGAGCTACTATGTTAATGGTTCTGCATGGTTGGGAGGCGCAATCATCACGGGCCTGCAGGACAACGGCACCACGATGTATCGGGGCGACGCCGCCAATTGGTGGCAGCCGACCGGCGGCGACGGCATGCGTGCGGCGTTTAATCCGAACAACCCGTTTCAGTTTTTGACGACCTATCAGCAGGGTGCAGTTTCACAAGTGAATTTGACCGAGACAGGGGTTACCTCCAAGACAATTTGGTCAGGCTCGGAATCGGACCCCTTTTTCACCTACATCGAACAAAACAGAAATAACCCGAACCGAGTTTACATGATGAACACGTCGCTTTGGGCGAGCGATGATGTTTGGACCACGGCACCAACACGAAAGCAAATTCTCGGCCCTGACCCTACGGACGCAAAAAACAACATTGTCGCGGCAACGGCTGCGCCAAGTAACGCGAACGTCGTTTGGGTGATTAGACAGGCCGGCGGCCTAGTGCAAAAGACTTCAAACGCTCTCGACGCTACTCCGAGTTGGCAGAGCTTTAAATTGCCCATCGGAACTTGGGGGTATGGGACGCGGCTTTTCATTGACCAGTCAGATTCCAATCGAGTCTATGCGACGTTTGGCTACACCCAGGCAAGCAAATCCATTTTTCGCACCATTGATGGCGGAGCGACCTGGCAGGACATTACCGGCAATTTGGGTAATCGTTATGTATACACGGTGACGCAACATCCCCTGAAAAATACAATGCTCTACGCAGGGACTGAGTTTGGGCTTTACACAAGCGAGAACGATGGCGCTTCATGGAAATTGGCGCCAGAACTTGCGCCGGGTGTCGCGATTGAAGACTTGCAGTGGTTTGATAACCGAACCCTGCTTATTGCGACGTACGGGAGAGGCGTCTTTCGCGCATCCAATCCGTCGGTCGATATCGTTGGGGACGGCGCGGCGCAGACAATCAGTTTCCCTGCAGGTCAATCAGTGAGAGTGTCTGCCGGTACGACGACGCCAAACGCTTCGGCGTCGTCAAACCTACCGCTAATCTTTACAAGCTTGACGCCATCAGTCTGTTTGGCGAATGACAGGACTGTAACCTTGGTAAAGCGCGGATCCTGTCAGCTCAAGGCATTTCAAGTGGGTGACCGTAATTTCTTACCCGCCGAGCCGGTTACGCAGACTATCGAAGTTCTGGATTTTAGCGCGCAACTGGTGGCTTCCACTTTTCCGGTCGTGCAGGCAGGTCAAACATACGTTGGCAGATTGCTGATTGGTGGCTCTCAGCCACCAAATTCAGTCAGCGTTTCTGGGCTTCCAGCCGGTTTGATCGCCACCTATGATGGTCTTGGTAACCTAACGATTTCAGGAAGCACGAGCGCCCAACCCGGGACTTATTCGGTCTCGATTCGCTATACCAATTCTATTGAGTCGGCAACGCTGAACACAAATATCGAAGTGCGAGCACGCCCAAGCCTATCGCCACCAGCGGCGACGCGCGTCAGTTCAGGCGGATCTCACACCTGTATCGTCGTGAACGGCGGGGTTCAATGCTGGGGCGGGAATTCTTATGGTCAGCTCGGGACGGGCAATTACTCGAACAACTCTTCGCCAACTCAAGTCATTGCGGCAGGTAGCAACGTCACCGAAATTTCCACAGGGACATACCACACCTGCGCGGTGGTGAACGGTGGTGCACAGTGTTGGGGCTACGGTGCATACGGTCAGCTTGGAAACAATAGTACCGCATACTCTAATACCCCTGTGCAGGCTATTCCCAGCGGCAGCAACGTTACTGCCGTGTCGGCAGGTTCTCAGCATACGTGTGCGGTTGTAGCCGGGGGCGTGCAATGTTGGGGGTACAACAACACCGGGCAACTTGGCACCGGCAACACCTCAAACCGGTCTGTACCCGTATCCGTTATCCCAGCGGGTAGCAACGTCACTGCAGTTTCCACCGGCGACTACCATACCTGCGCCGCAGTCAATGGCGGAGTGCAATGTTGGGGCAACGGCGCCTTTGGGCAGTTGGGCAACAACAGTAGCGTCTCTGCTAATTCCCCAGTCCAGGCAATTGCTGTGGGTAGCGGGGCGACTTCCGTTGCGGCCGGTCAATGGCATAGTTGTGCCGTGGTTAACGGCGGGCTGCGCTGCTGGGGGGAGGGATCAGATGGCAGGCTAGGAAATGGCAGCACGCGCCAATCCAGTGTTCCCGTGCAGGTCGTTCCTTCGGGAAGTGGGGTGACGGCAGTAGCGGGCGGTGCCAGACACACGTGTTTCGTGATTGACAGCGGTGTGCGATGTATGGGCTTAAACACAAGTGGTCAGCTCGGCAATAGTGGTGCGAGCCCAAGTTCGGTGCCGCTACAAACGATCCCGGCCAAGTCAGGCGCGACGATCGTAGCGACCGGAGCTGCGCATACCTGTACCATCGTCAATGGGCAGACATTGTGCTGGGGTAATAATGCGAGCGGCCAAGTAGGCGATGGCAGCTCCTCTACTTTGCCGCCAACCGTCGCAATTGCTGCCGGCGGAAATGCCACTGTAGTCGCCTCGTCCGAGAGCCAGACGTGCGCGTTGGTACGCGGAGGCGTGTCATGCTGGGGAACTAATGAGTTTGGCCTTGGGGATGGTGTTTCTAACCACAGCACAACACCGGTCTCGGTGGTTGCCGCGAACTCTGGCGCAACCAGCATTGCTGTGGGCAATCAGCACGCTTGTGCCGTGGTTGCGGGAGCGCTTCGCTGTTGGGGAGACGGGAGGTTCGGTCAACTTGGTAACGGTAGTTCGACCTCCGCATCACAGCCCGTTCAAGTCATTACCGGTAATGTTGGTCAAGTTGCTGCGGGCGGATACCATACTTGTGCTGTAGTCAGCGGCGGCGTGCAGTGCTGGGGAAATGGAGGAAGTGGCCAGTTGGGTAACGGGAGTACTTCTGGTTCAAATACACCGGTGCAGTCAATTGCAGCAGGGCTTGGCGCAGTTGCTGTTACCGCCGGAAATTCATATAGTTGCGCGGTCGTCAGTGGCGGCGTGCGGTGTTGGGGTTGGAACCAGTACGGCCAGTTGGGCAACAACAGCACGACAGACTCCAACGTGCCGGTGCAATCAATCGCGGCTGGTACCGGTGCCACCAGTGTCTCCGCGGGTACCTTCCACACCTGCGCGGTGGTCAACGGTGGCCTGCAATGTTGGGGCCACGGTAGCAGTGGACAGCTAGGCAACGGGTCTTACAGCAACAGCCGAGTGCCGGTTCAGGTGTTTGCGGCGGGTAACAGTGTTACTGCAGTTGCAGTGGGCCCTTATCATACTTGCGCAATTGTTGCCGGGGGGGTGAAGTGTTGGGGAAGCCTACAGGGTATAAACGGAATAGCGTTTAGTAATACTCCAGTTGACGTAATCGCCCCCGGTAGCAGGGTGGCGTCCATCGCGGCAGGCGTGTCGCACACTTGCGCCACGGTCGGCGATGCCGTCGTTTGCTGGGGTAGTAATGCAATGGGTCAGCTCGGGTCGTCAGTTGGTTTGTACCGAAAACCGACCCCGGTCTACTACCCGGGTAGCGCTGACGAGCTAACTCCCTCTCCGCCAGCACCGACTCTGGTTTCGCCAGCTGACCAAGCAGTGATTAATGGAGGCTCCGTGGACTTCTCTTGGAGTAGGGTTGAAGGTGCGGCAGGCTACTCGTTCTATATCTTTAACCGAACAACTGGCACCGATGTCTTAACACCCGCGTTGCCGCCTACCCAAACTTCAACTGGGTTTACGGTAAGCAATTTTGGCCCGGGCATCTATTCTTGGAATGTGGCCTCCTGCTTGTCTTTAGCGGCTAGCAGCACGACCAACTGTCCGAACTTTTCGCTGACTCGAACAATTCGATCGTTATCGGGGCCAATTCAGCTTTCTAGGCGTGGTGGGATTGACATAGATGGCAACGGCAAAAGCGCAATCGTCGTCCGGTCCGCTTCAGCACAACTTCAAGTCGCACGCTTGTTTAATAACCGATTCCAATTTAGCGCACTTCAGGACCCAGGCCCAAGTTACCGTTTGGTTGGTGTAGGCGACTTTTTCCGAAGCGGGAAGTCAGACCTTGCCTTCCAGAATATGACGCAAGGAACGTTCGGTGACATCAAAATCTGGCGGGGTTTTTCGCCATCGAATGAAGTTTTCTGGCGACAGGTCAAACAAGTCTGGGATGTACAGGCGGGGGGCGACCTCGATGGCGACGGCTTTGGCGATCTCGTTTGGCGTTACGTTGTAACTGACTCCCCTGATACCGGCGTATCATACATCTGGTTTACCAACGGCAGCGCTGTTACTCAGGTACGTAAGCGTGGTGGTGCGCCCCTCAACTGGACCCTTCTCGGCGCAGCCGACCTAAATGGCGATGGCGCTGCGGATATGGTCTATGTCAGTCCTGCCAATCAGGCGCGGGCGCTGATGGCAACAGCAAATCGCACCTGCGCTAACGTCTTAATCGGGAATATCCCCACGAACTTGACCGCGCTGAAGTTGGCAGACTTCACGGGCAATGGCAGAGGCGATATCCTAGTTCGAGACAACTCCACGGGACTTGTGTCGTTGATTGCGCTCAACGCCTCCGGTTTGAGCTTGCCAACGTACACCGGCTTACCGGACGACCAAAATGCGTCTTGTACTAGCAGCGCTCTTCAGGTCACTTCAACGACACTGCCGATTCTCACCGCCGACCCGTCTTGGCAGTTCTACGCAGCAGGCGACTTCAACGGAGACGGCATTATGGACGTCGTTTGGAAGCGACCGGATGGGACGCTTACTCTTTGGTTGCTGAACGACAACGGTGCAGCACCAACTGTGATTGCGAATGCAGGCTCGAGTCCATCCGGGTTTGTGCCGGTTCAACCCTAGATGACGCTAAACTCGCAACGCCACTACCCAACAATGTTGTTGCTCATTTGAACGACCGCTTGTCGGGCAAATCGTAGGCCGGATTGGGGTCGGTTGCGGCGGCTCCCGCCGCCGCGCAGTCATTGCCAGCGCGCAATTCCAGACGGGTTTTGAGAATTAGAGCTTTACCAAAAGATGCGAGACCATTAGATGGCCAGAACAGTTTCTTCGTCGAGGCTTGGCGGATTCCGCACAATAATCCCGCTACGTAGCTTTGATCAGTGAGCGCCTAATGAGGCTGAATCTGAATGGGTGGATAAGCGATTTGGCTCGTTCCTCTTTTGCCGTGAATGCGGGCTGCACGTTCACCCTCGGGCGCTTCGACAGACCCGAGTTTGCCAAACACGCGCCCTCCTCCCCCAGCATAGCCCCCTATGCTTTGGTCGGTCAGGCGAAAAATCGCTCGCCCACTCACCCACTTTAAGGCGCACCCCTATGAAGTATTCAGATAGAGTTCACCAATGGCTACCGCGAAAAAAACAATCGACACAGGCGCACCACAACGCACCTTCAAACGACGTGCCGCGCGCCTTACAGACGCCAACACCGACATTTTTGACCTGATTGGCAAATCTCAGAACATTGAAGAAGCCGCTGTGGCGATGCAGGCGATGTCCCACCCGCTACGGATCAAAGTGTTATGCCTGCTCTCGTCGGGGGAGATTTCCGTTCAGGAAATTGTCGAGGCGGTAGGCACCACCCAAGGCAATGTATCCCAGCACTTGGCGATCCTGAAAGCCAGCGGCATGGTCGCCAGCCGAAGTGAGGGCAAAAGGATACTGTACCGGATTGAAGATCCACGCATCATCAAACTCATCTCGCTGACCCGCGAGATGTTCTGCTCAATGTAGATTCCATCTAGTTTATGCACGAGTGTGTTCGGCAAAATTTGGCTGAAACTGCTCGCCAAATATAGCGTTCGCGTGAACGGCACTGCTATTGTCTATTGACGCGGCAACCAACTCTGGACACCCGTTTCAGTCATCTCCAACTCGCACGTACAAGCAGAAGAGTTGCGCCGGGCTGGAGCCAGTTTTGCCGCTGCTATAACGTCCGCAAGCACGTTGCTAAGCGGCTCGCTTCCCCTCCTGCCATCCCTTGGGAATAGAGCCCAATAACTTCTTGGTGTATTCCTGCTGTGGGTGGAGATAGATCTCATCAGAGTTGGCGACTTCAATAACATTCCCCTCGGACATGACCATGACCTGATCGGAAATGTACTTCACCACCGCCAAGTCGTGCGAGATAAAGATGTAACTCATCTTGTACTCGTCTTGCAGGTCCTGCAGGAGGTTGAGCACCTGTGCCTGTACGGAGACGTCCAGTGCCGATACCGACTCATCACAAATCAGCACGTCCGGCTTCATCGTCAAACATCGCGCGATGGCGATACGCTGCCGCTGACCGCCGGAGAACTCGTGCGGATATTTGTAGAACGATACCTCTGGCATACCGACGCGCTTGAGTAACGCCATTGCCATCTGCACACGTTCTTGCTCGTTGGCACCAATCTTGTGGATGGTCATCGGCTCCAGCAAAATTTGGCCGACGGTAAAGCGTGGATTCAACGAGGCGTATGGATTCTGAAACACAATCTGGATGCGACGTTTGTACTTCATCATCTGCTTCTCGGAGAGCTTTAGTAGATCGACGCCGTCGAATAGCACTTCGCCGCCGGACGCACTATGCAAACGCATGAGCGTCAGGCCGACCGTGGTTTTGCCTGAACCCGATTCCCCCACCAAGCCGAGCGTTTTGCCGCGCGCGAGTTTGAACGAGGCGCCCTGCACGGCGGCGACTTCACGCTTTTTGAACAGTCCATCCTTGAGTTGAAACCGCTTCGACAGATTACGCACGTCGAGCACGATTTCATCATCATCTGCATAACCCCGGGTTTGCTGCGTGAGATTCTCCAACCGCAAGCCTTCCGGTCGCAGGAAATCTTCGATAACGGGCAGCCGCTTCGGGCGCGAATCAACATTCGGACGGCACGACAGTAGCGCTTTGGTATACGGGTGCTGCGGCGCTTCAAAAATTGCCTTTGCCGTCCCCTTCTCTTTGATTTCCCCCTGCTGCATCACGACGACGTGATCGGCGATCTCACCGACCACCGCCAGATCGTGGGTGATAAACAGCACCGACATCTTGTGTTTCTGCTGGAGTGATCCGATCAAATCCAGAATCTGCTTCTGGATGGTCACGTCGAGCGCCGTGGTGGGCTCGTCGGCAATCAACAACTGCGGCTCGCAGGCAATCGCCATGGCGATCATGACGCGCTGTTGCTGCCCACCCGACATCTCGTGCGGGAACGAATGCATCCGCAACTTCGGGGTCGGAATGCCGACTTCATTCATCAACTCTTCGGCACGGCTCCATGCCTGTCTGCGCGTCATTCCCATATGAAGCCGCAGCGTCTCGGCGATTTGGTCGCCGCAGGTGAAGACCGGGTTCAGAGACGTCATCGGCTCTTGAAAAATCACCGAGATGTCCTTGCCGCGGATGCTGCGCATTGGTGCATCGTCAAGCGCCAGCAAATTCTGGTCGTTGAACAGAATCTTGCTGTCAGGCGACAAGATCGCTTGCTCAGGCGGTAGCAGCCGCACAATCGACATCGCCGAAACCGATTTGCCGGAACCTGATTCACCGACGAGGGCGACGGTTGAATTGCGCGGCACGTCAAACGAAACACCTTTGACGGCATCAAAGATCGTGCCGCCGTCGAGGCGAAACTTGACGTTGAGGTTTTGTACTTCGAGTAGGTTATCCATGTTGTCCCCGGCCATCACTTGATTTTCGGATCGAGCGCATCACGCAACGAATCCGTGAGCATCGAAAAGGCGGTAACCAACAGCGCCATCGAGACTGACGCGGCGACCAGTTGCCACCATTTGCCAATCACCAACTCCGATTGCGCCTCGGCGAGCATCGTGCCCCAAGACACGGAATCGACCGGCACACCCAAGCCCAGAAAGGACAAGATGACTTCAGCCTTGATGAACTGGACAACGTGTTGTGACAGCTGAACCAAACAAACGTGTGAAACATTTGGCAGGATGTGAACGAACATACGGCGAGTGTGAGAGGCACCAATGGCTTGCGCGGCTTTGACGTATTCGCGTGAGGCGTGTTTGATGTACTCGGCGCGCACCAAACGGTAGATACCCGTCCAGCCGGTGAAAGCCAGAATGAAGATGATGGTATCGAGGCCGCGTTTGAATACCGCCGCGAAGGCCAGGATCAGCAGGATGTACGGGATGGAGGTGAAGACGTTGTAAAACCACTCCAAGAAGTCACCGGTCTTGCCGCCCATGTAACCGGAGATGGCACCTAGGACCGTACCGATGATGGTGGCCAGCAGGGCCGCAATCAGCCCAACGAAGATCGATGTTTCAGCACCCTTGATGGCCTTCTGAATAACGTCGCGCCCCCATTTATCACCGCCGAACAACAGTGTATCGGCACGCGGCGTATCGGTAATCTTGATTTCTGCGGTTCGCTTGGCCCACTCCTCATACTTCGGGGCGAGCGGATCAATGTCGGACAAATCCACGAATGGCACTTTTGCAGAAGTGTCTTTCTGCGCCGCCTGCGCCGCCTCCAGATTTTCCGCACCCGCCATAAAACTCGGGTTGGCGTATGAAACACCGACTTCTTTTGACCAGTTCTTGGCGACCAGACCCGTGTATGAACCTGCCATGAGCAACAGAAAGAACAGCACGACCACGAGTGCGGTCATGCCGATCTTGTCGCGCTTGAGTCGACGCCAGGCCAGTGTCCAAAGTCCGGGGGACGGCTGGTGCAGCGGTGCGGCAACAGGTGCCGATGGCGGTTGATTTAGCACAGCACTCATATGGAACTCCTTGAATCGCAGCGACTAGCCCCTCGCCACTTGCCGGAAAGGGGTTGGGGAGAGGGAAAACGTGCAACGCAATCAGATAACAAAAAACACTTGGACCCCCGCCTGCGCGGGGCAATTTGGCGACTAAGCGCATCCGCTCGCCAATCGCGGCGAGGCTGCGCCTCTGGCTCTTGGGCGGAATAACTTAATTGATTGGACCCCCGCCTGCGCGGGGGTGACGCATCCGCTCGCCAATCGCGGCGAGGCTGCGCCTCTGGCTCTTGGGCGGAATGCGTCATTTGAATGTCACCCGTGGATCGATGGCCTTATAGGTAATGTCCACCAACAGGTTGATGATCATCGTGATCATTGCAAGATACACGGTTGCCGCCTTGATCACCGGGAAGTCCGAGCGGTTTACCGCGACCAAAATCTCACGACCCAGACCCGGGATCGAGAAGAATGACTCCAGCAAGAACGAGCCGACAAACAAACTCGGCACCGCAATACCGACGTTGGTGATGATGGGAATCATCGCGTTGCGCATGACGTGTTTCAGCAACACCTTGTTTTCCGAAAGCCCCTTTGCGCGGGCCGTGCGGACGTAGTCGCTGTTGATTTCGTCCAAGAAAAAGCTGCGATAGAGGCGCAAAGCAGGTGCCAGGCCGACAAAAATCGCCAGCATGATCGGCAGCGGCGCGTAGTTCGCCATGTTTTTCCAGAAGTTGTCGCTCCAACCCTGCACCGGGAAGACACCCCACTTAAAGCCAAAGTAGTACTGCGCGACGATGATGTACACCAAAAACGAAATGGACATTGCAACCGTACAGATCATCATGATCATTCGGTCGGTCAACGTCCCGCGAACGTACGCCACACCGATCGCCAAAAAGATGGCGATGATGGTTTCCAGCACCAACACCGGGATCATGATCGACAGCGTTGGCCCAATGCGCGTGGCGAGAATCTTCGGCACCTCTTCGTTGGTTGCCCATGAACGCACTGCCTGACAACCACTCGGCGGTGTAGCCTTCGGCGCAGCCTTGGGGTCCGCCTTAGGATCACTCTTCGGTGGCTCTGATTTATCGGTAAAGGAACGCCACGTGCACGTAAAGCCGGTGGCGACCTCAAAACCGAAGTAGCCCATCTGTACGTACCAAGGCTGATCCACCCCGAGCTGCTTACGAATGTTCTCAATTTGTTCTTTGTTGGTAATTTTCCCTGCCAACACCAGCGCAGGGTCACCACCAACGGCGTTGAACAATACGAATATGAGCAACATCACGCCGGCGAGTGTCGGCACCATTTGTCCAATTCTTCTTAGTATGTAGGCACCCATGGGCCTCCTTCAAAAAAAACAGTGTTACGTTGGATAAAAAATTAGTGTTGCATCACCTTGCGCTGCATGGCGAGATCAACATCAAGATATTTGAACGCGGTGTAATAGATCGGGTGCTTCTTGTAACCCTTCACCCAGGGGTTGATGAAGTGACTAAACGTACGGTGTAAGGTAAACCGCCACGGCGCGTAGGCCACAATGAGGCGACTCATCTCGCGATACAACCGGTTGCGCTCTTCCCCGTCAGGCAATTTCAGCGCGGCAGAATACAGCTGATCGTAGGCGGCGAGCTTGAAGCGTGAGTCGTTGGAGATATCCGTGTTGGGCCCGTAAAGCAACTGCAGAAAATTCTGCGCGTCGGGATAGTCGGCGATCCACGCAAAACCGGACATCTGAAACTTGCCGACTTTGCGATCCTTGAGCAAGTCCGCAAACAGTACCTCTTTGGCTGTCATCTTAATGCCAATCGCCGCCATGTTCTTCACCCACAGCGCCGCACTCTGGCGCGCATCACTTTCATTGGCGCGGTATTTGTATTCGATGGTTAACGGGCGGCCATCCGGCATATCGCGCCAACCGTCACCGTTTTTATCCAAGTAGCCATACAAATCCAGCAGCGCTTTGGCGGCAGGCAAGTTGTACTGTTGTTCGGCAGTGCGGAAAGTCGGGTCGTATCCGACAACCCCAGGACTAATCGGCCCGTGCATTTGCACCGCTTGCCCGCTGCGGACGATGCTAATTTCGGCTTGAACATCATGTGCGTGAATGATGGCACGTCGTAGCGCGACATTCTCCGGCTTATAGCCGCCAACAATCGGATCGTCTAGGTTGAACCCGTCCCAAACAATCTCCGGCTGTGTCTCTTGAAAGACCCGAACGTTGCGCTTTACCATCGCGGGCGAAAGTTGGCCGTTCGAGAATAGCTGTGACACGAACGAGAGCGGCGTTTCTTCAAGGTAGTCGTGCTGGTTGTCCATAAACGCCAAGAAGCGCGGCTGATCCTGTTCAATAGGCGTGATCTCAACTCGGTCTATAAGCGGTAGCGTTTTGCCCGCGAGCGACTTGATGGCGTCGCGATCCCAAGGGTCATTGGCATCGGCAAACTCGGTGTTAAGCGTGTGTCCACGATAGTTGGGATTGCGCTCAAGCACAATCTTGGAGGCACGCACCCATTCTTTGAGGACATACGGCCCGGTACCGACCGGATGCGCCATGGTGTCATCGCGGTATTTCTCTATCACCTCGCGCGCGACTGGTACAACGTTTGGTATCGCAAAAAAGTAGATGAAGTTGTAATCCGGGGAGCGTAACTTGAATGAGATGGTGTACTTGTCGATAAGGGTGATGCCTTCGATTTTCTTGTCGTAATCAAACTTGGCACCGCTTATTTTGATGCTCTCGACGTACTCATCGAGGCCAAGGATCTTGTCCTCGAAGAGCCACGAGTATGGACTGCGGACAGCGGGGTCACGGAAGCGCTTGATGGCGTACTCCATATCGCGCGCCACGAGTTCACGTTTCTTGCCGCCAAACGCTGCATCGTCCGCAAACAAGATGCCTGGCTTAATGCGGAAGGTGAAACGTGTGCCGCCCTCCTCGCCCTCTGGCACTTTCTCGACCACTTGTGGCATCAGTTTTACCGGGCGCGCCAACCAATCGTAGGTCAGCAACGACTCAAACAAGTTCTCACACACGGCGATCGAATACCGATCTTCGATCTTTTGCGGGTCGAAGCCGGTTTCAATCGCGCGGAAGGCAATCTTGATCGTCTTTTTCCCCGCGTCTGCGGCGAAGACCGGCGAGGCAAACGTCGATACACACGCGATGAGCACAATCGCCCCGAAGAATGCAGCCCACCGCAATGTCAAGCACAACGCCAACGGCACACGCGACATCCCCGTCACCACTCTTGACATGTGATGCTCGACAGTTTGAGTGCCAATCGATGACAAAACTCACTCCTCGTTTTACGTCTGATGGCCAACATCGCCAATACTACCAATTTGAAACTATCCGCCTGGCTTGCTGTTTCAGCCATAAATGCCTGAAAACGCCCGCCAACACTAGACTTTTACTCTTTCCGCACCTTGCGCTGAACGTCCAAATCCATATCGACCATTTTCCAAACGCCGCGCAAAGTCGGATGCCGCTGATAACCAATCATCCACGCATGCGTAAGATCGGTGTCCATCCGCGCAACCCCTAGCCGCCACGGTGCCAGTGATAGGAAAATACGATTCATCTGCCGATACATCGCCAAACGTTCTTCGCCGGGCGGCGTCATGCGCGCCTTCAAATACAGCCGGTCAAACTCATCGTTTTTAAACCGCGCATGATTGGCCTGACCAGCGTTCGGCCCGAACAGCATCAAGTAGAAGGCATCGGCGTCCGGGTATACCGCGCCCCACGCAAGCCGCCAGCTCATGAGTTTTCCGGCGAGCGACTCTTTCAATAGATCAGGCCATTGCGCCTTCGGAAACGAGATACGAATGCCAATAGCTTCCATGCTTTTTTTCCAGCCTTCATCGAGCTGCCGGTCGCGCAGCGTTGGCGTGGATGACATCAGAATCTCAAGGCGCGACCCATCTGGATTTTCGCGATATCCATCACCATCGCGGTCCTTGTAGCCAAACACATCCAGCAGCGCTCTTGCAGCTGCCGGGTCGTACTCGGTGGCACGCGAGCGGAAATCAGGCTCGTAGCCGAAAGCCCCGGGACCAATCGGCGTATGGACGGCAACCGCTTGCCCCTTGCGATTGATGGCAATTTCTTCCGGCGCGTTGTAACCCATGCCAATAGCGCGGCGCAGTGCAACCTTGTCCGGTGTGTAGCCGCCGACCACCGGATTCTCCATCGCAAAATAGGCGTAGGTAACTTCCATCGCCGCCGTGCGACTGACTTGCACGCCCAGCTTCTCCAAGTCCTTGGCGAGTTTGTTGTTCGGGTAGGCTTGGTTGATAAAGTCGGGATGCACCCGATCAATGTAGTCGTGCTGCATGTTGCGAAACGACAACCAGCGCGGCTGTGTTTCTTCGATGACATAAAACTCGATCCGACCGATCATGGGCAATCGTTTGCCGCGCATTTTCTTCGCAATTTCCTGACCCTTGGCGTCGTCCACGTTTGGCTCGGCCTCCCAGTACTCTTGCCGAAACCCGGGGTTGGCAACCAGAACCGTTTTTGACGATCGTTTCCATGACTCCAGCTTATACGGTCCCGTGCCCACCGGGTGCGCCATGATATCCGTGGCGTACTTCTCAACAACCTCACGCGCAACAATCGCACAAGCGCCGTTATAGGCCAAGATGTAGAGGAAGTTGTAGTCCGGTGCCACCAATTTGATGCGCAACGTGTAGCGATCAACCAGCTCAAATCCTTCCACCGGCATGTCGTAATCAAAGACGCCGCTGTCACGCTGCCTTTGGCGAACCTTTTCCATGCCGGCGATCTTGCCGTCGAGATACGACAAATTCGGTGAGCGCGTTTTCGGATCAAACAAACGCTTCATCGAATAGGCTAAATCCGCTGCGACGAGCTCACGCTTTTGGCCGTTGAAGGCGGCATCATCGGCAAAGTAAATGCCTTTGCGAAACTTGAGCGTGTAAACCAAGCCGTCCGGCGAGACGTCCGGCATGGCTTCCAGCACGTTGGGTTTTAACTTAACCGGACGCGCCAGGTAGTCGTAGGTTAACGGTGTATCAAAAATGTTGGCGAAGACGTAAGCAGAATACCAGTCTGAGGTCTGTGGCGGATCAAAACCCGTCTCCGCGATCTCAAATGCCCAACGCAGCACTTTGTTGGGATCCGGCTGCGCATGGATCGGCCATGACACGAGCGCGGCAACCAGCAGCAGCACACGCGAAACCATCACACGGAAACTCGCCATCAGCGTTTTGCCTCGTATTGCTTCATCAGCGGCACATCAATATCCACGAACCGCCACCAGCTCTGTGTCTGGACGGCAGGACGTCGAAAACCCACCAGATACGGGTAATACAAATCCGTGAGGATGCGATGCGTGTTGATCTTCCACGGCGCGTAAGCAACAACCAGACGAGCCATTTCCTGATACAACTTGGTGCGCTCAGGGCCATCGGGCAGTAATTCGGACTTGGCAAAAAGATCGTCATACGCTTCCAACTGGAAACGCGCGCGGTTCCCCTTGAATCCGGAGTTTGGGCCGTAGAGAGATTGCAGCCAAGTTTCTGCGGTTGGTGTTGACGCGGAGCCACCCAATTGCCACATCATGAGCTTGCCCGCATCCGACGCCTTCAGAAAATCTGGCCATTTTCCTTTGGTAACTTCGATACGAATACCGATGGCGTCCATTGAGCGCTTCCAAAGCTCATCGAACTGTTTATCACGGTCGGTCGGCGTCGAATTGTTTCTCAAGACTAGCGGCGAGCCGTCGGGCATCTCGCGATAGCCGTCGCCATCAACGTCCTTGTAGCCGTACAGATCGAGTAATGCCTTCGCTTTGGCGGGATCGTATTCGTTGGCTGACGTTCTGAAGTCAGGTGTCCAGCCCTGTACGCCCGGCGCATACGGGGTGTGCGCCGGAATCGCTTGGCCCTTACGGATGATATTGATTTCGTCTTCCGTCTTATAACCCAGAGAGATCGCCCGGCGCAGCGCCACGTTCTCTGGCTTGTATCCACCGACGGTCTTGTCTTCCATATTGAAGTAGATGTAGGTCAGATCCAGCGCGGCGACTTGCTGCATCTGAATCCCCATCTTTTTCAGGTTCGGTGCGAGGGTTCGGTTGGGAAAACTCATATTCGCAAAGTCTTCCGGGAACAGCCAGATCAAATCGAATTCATTGTTGATGAACGACAAATAACGCGGCTGCCGTTCTTCGATAATTGCAACCTCAACGCGATACACTTGCGGCAACCGTTTGCCCTTCATCTGCGCCAAAATTTCCTGGCCTGCTTTGTCGTCGGGCGACGGCTCGCCCTCAAAGTAGGCTTCACGGAAATTTGGGTTGTATTCAAACACCATGCGCGACGAACGCTTCCAGCTCGTCAGTTGGTAGGCACCCGTTCCCACGGGATTGGAGCCGATGTCAGTACCGTAGTGTTCGACGATTTCTCGGGCGACCGCACACGACACACGGCAATCGGTTAGCACATAGAAGAAATCCGGCTTGGTTTCGGTCAACTTAATCTGAAACGTATAACGATCCAGCGCCCGTAACCCCTCAAGCGGCGTGTCGTAATCCATCTTGTTGGCTTTGCGGACTCGCTTTAACAACTCATCTGAACCGACGACATATCCTTCAACCTCGGCCAGCAGCGGCGCGGAGAGTTTGGGATCAAACAATCGTTTGATGGTAAAAACGTAATCTTCGGCGGTCAGTTCGCGCTTCTTGCCGCCAAACACCGGATGGTCGGCAAAATAGATGCCCGGCTTCACGCGCATAGTGAAGGTCTTGTGGTTGTCGGTGACTTCTGGCATCGCCACAAGCGTATTCGGAACGGCCTTCAACGGTCGCGCGAGATAGTCATAACGCAGCGGTGTATCAAAAATGGCGTTGTTGACAATGGTGGAGTACACGTCCGAAACCTTCTGCGGATCCATACTCGACTCTGCAACCTCAAAGGCGTAGCGCAGCACTTTGGTTTTGTCGGGCACATAGGTGGAAGCGGCGGCGGAGGCGGAAGCGGAGGCGGGATTAGATGATGCCGCCAGCACGTGAGCGCCAGATGCCATCAGCACCAGACCAATTAGCGCGGTCAGCTGACCAAATACACCGCTTAGTGACTGCAACCCCATAAATACTCCAAAGGACAGAGTGAAGTAACGACCTGCGATCCGTCGCTACGGCACCAACAAAACGGGGCTCGAAAACGACACGCAACTATACCGAAAACCCTGTCACGGCGGCGTCATATCTCAATCTTGGCGGTGCGAATTTTGCCTTGAAAACCACATTCCGCGGCGAGTTCGTCAAAAGCCACCGAAACTTCATCAACGGACAGGTCTGCGACGTCGTGGGAGGCGGCTTGCAGAAGCCGATGCGGCACGCCCCAAGGTCGCCAACGAATCGGCTCGGAATCCCCAAACAAGGCCACGATCGGCTTACCCAGCCCGGCGGCAATATGCATCGCGCCGCCGTCGGCACAGATAAACAGGTCGACGCCATCCAATCGACGGATAAGCGTGGCCAGATCGTGGGTTTGTACGAAGTCGACGTCGATGGGTGTTCCTGCGAGCAGAGTTTTCAGCACCTGCGCTTTTTCGTCATCTCCGGGGTGAAGCGCGTTATCAGTGGCCCCGGGAGACCAGAATACGCTGAACTTTACCGCGCCAGCCTGTTGGATTTGCCCTGCAAGTGCGGCGAACGACTCCACCGGCCAGCGCTGGGAGGGTTTGCGTGCGCTGAGATGGAGCCCGATGCGAAGCGGATTTGTCAGCCCAACGACAGCCGGGGGCTTCGGTCGACCAACCCGGCAGGACGGCAGATCACGCATCGTGCCGACTGGCGGTGTGATGTCGTAAGCGTTGGCAATGAGTAGCATGATCTGCGCTTGGTGCAGGCCGTCGATGGCTGCCTTTGAAACCACCACGTCAAGACCGGCGTTGGTTCCATCGTCGTGCTCAAAACCAATCACCCGACGTTCCGCCGAAGACCACGGCTTACCGAGAACAAAACGCGCGAGGCGAATGTTACGCGCCGTATACGCCGGCTCGGCGAGAATCACGTCATCAAACTGCATCCGCCTCAGCTTGAGGAACAACCGAAGCAGCTCATAACGGGCGACCAGACTGCCCCACCATGACTCGGCGTGTTTTCCCTTGGTATAGACGAACACCTCATCGAGGTCACTGTTCTGGTCGAGAACCGGTGCGTTATACGAGTTCACCAACGCGGCGATATGCGCGTTGGGCAGTTGCTCTCTGAGCAGCCGTATCAGCGGCGTGGTGAGGATTAAATCGCCGATATTCTCGCGACGTACCACCAGAATTCTGCGTGTCGAATTTGTCAGGCTCATTCAGACGCCTCGGTGGAGAATTGTACCGCCACGACGAGCAGCCATGCAGTTTTCGAATTGGATGTGGCCGGAGGCATCTGTCTTGCGGCCGCACTTGCTACTGGCGACATCGAATTCCTTGTTCGGGGGTGGCTTAGGCTAAACTCTTCCCACATTTTATGTCTCTCTGGAGTGGACTCGTGGGTTTTCTCGCCAACAAAAAAATACTTGTCACCGGCCTCCTTTCCAACCGCTCGATCGCCTACGGTATCGCCAAGGCGATGCATCGCGAAGGCGCCGAACTGGCCTTCACCTACGCAGGTGATGGCATCAAAGACCGGGTACACAAGCTGGTGCCGGATTTCGGCGGCAAAATTGTGCTGCCATGTGATGTCACACGCGACGACGAGATTGCAGCGTGTTTTGACAGCCTTAAGGCGGAATGGGGAACCTTCGATGGGTTTGTCCACGCCATCGCGTTTGCGCCCAAAGAGGCCATCATGGGCGACTTTTTGGAAGGCCTGTCGCGCGAGAGTTTTCGTGTCGCACACGATATCTCCAGCTACAGCTACGCGGCGATGGCCAAAGCCGCACTGCCGATGATGAACCCGACAGCGGCACTACTGACGCTCTCCTACCTCGGTGCGGAGCGGGTGGTGCCTAACTACAACACCATGGGCACCGCCAAGGCGAGCCTTGAGGCCGTCACCCGTTACCTCGCCGCCAGCCTTGGGCCGCGCGGTATTCGCGCCAACGCCATCTCTGCCGGGCCGATCAAGACTCTAGCTGCGGCCGGGATAGCGGGATTTCGTGAGATGCTGGGATTCTTCGAAGAACATGCGCCCCTCCGACGCGGCGTCACGCAAGAAGAAGTCGGCAATGTCGCCGCGTTCCTGATGAGCGACTTGGCGAGTGGCATTACCGGTGAGGTCACATACGTCGACGCGGGGTTTAACACCGTCGTCGCGGGAATGCCGCACTAGTCTTTTTAAAAAAGTCCTTTACTGGCGGGCTTTTTCAGTCGTTTTTGGCTGGAAACACCGGTCCCTATTAGAGATTGGGTTCTTATATGCAAGTATTTTCAAACCGCGTTGCGGTGATCACCGGCGCGGGTTCTGGCTTTGGTCGCGAGTTTGCCTTGACAGCAGCCGGGCTTGGCATGCGTTTGGTGCTGGCCGACATTCAACCGGGGCCGCTCGACGAGACTAAAAAGCTAGTCGGAGCGAAAGGTGCAACTGCGGTCACCGCAGTTTGTGACGTCAGCAAAGCGGCGGATGTTGAATCCCTCGCCGCGTTGGCCCTCTCGTCCTTTGGCGGCGTTAATCTGCTCTTCAACAACGCCGGCGTTGGCTCAGGCGGGTTGGTGTGGGAAAACACGGTCAAAGACTGGGATTGGGTGCTGGGCGTCAATGTCTGGGGTGTGATCCACGGCGTCAGAGTCTTCACCCCACTCATGCTCGAACAGGCCAAGGCGGATCCGGAGTACGAAGGCCACATCGTCAACACCGCCTCGATGGCCGGACTGTTATCCCCACAACTCATGGGCGCGTACAACGTTTCCAAACATGCGGTGGTGGCACTCTCAGAGACGCTCTACCATGATCTAGGTGCGGTCCAGGCACAAGGACAGGACAGCGCCGAAGGTCACGGACGCCGGCTTGATTGCAGCGTGTTATGCCCCGCATTTGTGCCAACCGGCATCAGCCAATCACACCGCGTACGGCCATCGGCATTGCTCAACGACGATAGTCCGACCGCGTCGATGAAACTGGCACAATCCATGACACATAAAGCGGTTTCATCCGGCAAGTTGACGGCTGCGGATGTCTCACGCATCACCTTCGACGCCATTCGCAACCAGCGCTTTTACATCATTACTCACCCAAAGATCATGGCGACTGTGCAAATGCGCCTTGATGACATCGCACAGCAGAACAACCCGCGTGATCCGTTTGGCATGAAGCAATCGGTGCGCCCGGACCTGTCCGTGCTGTAGCAACAGATGCCCGGCTAGCGCAGCGTGGCAGCAGAGCGACAGCCCGGATTACTTTTCAGCCTTCTTATCGGTCGCACCCGGCGAGATAGAAACGCCCACATCGCTGCGGAGCTGCGCAATCACCGACACGAGTTCTTTTTGCCCCAGCGTCTGCTGCAAACGTTGGCGGGTTGCCGTGAGCTTCGCTTCATCCGGTACCGCTGCCTCGACCACCTTTGTTACCTTGATCAACGCATAGGTACCTGATGGGTCCGCGTATCCGACATAAGCCGGCAGGCTCTTTGGGTTCGCGCGCATGGCCGTTTCAATCACACCCGACTGCAGTCCACCCGGGCTTGCCTTACTTACGGCAAGCGCAGCCGGAAACTTAGTCTCATCTTTTCCGGCTTTCAGGGCGGCAAGTTTCGCCTCACCATCGGCCTTGGCAAGTTTGGTTGCTTCCTCGCGCGCCAAGCGCTGGATCAGACCAATCTGCAGTTCCGAGAATGGACGCACAACTGCAGGTTTTGATTCCAACACACGTGCAACCACCAACGTATTGGCACCAACTTCGATGGCTTCCGTATTGCGCTTGTTTTTCAATACTTCGTCGCTAAACAACGCGGTCGATAACTTGGCGTTATTGAACGGCGGCTGAAACGCCTGCCCTTTGGCAAAAAATGGCGACTGCTTGATCGGCAGTCCTGTGACTTCCGCCACAGCCTTTAGCGACGACGGTTGCTCAAACGCGGCGTTGGAAAACTTCTCTGCGAGTTCGGCAAATTTGCGCGAGGCCTTCTGTTTTTTCAGTTCACCCTCGATCTCTGGTGTCACATCGGCCAGCGACTTACCCTTCTCCGGCTTGATGTCGGTGACACGAATGATGTGGTAGCCGAAGTCAGTTTGGACCGGGCCAAGCAATTCGTCCTTCTTGCCCTCGAACGCCGCTTTGTCAAACTGCGGCACCATCATGCCGCGGCTGAAGAACCCGAGGTCGCCACCGTTGGCGGCTGACCCCGGGTCCTGCGAGTTTTTCTTCGCCAGGTCAGCAAAGTCTTTAGGATTATTTTTCAGTTGTGCGAACAACTTGTTGGCCTTTTCTTCAGCGGCTTTTTTGTCCGCGTCCTTCGCGTCTTTTGCGACGCTAATCAGGATATGTGAAGCTTTGCGTTCTTCTTTGGTGACGTAACGGGTTTTGTTTGTCTCGTAGTAAGCCTTGACCTCATCAGCGGTGACGGCGATGGCCGGGGCGAGCGCATCCACCGACAACTCGATGTATTCCGCACGCGCTTGCTCGGGAATGGTGAACTCCGCTTTGTTCTTGTCATAGAACGCCTGCGCCTGCTCCGGAGTGACCTTAACCTTGTCGAGGAAGGTCGCCGGGGAGACAAACACCACTGCGATCTCGCGAGACTGTTCGCTGGCTTGCAGGTAAGCTTTGATGGCGGTGTTGGAAACAATGGCGGTGTTGGAAACACTATCGAGGAACTGCTGACGCTCGGTGTCCTGGCGTAATGCAGCTTCAAACGACGTGGCCGAATAACCCTGTGCCTTCAAGATGCGCTCGTAGAGTGCTGGAGAGAACTGGCCGTTGTCCATGAAATTGGGGTTGTTGACAATCAATTCACGCAGGCGCGCGTCGCTTACGGCCATCGTGCCGCCCTTGGTTGTTTTGTCGAGCACGCGCTGGTCGATCAACTGGTCGAGTACGCCTTTGCGCATCTCGGGGTTATCCATAATTGATGCATCAATTTGGCCGCCAAAACGCTGACGCAGCTGGTCGAGTTGCGTCCTGACCGCGTTATCAAACTCTTGTCCGGTGACTTTGTCGCCACCAACTTTGGCGATGATATTGGTGCCGGGTGCAGTACGAATGTAGGATTCGACGCCCCACAAGGCGAATGGGATGGTAATGAGCGCCAGAATGACTTTGGCAATCCAGGTTTTTGCGGCGGAACGGATGAGTTCTAACATAGGCGCAGTTTCATAACGATCTATAGCAATAAAAAAGGGCAGCCTGGAAGGTCTGCCCTATGCGTTGGCGGAGTGGACGGGACTCGAACCCGCGACCCCCGGCGTGACAGGCCGGTATTCTAACCAACTGAACTACCACTCCATTGGATGCGCTCTCTGAAGAAAAACATTTCAGTGAGAACAGCAGCTCCAGATTTACTGGTGGGTGCTGAGGGGCTCGAACCCCCGACATTCGCCTTGTAAGGGCGACGCTCTACCAGCTGAGCTAAGCACCCTGCAAAGTCCGCTAGTTTAACGCATCTTTGAGTGCTTTTCCAGCTCTGAACTTCGGCACCTTGGCAGCCTTGATCTTAATCGCCACACCGGTGCGCGGATTGCGACCGCTTCTCGCAGCGCGTTTGCCGACGTAAAAAGTTCCGAAACCGACGATGGTAACCATCTGACCTTTCTTCAGCGAGGTACGCACTGCACCAATCATTGCCTCAACTGCTCGCCCAGCCGCTGCTTTGGAAATATCTGCAGATTTGGATACCGTTTCGATCATCTCGGTCTTATTCAAGGGAAACCTCTCAAGTAAAAATGGCGCGCGACTCTCTAAGGGCCGTCAGAGTGTTGCGCGTAGTGGGAATTAGAACGTAGCGGATATTGGGATTTTGTCTGGTGAGTCTGGCGGCGTCGAGGAGATGGGGCCAGCAATCACGATAGCGCCACATTGTTGACAACGGTTCGCTGCGCAAAAGTAGCAATCAATTTATAGCGTTTTGCGCCGTCGGGTGTCAAGCGAAAAAGCGCGCCAGATAGGCCATACCGCGATTTTTCCATTTGACGCCACACGCGTCATGACCGGTTTGCCAGCACCATCGGCCATAATTTCCCAATTAGTGCTTGGTAACCACCGGTTTTTCGTCCTTGGTCGCAACCACAGCTGCCGCCGGCGGCACCTCGGATTCAACCAACGGCACAGGCTTGCGTTCAAGCGCTGTTTCGAGCACTTGATCAATCCAGCGTACTGGAATAATTTTCAAATCCCGCGTAATTTCGGTCGGAATTTCCACCAAGTCCTTTTGATTTTCTTCGGGAATCAATACTGTCTTGATGCCGCCGCGCGCGGCGGCAAGCAGCTTTTCCTTGAGCCCGCCGATCGGCAGCACTTCGCCACGGAGCGTGATTTCACCCGTCATCGCCACGTCGCACCGAACTGGAATACCGGTCAGCACCGAGACTAAGGCAGTGGTAATTGCAATACCCGCCGAGGGGCCGTCTTTAGGCGTACCACCTTCAGGCAAATGCACGTGAAGATCATTCTTCTCGTAAAAATCATTCGCAATGCCCAAGAACTTGGCGCGCGCGCGAACGACAGAAATGGCGGCCTCAATCGATTCCTGCATCACATCACCGAGTTTGCCAGTGCGCTTTATCACCCCCTTGCCCGGTAACACGGCTGTCTCCACTGTCAACAACTCGCCGCCAACTTCGGTCCACGCCAATCCAGTCACTTGACCGACTTGATTGGTTTTCTCAGCGATGCCATAACTGTACCGACGCACGCCTAAGTACTTGTCCAGGCTCTTCGCGGTGATGTGCGACTTGCCATCTTTGGCCTTTGTCATCTGCGTCTTTACCACTTTGCGACAGATCTTCGCGATCTCCCGATCCATGCCGCGCACGCCGGCCTCTCGCGTGTAGTAGCGCGTGATATCGCGCAACGCTTGATCAGCAACTGCCAGTTCTTCTTCCTTTACGCCGTTAGCCTTCATCTGCTTCGGCAACAAATACTGGCGAGCGATATGAATTTTTTCGTCCTCGGTGTAACCGGACAAACGAATGACTTCCATCCGGTCCAACAGTGCGGGCGGAATGTTAAACGAGTTTGAGGTCGCAACAAACATCACGTCGGAAAGATCGAAATCGACCTCAACGTAATGGTCCTGAAACGTGTGGTTTTGCTCCGGATCGAGCACCTCAAGCAACGCACTGGCCGGGTCGCCTCGGAAGTCCATCCCCATCTTGTCGACTTCATCCAGCAAGAACAATGGATTGCGCACACCTACCTTTGCCATATTCTGCAAAATCTTGCCGGGCATCGAGCCGATATAAGTCCGACGATGCCCGCGGATCTCGGATTCGTCACGCACACCGCCAAGTGACATGCGGACAAACTTCCGATTTGTCGCCTTGGCAATTGATTGGCCGAGTGAGGTCTTACCGACACCAGGAGGCCCAACCAAACACAGAATCGGTGCCTTCAATTTGTCAACGCGTGACTGAACCGCAAGATATTCGACAATCCGCTCTTTGATCTTTTCCAGTCCGTAGTGATCCGCATCGAGAACCTTTTCCGCACTCGCGAGGTCTGACGATACCTTCGATTTTTTCTTCCACGGCAAACCAACCACGGTATCAATGAAGTTGCGGACCACGGTCGCCTCAGCCGACATCGGCGACATCAGCTTGAGCTTCTTCAATTCAGCTTCACACTTCGCACGCGCCTCTTTCGGCATGTGGGCTGCCTTGATTTTTTTCTCCAGTTCATCAACTTCGGCCCCTTCTTCGGTCTCACCCAGCTCTTTCTGGATCGCCTTTACCTGCTCGTTCAAATAGTATTCGCGTTGCGACTTTTCCATCTGGCGTTTTACACGCCCACGAATACGTTTTTCGACTTGCAGAATGTCAATCTCAGTTTCGAGCAGGCCAAGTAGCTGCTCTAAACGTAACGGTACGTCAAAATTTTCGAGGATCTGCTGCTTCTGCTCGAGTTTGAGGGGCAGATGGGCTGCGATCGTGTCGGACAGCCGACTCGCGCTCTCGATGCCTGCCAGGGAAGTCAAGACCTCCGGCGGAATCTTCTTGTTCAGTTTTACGTACTGGTCAAACTGCCCAAACAAACTACGACGCATCGCCTCGACTTCGTTGTTGTCTGCCTCTGATTGATGAATGGGCGTAATGTCGGCTTCGTAGTTTTCCTTAACAGACAACACGTGGTTAATGCGGGCACGATGCATGCCTTCCACCAGCACCTTCACTGTGCCATCCGGCAGCTTTAACATCTGCAGAATCGCCGCAACCGATCCAACGTCATATAGATCTTTGGGCGTCGGATCGTCGTTGGCGGCAGACTTCTGCGCCACTAGCACAACGTTTTTTCCCTCCTCCATGGCCGCTTCGAGCGCCTTGATCGACTTGGGGCGTCCGACAAACAAGGGAATGACCATGTGCGGGAACACCACCACATCTCGCAATGGCAGCAGTGGAAGGACGTTTGCGTCTACAGAAATTGAGCTCATTGAGTTCACCAAGTTTTCGGCGTCTTTGTACCGAAGTCATTATTTTGGCTGGAAGATCTCCGCCAGCCAGGTAGATGGGAGCAAACCCGATTGATACAAGAGGACACGGCGTACGTTCCGGGGCAAAACTTTAAAAACGCCGACCTAGCCGCCTGCACCAACCGCTTTTGGATGATCAGAGTACATCAGGATCGGCTTTTGGTCGCCCAAAATGGTGCCCTCGTCGACCACGACTTTTTCGACGTTGCTCAAAGACGGCAGCTCAAACATCACATCCAGCAGTGCGTGTTCGATGATCGACCGCAACCCGCGTGCCCCGGTCTTACGCTCTAACGCGCGCTTGGCAATGGCGGCAAGCGCGGTCTCGCGAAACTCCAGCGTAACGTTTTCCATCGCGAACAGCTTTTCGTACTGCTTGGTGAGCGCATTCTTAGGCTCCGTCAGAATTCTCACCAACGCCTTGACATCAAGTTCTTCCAGCGTTGCAACTACCGGCAAACGTCCGACAAACTCTGGGATCAGGCCGTATTTGATAAGATCTTCCGGCTCAACATCCCGCAATAACTGATTATTCGCGATGCGATCTTTACCGCTTCTGACATCCGCACCAAAGCCAATTCCCACTTTGTCGGTGCGGTTTTGAATAACTTTTTCGAGACCGCTAAAGGCCCCGCCACAGATAAACAAAATGTTGGTAGTGTCGAGCTGGACAAACTCTTGATTGGGATGCTTGCGACCGCCCTGTGGTGGCACCGAAGCAATGGTTCCCTCAATCAACTTGAGTAATGCTTGCTGTACACCTTCACCGGAAACGTCTCGGGTAATTGACGGGTTATCCGACTTGCGGGAAATCTTGTCGATTTCGTCGATATAGACAATGCCTCGTTGCGCCTTTTCGATATCGTAGTCACACTTTTGCAGCAGCTTCTGAATAATGTTCTCCACGTCTTCACCGACGTAACCTGCCTCGGTTAATGTCGTCGCGTCGGCAATTACGAATGGCACATTCAGCAAGCGCGCCAGTGTCTGTGCCAACAGTGTTTTACCGGATCCGGTGGGTCCGATCAGCAGAATGTTGGACTTGGCCAGTTCGACTTCTGATTCTTTGGGTCCGGCCTTAAGCCGTTTGTAGTGGTTATAGACCGCTACGGACAGAATCTTCTTTGCCTGAATCTGATCAATGACATATTGATCGAGGATCTCACAGATTTCCTGCGGTGTCGGTAATTCGTGCTTGCTATTTTTTATTGCGGGGTCGGCTTGCGCCTCTTCACGAATGATGTCGTTACAGAGGTCAATACACTCGTCACAGATAAAAACCGACGGCCCGGCGATCAACTTACGGACCTCGTGCTGGCTTTTGCCACAGAAGGAACAGTAGAGCAGTTTTTCGCCGGTTTTTTCTGACATGCTGGACCTTCGCTCGCAACAATAATGAGCAACATCGCTCTACCGCGAGGGCGGCTCTGCCACCCGGTTGGGGGCCGCCTAAACCAAGATTACGCCTGGCTGCGGTTTTCCAATATGCGGTCGATGATACCGTACTTTTGCGCTTCTTCCGCTGAGAGAAAATTGTCGCGATCAGTGTCTCTTTCGACCGCCTCGATCGGCTGCCCGGTGTGCTTGGCCATGATCTCGTTCAAGCGGTTTTTCAGGAACAACGTTTCTTTGGCGTGGATGGCAATATCCGACGCTTGGCCTCGGAATCCACCCGATACCTGGTGAATCATGACGCGTGAGTTCGGCAGACAAAGCCGCTTGCCCTTTTCTCCGGCGGCAAGCAGAAAGGCCCCCATACTCGCGGCAAAGCCAGTGCACAAGGTAGACACATCCGGCTTGATGAACTGCATGGTGTCATACATCGCCAAGCCTGCGGTAACCGATCCCCCGGGCGAATTGATGTAAAGCGAAATATCCTTATCGGGATTTTCGCTTTCAAGGAACAACAGCTGAGCAACGATCAAATTCGCAGTGCCGTCGTTGACTTCACCAACCAAAAAGATGACGCGCTCTTTTAACAGACGCGAGTAGATATCGAATGCCCGCTCGCCCCGCCCCGATTGCTCAATGACCATCGGAACCATACCCAAGCCCTGCGCCCGATAGTCGTCGGGATGTGCCGGCGCCATTCCGGTCAGGTCGTAGGCACGAGACTGAAAATCGTACATGCTCTTCATCTTGTCTCCAAAAGTACGCTTGGCGGCAATCCGCTAGCGCTTAATTTCCATGAACTCATCAAACGTCTTCGACGTCGCGGTTACTGTCATCTGCTGCTCTGCCCAAGCGACGACGTTTTCTTCAATCACCAGCGCTTCGACTTCACCCAGACGCTGCGGATCGCTATAGTACCAACGCACCATCTGCGCCGGGTCTTCAAAACTCTCGGCATGCTCTTCAACCGCGGCACGGATCTGCTCAGGTTTCGCACGAAGTTCATGCGCTTTCACCACTTCACTCAAGATCAGACCCAACTTGACGCGCTTTTCTGCGCGCTCAACAAATAATTCAGCCGGCAACTGTAAATCCTTGGTGGTCATGCCACGGGCTTGCAGATCCTGCACTGCCTGATCCTGTAGCCGCACCACCTCATTTTCAACCAACGAGCGTGGCAGAATCAATTCGGCAGACTCCGCCAGAGCGTCCATCACCTGATCCTTAGCTTTGGCCTGCAAGCGCTTTTTCAACTCTCGTTGCAAATTTGCGCGTATTTCGGTGCGCATTGTTTCCACATTGCCGTCAGCCACCCCCAAGGACTTGGCAAATTCCGCATCCACCGTCGGCAACTTTGGAGCATTAACAGTCTTCGCGGTAACTGCGAACTGTACGGTTTTACCCGCCAATTCAGGCTGGTAATCGGCCGGAAAGGTCATTTCAAACGTCTTCTGATCCCCGCCCTTCATACCCACCAGCGCCGCCTCAAAATCCGGCAACATCCGTCCCTCGCCAAGCACGACGCCAAAGTTTTGCGCATCGCCGCCCTTAAACGGCGCGCCATCGAGGGTACCGACAAAGTCAATCACCATGAAGTCGCTTTTTTCAGAGGCACGATCCGTCGGGTCATATGTCGCCCGCTGTTTACGCAGTGTTTCAATGGTGTTGTCGACATCAGTGTCCGTGACCTCGACAGCAGGCTTCTCCAGGGTCTTACCCACCAAGGAGCCAACCTTGACGTCCGGATAGATCTCAAAAGTCGCGGTGAATTCAAACTTGTCGGCTGCGTCGCCGGAGTTAGCGGGTGCAAATCGCGGCATACCCGCGACTCTGAGCTGCTGCTTTTGCACTTCCTCGGCAAACGACTGCTGCACCACCTCAGACATCACTTCCTGGCGAACCTGGAACCCGTACTGATTAGCCACGATGTTGAAAGGGACCTTACCGGGCCGGAAACCTGACATTTTCGCCGTCCGCGCGATTTTCTTAAGGCGCGAATTGATTTCCGACTCAATCGAAGTCGCTGGCAAAGACAACATTAAGTTGCGCTCAAGGCTGCTAGCGGTAGAAGTTTGGGCTTGCATGGTATTTCCTGACATCAAGCGCCAATACGCCAAGCCGTCCGGCTGAGCCGACGACAAGAAGAATCGAGCACTTTGGTTAAAATGAGATGGTGCGAGTGGAGGGACTCGAACCCACACACCTTGCGGCGCTGGAACCTAAATCCAGTGCGTCTACCAATTCCGCCACACTCGCACAGGTAGCCGAAAATTATAGCCGATTCGTACCAAAGACCCCAACTCGAACGCCGCCGCGACCGAATCCAACGCCAGCCACCTATAATCCGCCAGCCACTTTCACCAGACCGAATGTTGTGCCCGTCGAACACTACGAAAATTTCCCGGTAGCCTCCATCCTGTTGCCGCCCAAGCTGCGCCGCCCCATCAATGCCATCTACGCGTTTGCGCGATCTGCCGATGACTTCGCTGACGAAGGCGATTTGGCCGCCATCGACCGGCTCGGTAAGCTCGAAGCCTATGCGCGGGAGCTGGATGCGTTGGAAGCCGGTGCCCGCTCGGAGAGTCCGCTCTTTGCAGAACTTGCCAGCATGGTCAACCAGTACCGGCTACCCGTTCAACTTCTACGCGATCTGTTGGACGCGTTCAAACAGGACGTTGTGCAAGATAGGTATGCCGACTTTGCCGAACTCCTCGACTATTGCAGGCGCTCGGCCAACCCTATTGGGCGCCTGCTATTGCAACTGTTGTCGGTGCATGATCCCAGCAAGTTGCGGTTGAGTGACGACATCTGCACTGCCCTGCAACTCATTAACCACTGGCAGGATGTGGCCATCGATTGGCGTAAGAATGCCCACGGTCGCGTGTATCTGCCACAAGACGAAATGCGGCGCTTTGGTGTGTCGGACGCGGATATCGGGCGCGGGATACCGACGCCGGAATGGCGTGCGCTAATGGCATTTCAGGTAGGCCGCGCCCGTACGATGATGAACAACGGCGCGCCATTGGCGAAAATGCTGTCTGGGCGCTTCAGTATCGAACTCCGGCTGATTGTTGCGGGTGGTCTGACGATTCTCGATAAAATTGACGCCGTAGACGGCGATGTCTTCAACCACCGTCCCACCGTATCCAGACTCGATTGGCTCGGCATGCTCTGCCGAGTTCTTCCCGACGCACTGTTAAAGCGCCCATGACGCCAGACGAATACTGCTCACAGAAAGCTGCGGCAAGTGGTTCGAGTTTTTACTACAGTTTCCGTTTTTTGCCTACAGATCGTCGACGCGCCATCACCGCACTCTACGCGTTTTGCCGCGAGGTCGATGATATCGCAGACGATGTCTCAGACGTAAACGTTGCCCGCGCCAAACTGGGCTGGTGGCGTACCGAGGTCGCCAGCCTGTTTGCCGGGCACCCCAGCCATCCCGTCACCAAAGCGCTGGTGCCGGCAACGCGTGAATTTGGCGTTGATTCGCATCGGCTGGGCGAAATCATTGACGGTATGGAGATGGATTTATCGAAGAAACGTTATCGTGACTGGCCAGAACTGCGCCTGTACTGCCATCGGGTTGCGGGTGTTGTCGGACAGTTATCCGCCGGCATCTTCGGTTATTCCAATCCGCAAACGCTCGAATATGCAGAGCACCTTGGCCTTGCGTTTCAGATGACAAACATCATCCGTGATGTTGGCGAGGACGCGCGACGCGACCGTATCTACCTTCCACAAGACGAACTGGCAAAATTCGAAGTACCGGTCGAACACTTGATGGCGGCAAAACATTCTCCGGCTTTCGAAGCGCTGATGTCGTTCCAAACTAATCGTGCGCAGTCGCTATATAACATCGCATTCGCCTGTCTGCCCGTTGAGGATCGCAAAGCACAGCGGGCCGGTCTGATCATGTCTGCCATTTACCGCACCTTGCTGGACGAGATCGCCGCAGACGGTTTCAAGGTTCTAAACCAACGCACATCGCTCACACCGATTCGAAAACTTTGGTTGGCATGGAAGACTTGGGTTGCAGGATGAAACAGGCCAAGGCAGCATGCGCTGGTGCCAATATCGCAGTCATCGGCGGCGGGTATTCGGGCATGGCAGCCGCAGTCCGGGTCGTCGAACTCGGCGCTAATGTGACGGTATTTGAAGCCGCTCCCGTACTTGGCGGCCGCGCGAGGCGTATCGAGTATCAAGGGCATACGCTCGATAATGGACAGCACATCCTCTCCGGCGCATATCGGGAACTACTACGACTGTTTAATGTTGTCGATGTACCGTCGCGCGCCTACGAACGCGTCCCGCTGGCACTTGCCATGCCCCCTCACTTTTCATTACGGGCACCGCTACTGCCCGCACCGCTGCATATGGCAATGGCGCTGTTAACCGCGAAAGGATTGAGTTGGTCGGACCGAATCCTAGCAGTACGATTCATGGCGAAAATGAAAAAGGCAGCCTTTCAATGTGCCGGCAATCTAACGGTTGCTCGCCTCCTGCAAGATCACCACCAATCTGCGACCTTGACAAAATTCCTTTGGCAGCCGCTGAGCATTTCTGCCCTCAATACGCCACTTGCAACAGCCTCGGCACAAGTTTTTCTCAATGTACTTCGCGACGCGCTTGCTGGCGAACGAGAAGCGAGTGATCTGTTGTTACCCAAAGTCGATTTAACCGCCCTTTTCCCCGAACCCGCCGCACGGTGGCTAGCCGCACGTGGCTGCAACACACACACCGGCAGCAGGGTCACCAACCTGCAAACAAACGAGCGCGAAGCGTCCTTTATGGTTAAAGACCGACTTTGGAGCTTTGACGCGGCGATTGTCGCTGTGGGTCCACACCAACGCGGCGACGTGATTCCTTACCTAGACGCGCCTCCAGGCTCAACAGCGCTGCAATATGAACCCATCGTCACAATCTATCTGTGTTTCACCACGGATATAGAGCTGCCGATGCCGATGTTCGGACAAGCTGAAGGCTGTGTGCAGTGGTTCTTCGACCGCCGTGCACTCTCGCTCCATCGAACCGAGAAGACAATGATCGTTGCGGGGGTGATCTCCGCGTCTGGCGCGCACGATAAGATGTCCCATGAGGAGCTAGCCGCCGTCGCAGTAGCCGAGCTTCGAAATCACCTGCCAGATCTTCCAGACCCAGACTGGCACAAGGTTGTAACAGAAAAATTTGCAACCTTTGCTTGCACACCGGACACCGTGCGACTCCCGACCCACACCCACCTCCCCAATCTATTTCTTGCCGGCGACGACATTCAAAATCCGGAGCGCGCCTACCCCGCTACGCTTGAGGGCGCGGTGCGCAATGGTGTCAGCGCCGCCGAACAAGCGGTCGCTTCGATCTCAAAGCGCCATCGATCACCACTCAGACTTGCATAAACACGATTCACAATCCCCCATAACAATGACCACACCCACCTCTGTGCCCATGCCGATTCCAAACGACCTAGTTGCTGCCGAAAGCTGCCTCAAGGGGCGAGTGATTCTCGTGACCGGCGCAACTGGGTCGCTTGGGCGTGTCGCCGCCTTGGCCTTTGCAGCTGCTGGGGCAACCGTCATCCTGCACGGCAGAAATCAACAGAAACTCGATGCGATCTACGATGAAATCGAAACCAACGGCGGGGCAGCGCCTGCCATACTTAAGCTCGATTACTTGAAGGCCAACGAAGTCGATTTCAAAGGGATCGCGGACACCATTCACGCGACGTTTAAGCGACTTGACGGCATTTTCCATGGCGCAGGCCACATCGCCCCACTTACGCCACTCGTCTCACAGGACTTTGCGAGCTGGCAAGCCCATACAACCATCAATCTGACAGCGCCTGTTGCAATCACGCGGGCATGCATGCCAATGCTCAAGCGCGCCACCGATGCAGTTGTCGTGTTTCTATCTGAGACACACACAATAGTGCCAAAAGCGTACTGGGGTGCCTTTGTGGTGTCCAAAGGTGCGCTCCAGCAGGTGGCGCAGATCTGGAATGACGAATTAGAGCGGGAGAATTCACCGCGCATCAAGGTGCTGATTCCTGGGCCTGTCGTTAGCCAGTGTCGGTTCATCACCCACCCCGGCGAGCTTGCCTCCTCGCTGCCGACGACAGCGGCGCTAGAACAATCGTTCCTGCTGCTAATGAGTGCAGACGCCAGGCTACCGAGCGCGACCGTTTACGGCGAAATGTGACACATTGCCCGGTTGACGTACGTTACCTTTAGTGCGGTCACACGACAGCTTACGCTATCCGGCTCGCAGGGTCCATTCCGAGGTATTTGCATGCTTTCTGCCGAGAATTAGGTAAACTCGGCCACGTCGACCAGACGTCGATAGCGCGTCTTTTTTGGCGAGCCAATTCTATCTCTGCATAAGATTGAACCGACCCAATGGCACGAAATGGTTTGCACTTGTCACCCAGATGGCCGACACTTCTCCATCGCAAAAATCGCCCGGCGGACACGGGCACCGTTGGTATTGCGCGACTCAAACAGATGGAACTCGCCGCGCACACCTATGCAACAAAACAAGTGCGTGAATCCGCTGGATCGAATGCCATTGACCTTTCCGCGCTCGGCGGCGCTACTGTCGCCAGTCCCGGCAGCATTGGCCAAGCACCGCTGTCTGTCTATCTGCGTGTCCGTATTTTGTTGGCGTTGGTGGCAATCGGCTGGTGCGTCATGCTGGTGGTTCCTTAACGATCTGGGGAGACCAGCTTGTACAAGCCAAAACGTGTCGCAACGCTACTGAGCTATGCCGGTACGATTCCATTTGTGGTGTGTGCCGCAATCCTGTTGTTCGGAACTGCGCTGGGTTTCGGCAGCTTACGCCAATTCGCCAGTCAGGCGATCACGTCCTACGCTGCGGTGATCGTGTCTTTTCTCGGCGGCATCCAGTGGGGCGTCGCCGTCGCAACGCACGAGCAGCAACCGCAAACAGCCAAGTCGCTATTCTTGTTGTCCGTGGTACCAAGTTTGCTGGCCTGGGCGACATTGTTTCTGCCGAACGGAAGTTCGCGCGTGATCGTCGCTATTTTTCTCATCGGCTTTGTCTGGGTCATCGATGCCTTACTCCACCTGCAGCAGGTACTGCCAACCTGGTTTTTCCATCTGAGATCGATTGTCTCCGCCGTAGCGATGACCTCGCTAATCGCTGCCCTGCTGGTTGGTTAGTCACTTGGCATCCAACCCGGCGAGCGTGGGCGAGCGCGAGGATGTCATTGATGCCCTGCGTGGTGCCGCGCTACTGGGTATCTTGCTGGTCAATATTCAATCATTCGCTTGGGGCGTCAGCGCGCCCAGCATGGGGGTACTTTGGGACGACGCAACCGTTCTCGACAGTCTTACCATTTATCTAACCTCGCTTTTCCTCGAATACAAGATCTACCCGATTTTTTGTTTCTGTTTCGGCTATGGTTTTGCCATCATGGCAAAACGTTGGCGACTCGCATCAATCGGCGACGATGCCGTCGTCAAACAACGATACCAGCGCCGCCTGAATTTCATGCTGGTGTTGGGCCTAAGTCACGGCAGTCTGATTTGGTTTGGCGATATTCTTGCCCGCTACGCGCTCGCCGGGCACTTTTTGGTGACCTATATCGGCAAGGGCCTGCGGATATTGCTGCGCGGCATCAAACGATGGGGATCAATTACCGTCATCTTCACGGTTACCGGCGGCCTACTGTCGGCATTGTCGTCACCACCAGCCAGTTTGACCGATGGCGAAGTTGACGAAATCATGAAAGTGTTTGATGTCTACGCACGTGGCGACTACCTCAGCACCATGTTGCCACGCCTCTACGACTACATGTGGGTTCTGGCGAGCTGGTTGTTGCTTTTCCCGCAGGCCGTACTCATTTTCCTGAGCGGTGCGTTTGTGGCGCAGATGGGGTGGCTGCGCGCACCTGGGAATCATGTCAAGAAGTGGCGGATTGTGCTTCTCGGTTCTCTCATGGTGGGACTCCCTCTATCGATCGTATTCGCCAACCATGCGCTCGATTGGGCAGCAGACCCGGCGCTCATTCCCAGCACCGCGACGTCCCTCGCGTTGATGCTCGCGCCGCTGCTCTCGCCTGCCTACATTGCGTCGGCGGCGCTCCTAGCAACCAGAGAGTTTGGCCCGCTTGTTGTCCGCGCCCTAGCGCCCATGGGTCGATTGGCGTTGACTAACTATCTGATGCAGTCAATTTTGATGTTGGGGATTTTGTCGGGCGCAGGCTTCGGCCTGGCGGATCAGGGGCAATTTCTCATCGCACTGATCGCAGTCGGGATGTGGGGATTGCAGCTCGGTTTGAGCCACCTATACCTGCGGCAATTTCAGCAGGGTCCGGCCGAATACTGCTGGCGACTTTACACATATCGCACACCGAGCGCAGACTGAGAAAAATAAAACTCTAATATCCACGGGCTTTTTCAGGCCAAAACGGCTGAAAATACCCGTGAATAAAGGAGTTTTCCGATCTTATACGATTTACTATCGCAGGCTAGACAACACGCACGCGTAGAAGCGGCAAGCCCGTGATTGCGCCTTCCATCACGTCGCCGACTACCACCGGCCCGACATTTTCCGGCGTACCTGAATAGATGATGTCACCGGCGAACAATTCGTTGGCTTGCGAGAGTTGCGAGATTTGTTCTGCCACGGACCAAATCATCTGACTCAAATCCGCATTCTGTTTGATCTGGCCGTTCACCTTTAGCGAAATCGCACCTTTCGTGAAGTGCCCGGTACTCGCCACCGGGTGGATCGGCCCGATCGGCGCAGAGCGGTCAAAACTCTTGCCGATTTCCCACGGCTTCTTTTGGTCCCCCATCGCTCGCTGCAAATCGCGGCGCGTCATGTCCAGACCGATCGCGTAACCAAACACGTGATCCAGCGCTTTTTCGATGGGGATATTCTTGCCACCACTCTTGAGCGCCGCAACCAGTTCTATCTCGTAGTGATAGTTTTTGGTCAATGACGGGTATGGATGATCGCCGGTGGTGCCGGGCGCGACGAACTGGATCGCGTCAGTTGGCTTCTGGAAAAAGAACGGCGGTTCGCGTGTCGGATCACTGCCCATTTCACGCGCGTGCGCCGCGTAATTTCGTCCGACACAATAAATTCGGCGTACTGGGAAAAGCTGGGTACTACCGACAATTGGAATGGTCGTCGTTGCCACCGAAAATGGTGTGTCCACCTTCATGCTGCTGGTTCCCCCGGTTGCACAGCCGGCGAGTACACCGCCTGTTATGGCGATTCCTGCCGACAGCACTTATCCGCGATTTTTGTCTATCTTTCCCCCTTGTTGTATCAATATACTGCGCTCTGGCGGCAGGATTTGCTGGGTGCAGATCCCGCCAATTTGGGCTGGCTTCAATTGAGTTTGCCCCGCGCAAGTCGCTCAACGATGTTGCAGAACTCTTCGGTTACGTTTGCTTTAAAGATCAACTCACGAATACCAGCTTCCTCCGCCATTGTCTGCAGTTTTTCGTCAATGAACCCTGATGCGACCGCAATCGGCAGATCGCCACGCATGTTACGCGCCTCACGCGCAACGTCGAGCCCCGACATTCCCGGCATGTTGTAGTCGGTAACCAGTAGCGAAACCCGGTAAGGGTCGGCATTTAATGCGTCTAGCGCGCAACGCTGGTCAGTAAACGCGCTGACGTGAAAACCACGCCGCTCCAACAAACGTTTGACCAAGAACACCAATGCTTCGTCGTCGTCGACATAAAAAATATGCGCTGCGGCGTGATTGGCCAAATCAGCCGCCGTAGCTACCTCGGTGTCTGCCCAAGGTGTGGTCACGTCTTCGGGCGGTAGATTAGTCGCCGGAAAGTAGATCGCGAACAACGTCCCCTCACCGACTGCGCTGGCAACGGTGATAACCCCACCGTGCCCCTTGACGATGCCGTGCACCACGGCCAGCCCTAAACCGGTTCCTTGGTTGACCGCCTTGGTGGTAAAAAATGGCTCAAACAAATGCTCCAGCGTTGCCTTCTCCATGCCAGCACCTGTGTCGGCAATCATCAACCGGACGACCTTCCCCTGCGCCGCAATCAATTCCTGCAATTGCGGTTCCGCTTTAATGAGCGCATCGTTGACTTCAACGGTATCCATCGAAATTGAAATCTCGCCTTTTTGTAGACCGATCGCCTGCATCGAATTTGTGGCCAGATTCATCACCACTTGTTGCAGCTGCGTCCTGTCGCCCACGACCGGCGGCGCTGCCTCACAACGCACGTTCAACAAAATATGTCCAGGTAGAGTCGCACGCAATAGACGCTCCGACTCTTCAACAATGGTGGCAAGGTCAAGACTTTTGAGTACTATCGCCTGCCGCCGGCTGAATGACAGAATTTGCCCGACCAAGTCTCGCGCGCGGGTTCCGGCTTTGCGGATCTCTGCCAAGCTCTCCATCACATTCGAATCCAGTTTCTCCGAGTGCCGGGCGAGTTCAACGTTGCCCAGAATCGTCGCCAAGATATTGTTGAAGTCATGGGCGATACCGCCAGCCAGCGTGCCAATAGCCTCCATCTTTTGTGACTGGCGCAGCCTCGCTTCCAGCGCTTCTTGGGTCGCCTCTGCGCGCTTTTGTTCAGACAAATCAATATCGAGACAAAACAGCTCATACGCAAGACCGTCGCGCTTGGTCAGAGCATGGGATGAGTAAACCGGCACGAGCGAGCCGTCTTTGCGCAGCAGCTGCAATTCCTGGGGTGGTTCGACTTCTCCGGTTCGCGCCATCCTTTCAATGGCGGCCTCCACTTCGGTGCGCATTTCCGAGGGAATCACCAAGTCAAGCAGATTCTTGCCTATCGCTTCGGCTGCGGTATAGCCATATAGTCGCTCAGACGCCCGGTTCCAGAACACCACAGTGCCGTCCAGCTCATATCCCTGTACTGCAATACTGGACACGTTCTCCATCAAGGAACGGAAGCGCAGCTCACTCTCTGCCAACGCGCGTTCCGCCGCTCGTTGCTCAGTCAAGTCGGTCAGCACAGAAATCGTACCCACGTTCTCGCCTCGTACATATCTCGGCGAGGCCGTTATCAACACCTCCAGTATCTTGCCATCAGCACGTATTCGGCGAGACTCGTACGTGACAGAGACGCCCCCACGCTGGATTAGCCGCTTTCGCCGATATTCCTCTCGATCCGCTTCAGGCACAAACTCTTCAATATTCTTGCCAACCATCATTGCCGGGTCATAACCGAGCAGCGTTGCGTAGTACCCATTGACGTATACCAACTGGCCATAACTGTCAGAAACAGCCACCCCTTTGCCCATTGAGCTGATAATGCTCTCGGCAAAATCACGCTGATCCTTGAGCTCTTGTTCCATGGAATTACGTTCTGTCAGGTCGGTGATCACCGCGATAGAGCCGTTGTAGCCGCCCCCGGTGTAGCGCGGGGATGCTGTTACTGCAATCGATACAACACTGCCATCGCGCCGCACCAATTTGCTGAAGTAGGTGCTACTCACGCCAGTCTGTCGTAACCTCGCCTGCTCTTTCAGCGGTGCAACTTCGTCCTCTGGAATAACGTCACCAAGGCTCTTCCCAACTAACTCCTGTGGATCCCACCCGACTAACCGACCGTAAGCGGGGTTAATGTATTCAAATCGCCCCTCCCGATCAGACACACTGACACCCTGTCCCATGTTGCTCAGAATGTACTCGGCAAAGTCACGTTGCTGTTCTAATGCAGACTCGATACGCTTGCGCTCAGTCAAATCAGTAACCACCGCAATGGAGCCTGCGAATTCACCATTCTTGAATCGCGGCGTACCGGTGATGGACACGTAGACAAAACTTCCGTCTGGTCTTGCAAAACGTACTTCATAGGTCGAGCTAAGTCCGGCACGCCTCATGTTGGCCTGTTCGGCATGGACTCCTCGATCTGGCGGGTATGTGACGTCAGACGGCGTTTTGCCAACAATATCACTCGCATCACAACCCACTAGGGCGGCATATGCAGGGTTACAAAACTCAAAACGACCGTCGGCACCAACGATGGTGAGCCCCTGTCCCATCGCATCCAGAATGTAGCTTGCAAAATCGCGTTGCTCTTTTAGCGCATTTTGCAACTTATCACTCTCCGTCAAGTCGGTGATGACGTTGACGGCTCCAGCGAATAATCCGTTGACGTATCGCGGCGTGCTACTTACCGAAACCTTCACTGAACTACCGTCAGCGCGGACTAGCCTGCCAAAATACCGCTCTACTTGGCCCGCGCGTCGTTCCTTGCCAACATGCCCATTCGCGTCTTTACCCTCTGCATAAACATAGTCATTCGACTGCTTGCCGATGAGCCCTTGCGCCGTCTGGCCGAGTAATTTCTCCAATGCCGGATTCACGAGCTGAAAGGCTCCATTCTCATCGGTCACGCTCAAGCCCTGGCCCATCGAGGCGATAACTTGACGATCAAAGTTGCGTTGCACCGCGAGTTGCGCTTCCAAGTTCTTTCGATCAGTAATGTCGTGAAGAGTCCCCACCAGTTTGACCGTAACGCCATCCACCTGGTGGGCGACCCCTTGGCTACGCGCCCAGATCGGCCGCCCCTTCGCTGTCATCATAGGCAGCTCGAGATCCCAACCTATGCCATGGTCAACTGCCAAGACATGCGCTTCATGCATTAAGGCGAAAGAGTCTGGCGGGTAAAACTTCTCTACGTCCTTGCTGCTGGCCGGCGAAACTGGGGGCTCAATCTCGAGGATCCTAAGTGTCTCGGTCGACCAAACTCGGCAATCCGTTGCAGGAAACATTTCCCAACCACCAATTTTGGCGAGATGGCTGGTTCGTTCGAGAACCTCTTCTCGCAGCTTGAGTGCAGCCAGTTGGCGGTTAAACGCGGTAAAGAGTTCACCGATCTCGTCAGGCCGGTGTATGACCAACGGCTGAGTGCCACCTCCGATGGTTCCATCTAGTTGTCTTACCGCGATATGTACTGGCACCAGCTCACGCCTGACGAGCAACCACATGAACCCCGCTGCAAACGCAGTTAGTAGCGACGCGGCAAGCAATAGGCGGGTACGAGTTCTGGCGATCGGCTTTTCAAGCTCCGCCAGGGGGATCGATGCGACCAAATGCCAACGAGCCGTCGGAATCAATTTGATAGAGGCCAGGACCGCAACGCCCTCCACATTGACCAGTATGCTCGACGCCTCGTCCTGCGCTGCGAAAGTATCAATGGTGGGATTGACACCGGGCTTGGGCAGAATCGCCATGACGTGCGAATTATCGGTTGCGCTGAGAATGCGCCGGGATTCCGCATCAATCACAAAATAGCCGCCGGTTTCACCGACATGGCTGGACGTGACGATATCCAGAAAATTCGGCTGCCCCAGATCGGTGGCTCCATACAGTACGGCAATGGTCTCACCATTGCCCGATTTGATCGGCACCGCGATTCCAAACACCGGCGTGCTGGCTGGCTTTTCGATCACCGTTGTGTACACGACTGACTTCGCCCCGGCCATTATTTGCAAGAACGACTCGCGATCGCCGTATTTGAGTCCGACTCTTCCGAGGTCGGTAGGAACAGACGCCACCGTCACGCCTGATCGATTCACCACGAATCCTCCGCGATTGAATAATCGTGTGACCACTTCAAATTGCTCGAGTCGCGCCTGTAATTGCCGCGGGTCGGCTACCAAATCCGCAATGCCCCCAGCGGCGACCATCGTCAACGCCTGTGTGCGATCTTGCACACGCTCGTCGACTTGCGCGGCGATGAGTTTGATCATCGATAACTGATGCTCACCGATCAAACGTTCTGTGTCGGCGCGCAGCAGCCTGCCAGAAAATATCGCGAGCAGAAGCACCACAGCGATAAGTATTATTGTCGCGGACAGGGTTGTGCGAGCCTTGATGGATAGACGCTGCAACATCATTCGTATCTCAGGGGTTATAACTTCGCTCAGTCGCAACTGGTCGCAACCGTTGGGCCACGGCCCCTTACTCTATCAGCGCCGTGTTGCACCCGCACCAATGTATTTTTTTAGCCAGCTGAAGTATTCCTTGTACCAAAGCCGGGAATTCTGCGGCTTCAATATCCAGTGATTCTCATCCGGGAAAAACACCAGCCGCGCCGGTACATCGAGCGTTTTCAGCGTGGAATAGTATGCCAACCCCTGCTGATCCGGCACACGGTAGTCGAGCGCACCGTGCAGGACCAACGTGGGAGTTCTAGCATACCGCACCTCTGTTATCGGATTCTGTGCAGCAAAGGTTATCGGATCGTCCCAGTAGGTGGTCTTTAGCGAGTGATTGAACCAGTATCCAGCGTCACCCCCATACATCGCCCGCCAGTCAAAGCAGCCCGCGTGGCATACGTAGGCCCTGTACCGATCACCTTTTTTCCCCGAATTTTTGCCATTGCGCCCATTCATCCATGCAACCATCTTGCCGCCATAGCTGCCACCCGATGCGGCCAGACGTTTTGCGTCGATGTAACCTTGTTTCAGCATGAAGTCGGTACCGGCTTCAATGTCAGCGTGCTCCTTGGTGCCAAAGCTGCCGTTATTTGACTCGAGGAATTTGTTTCCCCAGCCGATTGAGCCATGGTAGTTCACACAGACGACCACGTAGCCCTGCGCGGCAAAAACGTGGTTGTTCCAGCGAAAATGGAAGATGTCCCCCCAGTTTGCATGGGGCCCCCCGTGGATCGAGTGCAGCAGTGGCCACTTTTTCTTTGGGTCGAAGTTCGGTGGGTAAACGGCCCACATCTGTACGTCTTCGCTCTGCCAGCCTTTGATGGTGAGGTCACGGACCTCGCCGAGTTTGAAACGTGACATTAGTTCGGTATTGAATGACTCCAGCGGTACTTCGGCAGTTTCTGCAGCCAATGATTGCCCGAATACGCGTGGCGGCGAAGACATGTTGTTGCGCACAAAGATTAACGTCTCGGCACGGACGTCGAAGTCGGATACCGTACCGCCTTGCGCGGCTATGATCGGTATCTTGTCATCCAAGCGCCACTGCCAAACCGAAACACGTGATTGATTATCGGCGGTAAAAAACACTGACTTGCTGTCTGCCGCCCATTTCAGCGGGTGGTTGACCACCCGATCCCAGGTTGTCTTAACCATAACCCTGCCTGACTTAAGATCAAGTAACGCAAGCTTATTGTCATCATCCATCGAGCGGCCAATCTTGTTGGCCAACAATGCGATGGTGCCACCATCAGAGCTGTAGCGAGGATGATGCCACGTGAAGGTTTGTTTGCTCCCGCGAAGCAGGACCTTTGTCCTGCCCGACCTTACGTCCATCTCGACGAGGTCGTAGGCTTGGTCGCCCAGCTTATCCGGATTAGGATTGAAGTTGAATACAACTTTCTTGCCATCTGGCGATACATCGTAGTCGTGTTGATCGGTGTCGAACTGCGGCAACTCAAACTTGGTTCCCGCGAATACATCCACACACTTACCCGTCACCAGATTGATAACGTGTACATGCGGCACACGCCCATCGCTCAGCCAGTGGTCCCAGTGGCGGAACGCCGAATGTTCAACCACATGCGCCTTGACTTTGTCTTCGCGCCTAGACTTGAGCCGCTTTGATTGCGCTTTGTCCGACTTAAGGTCTGGCCATACCCAGGAAATGAACGCAATTCGTTTGCTGTCTGCAAACCATTTGACGCCGGACACCCCGGTGCTGATATTCGAAATACGGGCCGCTTCACCGCCATCAGGCGCAATTGTGTAGAGCTGCGGCTCTTCATCTCCACTACGTTTGGCGACAAAGGCGATCGTCTTGCCATCCGGCGACCAGCTTGCCTGGCCGTCCTTTTCGCCGCACGCGGTCAATCGTCTTGGCTCACCGCCAAACGTGGATAGCAGCCAAAGTGAGGTGGCCGATTTATTGGCCTCCATATCGTACTCTGCCAATGAGCAGACGGCCTGAACACCATCCGGCGACAGAGAGAGTCCCGCGGGACGACGAATTTTCCAAAGGTCTTCAGCGGTAATGATAAGTTTTTTCATTTTGCATCGTCTTGGTATGTTGTTTATGTGTTCTTCTTGCGTATCAGCGGGATGCGTGCAGAATCATTTGTGAACAACTCTACGCCTGCTGCCGTAGTTTCTCATTTTGACTTGCCTTTTATGCCGTGCGCAGGCATGCTGCGCACATGATTAAGGGCCTTGCCGTCCTCTTGGTGTTCCAATCACTTGGCGAATTGGCGTCGCGCTTATTGCAGGGGGCAATGCCCGGACCGGTGCTGGGACTCATCCTCCTGCTGATGTTTTTGGTCGCACGAAAGAATATTTCAACATCCATCGCCACCGCAGCCGATGGTCTGCTTGCGCACTTATCGATTTTCTTTATCCCCGCCGCAGTCGGTGTGATGTTGTACGCATCCACACTCGCCGAGACAGGCGCGGCTTGGGTGTTGGCCATATTACTCAGCACTGTGGCGGCAATCACAACCACCGCAGTTGTGCTCCGCGCGTTATCCAAGCCGGCGGATACACCTACAGACCGGAACGAGACTAAATGAGTGCCAACACAATTGTGCCAACCGGGCTCGATAAGCTAGCCGAAATTTGGGTCTATCTTTCGGCGACGCCGCTGTTTGGCTTGACGCTGACGCTCGTTGCCTACGTCATTGCCGACGCGGTTTATCAGCGTACCAACAAGTTTCCCCTTGCCAACCCGGTATTGATTTCTGTCGCACTCATTGTGACTGTACTAAGCGCCAGTGGAACAAGCTACCAAACATACTTTCAAGGCGCACAGTTTGTGCATTTTCTGCTCGGCACAGCCACCGTTGCCCTTGCCGTCCCGTTGGCGAGACTGTGGAATGAGTTGGCCTCGCGCGCGCTGCCATTGCTGACCGGGATGTTTGTTGGTGCGACGGTGTCGGTATTGGTAGCGCTGGGGGTCGCCAAGTTATTCGCCGCTCCGCCGACCATGATGGCGTCACTGTTGCCAAAATCGGTGACGGCGCCTATCGCGATGGGGATCGCCGAACAGATCGGGGGTTCCCCAACGTTGGCGGCAGTGTTTGCCATCTCCACTGGCATTTTTGGTGCGCTCATCGCCACGCCGCTGTTAAACGCCCTCGGCATTCGCGATTGGTCGCAGCGCGGCTTTGCAGTTGGTGTCGCCGCCCACGGCATTGGCACCGCCCGCGCCTATTCGGTCGATCCACGCGCCGGTGCGTATGCCAGCCTCGGCATGGGGTTGCACGCGCTGCTCGGCGCAATGCTATTGCCGTGGGTTGCACGCTGGTTTCTGTAAAATCAAAGTATGTTGATCCCGAGGCAGGTTCATACGGAGCCTAACAGGCACCTGTAGGCACGCACGTGCGAAAATCGGCGCAGTCTCGAACCACTGCGTATAAGGATTCGTCATGCCTGCGGCTTCAATCTGGTTCCACCGCCCCACCCTTGAGCAACTCAACCGTGCCGCACCAACACTGGACCGTAATCTGGGTATTGAATACGTTGAGGTTGGCGATGATTACCTGAAAGCAACCATGCCTGTCGACCACCGCACCCGCCAGCCGATGGGGTTGCTTCATGGCGGCGCATCGGTGGCGCTGGCTGAAACACTCGGCAGCGCGGGTGCATTCCTCTGCGTTGACTCAAACGCATTCAGCATCGTAGGCCTCGAAATTAATGCCAATCACGTGCGGGCGGTACGTTCAGGCTTGGTGACCGGAACCGCCAAACCGATTCACATTGGTCGTACTACGCAGCTCTGGGAAATCGGCATTACTAATGAGGTGGACAAACTCGTTTGTATATCGCGGATAACCATCGCGGTGCTAGAAAAACAAAAAACTCCGCTGTAACCCCGACGCCGTAAAATCAGGTCTCTCCTCTACACGCGTCACACTCTCGATCGGGAGGCGTACCGCCCGCCATGCTGAACCGTCTGCTGAAGCCCTATCGCGCGTTTTTATCGCTCCCCGACGTTCCGCGCACACTGCTCATCACGTTCCTGTCGCGTATGCCGGTCGGCATGCTCGGTTTTGCGATGGTGATGTTCCTGCGCGAGGCATTGGGCAATTTCAAGCTCGCTGGCTCGGTGATCGGCGTGTATTTTTTTGCGATGGCCGTATCATCACCGATCAAGGGGCGCATCATCGACCGCATCGGTCCCGGCACCCCGCTACGGGTGTGCGGCCTCCTAGACCCGTTGTGTTTTGCGTTGTTCATAGCGTCGGTTTGGTACACACTTCCGATCACCAACGTACTGATTTGTGCGGCACTGATGGGGTTGTTTACCACCCCAATCGCCACCCTGACCCGCGCCATCTGGCGCCATCGTTTTGATTCCGATGACGACCGGCGGATGGCGTTTGCGGTCGACTCGGTTCTGATGGAGATCAACTTCACGATGGGGCCGGCAGTGGTCGGACTGGTGCTGGCGTTCTCAACCCCCAAGGCGGCAATCTTGGTGGCATGGGTCGCGGCAACAACGTCGATTCTGATTTTCATGCGCAACCCTGCGCTCAAGTACTGGAAACAAGCGCCGCCAAGTGAGCGCCACTTACTCGGCCCACTAACCGAAGGCCGACTGATTCTCTTGTTTGTAATTCTGTTTGCCCTCGCGATGGCATGCGGCATGCTGGAGGTCGGTTACCCAGCTTACACAACATCGCTTGCAATCCCAGCATTTGCCGGCGTTTTGCTTGCCGTCAATTCGTTCGGCAGCGCCATCGGTGGTGCGCTATTTGGTAGCACCAAGTTTTCGATGACCATGGAAAAACAGTTTGCGATTTTGCTCGCGGTGTTTGGTCTGCTGATGTGCCTGCATCTCGCCGTGGACGCAAAGGAGTCGCGTTATCTATTCGCGCTGATGGCGTTTATCGCCGGCTGCGCAATATCTCCTGCGTTTGCTCTACAGGCACTGCTTATCTCTCGAATCGCACCGGCAAAATACGCAACGGAAGCATTTACTTGGTCGGGGACATTTATCGTTACGGGTCTTGGTGCGGGGATGGCCGCTGGCGGCGCATTGTCGGAAATCTACTTTGTCAAAGCGCCATTTCTGGCCGGAAGTGCAGTACTAATCATCGCTGCTGCAATGGCGCTGCTATTGACCGCAAAACCCGACCCGAACACTTAATTGTTCAGTTACTGAACACCTTCGTCCAGAAAGATACCCGGCGGCAACCCAACCGTTTCGATGCCCTCTTCACGCAGGGCTTGGGATTCTTCTACCGAGACGCGTCCGCGAATGTTGCGTTGGCTCTCCTCGCCGTAATGCATCTTGCGCGCGGTCTCGGCGAAATTGCTGCCAACATTTTCAGTGTTCATCAGAACAAACTGTTTGAACTGTTTCAGCATATGGGCCTGTAGGCTGGGAATGGCAGAGACGCCGACCACATCATGCGTGCCGGACGTCACTTCCTCTTGCTGGTTGAACGTCGGCTCGCCACTCACGGCTTTATCAGTGCCATTGGCCAGCCCCACGTTGATACGCGGTGCCGAAAGGTGTTTGACTATCTTCTTCCCGCCACAAATCGGGCATTCAATCAATGACTGCGCTGACTGCCGCTCATAGTCTTCAGAAGAACGGAACCAGCCGTCAAAGTGGTGATGCTGGGCGCAAGAGAGGTTAAAGACGATCATGTTGAATGGATGGCAGGTGTGTCGTTGACGATGGAAAGGTTGAAATTGCTACCCGACCGGCGGGCGATCGGCGATTTCAGTCCTTTTGCGCGGTAGCGTTTAAAGCGCTGACCTTTGGCGCGAACGTGTCGCCGTATTGCTGTCTGAGAACATTCTTTTGGACTTTTCCCATCGCGTTGCGCGGCAGCTCTGCAACAACAAAAACTCGTTTGGGGACTTTGAAATTCGCCAATTGCTTCTTTAATGTCGAGATGATGGCGGCTTCTTCAAGAGCGGCATCGGCCTTTTTTGCCACAACCGCAGCAACTGCCTCGCCAAAATCTGGATGCGGCAAGCCAATCACCGCACTTTCGGCAACGCCATCAAGCGTATCGAGCAACAACTCGATCTCCTTTGGATAGACGTTGTAGCCGCCCGAGATCACAAGGTCTTTTGAGCGGCCGACGATGGAAAGATATCCGTCATTACTAAATACACCCATATCACCGGTTTTGAAATAACCGTCTGGGGTAAATTCTTCCGCCGTCTTTTCCGGCATCCGCCAGTACCCAGCAAGGACGTTCGGCCCCTTCAATTGGATATGGCCGATTTCACCTGACTTGGCGATGCCACCATCATCTAGTGCCACACGCACATCAATTTCGGGCAACGGGAAACCGACCGTACCACCGCGCCGCTCCGCATTTAACGGATTCGAGGTGATCATGCCGGTTTCGGTCATGCCGTAACGCTCAAGAATCGTATGTCCGGTCCGCTGGCGGAACTCTTCGAATGTTTCGGCCAACAACGGTGCCGAACCCGACACAAACAAACGCATATGTTGGCAGCAATGCGCGTTGAAGCCAGGCTCGGCGAGCATTCGCGTGTAGTAGGTTGGCACACCCATAAACACCGTCGCCTCTCTCAACGCGGCGATGGCGGCGGCCCCATCAAAGCGGGTGTGGAAAATCATCATTCCGCCGTTGAGCAAGATAGTGTTCAGTGCAACGAACAAGCCATGCACATGAAACAGCGGCAGGCAGTGCAACAACACATCTGTCTCAGTGAATCCCCAAGCGCGGTGCAGGGTCAGTGCGTTTGACGAGAGATTTTTGTGCGTCAGCATGGCACCTTTGCTGCGCCCGGTGGTGCCCGAGGTATAGAGAATACAAGCCAAATCATCATCATTTCGATGTACAAACCCGTTTATCGGCGGGCAGTTTCGGGCATTTCTGTCCCAATCTGCCCGTTTTTCGTCGGCTTTTGCATTTTCATCGAGGCGGCTGGGAGGCATGGTGAAGCGGTTTGCAAGCCTGAGCGACTCGCATATCGGTGCCACCCACTCCGCATCTTTCGGCGAATACACAAACACCTTGGGCGCAGCGTCGCCTAAAAAATAGGCAATTTCACTTTCTCGATAAGCGGTATTCAGCGGCAAATACACGACACCGGCGCGCAGACAGGCGAGGTAAAGCATGACTGCTTCAACCGATTTCTCAACTTGTACCGCAACCCGATCACCGGGCTCCACGCCCAACGATTGGATGAACGCCGCATAACGACCGGTTAACTCGTCGAATTCGGCAGCGGTCGTCATTCGCCCATCCTCAGTGTTAAGTATGGGCTTTGACAAGTCCGTCAAAAACCGCGTGTGAAATAGTGCGTAAAGATTCATCCGACGAACGCGCTCGTTGGGATCAATCAGCCGAAGACAGCGCGTGTTTGCGCTGCGTGGTAACTGCGCATGCGCAGACAAACGCCTCATAAAGCGACGACGCCGGGGGAGACGTTGAATATCCCGTAACCGCGCTGACTCCGGCTGTTGCGAGCTCCAGCTCAATCCGGGCCACCACACTCTCGACCATCGCAACCCCGTCGCAGCGCAGCACAATGCCGAAGGAATCATCGCCCAAACGCGCAACCGCATCCTGCCCGCGCATGGAGACTGTCAGTGCTGACGCGGCGCGGAGCAGCACTGCGCGGGCATTGGTGGCTTCGCCCGTCACCCCATGCAGACCAATATGAATAACGATCACGCCCTGAAGTTCCTCGCCCCAGCGGAAATGAGGTAGGTGCATCAATTCATCCCAACCGCGACGATTCAGCAGACCCGTCAGTTCGTCACGGCGCGTGGCATCAGCCCATTTGCTCACCAACATCCGCTGGGTCGCAACGTGTGCTTCCATGGAAAGCAGTCGACTAAGCAGTGCTGCGGTTCGACGGACTAACGCTTCGCCGGAGCGGATACCAGCAACATCGGGCTCGGGATCAACTCCGCACAAAGCACCAATCAACCGGTTACTATCATCTAGCAGCGGAACACCGATGTAGGCCTTCACACCGCGATTAATGTCGGTCCCGTTTTCAGCGGATAGCGCCCCCTCTTCGACAAAAGATTCGTCTGCTCGGTACTCGTTGGCAAGAAGCATGGCACAAAACCGCCCGAGCCAAGTGTTCACTTGTTGGTCGCTGAGATTGCAGCCAGCGTTGTGCGTAAACACAAGCTGCCAGTCTCGGCCTTCGATGGCGGTCACCATCCACAACTTGAGCGGTATACGCGCGTGCAGCGATACCAGCAGCGTGCGTATTGCGTCGGCAGTGGCAATCGAAACGTCGTCCGGTGTCAACATCAAAAGAATCCCAATCAGTCTATTTCTTTAGTGGCATGCCGCCGACCGCAAAGCGGTCCTAAACGCCCTGCACAACACCTATTCTTAGCTCGCGCTCGGCGACGCCAGCGGCGGCGTAATCGGCAAAACTGAAGCTGGATGCCGAATTGTCACCCAAAATAGCCGTAATTGCTTTACTAGGCAGGAGCTGAATCTCACATCCGTAGATGACATTTAGCTCATCGGACATCGACGCGAGGGCTACATAGATGCCTCCGCCCAACTTGCCCATCACCACAGTTTGCACACGCCAGCCCGCGGCACGCAGCAGGTACAAAACTTGGGAAAAATTCGCCAGGTAGCCGGACAACATGACTTTTTCATCGTCCAGCGACGTCGAGTGCGTTTCACAATCAAACAGCAGGTCGATCTGTGCTGGTCGGGGTGAAGCCAGCATGGCAATCAAATCAGACGTCATCTGAGTGATTCGCGCCGCTGTCATGCCGCGTTTATCGATGCTACCCAGCAGATATGTCGGGACACTGTCTTGGCCGCTCTCCGCCCTGCCGCGAACAATGCCGTCCGTCTCCTCAAGTTGGTATCCCTTCGGGTAGAGCAGGGCTAGGTCCTTGCGTTCGACGCGCTCAACCACCCGGCTGCGATTCAGCGAAGTCGGTAACCTTGCCAGCAACTTTGCTTGCACCTCAAGAGGCGCGGGCATGGTCGGCAGTGTCAATGCGCCGCTAAACCGCTGATGACTCGCGTCCAGTTTTATGCGCCCCTCTGTACCAATAGTCACATCCGCAATCGCGCGAAACGACTCATCAATGGCCGTGGCACCCGCAGAGGAAGCCAAAATCGACGGGCCTGACATGGCTAGCCTAGTTCCAGGCTGAAAGTAACGCACGCCACACAGCGCCGCGAGCATGCTGGCGCCACCAAAACAATTCGTTCCCAGCACCGTCGCCAGTTTTGCACCGGACAAACTTGCGGCGACGGCTGCGGCGAACATCCGACGAAACGCGCCGAGTGCGGGCAAGCCTTCGGAGACACGCGCGCCGGCAGAGTCGATAAACAACACCAGAGGCGAACGCTCTGCCGCGACGACCCTGAACAGGCTAGCCAGCTTATCGCATTCTGCTTTGCCGATCGCACCGGATGCCAGCCGATTCTCGATGATTGCGATATGTACTCGAATGCCGTCAACGGCACCCCGTCCGATCCGTAAATTTGCAACCGCCTCACCTTGCGGCACGAAAGCCACAGCATCAATAAATTTTGCCAGCATGAATCTCAAGTAGCGTCGGAATACCGGCGCGATGATAACCCGTACCGCCGCTTTGCGCGATGAGTACGCGATCGTAATCCGATTAAAATGGGCATAACCCATCTGGCGAGCTAACCTAAACTTTTCTTCTTTGTTAATTGAATTACGATATGTGTACACCACCCGCTGACACAACTTCGAATGCGTCCAACCCGCTGCTCGAAACATGGGATACCCTGCATGGTATTCCGCCGTTTGCTTCCATCAATGCAGCGCATTTCGAGCCCGCCTTCACCTTAGCCCTCGCGCAACATCGTGCGGAGCTTGCTGTGATCAGCGCAAGTACGTCCCCTGCCGACTTCGATAACACCATTGCTGCGTTCGACAAAAGTGGCCGCCTACTCAAGCGCATTGAGATGTTGTTCTCCAATCTGACCGCGTCCGAGACGTCGCCCGCATTACAAAATGCCGAGCGAAAGCTAGCGGCTCCGCTCGCCGCACATGACAACGCGATATACACTGATGCCCGACTTTTCGCTCGCATCGACCAGCTCTATCAGCGTCGCGGTTCCCTGCAATTAAACGCAGAGCAGCTGCGTCTTTTGGAACGCATTCACCTCGACTTTGTCCGCGCTGGCGCGAAGCTGGATGACAAGGCGAAGCGGCGTTACGGCGAGATCATGGAGCAGCTAGCCACGTTGAATACCCGATTCAGCCAGAATACGCTGGCCGATGAGGCTGAGTTTCAATTGATTCTGAAGTCAGCCGACGAACTGGCAGGCTTGCCGCCATTTGTACTCGCCGCGTCCAAACAGGCGGCCCTTGAGCGCGGCATTCAGGACGCTCACCTGATTACCCTTTCACGTTCGCATATCACGCCGTTTCTTACTTTTTCCTCCCGCCGGGACCTGCGCGAACAAGCCTTTAAGGCGTGGTTGACACGCGGCGAATTTCACCAGGGGGATCCCGCACGCGACAACAAGCTGGTCGCAGTTGAAGTCATGAAGTTGCGGCTTGAGCAGGCGCGTTTGCACGGCTACCAGAATTACGCCGACTACGCCCTTGCCGACACTATGGCCGGAACACCGCAGGCTGTACTTGATCTCCTGACAGACGTCTGGCAGCGTGCAAGTGCGCGCGCACGTATCGAAGCGCAGGATTTGCAGGACACTGCCCATGCCCATGGCGACGACATCACCATTCAGCCATGGGACTGGTTCTACTATGCGGAAAAAGTGCGAAAGGCTCGATTTGACTTCGACGAAGCGTCGGTCAAGCCGTATTTTTCTCTTGAACGCATCACTGAGGCGGCGTTCGACTGTGCACATCGTCTGTTCGGCGTGAACTTCAAAGAACTGCCTGACGCGGTCTCCTATCACCCCGATGTAAAGACGTATGAGGTCACCAACGCAAGCGGTAAATTGGTCGCAATATTTCTGCATGACAACTTCGCCCGCGCAACCAAACGCGGCGGCGCGTGGATGAATTCCTATCGCATTCAAAGCCGCACGGGTGATGGCGGCTGCGCGGTTGTCCCCATCGTTGTCAACAACAATAACTTCGCAAAAGGCGCACCGGGCGAGCCGACACTACTTTCGTACGACGACGCACGCACTCTTTTTCATGAGTTTGGTCACGGACTACACGGCATGATGTCGAATGTGCATTACGAGCGCCTTTCCGGGACCAGCGTTTTGCGCGATTTTGTCGAGTTGCCGTCCCAGCTGTTTGAACACTGGCTGTCGGAGCCGGAAGTGTTGAAGAAACACGCGCGGCACTACCTGACAAATGAAGTGATCCCAGATTCGCTGGTCAACAAAATGAAGCAGGCCCGCACCTTTAATCAGGGTTTTGACGCCGCAACTTTCTGTGCCTCCGCTCTGGTCGACGTGCAGCTGCATTTGCGTGAAGACATGGACAACCTCGACTTGGCCGCCTTCGAGCGCGAACAACTTGCCGCGATCAACCTCCCGCCGCAGATTTACATGCGTCACCGACTGCCACACTTTTTGCACCTGTTTGCGAGCGCCGGTTATGCCTCGCAGTACTACGTTTATTTATGGGCAGAGGTGCTCGATGCCGACGCCTACGACGCGTTTAAAGAAGCCGGCAATCCATTCGACCAAGCCACTGCAGAACGCCTATTGAAGTTCATCTATTCGAGTGGCGGCACCATGATGCCGATGGCGGCCTATGAGAAATTTCGTGGTCGTCAGCCGACCGTTGAGCCGATGTTGCGCAAAAAGGGATTGGTGGAAGCTTGACCCGACGCCTGCTTAGCCCGCTTCTGCTCATGGCTGTTTCCAGCCTTGCCGTCGCGTGCCTATCATCTAACGCACAAGCGATGAGTTTTCACGCAGCGCCCCCGTTGCTCTACCTGGGCGGCAGCGTAGTTCCAGAAGATTGGAACACGTGGGAAGAAGCCATGATCCGCTTCGATGGTCAGCTAACGACGATCGTCCTCCACGACAGCGGTGGTGGTGACTCTACAGCAGGACGAAAAATTGGTGTGGATATGCGTAAGCGTGGTTTCAACAGTGTCGTTTCCGGACGATGCTCGTCGGCCTGCGCGAATATGTTTCTTGCCGGCGTTGACCGCCAGTACGCGGCTGTAGACAAAAATCGCCGCCACGTACTTGGGTATCACGGCAGCTATAACAAGGTCACAAAGGAACTGAATCGGAATCGCGCTGGTGACTACTTTATAGAGATGACCAATGGCAAGATGGGTGAGGACTTTGTGGATCGGTTCATCAAGCTGGAGAATCGTTCCGGTCTGATGCGTTTTTTTCACCGACATCAACGCTTGCAATACGATGACCCGTCGGTCCAGCTTTGCAAGGGCAGCGAAGAGCGCGCCAAGCGCGATGAACAGTGTGAGCACCTCCCCGACATCGACGCGCTATCGGTTGGCGTAGTGACTTCTTGGAATACGACGTCAATCCCCCCGCCTCCGACGCCAACCAGAGAGAAGAAAACCGTTGCCAGCTGGTGGTGATGCGCCGCGCACTGAGGTAACGCTGACTTGCGACCAACGCCGCATGACTACGGAGAATCAACATGCCTTATCAGCTCTACTTCTACCCGGCCAACGCCAGCCTTGCCCCGCACATTCTGCTAGAGGAAATTGGCTGCGAATACGAACTTGTGCTGGTTGACCGCACGGTTAATGCCCACAAATCAGAGGCGTACCTAAGGCTCAACCCGGCAGGGTTGATCCCGGCGCTGGTCGATGGTGATATTGTCCTGAGCGAGACGGCAGCAATCATGCTGCATCTGGCGGACAAACATCCCGACGCTGCGCTCATCCCAACGCTTCAGAGCGCCGAACGTGCCCAGTGTTACCGTTGGCTTATTTATCTGACCAACACCTTGCAAGCTGATCTTATCCACTATTTTTACCCGGATCGCATTGGCGGTGAGTTCGCAACCGAAGTTGAACATCGTGCCACCGAACGCATCATGCCGATGTTGGATATCCTGAAGACACAACTCGCCGCCAGCGGCGGCCCGTATCTGCTTGGTACCATGTACACGATTGCGGATATCTTCCTGTTCATGATGTGTCGCTGGACACGCGACATGCCGAACCCGGCGCGAAACCGTCCGGAGCTTGCCCGCTTTCTCGATACGATGGCAAAACGTTCTGCGGTGATTCGCACGCATGAGCAGGAAAGACTTGAGCTTCCTTGGTACTAGTGAATATGAAAATTGCGGTTCTCATTACCGGCGGCACCTTCGACAAAGAGTACAACGAGCTAAATGGCGAGTTGTTCTTCAAAAAAACTCATGTCCCCGAGATGTTAAACATGGGGCGTTCGCTGGTTAAAACGCGCGTTGATACGCTGATGATGAAGGACAGTCTTCTGATGACTGACGATGATCGCGCCATCATCGCTACCGCATGTATGAAGGCCAGGGAGTCCGCCCTCGTGATCACACATGGTACGGATACCATGGAGGACACCGCCCGCTACCTTGCTCCGCGCGTCAAGGGAAAAACGGTCATCCTGACCGGCGCGATGGTGCCCTACAAATTTGGCTCATCCGACGGACTGTTTAACCTCGGCAGCGCGCTGGCCTATGCACAAGTTCAGACATGCGGCGTATATGTGGCAATGAACGGGCAGTGTTTTGCCTGGGACAATGTGCGCAAGAACAAGAAAAAAGGTGTGTTTGAGGCTCGACGTACGGCCAAGCAATAGCGCTTTTCTTCCCGCCGGTTCTTCAGCTTCGCGTCCTCGTCACGTGACAGCCTGCGGACTCTCAAGCGTTCAGTGCGATGCTAGTACTTGCCGGTCTGCCATAATCCGATGACAAAAAATCATCCACCACGTCGGCGAGTTCTCGGCGACGTGGTGGTGATGTCCCTGGCGAGGGTGCCTCACGCCATCCCAGCCGTGATTGGCACCAATATTTGAAACTCCAATATTGGTGGGTGTTTACAGGGGAAATAGCCTGAAAACGCCCGTCAATGCTTGGGTTTGAGTTTGGGGAACTTCCATTGATCCAGCAATTAGATACGCTAAATTTCCCCGCTCCCGCGAAGGCGGGAGCCTAATATCGGAATCACCTGCGCTGAATAAAACTGGAGCCCCGCCCGGCGCAACCCTTGTGGTTATTCGCTGGAATGACGGTAATTCTGAGGTTTTTTGGAAGTTCCCGATGAGTTTCTGATTGATCCGAAGCATTCGCGCCACCGCGCCAAAGCACCACCATATCGCCACATCTACGCAAAGCAGAGAAATGCTCAAAGAAACAAGCATCCCTAAGATCCGTGCCGTTGTCGCTGCGGTTCAGCTACAAAATGTGAGCGACATTGAGTTCGAATCTTCACTGAACGAGTTACGCGAGCTCGCGAAGACGCTTGGTTATGAAGTGGTCGGCACATTTGTACAGAAGCGCGCAAGCTTTGATCGCGCTGCGTATTTTGGCGTTGGCAAGCGCAAGGAGATTCGCCGGTTTGTGGAAGGTGCCGAGGAAGATGCGCCGATCCTAGAGGAAGTCTTGGATGATCCGGACCCGATTCAACCCGAACTCGAACCCGCTGATCCAGAGACCCGCCAGGTGGATATGCTCCTGATCGATCACGACGTATCACCTTCACAAGCGCGCAATCTGGAAATTGCCGTCGGCTGTGAAGTCATGGATCGCACCATGGTGATTCTGGAAATATTTCATCGCCATGCCAGCTCTCGCGCCGCACGCGCACAGGTCGAAATCGCCCGACTCGGATACATGGCACCGCGCTTGCGTGAGGCCGCTAAACTAGCCGGTGGGCAGGGCCGCCAGCGGAGCGGCACAGGCGGACGCGGTGCGGGGGAATCACAGAGCGCACTCGACAAACAAAAGATTCGTAACCGTATTTCTGAGCTGCAACTTGAAATCGTCGCGATGGAAGCCGAGAGAAAGATACAACGCGCGCGTCGCCAAAGCAACCAGGGCGCGGGTGGGGGCGCGGGCATCGCGAGGGTTGCATTAGTTGGTTACACCAATGCGGGCAAATCCACGTTGATGCGGGCATTGACCGGTAGCGAAGTGCTCGTCGCCAATAAACTGTTTGCCACACTCGATACCACCGTACGAACCTTGCACCCCGAGACAGTGCCGAAGGTGCTGGTCAGCGACACGGTGGGCTTTATCAAGAATTTGCCACACGATCTGGTTGCCTCGTTTAAGTCCACGCTGGAGGAGGCAGCCGAGTCATCACTACTGCTGCACGTCATCGACGCGAGTGATCCGGGATTCCTGCGGCAGCTTGAAGTCACCGACAAAGTGCTCGCCGAGATTGGCGCAGATACGGTACCGCGTATTCGCGTGTTTAACAAAATTGATATGGTTGGTCACGGCCAAGAGTATCAGGTGGCTGCGCAAGCCGCACAAGAGACTCTGTTACGCGCTCAATATCCGGGCTGCGTTGTGATGAGCGCAAAACGACCGGCCGACGTCGCGATGATGCATGAAACAATACGTAAGTTCTTTCAGAAGGACCTTATCGAGGCAGAACTATTCTTGCCATGGGCTGCGCAAAATCTGCGCGGTAGGATTTTTGCCGATTGCGAAGTCCTTAACGAAGACGCTGACGACAAAGGCGCGGTCCTCCGAGTCCGTGGAGAGGCAGCGACCATTGCCGACTTGCAGGCTCAGTTGCCACAGAGACCGACCAAAGGCAAACCGCGAAAGCGGCGCACATAGGGTTCAGCCCAGGGCGCTTGCCAGCACCTGCACAACGTGTACCGCATCCCGCGCGGAACCATCCTTAATCTGATGGCGGCAACTTGTACCGTCGGCGACAATCAGTGTATCGGTCTGCGAAGCGCGAACGGCTGGCAACACCGACAACTCGCCCATCTTCATCGAAACTTCTAAGTGCTCTGCCTCGTAACCGAACGAACCGGCCATCCCGCAGCAACTCGATTCGATCGTATGCGTCTTGAGTTCGGGAATCCACGAAAGCACTTCCTCCACGTCACTCATGACCCCAAACGCCTTTTGATGGCAATGACCGTGTAACAACGCTTGTTTGGATGGAATTGCATGCAACGTCAGATTCAACCGCCCTGCCCGTTTTTCGCGCACCAGAAACTCCTCAATCAACGAAGCACTTGCCGCAAGCTTGTTGGTTTGTTCGCCGGGAAACATGGATTGGAATTCATCTCGCAACGTCAGCAGGCAAGACGGCTCGAGCCCAACAATGGCAACATCGCGCTCAACATACGGCATTAAGGCATCAATGGTGCGACGCGCTTCGCGCTTAGCTTCATCGACCATGCCCGTTGCCAGAAACGTTCTTCCGCAACAAAGCGGGTGTTGGCCATCCGCTGCGCGTACGATTTGAACCGCGTAACCAGCGGCATCGAGTACCTTGATCGCTGCAACGACGTTTTCAGCTTCAAAATGGGTGTTGAAGGTATCAGCGAACAGCACCACCTCTTTTCTGGCCTGCTTTGAACCTGCTGAACTACCCAATGAAGACGAGATATCTGTTGGCGTTGACCACCTTGGCAGGGAACGTGTTGCCGACAGCCCAACCAGTCTTTCACGCAGCCCTTTCAAGATCGGAGACGCTTCAAGCATGTTAGCCAACCACGCGATCTTCGAGACCGTCGGCGCGTAACGCGGCAAATACGCCACCAGCTTGTCACGCAGTGTATGACCGTGTTTGGCTTTGTAGTGGTGCAAAAACTCAACCTTCATCTTTGCCATATCCACACCAGTCGGGCACTCGCGCTTGCAGCCTTTGCAACCGACACACAAATCCATCGCCTCTTTGACCGACGCGGAAGCGAAACCACCCTCAATCTGTTGTGAAAGGGCAAGGCGTAACGTATTGGCACGCCCTCTCGTCACATGCTGCTCATCCTTTGTCGCGCGATAGCTCGGGCACATTGTCCCGGCATCGAACTTGCGACAATGGCCGTTGTTATTGCACATCTCAACGGCCGCCGCCAAGCCACGATCACCAAAGTCACTCTTCCAATCGAGCGCGGTCGCAATCGGGGTGGTTTGGTAGTCCAGCTTGTAGCGAAACAGCGATCGATCGTCTTGCCTTGATGGCGAGACAATTTTCCCGGGATTCATCAGATTTTTCGGATCGAACAGAGCCTTGATTTCGCCTAACGCTGACGTCAGCCGTGAACCGAAGAATGGCGCGATCCACTCGCTGCGCACCAGACCATCGCCGTGCTCACCTGAATACACGCCCTTGTACTCTTTGACGAGCACCGCCGCTTCTTCAGCAATAGCGCGCATCTTGCCGGCACCGTCTGTTTTCATATTTAAGATTGGCCGCACGTGTAACGTCCCGACACTGGCATGAGCGTACCAAGTTCCGCGCGTGCCGTATTTCTCAAACACTTCGGTCAACCGGCGTGTGTATTCCGCCAGATGCGGCAGCGGTACCGCACAGTCCTCGATGAAACTCACCGGCTTGCCATCACCCTTCATCGACATCATGATGTTCAACCCAGCCTTACGTACTTCCCAAAGCTGCTTCTGCGCATTCGCATCAGTCATCTTGACGACGCACTTGGGAATGCCCAGGTCCGCCATCAACACGTCAAGGTCATCCAAGCGCTTATTGATTTCCGCTAGATCGTCGCCGGCAAACTCGACCAGCAGAATAGCGTCGGGCTCCCCTATCAGCGCAGCGTCAATTACCGGTCGGAACGCCGGGTTGTTCCGCGCCAAGTCGATCATGGTTCGGTCGACCAACTCCACCGCGACCGGCCCGAGCGTTACGATGTGTTGCGTGAGCTCCATCGCCTGATAAAAGGTCGGAAAATTTACAACACCCAAGACCTTGTGTTTTGGCAGCGTTGAGAGTTTGAGTTCCAGCGACTTGAAGTAAGCGAGTGTGCCTTCGGAACCGACCAATAGATGGGCTAGGTTGGGTAACGCCGTGTTGTAGCGCATCGGGTCTCGTGGATTAAAGATGTCGAGGTTGTAACCCGCCACGCGACGCAACAACGGCGGGAAGCGCGCGGCAATCTCATCATGTTCCCGATCGCAGATCCGTTTAACGCCGTCGACAATTTGTTTGAAGCGAACGTTGCCCGCAATGTCGGGCGCGTCGTCAAAACGTGCGGTCGTCCCATCTGCCAACAAGGCATCGATGGCGGCGACGTTATGCACCATGTTGCCGTAGAAGATGGATCGCGATCCGCACGAATTGTTCCCCGCCATGCCCCCGATGGTCGCTTGCGCCGAGGTGGACACATCTACCGGAAACCACAGGCCCAAAGGCTTCAGTTGCGTATTCAAATCATCGAGCACCATTCCCGGCTCCACTACAGCGCGCCGAGTGTCAACATCAACTGACACCAGACGGTTGCAATGCTTTGCACTATCAATAACAAGTGCCGCGCCAACGGTTTGTCCGCACTGAGAAGTGCCGGCACCGCGTGGCAGTATGGGGATACCATGCATCGCAGTAACTTCGATTGCAACCTGTGCGGCGGCAATAGAGCGAGGCACAAACACACCTACTGGCGTAATCTGATAGATAGATGCGTCGGTAGCATATCTGCCGCAGCTGGCGGCGTCGAAGAGAACCTCGCCATCGCAGTGTTTTTTTAGCTCCTGCGCAAGTCGAGGAAATTCACCATTTTTCGCGTGTGGCTGGCGTGCATGAAACTGAATGATTGACATGGGTTAAGTACCCGTGGCGCAAATATCGAATAGCATAACGAAGAAACTTAGCGATCAGGGAGAAACCATCATGACCAAGAGCAATTCACCACACGCTGGCGGCCGCCACTTCTTGCATATTCCGGGACCGACCCCAGTGCCAGATCGCATTCTGCGCGCGATCGACCAACAAGTCATTGATCATCGTGGTCCAGCTTTTCAGGAACTCGCCAAAGATGTTCTCAGCGGTATCAAAACCATCTTCAAAACGACACAGCCCGTCATCATCTATCCGGCTTCTGGCACCGGCGCGTGGGAAGCTGCGCTGGTAAACACGCTGTCGCCCGGCGACGAGATTCTCATGGTCGAGACCGGCCAGTTTGCCTCCCTATGGCACAAGATGGCAACAAAACTCGGGCTGGTACCGCAACTGATCGAAACCGATTGGCGCTCCGGGGTGGACGCTAGCGTGATCGAAGCGAAATTGCTGGCCGATACCGCGCATTCCGTCAAGGCGGTATGTGTGGTGCACAGCGAAACTTCAACCGGCGTGCTGTCTAACATTGCTGCAGTGCGGCAAGCAATGAATCGCGCGAATCATCCCGCGCTACTGATGGTCGACACAATCTCCTCGCTGGCATCTGCAGACTTCCGTCACGATGAGTGGGGCATCGACGTCACCATCGGCGGCTCACAAAAGGGACTCATGCTGCCACCGGGCTTGTCCTTCACCGCCATCTCTGCAAAGGCGCTCGAAGCCAGCAAGACGGCGAAACTTCCGCGCGCATTTTGGAGTTGGGACGAGATGTTGGCATCGAACGAAACCGGCTTCTTCCCATACACCCCGGCAACTAACATGCTCTATGGCCTGCGTGAAGCTATTGCCATGTTGCATGAGGAAGGATTGGACAACGTTTTTGCCCGGCACACCCGTCACGGCGAAGCTGCACGCCGTGCCGTCGCTAGTTGGGGATTAACCCTCCAGTGCAACAATCCTGCCGAGTATTCTCCCGTTCTCACCACAGTGCAAGTCCCTTCGGGGCACGACGCTGATCACCTTCGCGCTGTCATCCTCAAGAACTTCAATATGTCACTCGGCATGGGGCTGGCACGCTTAAAGGGGAAGGTGTTTCGCATCGGTCACTTGGGCGACTGCAACGATCTTTCGCTGATGGCTGCCCTTACCGGCGTGGAAATGGGCTTGGCACTCGCCGGAATTCCGCATCAAAAAGGTGGTGTCGATGCCGCGATGGCATACCTCGTAGCTTGTGCGGCTGAACGGTCTGAGAAAATCGGCGTCGCGAGCGATGCCGCGTCCGTAAGAGTGGCTGCATAGTTTATCGCTTCACCAATAATGTCCCAACATAGGGACTTCACATAACTGGAGGATTCATGAATCGTCGCGAGATACTCAAGGCGCTATCTGCTGTTGGTGCCGCATCAACGTTGCCCTTTGGCCAGAGCGTATTCGCGCAAGCTGGCTATCCTAACAAACCTGTTCGTTTGATCAACCCTTTCCCGGCTGGCGGCGGCACCGACGTGTTTGCGCGTCCCTATGCCGTCAAGATGGGTAATGCATTGGGCCAGGCGATCATCGTTGAAAATATGGGTGGTGCCGGTGGTACGGTCGGCGCTGCGGCGGCAGCCAAAGCGACACCCGACGGCTACACATTCTTTGTCGGCGCGATCCATCATTCGATTGCCGAATCTTTGTACCTGAACAAGACATACAAGTTGGAGCAGGATTTTATTCCGTTGACCGTTCTTGCCTACGTGCCAAACGTACTCGTCGTCAATCCAAAGACCGGCTTCAAAACTGAAGCGGATCTGAAGAAGTTTGCAAAAGCCAATCCAGGTAAACTCAACTTTGGCACTGCCGGTAGCGGGGCTTCACACCATCTCGCAGGAGAGCTGTATAAACGCAGCGCCGGTGTGGATATGGTGCACGTACCCTACAAGGGCATCGGACCGATGATGACCGATTTGCTGGGCGGAACCGTTGAGTTGTCCTTTGATGGCTTAGCCTCTTCATCCGCCCAAATCAAAGCGGGTAAGTTAACCCCGCTGGCAGTCACGTCCACCACACGCTCACCGTTGTTGCCGGATGTACCGACCATGATCGAATTGGGCTACAAGGACTTTGTGATGACAACTTGGTATGCTGTTTGGGCCATCAAGGGCACACCGCAACCGATCGTCGACCGCCTCTACAGCGAGTCGGTAAAGGTCCTGTCAGATCCGGAAATCAAGAAGGCATGGGAGGCTGCGGGCGCAACCGCAGGCGGACAATCGCCCAAAGAGTTTGCCACCTTCATCTCCAGCGAAATCGCCAAGTGGGGCAAGGTCGTCAAGGACGCCAACATCAAGATCGACGGTTAAGCCGCAGTCATTCGCAAGCACCAAACAAAACGCCGACCTGCTGGTCGGCGTTTTGTTTTGCAGCTTTATCTCGGGGCACCAATTCAAATAAGGAAACTCATTATTCGGCGCTCGTTTCCAGCGTTTTTCGCCTGGAAACGCCCGCCAATAAAAGACTTTACCGTTTGAATTAGTAGGTCAAATTCACTTGGAAAATTGCCGTCGTGCCGCTGATCTCATTACCGACGATCAGCAACGGTCTTCCATTTGGCGACTTCGCAGCAGGAATGAAGTGCAGCCCCTCGGGCCCGCGGTCGCCAGTGACGCCGTTTCTGGTGTTCAGGTAAGTCACATAGGTGGCCGCTGCGGGATTGCTGATGTCGTACACCATCACCCCGCCAACGCGTTCCAGACCAATAAAGGCGATGGTCTTTTTGCCAAACTTCGCGACGACCACACCTTCAGGCTCCGGACCTTTGGATGCGCTGCGGCCGTCGAGGGTGTTGTTGTCATGGCTGGCGTTGAAGTTGACGTTCGGCAATGACGTAGTGCGACGCTCAAACTCGTCCCCAGAATCGTAGACGCGAGCGATATCGGTATTCCAGATGGTAAAGGACCGGCCACCAAAGGTATTCAACTCGTTGCACTGCCCAGCTGCATTCTTGCCTTCACGGCCACCGTTCGGGTTACGCGTAATGCGCAATCGACCAAGGTTGGAATCGAGAATGAGGTTTGCCGCATCCGGAAACACGTTGGGATCCAAGCCTGCCGTGCAGTGTTCCCGCACACGGGTTTCATCGCTATAACCCGGCCAATCCGCACGTGCCTCACCTTCGTTAGCGGTTAACAAGTAACCCGTGTTGTTGATGGTCACATAAGCAATGCCATCCGGCTGGTACATGCCACGCACGGGATACGGCTGGATTTTGATTGACGGTGTGCCACTATTGGTATTCACGCCGCCGTCTTCGTCACTCGCGTCAAGTCCGAATCCGGCCACGTTATGGTCCTTCAGCCCGAGTGCCTTTAGCGAGGTCACACGCGCCGACGCGATATCGATAATGGCAATGGCATTGTTCTCCTGCAGGGTTACATAGGCCGTGCGGCTATCGTCACTCACCGCAACGTACTCAGGCTCCAAGTCTTGTGCAGCCGACGCGTTCGGCCCGAAGATACGGATGCCCTGTACACGCAAGGCCGCCTCTTGGCCATTAAATGCGCGGAAGTCTGCGGTTGCCACTGTAGAGGTCCCGCCGCGCACAACGGTAATGACACTTACTGAACCTTCTGGATCGATTGACGTTGCTGCGCCATAACTATTCGGCTCACCTTCGTTAGCGGTCAGGATATAACGACCATCCGGCGTGAACGTAATCATGTCCGGCTGGGCGCCAACCGTGATCGTTTGCAGCAACCGCAAATCTGCCGCGTTGTATAGACCAACCGCACCGGGGCTGGTCTTGGGATTGGCTTCAATGGCAATGGCAACCAGACCATCAAACACCGCGACGCTGTTCACCACACCGCCTGTGGTGGAAGGGGTGATCGTACCGATCTTGGTGGGCAATGCCGGGTTGGAGAGATTCAACACGTCAACCGTACCGTTGGTACCGTTGACGACAAATAGCCGCTGGCTACCACTGTCATAGGCGGTGATCTCAGCAGCACCGAGTGCCCCGCCTTCATAGGTACCAATTTTGGATAGTGCGAAACCGACCGGTGTCGCCTCTTCAACAATTTCAGTACCGACCTTGTCGCTATTACAAGCGACAAGCGCTGCGGCAAACAGGCAACCCGCAATCGCCGCCTTTATTTTCTGCGGTTGAAAAACTTTCAGCATCACAAATCCTTGAATGGTTGGAATTTGTGACGATTATTGGGACGTTTCGTTAACCTTTTATGACAGCGCCTACAGATACAACAATACGACAGTTATTGCCCATAGCGAAACATGTCAGGCTTGCCCAGCGCAGGAATCAATTCGACGATACCACCGGCAAGAATCTCAACCGCCAATGCAGCGAGCAGCAACCCCATGATGCGCGTGGCGACGTTAACGGTGGTCATGCTCGTGTAGCCGCCAACTCGTGTGGCAATACGCAGCGCGATCCACATCACCACCACACCAAGATGTAGCTGAAACTTGCAATCGAGATACCAACAATTTCGAGAACGCGCTCACCCAGTAGCGCCGATACCAACAGCACAACAGCCACGGTCTGCGCCGCCACGCCGGCAATGACGTTGCTTTCTGGCGGCAAGTTGGATGCTGTCATGGCGACAAAAATCGGAATTCGGCATTCACGAGCATGGCGGACTCTGTTGGGTCGATTATTCTGAAAAACCCCGCTACCGACGGCTGCTTGCAGCCTACCTTTATGACCAAAAGCGAGCGCTGCTATTAACTTGTTCAACTCTTAGCGCAGGTGTGAGATGCGCACTTTGGTCTGCGGCGATTGTGGCACTGGTAATGGTGTGGGTTCAGCCGCAGAGAACACTTCAGTTGGGATCGCATCAGCAGTACTCGCATTCTCTAGCCCCACCGTGATGATATCGACCATCAGCAATTGCAAAATGCGCGAGATCATCGAGACGTATTCGCCTTCGTTTTCGCTGTGTTCTACCGTGAGTACGACGTCGCATACTTCAGCGAGGGGTGAGCGCTGGTGTGTGATGCCAAGCGCATACGCGCCGCGCGCGCGTGCAGCGCTAGCGAGCGTGACTAATTCTGAAATCTTGCCGCTATTGGAAATCAAGATAATGCCGTCTTGCGGCTGAATGAGGCCCGTATAAGGTGCCATAAGCGCAGTATCGGTAACGGCTTGCGCGTCGTAGCCAAGCCTAACAAAACGCGTTTCGGCATCGCGACAAGTCACGCCTGAATGGCCGATACCGAAAAGTCGCAATCGCTTGGCTTGTCGAATCAGAATGGTTGCTTTATTCAGCGCGTCGCCCTGTAGCTGCTGACGCATTTGTAGCACGGCAGAGGCGGTGTTGTCGAGTACTTTGATGGCTAATTGCTGTGCGCTATCGCTACGCTTAACAGTGCTGTGGCGTACGGGAATCGTGCCAGTGAGAGCAGCGGCCAGCGCGCGTTTGAATTCCGGAATCCCGTCGTAGCCAAAGGTACGGCAAAACCGCATGATGGTGGGGTCCGACACGCCCGCGCGCTTGGCGAGTACGCCAGTGGCGTTTTGCACGAAGGCATTCGGCTCGGCGAGTAAGTAAGTTGCGACTTGTTTTGCGGCGCTTGGCAGATCGGGTAGTCGTTCACGAATCTGCGCCAAGAGATCATTCGATGGCCGCGTGCTCAATGCTTCATCAAGGATGGCGCGCACGCCGTAAAAAGCGGGGTTCTCGGCCGCGATGAGAAAAGTTGGAATGTCGCGCAGATAAGCCTCAAAGCGGCCTTTTGCCTCAAAGCGCGCGCGGAATGGCGAGTCTGCGATACGCCACGCCAATCGCGGCACGATACCACCGCCCACATATACGCCCCCAAGCGCGCCGTACGTGAGCGCGACGTTGCCCGCAAAGCCGCCGAGCATGCCTAAAAAAACATCGACCGTTTTCAGCGCGAACTCATCTCGCCCTGTCGCAGCGGCTTCGGTTATTTCGGCAGGCGTGATGTCAGACTCGACTGCCGCGAAGAATCGATAAATCAGCGCAATACCCGCGCCGGAGAGCAATCGTTCCGCAGATACATGACCAAATTTCGCCTCAGCCACAGCATGAATATCGCGCTCCACCGCATTCGTAGGTGCGAAACTCACGTGTCCGCCCTCGCTGCCCAGCGCCACCCAGCGCTGATCCATCGGCAATAGGCCCGAAACGCCCAGCCCCGTACCCGGGCCGACCAACCCTATCATCGCGCGGCTTTTCGCTCTCCCTAAGCCGACTTGCAAAAGCTGTGTGGGCTCCAATCGTGGAATCGCCATCGCCAGTGCGGTGAAGTCGTTCACCACCAGCAAGGTATCAAAGCCCAACACTAGACGAAGCTGCTCAATGGAAAACGACCAATGATGGTTAGTCATCTGCACAAAGTCACCATCGACGGGGTTCGCAATCGCAATCGCCGCATGGCGCACGTCCGCTCCGCCGGTTTGATTGAGATACGCCAAAATTGCATCCTCAAAACGCGCAAAATCCGCCACCGGCAGGGTCAAAGGCGACACCTGCTCGCCGGTCGCACGGACACGCACAAAGCGCGCATTGGTGCCACCGATATCGGCTAAGAGCGAAGTCGCGCGCATGGCTGAGGCAATGAGTGGCGAAAGCTTTCAAGCGAAATAGACATTCGGGCGACGCGCACTGTATGTTGGGAGCATGTAATTCTATTACATTTCAACAATAGCGCAATCGTTTCTGTAATGCAATTACAGCTTCGTCGCGGCACCTCTTTGGTAAAAAAGCCACATCGACATGCCTTACGCTGCGATGCAACAATGAAAAAGGCTATTTTTGTCAAAAATACATCAGCGCCATAACAATACTTGCTTCAAAGTTGTAAATCAATTACATTCTGCGCTTGTTAGATTCGTCACTAAACCACAACAATAATGCATCAAATCCGTCCCCGCCCGGAGAACCAATGAACACCAATACCTCAGTTTCGCGTACTTGCCAAACCAAAACATTAACCCTCGCCGTGCTTGCGACTATTGCCGGTAGCACCGCGCTGAGCGTCGCAGCACAAACCACGCCAACAGGCACAGCCGCCAGTGCAGATAAAAAGCCGCAGATTGAAACTATTACGGTGACCGCGCAAAAGCGCAAAGAAGACGCGCAAAAAACACCACTTGCCGTCACCAGCGTGAGCGGCGAGGAGATCGCCGAGCAAGGTGTGCGCAATGCGCGCGACTTGAACGGTCTCGTCCCAAACGTGGTGATTAATACGAATGCAACCGCAACAGAGTTCACCATCCGCGGTATCACCAGCACCAACAACACCGAAATCGGCAACCCTGCGGTGGGCTTCCACCTTGATGGCGTTTATCTGGCGCGGCCACAGTCAGCGGGCTTGGCTTTTTTTGACGTTGAGCGAGTAGAAGTCTTGCGCGGCCCGCAAGGAACATTGTGGGGCCGCAACGTGACGGCAGGTGCAATTAACGTGATCACCAATAAGCCGAAGGACAAACTGGAAGGCTCAGTAATGCTTGAAGTCGGCAACTATGATTCGCGGCGCTCCGAATTCATGATTAATGCGCCGGTCAATGACGTGTTTTCGATTCGCGCCGCACTGGCAACCGAAAAGCGCGATGGCTACTTAATCTCGCAAAACCCTGCCGTAGGTGCGACTAAAAATGCCGACGATGCTGATACAACTGCTGCGCGCATACACGCCTTGATTGAACCGAACAAAAATTTCTCCATATTGCTCACAGCCGACACGATGCGCGCGCGCGGTGTCGGCTACGGTACAGTCGCGTTGCCGCTGGCCAGTACCAGCGGCAACGCCGGTCGTACTACGACACCGTCGTTGCAACCTCGCTTGGCGAATGATGAAGACGGCTATAGCGCCGAAGTCAATTGGTCATTCGGCCCGACTGTATTGACCTACTTGGGTTCCAAACGAACAGGCTCTCGAGATGAGATCAATTTCTCCGCCCCCAACACGGCACGTACTGCGTATCGGGGTAGCCCTGAGCAGACTTCACACGAATTGCGTCTGTCCTCTGCGAACCAGAAAACACTAACCTGGGTAGTTGGCGCGTATACGATCAAAGAGTCTGATGACATATCGCTGACCGCCGAGAACATCAATGCTCTTGCTGGAGTCCCAGCAAGCTTGCGTGTTTCGCTGTCATTCTTGCAACCGCAGGTTTCGCAAAAAGCCAACGCCGTATTTGGTCAAGCAACTTTTGCCGCTACCGATAGCTTAAAGCTCACCGCAGGCTTACGTTCAACACGAGATGAATTGAGCAGGGTGGGGCGCAATCTGACTACCGTTACCCTACCCAACGGCACACCGGTCGCCCCCACCACAACCGCCCCCAACAACGCTTCAATTTCCTCGTCTAAAGTCAACTGGCGTGTTGCCGCAGACTACAGCATGGATAAAGACACCATGCTCTACGGCTCCATCGCAACGGGCTACAAGGCGGGCGGCTTTTTTGATGGCGTGCGCTCAGCAAATTTCGATAACACCTATAAACCAGAAAACGTTACTACCTATGAAGCGGGCCTGAAGATGCGTGCACTTGACGGGACACTGCGCACTAACATCGCCGTATTCCGCAGCGACTTCAAAGATCTACAGGTCTCATATCGTGGCCCTTCACCTAGCGGTATCGCTGGCTCATTCATCACGCTCACACAAAACGCCGCCGAAGCCACCATTAATGGCGCAGAAATTGAAAGTCGCTGGCTGTCTGCGATTGGCCGATTTGATCTCTCGCTGGCATTGCTGGATGCTAAGTACGACAGCTTCGATCCGCCAAACGCGAACCCGCGCGTCAACAACACCGGCAACTCGCTCATCAAGTCGCCAAGGGTAAGCGGCAATTTAGCTTACCAATACAACTGGCCATTCGCGGGCGGTGATTTGAATGCGCGCATCTCAATGTTCTTCACGGAAAAATACTACCTGCAGCCAACCAATATCGCGCTCACCACGCAGCCAGCCTACCAGCGTACCGATGTGAGCTTGACTTACATCGCCAACAAAGAAGCGTGGTACGTGCAAGCCTACGGCAAGAATCTTGAAAACAAAAACGTCATTGCAGGTATCGGTGGTCTAGCCGCACCAAATGCGTTCTTGGCCCCACCACGGACTTATGGCGTACGTGTTGGATTTAAGTTTTAAGCGATTACGGCAGGCGAGTGCAAGGTAGGTCTTTGATGTTGTTTCGCGGCACGGAGGTTGATCATCGGCATCCGCTGTCCGAAGCAAATTGGCTGGCGCTCAAAGCGCTTGCGCCCCTTTGCTAACGCCATGCCTCAGCAAGCTGCCGGTGATTTTGCAGCGCAGCGCGCGGCGATGGCAGTGCTCGGCGCGCGCGCCAAATGGCGGAGGCAGTAGCTTCACGGGCTTTTCATTGATGGTCGAGTCGACGTTCTCGCAGGCCAATTCGTTTAACCCATCGCATCAACTCGTGAAGCAGCTGCGATGTTGTTTTTGGCTGGTGGCGCTTACGCGGCGGGTAGCGCTGAAACGCATTGCAAAATGTGCCGCGTGCGGCGTATTCGATTCCGCGCGTCGATGGCTTGTGATGTGAATGCGTCGTCAAACGCCATGTTAAACGCATCCCCCGCCGTGACCTGCGCCCTGCCGTCCAAGCTGACGTTGTGGCATAAGATTGCCTATGGTGTCGGCGACTTTGGGGGCAATCTGTTTTGGACGACCACCAATCTTTACCTGCTTTATTACTACACCGATGTGCTGAAAATAAATCCGGCGATTGCCGGTGCCATCTACATGGTAAGCATGTTATGGGATGCCATCACCGACCCTATCATGGGCGTGATTGCCAGCCGCACGCGCTCGCGCTGGGGGCGCTATCGACCGTACCTTTTTTTTGCGGCCATTCCCACAGGCTTTAGCTATTTGCTGCTGTTCTATCCGTTGACTCCGGGAACTGCTTCAGCGGTTTGGTTTGCGTTGCTGTTTCATATGCTGTTTCGCACCAGCTTCACAGTGCTGGGCATTCCCTACGGCTCACTGATGGCAACACTCACCACCGATTCACGCGAGCGCTCTGAACTCGCCGCAGCACGGATGGTGTTTGCGACTATGGGGGCATTATTTGTCGCTGCTCTAACGTTGCCGCTAGTGGCAAAGGTAGGTGGCAGTGACCGGCAGTATGGTTTCCTTGTCGTCGCGGCGGGTTATGCAATTGTCGGCTCTGCGCTCTTCATGATCACGGCAGCATTCACCCGCGAGCGCGTCGCCGACCCACACGAAGTGCTGTTCAAGTGGCACGATGTCTGGCGGCTGCTCATGCGAAATTACGCGTTTCAGCGTTTAGCACTTGGAATCATTTTGTTTTCCATTGGCTCGACCATCGCCACTAAAACCCTAGTTTACGTTTTCAAGTACAACTACGATGCGCCAGATAAGGTCAGCGCTGGGCTTGGCGTGTATATCTTGATGGTGTCGGTGTTCACGCTGGTATGGATGTGGACGGGCAAACGATTCTCCAAACGGCAGGCATGGATGGTGGGGGCCAGCATCAACACCGTTGCGTGGGCGGCGATTTGGTTAATCGCGCCGAGCACCACTACCGGCTTGATTGCACTACTGGCGCTCGCAGGCATAGGTGCAGCAGCAATCCCCGTGACATTCTGGTCGATGATTCCCGATACGGTCGAATACAGTGAACTCACAACAGGTATTCGTGCCGAAGGATTTTGGTTTGGCATGGTCGCACTCGCGCAAAAGATTGCGCTCGGTGTTGGCGTGGGATTAGTTGGTGTAAGCCTCGATTGGGCGAGCTACGTTGCTGAGGGTGTGCAATCCGCAGCCACGCTGAAATCCATGCAACTTATCATGACCGTGCCGCCAATCGCGCTGGGCATCCTGAGCATAATTGTCATTGCAAAGTATCCAATCAATCACCAGTATCACGCACGTTTGGTGGACCTCATCGCTCGGCGACGCGCAACAAGACTGGCGCGCGAAGCCAACGCGACACTTAAGTAAGAGCCTATGCTTATGCGCAGTGTGACCAGTAGCAACCTAGGCGCTAGCCAGCAGCCTGAATGGAATCGGCACGGCTACTTCATGATTCGAGGCTTTGCGCCGCCGAAAATCGGTCAGCTAACGGAGCGTAAAATTGTTGATTTGATTCGCGCTGATCCGCCCGCCTGCTCCTGCCGCATTCCGGCATACATCATCAACGATACACTGGCCTTACAGCCGGAAGCGAAGCCAGTTGCAGGGGCCACTAAAGCGGAACACCGTATGTCAAAGGCATTCAAACTCTGTACCCGCCGCATATTCGCGCGGCGCAAAACCGGCTAACGTGTTGGGTTGTAGCTTCACGCGCCCCAGCCATTGCAAAACCCTAACCTGCACATTCAGACCATGCTAGATCAACTCAACGCTGCACCTTTCAACCTCACTGATGACGACATCACATGGGTTAATAAAACCCGCGATTGCCTTTCGACTGAAGACAAGATCGCGCAAGTGTTTTGCTCGATGTCGTTGCGCGATGATCCTGCCGCCATCAAAGATATCGTGCGCCGAAAACCAGGCGGCGTTCTACGTTACATGGGGCCAGATTTGGAGGCAGCGTGGAAAGCGACGCGCATCGCAGTTGAGTCGAGCGAAATCCCGTTACTCATCGCGGGCGACCTAGAAGGCGGTGCCTACGGTCAACCTTACTTTTCGCCGGTGCTAAATCAGATTGGCGTAGCCGCCTGCAACGACAGCGCCATCAGTGCGGGCCTGGCTGGTGTACTCGCCCGCGAGGCGCGCGCGATGGGCTACAACTGGTCTTACACGCCGGTCGTAGATATCAACGCAAAGTTTCGCTCAGCGATCGTCGGCACGCGCTCGTATGGCTCGAATGTGGATACGATCATTCGCGAGGCCACCACACACATCGCAACGTTACAGCAAAATGGCATTGCTGCCACGGCCAAGCACTGGCCGGGTGAGGGCTATGATGACCGTGACCAACATTTAGTGACCACCATCAATCCACTTTCGTTTGAGGATTGGGATGCGACCTACGGCAGGGTCTATCGCAACATGTTTAACGCTGGCGTGATGGCGGTCATGTCAGCACACATCGCCTTGCCATCGTGGATCCGCAAAAAATTTCCACAAGCAGGCGTGGAAGCCTTCCGCCCCGGCTCGGTTTCCAAGTTATTGAATCACGATTTGCTGCGTCGAGAGCTGGGCTTTAACGGCGTTGTTGTTTCAGACGCGACACCAATGGCAGGCTTCACCAGCTGGGCGGATCGTGAAACCATGACGCCCGAAGTGATTGAAAACGGCTGCGATATGTTTTTATTCGGTCTCCCTGATCAGCGTGATTTGGCACTGCTGATGAAGGGTTTGCGCGAAGGCAGGCTCTCTGAGGCGCGCTTGGAAGAGGCGGTCACGCGCGTGTTGGCACTCAAAGCGGCATTGGGCTTACACAAAAAAACTATCGATCAATTACTGCCACCACTTGAAAAAGTCCGCGCCACGCTTAGATCTTCAGGCAATTTGGCGGTGACTGAAGCAGCAGCGAAAAAAACCATCACGCTGGTCAAAGATGTGAAATCAATCCTGCCGCTGCGCTTGGAAAAACATAAACGCGTTGTCGTCGTGACCGAAGGCATCAAGCCACTTTTGCCAGGTGGCGAGGCTCGTAACTTAGATACCGTGATTGATGGATTGAGAACGCGCGGATTTCAGGTGAGCCTCTACGATGTCAATCAGCCCCTGCCCTCACCTTCCGATACCGATCTCGTGCTGTACTTGATCGCTCAGGAGTCAATGTTCTCTCTATCTCACATCTACCTCAACTGGCGAGACTTGCATGGCGGACCGTTCCAGGCGCTTATGCGCTTTTGGTGCGACATCCCGACAGTCATGGTGTCATTCGGCCAAATGTACTACCTCTATGACGCGCCGCGCGTGCCTGCATACATCAACGCATACACCGCGCTGCCGACGGTGCAGGCAGCGCTCGTGCGCAAACTCACGGGCGAGGAACGCTTTGAGGGCACGAGTCCCGTTGATGCATTTTGTGGACTGGGGGATGCCCGCTACTAAGTACGTCGCCATGTGCTTCCAACGGAACTGGAGCGCAGTCAACAAATAATCAAATCGTGATGAAACGGCAAAGGGCACTGCCGTTGCGCTTACCCGCTCGCGGCGACGAGTAACCAAGTGGCAGAAGAAACAACACCCCTCAAGGAGTTCACTGCAAGTAATCGCTAAAGGAGCCTACTCGATGTATTCACAACTCGAATGCTCCCTGCTGACCTTCGGCCACCCCCGTCGGTGGCCTCACGCCTCGGTCTGCCTCTCAGCCTCGCTTCACGCCGCTACACATTCATCTTCGAAGCCTTGGCATGGAACCGCGCATTACCCAACGGCTGGCTTTGATCCAGCGCCAAGCGTATGTTGTCAACAGCAGCCCGATCCACATCGGCGCGGAAAGTGAGCGATAGGCCGCCTGCCAGTCTTTATCGGGACGCCATCAACCTGGATGGGGGCGGCGGGGCGTCATTGCCCGTAGCGAAAAACGTCAGGCTTGCCCAGCGCAGGAATCAACTCGACGATACCACCGGCAAAAATCTCTACCGCTAACGCCGCCAATAACAAACCCATGATGCGGGTTGCCACGTTGACGGTGGTCATACTCATATAGCCACCAACCCGGGTGGCAATACGTAGTGCCATCCACGTCACAACTGCGATGGCAATGGCAATTAACACCACGATCCCCAAGTGAAGCACGGCCTTGCTCTGTGACGAGTAGATCACCATCGTTGACATCGCCCCTGGTCCCGCAAGCAGTGGAATGCCCAACGGCACAACGGCAATCGATGCCTTGGCTGTCGCCTCTTCCGCTTCTTCCGGGGTTTGCTTTACGCGGGACGGGGTGGCCTGCATCATCGCCATCGCATTCAGCATGATGAGGATCGCGCCACCTACTTTAAAGCTAGCAATCGAGATGCCAAATACCTCCAGCACGCGTTCACCGAGCAGCGCAGACACCACCAGCACCACGGCAACGGTCTGCGCCGCTACCCGCGAGATGACTTTACTTTCCGATGGCGAGTTAGACGCCGTCATCGCGACAAATATCGGGATGATGCCGAGCGGGTTGACGATGACCAGCATCGCCACAAAAATCTTTACGTACGACGCCAGAGAGGGCAGTGAGTCAAACATCGCCGACTAATCCTTGGCGATCCCGGCAAGGCTGCCTCTCATCTTCAGTTGGTCGTGCAAATACTCATGCAACCCCTCACAGCCCGCCTCGATCAAATCCAGCGCTGTTTCAAAATCGACCGGCTTGCCGTGATATGGGTCGGGGACTTCATACTCATCGGCCTCGCCACCATATTCAAGCAGTAGCTCAATCTTGTTCTGCAGTCTGGTCGGGCAGATTGATTTAAGATGACGCCGGTTCAGCTCGTCCATCGCAATGACGTAGTCAAACCGCTCAAAGTCGCTGGGACTAACCTCGCGGGCGCGCAATGGCGAGAGATCGTAGCCACGTTTCTTCGCGTGTTCGATGGCGCGTGGATCCGGCGGCGAGCCCTCGTGATAACCGTGTGTAGCGGCAGAATCGATATCGACCTTGCCTGCGAGCGGGCTCGATTCCACCATCTTGCGAAACACGCCCTCCGCCGTTGGCGAACGACAAATATTGCCCATGCAAACAAACAACACTTTCATGCCGCACTACTTTCCGGCCCGCCAAGTACCAGCATCTTGTTGCGCAGGATACGCAACTCATCACGTAACTTGGCAGCCTTTTCAAATTCCAGATTACGCGCCGCCTCAAGCATTTCGCGCTCTATCCGTTTGATGGCGGTTTCCATTTGCTTTTCACTCAGTACGTCGTATTTCTTGCGGTCTTGCGCCGCCTTCTTCTCAACCCGCTTTTCATCGATGTCGTACACGCCGTCAATCATGTCCTTGATCCTTTTGTTGACGGACTTGGGCGTGATGCTGTTTTTCAGATTATGTGCAATCTGTTTGGCACGACGTCTGTTGGTTTCGTCAATGGCTTTTTTCATTGAATCCGTTTCACGATCACCATACAAAATCGCCATGCCATGCACGTGACGCGCCGCACGACCGATGGTCTGGATCAACGACCTAGCACCGCGCAAAAACCCTTCCTTGTCGGCATCCAGAATCGCCACGAGTGAAACTTCCGGAATGTCGAGTCCTTCACGCAATAAGTTGATACCCACCAGCACGTCGAACAGCCCGGCGCGCAGATCGCGAATAATCTCCACTCTTTCCACCGTATCAATATCCGAGTGCAGATAACGCACCTTAATGCCATGCTCGGACAGAAAATCTGTCAGGTCTTCAGCCATACGCTTGGTTAGCGTCGTTACCAGCACACGCTCACCCACCAACACACGCTTGTTGATTTCCGAAAGCACGTCGTCGACCTGGGTGGACGCGGGGCGAACGGACAGTGTTGGATCGACCAATCCGGTCGGCCGTACGAGTTGCTCCACCACTTGGGAGGCATGTGCCTCCTCATAGTCGGCGGGTGTGGCCGATACAAACACCGTTTGCCGCATCATCGTTTCAAACTCATCAAAACGTAACGGGCGGTTGTCCATGGCAGATGGTAGTCGAAACCCGTATCCGACCAAGTTCTCTTTTCTGGCGCGATCACCCTTATACATTCCGCCGACCTGCGGGATGGTGACGTGGCTCTCGTCGATGATCATCAAGGCATTTTTTGGCAGATAGTCCACCAGCGTCGGCGGTGGCGAACCGGGCGCTCTGCCCGTCAAATGACGGGAGTAATTCTCGATACCTTTACAGAAGCCGATTTCGTTCAACATCTCCAAATCGAACGTCGTGCGCTGCTGAATGCGCTGTGCCTCCAATAGTTTGCCCTCCGCCTGGTAGTACTCAATACGCTCGCGCAGTTCGGCCTTGATGCCCTCGATTGCGCCCAATGTGCTCGCACGGGTGGTGACGTAATGGCTCTTGGCATACACGGTGTAGCGCGGCACCGTCTGGATGATGTGTCCGGTCAGCGGATCGAATAACGACAACCCATCAATCTCGTCGTCGAACATCGAAATACGTAACGCGTGTTCATTACTCTCCGCCGGATGGACATCGAGTGTATCGCCGCGCACACGAAACGTCCCTCGCTTGAAATCGAGTTCTGATCGGCTGTACTGCATGGCGATCAATTGTCGAATCAGATCGTGCTGCGCCACCTTGTCACCGCTTCGCACCATCATGCGCATATCGTAATAGTCGGACGGATCACCGATACCGTAGATGCACGATACCGTCGCAATGATCACGGCGTCCGGCCGTTCGAGCAGTGACTTGGTGGCAGACAAACGCATCTGTTCGATATGTTCGTTGATCGACGAATCTTTTTCGATAAACAAATCACGTGACGGGACGTAGGCTTCCGGCTGGTAGTAGTCGTAGTACGACACAAAATACTCAACAGCATTTTCCGGAAAGAACTCCTTCATCTCAGCGTACAGCTGCGCGGCAAGTGTCTTGTTTGGTGCCATGATCAGCGCGGGGCGGCCAAGTCGGGCGATGACATTGGCCATCGTGAAGGTCTTTCCCGATCCGGTCACGCCCAGCAAAGTCTGAAAAGCGAGGCCGTCGTTGATACCCTCGACCAGTTTGTCAATGGCCTGTGGTTGGTCCCCTGCGGGGGCGAACGGCTGGTTTAACTTGTACGGCGAATTGGGAAACGTGACGATAGGCATGCTGCAATTTTAGCAGTCAGCGTGGTGGTCAATTCCGAACCCTAAAGGAGATTGCCACAAACTACCAAAAGTATTACTATATTCGGCAACAGTATTACTTCGAGACAATATGAGTACAACCATCACCGTCAAGGGCCAGGTGACGATACCCAAACAGATTCGCGACTCGTTGGGACTTGTTCCCGGCAGCAAGGTTGAGTTCACTCTCAATGAGCGCGGCGAATACATCGTGTTGCCCGCCGGCCCACCCAAGAAAGGCGGCAAGGCCGGTAGCCACGGCAGCAACCTCGTCAAAAGTCGATTTGATGCAGTTCGGGGCACCGCCTCAATGAGTGGGATGTCGACCGATGAATACATGAATCTCATCCGAGGCTACGATCAAGACGCCGCAGACCCAGGGCGCAAGCGTAAGTGATTTTTGTTGATACCAACATACTGATCGACGTATTGGGCGATGACTCGACCTATCGAGAATGGTCGCAACGACAGCTTGACCGTGCATTGATCAATCATCAGCTCGCCATCAATCCGTTGGTCTATGCGGAGGTGTCGCCCGTCTATGCTTCGCAAGAAAGATTGGACGAGGTACTCGCCATCATGCAAGTCACCGTCGAGCCGATGTCGAGGCGCGCACTTATTCTAGCAGGCAAGGCGCATCACGCCTATCGCCGGTGCGGCGGTGCTCAGACACGCGCGCTGCCGGATTTCTTCATCGGCGCACAAGCCGCGACGGCGGGCGCGGCACTCATCACGCGTGACACGTCTCGCTACCGAACCTACTTCCCAAACTTGACCGTAATTTCCCCGGCAGAAAAACACGAATGACAGAATCCGCCAGGCCAACAGCGTATCTCTCGCAATTCGAAGGTCTACAGGCCGCCCAACTGAGACGCCTCCTCGTCGAACATCTCACCAATTAACAACTGGGCTTGTACTGGGGATCAATTAGCCAAGAGGCCTACCGGCGGACGTCTCCACGTGTTTTGGTCTGAAACACCCCGCCAGATGGCGAGTTTCAAAAATCAACCCGGACGCCTGCTTTGACGCTACGCCCAGGCAAAGGCGCGAGGTAACGAATGGTGTCAATCGACGCCGCGTTGAACGCACGTTGATCACCAAGATTGGCACCGCGCACAAAAAATGTCGCTGATTTGCCGGCGCCGATCGCGAGGTTGTACATCACAGACGCGCTAATCAGGCTGTAGCCTTGAACCGCCCCGCCCAGCTCCGTTGGCGCAATACGACCTTGCTTGGAAGCACGATCTATGTCGGCCGCAAGACGCAACCCTCCAGCTGACAGGACTGAGCCAATGCCAACACGTAACGGCGCAATCCGTGGCAGCGGTTCGTTATTGGTTCGATCTGTGGCGCGTACGTAATCAAGTTTTGTCTTGATATCCCAAGTCCACCCCGCACGCTCCATGGCACGCCACCCACCTTGAAACTCGATCCCCGAAAGCCGCGCTGAGGTGGCCTGGTAACGGTACTCTGGCAGGATTGCAGCAGCACAGCCCGATTCGACCGAGGTATTGTCACCACAATCACTCACCGCACGATTGCCTTCCGCATCCCGATCCACGCCGGTACGCCGCAACACGAGAAAACGGCTGAAGGACTGTATGAACAATCCCACCGACGCATTGGTCGCCCCCTGCGATGCCGCATCACGCCACTTAAGACCGACATCGACCGAGGTCGCGCGCTCTTTGCCGATATTACGATTGCCAACTTCATACGCCGCCGTGGCAACATGCGGGCCGTCGGCAAATAACTCGTAGTACGTTGGCGCACGTTCATTTGAGGCGACGTTGGCAGAGAAACTTGTTTGGCTCGAAAGCCGGTAGGTCAGGCCAGCCGAGACACTCGCAAGTGTGAAGCTGCGTGAATCTGCCGAGCCAAACCGCACAGGGGCACCATTGGCAGCAGCATCTGCCTCCACCCGGCTGCGCTCAGCGCGGGCACCAAAGGCGTACTTCATTGCGCCGCTGGCAATTTCCTCGTACAAAAAGACGCCCCGATTGTTGGTTTTGGTTTTTGGGATAAAAGCTTCTTCACCCAGCGCGGAGAATTCGAACTGCTCACCTTGGAAGCCAAACACCCCTTGCATCGGCCCAAATTTAGCGTGTTTGATTTCTGCGCGTATGTCGCTGCCGGTATTGTTGAATGTCGTCCCGGCGTCCGACCCCTCAAACTCAATGTGTTTGTAGTCACTTTTGCTGGCCTTGATAAATGCACCATCGACCAGTGCGCCGCCTAAATCTCGCATTGTGATTTCAGCGGCGGTACGGGTTTGTCTCATATCGATCCGGACATCGGCTTCCGCAACGGTGCCGTAGTTTGATTGGTAATTGGAATGCGAAACACCTGCGCTGCCTTTGCCACCCATGAACTGTAACGATGCCCCTAGCGCGCCGCCGCTCGCACTGGCTGAGGAATTGACCACGGGCGATCGCACCTGGGTGGACGACGGCACACGGTAGTCTTGTGTCGAACGGTTAAAGCCATCCGCGTGAATGGCGACGACACCATTGCCCGCCTCCAACAACGTGGCGACCGAACGCTCACGGTCGGCGCCACCGCCGCGCACCTCAAAGGCACCTCTCGGCCCGACAATCGGTGCAGCGGGAATGCGGTTGTCGATCACATTCACCACACCACCGATTGCGGTACCGCCATAGAGCAGCGCCGCCGGTCCGCGCAACACCTCCACACGTTCGATGATCAGTGGATCAATCGCAGGGTTGTGATCGAACGATAGACTGGACGCGTCAAACGATGAGCCAAGGTTGGTCAGCACCCGAACACGATCACCATCGAGACCACGAATCACCGGGCGGCCTGCATTTGGCCCAAACCAGCTTGCTGAGACTCCGGGCATGCCGTTCAGTGTTTCGCCCAACGTGTTGCCACGTTTCATCAGGAGCTCGTCGCCACTGAGCGATGAGACTGGCGACACCACGTCGCGCGCATCGGTTACCCCCAGCGGGTTACCGACAACCACAATCTCTTCGATTTTTTTCTTTGGATCAGCCTGTGCAGCGGACTGAGCGAGGACGATGTCCGGTGCTAATGACAGTGTCATCAGCGCCGCGAGAACGATTTGACGTGGGGAGTTTTGGCGGTTCATTGACAGCGACTTCCAGAATAATTCCAACGTTGGCAGGACAGCGGGAGAGGCCTAGCGTTCGGCAGAACCCTTTAATGCATCTTTGTTGCAATTATATCAGAATGACTTAAAGGTGTTCAGCGTCACTCGTTAACGCGGGAAATCAAACGCTTCAACTATCATCTCCTCCTACACCGACAATGCCTCCTACCCAAATGACCCTTACCAAACCGACCGTACCCACCTTCACCACCCTGACCTGCTCACTTGTTGATTACGTCGCACGAATCACGCTAAACCGACCTGACAAAGCGAACGCGATGAACGCGGTGATGTGGCAGGAAATTCGGCAGGCAATGCGATGGGTGGATTCCACCGCTGAAGCGAGGGTCGCCATCATCGATGGTGCGGGTGCCAATTTTTGTGCCGGCATCGATCTGGGCATGATGATGTCGCTGGGCAAGCAGATTGAAGATCCTTGCGATGCGCGCACTCGCGAGAATCTGCGTATTGTGATTCTTGACCTCCAAGATACCCTCACGTCCATCGAGCGTTGCCGTAAGCCGGTCCTCGCCGCCATTCACGGCGCGTGTATCGGCGGCGCAATCGACTTGGTATCGTGCTGCGATATGCGTTATGCAAGCAAAGACGCGGTGTTCTCGATCAAAGAGGTCGATATCGGCATGACCGCAGACGTGGGCACATTGCAGCGTCTGCCGAAAATCATCAGCCCAGCCGTAGTCCGTGAGTTGGCCTATACGGCGAAATCCATTGACGCGGTTGAGGCTGAACGTGTCGGCCTTGTAAACCGCGTCTACGCGTCAACCGAAGTACTACAAAAAGCCGTGCTCGAAATCGCCGCAAGCATCGCCGCCAAATCCCCACTTGCGATCCGTGGCACCAAGGAAATGCTCAATTACGCGCGCGATCACAGTGTCGCCGATGGACTCAATTACATTGCGTCATGGAATGCAGGCTTGCTAATGTCGGCTGATTTGCAGGAGGCAATGATGGCAAACATGGATAAGCGCAGCCCCGAGTTTCGCGACTAGCTGATGAATATCACAACGGGTCAACGGCGGTGGCGATACCCTGCATTTAAAGGGTATTCAACCGCTCGGCAGCCAACTCGAGTGTCTGCTCTTTCTTGGCAAAACAAAATCGCACGACGCGGTGATCAACCTGCTGGTGGTAGAAAGCCGACGTCGGAATGCACGCCACGCCGATTTTGGTAGTCAGCCAGATTGCGAACTCCGCTTCACTCTGGTGCGCGTACTCCGGCAGATGGCCATACTGAGCCGACACAAAATAGGTGCCTCGACACGGCAGCCAGTGCAGTCGTGAATTTGCCACCGCTGCCAAAAAGAAATCACGCTTGGCCTGATAAAACGCCGGCAATTCGAGGTGAGTGTTAAAGCGCATGAAATTTGCGATGCCATATTGCGCGGGCGAATTGACAGTGAACACCACAAACTGGTGCGCCTTCCTGAACTCCGCCATGAGCAGCGCGGGTGCCATGCAGTAGCCAATTTTCCAGCCGGTCACATGATAGGTTTTGCCGAATGACGAAATCACAAAAGCACGTTCGGCCAACTCGGCGTGCCGGGCGACACTGAGGTGCGGCAGTCCGTCGTACACCATGTGTTCATAGACTTCGTCGCTAATCACGACGATGTTAGTGCCGCGCAGGATGGCGGCGAGTTGTGCAAAATCCTCCGGCTGCCAGCAAGTTGCTGTGGGATTGTGCGGTGTATTGATCATCACCGCGCGTGTGCGGGGCGTGATGAGCGAACGCACTTGCTGCCAGTCCGGGCGGTAATCGGGGAAGTGCAGTTGTGCAAAGACCGGCACACCGCCATGCATTCGGATAGCCGGTTCATAGCTATCAAACACCGGCTCAAAAATGATCACCTCATCGCCCGGCCTGACGATAGCGGCCAGCGTGGTGTGGATCGCTTGCGTGGCACCTGCCGTGATCGTTATCTCAGCGGCAGGGTCATAGGCTTTGCCGTACGCGCTGGCAACTTTTGCGGCGATGCCCTCACGCAGTATCGGCACGCCGGCCATCGCCGGATATTGGTTATGGCCTGCCCGCATCGCTTCACTTACCAAGGCAGTCAGACGTTCGTCACAGCCAAAATCGGGAAAGCCCTGCCCGAGGTTGACGGCCCCGACATCAGATGCCAAGGCTGACATGGTGGTAAAGATGGTGGCGCCAATATTAGGGAACTTCGATTCAATCATGCGCGCTGTTAAGATTCGTTCCGGCTGCCGGGAAAAGTCCGCAGCGTACACGGTTTTGTGCTTCGCCTATAATTTTGATACATCGCAATTATGCGGTTAACCCGCCGAGATCAGTCATGCAACTCGCCTCCCGCCTCTCCCGCGTCAAACCCTCCGCGACCATTGCCATTTCTGCCAAAGCCGCAGCGCTCAAGGCGGCAGGAAAAAGTGTCATTGCGCTGTCGTTTGGCGAGCCGGATTTTGATACGCCGCAGAACATTAAAGATGCCGCCATCAAGGCCATCCAGTCTGGCGATACAAAATACACGGCGGTGGACGGCACACCAAAGTTAAAAGAAGCAATCGTCGCCAAGTTCAAACGCGAAAACGGCCTCACCTACACCACCAAACAAATCACAGTCGGCACCGGCGGCAAACAAGTGCTGTACAACGCATTTATGGCAACCTTGTCCGCAGGTGATGAAGTCATCATCCCAGCGCCATATTGGGTGTCGTATCCAGAGATGGTGCTGTTGGCAGAAGGCACCCCGGTGATCGTTCCCTGCTCTGCCGCAAACCGCTTCAAGCTAGACCCTGCTGACCTCGAAAAAGCGATCACGCCGAAAACCAAGTGGGTGTTGCTGAATTCGCCCTCCAACCCCTCTGGCGCTGCGTACACCCGCGCCGAGTTGAAGGCGATCACGGAGGTCTTGGTGCGACACCCCCACGTCTGGGTACTGACCGACGATATGTACGAACACTTGGTGTATGACGATTTTGAATTCACCACACCGGCACAAATTGAACCTTCACTCTATGACCGCACGCTGACAATGAACGGTGTCTCAAAGGCCTATTGCATGACTGGCTGGCGTATTGGCTACGCCGGCGGCCCGGAGAAACTCATCAAAGCGATGGGGGACATCCAATCACAATCCACGTCCAACCCGTCTTCGATCGGTCAGGCTGCGGCGGTCGAAGCGTTGAATGGTCCGCAAGACTTCATCCCACGCAACAATGCTGAATTCAAGAAACGCCGCGACTTGGTGGTGAAGATGCTCAACGACACCAAAGGGCTTTCGTGCCACACGCCTGAAGGTGCCTTCTACGTCTATCCAAGTTGTGCCGGGTTAATCGGTGCGACGACTCCCGCAGGTGCCACCATTAAGAATGACGAAGACGTCGTCAACTACCTGCTAGAGGCCGAAGGTGTCGCGGTAGTGCACGGTGCTGCTTTCGGCCTAGCCCCCCACTTTCGCGTCTCGTACGCAACATCGATTGACGTCTTGGAAGAAGCCTGTCGCCGCATTCAGCGGGCATGCAGCGAACTGTCGTTTGCAAAAGAAGCGGCTGCGGCCGAGTAAAGTCTTGCCACAGAAGCCCTTATTGGACGGGCGTTTACAGCCATTATTGGCTGGCGACGCCCGACGATCATAGACTTTTTGAGTCGGGCACTTCTATTGATTCGGCAACTAAATATGACAAACCATTTCAACTAACCCCGTCCCCGCGCGGGCGGGGACCCAAGTTGACCTGCCCGCGCGGGCGGGGACCAAGTTGACCTGCCCGCGCCGGCGGGGACCCAAGTTGACCTGCCCGCGCACAACCACAAGGGTTGCGCCGGACGGGGACCCATTAATTTTGTTCAGCGCGGGTGATTCCGACATTAGGCTCCCGCCTTCGCGGGAGCGGGGGAGTATTGGTTTAGGGGTTGTTAATCTGACCACGTCCCCGCGCAGGCGGGGACCCAAGTTGACCTGCCCGCGCAGGCGGGGACCCAAGTTGACCTGCCCGCGCAGGCGGGGACCCAAGTTGACCTGCCCGCGCAGGCGGGGACCCAAGTTGACCCGCCCGCGCAGGCGGGGACCCAGACCTTCGTAACGCATTGACCTTGCTGTGGACTGGATACCCGCCCAGCGCAAACATTGTGGTTGTACGCGAGGACGACGAAGTTATTTGAAGTTCCCAGTCGGCAAAAAAAGCGCTGCCCCATTGGAGCAGCGCCTTTTTGCTTCACTCAACTTCACTCACAAAGTTATTGCCGCCCGCGCTTCCCAGCACATTTGACAATGCCGCTACCGCTTAGGGCATGATGACCGTGTCGATTGCGTGGATGACACCGTTGGATGTCTCAACGTCTGTCTTGATCACTTTGGCGTTGTTTACCATCACACCCTTGTCGGTCGTAATTTTGATCATTTTGCCGTTGACGGTCTTCACTTCACCGGCTTTGACGTCCTTAGCCATCACTTTTGCGGGAACGACGTGGTAGGTCAACACTCCGGCCAGCTTTGCTTTGTCCTTGAGCAATGCATCGAGATCAGCCTTGGGGATCTTGGCAAACGCCTCGTCGGTAGGTGCGAACACGGTGAAAGGACCTTTCCCTTTGAGCGTATCGACCAATCCAGCCGCTTGAACTGCGGTAACAAGGGTCTTGAAGTTGCCCGCTGCAACTGCGGTATCCACAATATCTTTTTGCGCCATAGCAAATGATGACGTCATTGCAAGAACGCTAGCCAATACGACTGAAGCAATCGAACGATTCATAATTTATCCTGATAAATTGGTTAAAAAACTAAATACAAATAATTGATGGATAAAACTTTAGTCATGGCTCTGAGTGCTGATGCCAGTCCGGAAACACAAGCGTCTGATTGAACACACACTCAAACGTCATGACGTGACCGATTAGTCACCATTTGAACTAAAAAGTTCAACGGCCTCAGGATACGATTGCAAGTGAAAGTTTTCGGCACCTGATCGGCACCTGATCACAACCGCGGCTTGCAACCAGAAAACTAGGCACACATTTGTTGCCCCATCCAAACAGTTTTGGTGACTGGCGCTTTTTTGCATCCCCGCGCCGCATCCAGAACACTCTGCGAAGGAGCAGAAATAATGCACACTCTATAATGGCGCATTGATCTTCCCGACGAGAATGCGCTATGGCCGCTGCTCATGCCGAGGCAACCCTAGAGAACACCGATTCCGTGATCGCCGAAATCACTCGGGCGATCCACACGGCGGTCTTTTTCGAACCATCAGAAAACCTGGCGATGCTCGACCATGCCGTGGTCGACGCCTACCTGTCGGATATCGACGATACCGACCTCCTCGCAAGAAACCCGACGGACTGGGCGGCCATTGTTCGCAACCACCTTACATTCGGCACGGATTTTCAATCTGGCGCGCCAAAAATGCGCATCTACTCACCCAAAGTCGGCGAACAAGGCTGGCAGGCCCCCTGTACTGTCATTGAGTTTGTGAATGACGACATGCCCTTTCTGGTCGATTCCATCGCCATGGAAATCAACCGTCAGGGTATTGCCATTCAACAGATTGCCCACCCGCTGTTCTCGGTGCGTCGCGATAAACACGGCACTCTTACGGCACTCTCGCCAATCACCGAAGGGCAAAAACTAGAATCCTGGATCCACATCGAAATCGAGCGTCTCACCGACCCCGGGCGTATCAAATCACTCGGCGACGGGTTGGTCGCCATCTTGTCGGATGTCCGCGCGGCGGTGGAAGATTGGGCCAAGATGAAGGGCAAAATTCAAGATGTGCTGTCCAATCTCGGTCCCGCCGCCAAAGTGGTACCGCTGGCGGAACTCGACGAAGCACGCGCCTTTTTACACTGGGCCGCTGACAACCACTTCACGTTCTTGGGCTATCGGGACTACGAGCTGCTGTCGGTGAATGGTAAAGACAGCCTGAAAATCATTCCCAATTCAGGATTGGGCGTTCTGCGGGAACCGAAGCTTGGTGGCGTCTCGGCGAGTTTCAATGAACTGCCCGACCACCTCAAAAAACTTGCGCGCAGCCCACAACTGCTCGTCCTGACCAAGGCGAACTCTCGCGCCACGGTACACCGCTCCGGCTATCTCGACTACATCGGCGTCAAGCGCTTTGATGCCGATGGTCAAGTCATCGGCGAACGTCGATTCATCGGCTTGTACACGTCGAGCAGCTACCACGGCGATCCAACCGAAATCCCGCTGCTGCGCCAGAAAATCAACAAGGTGCTGACTCGCGCAGGCTACCCCGCTGGTAGCCATGCCGGCAAGAACCTTCTATCAATTCTCGACGCTTACCCGCGCGACGAACTGTTCCAAATCGCCGACGACGAGTTGTTTGAAACGGCGATGGGTATTTTGCGGCTGGGCGAACGCGCCCGTACAAAACTCTTTCTTCGCCGCGATCTCTACGCACGTTTCTACTCGTGTTTGGTTTACCTGCCGCGTGAAAACTACAACACGGAAATCCGCGTCAAGCTGCAAGACCTCCTGAAGAAAAAACTCAGGGGCAGCTCCGCTGAATTCAACGTCCAATTGACCGAATCCGTTCTTGCGCGCATTCATATGCTGGTCCGCACCAGTCCGGGAAGCGTTGCCGAAGTTGATACTGTGGCACTTGAAAGCGAAATCGTGGCTCTCACCCGCCGGTGGGAAGAAGGAGTTTTCTCTAACGTCGCCGCTGCACTGGGGGAAGACGCGGCAAACGCGGCGCGACGTGAGTTTGTTTTGCCATTCCCCGCTGCTTATCGCGAGGATACCGGGACAGAACAGGCAATCGCTGATTTCACCGCTTCACGCGCCCTGTCCGCAGATGCGCCGCTCAACGTGGCGCTCCATCTGCACGGTCACCAGTTGCGTTTCCGTGCATATCATCTTGGCCAGTCCATTACCTTGTCGACCGCGCTACCGATGCTCGAAAACATGGGCGTCAAGGTCAAGAATGAACGCGCTTACAAGATTGAGCGCAACGACGCGCCGCCGATCTGGATACACGAGTACAGCCTCACACACTCGCTCGTATCGGTCGACTTTGCAGCGACCCGCGCCAAGTTTGAAGACACATTTCTCCGTGCTTGGACGAAGACGATTGAGAATGACGGTTTCAACCGCCTCACCCTGAATGCGCAACTCGCGGCAGCGGATGTGTTAGTGCTGCGAACATACGCAAAATACTTGAAACAAACCGGGTTTACCTACAGCCAAAACTATCTGGAACAGGCGTTGGCGGCCAATTCAATCATTGCACGTGATCTGGTCGAACTGTTCCATACGCGTTTTGATCCCAACTTCGGCGGTAATCGCGCAAACAAGATTGAAGCTGTTGTGAATGCGGTTGAGGCCTCGCTGGATAACGTTGCCAATGCCGATGAAGACCGCATCCTGCGGCGCTTCCTAGCAGTGATTCAGGCGACGCTTCGTACCAACTTCTACCAACACAAGCCTTATCTTTCAATCAAGCTTGAGTGCGCAAAAGTACCCGAGCTGCCTGAACCTAAGCCGCTGTTCGAAATCTTCGTCTATAGTCCGCGGATGGAGGGTATCCATTTACGCGGCGGCAAGGTGGCGCGCGGCGGACTGCGTTGGTCGGATCGCCCGGAAGACTTTCGTACCGAGGTGCTCGGGCTGGTCAAGGCACAAATGGTCAAGAATGCTGTCATCGTGCCGGTGGGCTCGAAAGGCGGGTTTGTCCTCAAAGCGGCACCACCATCTAACGACCGTGAAGCCTATCTCAAGGAGGGTATCGAATGTTACAAAACCTTCTTGCGTGGTCTGCTCGACATCACCGATAACCGCGTCAAGGGCAAGATTGTCCCTCCGCTGAATGTGGTGCGACACGACGCTGACGATCCCTACCTCGTCGTTGCCGCCGACAAAGGTACGGCAACCTTTTCTGACTACGCCAATGCTATCTCCGCCGAATACGGCCACTGGCTTGGAGATGCGTTTGCATCCGGTGGTTCGGCGGGATACGACCACAAAAAAATGGGTATCACCGCGAAAGGTGCCTGGGAGAGTGTAAAACGCCACTTCCGCGAAATCGGTGTCAACACACAAACCACCGACTTCACGGTGGTCGGTGTTGGTGATATGTCGGGCGACGTATTCGGTAACGGCATGTTGCTCTCCCAGCATATTCGATTGGTCGCCGCGTTTGATCATCGACATATTTTTCTTGATCCAACCCCCGACGCAGCCAAGAGTTTTGCCGAGCGCGAGCGGATATTTGCACTACCCCGCTCATCTTGGGAAGACTATGACAAGGCGATTATTTCCAAAGGTGGCGGTGTCCACCCGCGCGCTGCGAAGTCGATCGACCTCACCCCCGAAGTCAAACAAGCGCTTGGCATTGATGCCACGATTTCCGCAATGACCCCGGTGGAATTGATGCGTGCCATTCTCAAGGCACCGGTTGATCTGTTCTACAACGGTGGCATCGGCACCTACATCAAAGCCAGCGGCCAGTCGCATGGCGAGGTCGGTGACAAAGCAACCGATGCAATCCGCATCAACGGCAACGAACTGCGTTGCAAAGTCGTCGCCGAGGGCGGCAATCTCGGTGCCACGCAACTTGGCCGCGTCGAAGCGGCACTTGCCGGGGTGCGTATTTGTACTGATGCGATTGATAACTCGGCAGGTGTGGATTGTTCAGACCACGAGGTCAACATCAAGATTCTTCTAGGTGCGGCAGTCGATGGCGGATTGCTGAAGCCTGAAGAGCGTGAGCCGCTTCTTGCAGCAATGACCGATGAAGTAGGCAAGTTGGTTCTGAAGGACAACTACTATCAGACCCAATCGTTGTCGGTCTCCGGTGTTCGCGCCGACAAAATGCTCGATGCACAAGCGCGGTTCATGCGTCATCAAGAAAAAGCGGGGCGTCTAAATCGCGCAGTAGAGTTCCTGCCGAACGATGACGCCCTCGCCGAACGCCGAGAGAAAAAGCTTGGTCTCACCGCGCCAGAACGCGCGGTGTTGCTCGCCTACAGCAAGATGGAATTGTTTGACGAGTTGCTCGCTTCAGATTTGGTGGATGATCCTTATGTCTCCCGGGCACTCGTCTGCTACTTTCCGACACCGCTGCAAGTGCGCTTCAAAGACATCATGCACGCGCATCCACTGAAGCGCGAAATCATTGCCACAGAAGTTGCAAATTCAACCATTAACCGCACCGGCAGCGTTTTTGTACATCGTATGTGCGAGGAGGCTGGCGCAACGGCTCCAGAAGTCGTTCGGGCCTATATCCTCAGCCGCGACATTCTTGAACTCAACGGTGTCTGGCAACAAATTGACCAGCTGGATAACATCGTACCGGCGGCGACACAAAACGCCATGCTCATCGAAGTTGGCAGGTTGGTGTTGCGCTCGACACTTTGGTTCCTGCGCCGCCGCGGCGAACGTATGCCAATCACCGATGTGCTCGCCTTCTTTGCGCCGGGTGTGGCCTCAGTCGGTGGCCAACTCGAGAAGTTGCTTGCAGCAGAAGACGCTGCGACCTTGCAACAAAAACACGACCACTTGGTTGCGGAAGGTGTGCCGAGCGTATTGGCAAACGCCATCGCGCGTACCGATGCAATGTATTCCGTGCTGGACATCGTTGAAGCTTCGAGCGACCTGAATCGCCCCGTGGAAGTGGCCGCTGCCGTGTACTTCACGTTGACGGGTAAGTTGTCACTTAACTGGGTGGCAGCACAAGTTAGCAAGTTACCGACGGACTCCCACTGGCAGGCGATGGCGCGGGCGTCGATGCGTGATGACTTGGCAAATCTGCAACGCCAACTTACCGAGAGTGTTTTGCAATTGTCGCCAGACGCGAATTCGCTTGACGGCGCGCATCAGGCACTCGCGGCTTGGGAGACGCATCACGCGAAGGCACTCGCGCACATGTACGAGGTGATGGGTGATCTTATGGCAGCACGCGATACCGATCTTGCCATGTTGTCGGTGCTGCTGCGGGAACTTCGAGTGCTCGCCTGAGACACCACTCAAATGAAGATTTCGCAAACACGAACTGTTTTGTCCGCCATCGCAATTCTTTGTTTTGCACTGCTGGTGTACGTCTTCTACCTGCAATACGGGCCAGAAAAACAACAACCATGCCCGCTTTGTATTCTGCAGCGTTACGCCTATTTCTTGCTTGGTGTTGCCGCGCTTGCAGGGGCAATCTGGCCGAGGCGTGCCATCGTTTTTATCGCTGCCACGGTCGCGGCGGCAGGCGGCGGCCTGGCCTTGTGGCAGGTGCTGAAAGGCTCCGACATGACCTCGTGCCAGCGCGACCCGATCGGCATCTTTGTTAATCAGTTACCCATGGCAGATTGGTGGCCGGAGTTTTTGTTTGCCACTGGCGGGTGTGCGGACAAGTATTCAACGCTCGGCTTGCCGGTGCCGGTTTGGTCGCTGGCTTGTTTTGTTGGGCTGACTGGCTTGCTCGTTTTCGTCGGGATGAAACTGCGAAAAGTCGCATAAGGTGCGGGCTTGATCGCGAGGGGATTTCGGGCAACACTCGTTGTCTTCCCTTTTTGCTGCCATTCGCGCATGTTGAAACACGCCCACACGCTCATCCGTAAAAATCAAAACTCGCCTATTGGCGAGCGTTTTCACGCAAAACGCACTGATAATGCCCGTGGAATGGCGAGCTCAGATTTCACAGCGCGGACTGCGATCTTATAGACTCGGCAATTAAATATGGCGAACTTTTTCCACGGGCTCCAGTCAAACCTTCATGGATAGAGACAAAGAAGATGCGCGGAAACTTTCGCCCGATGCTCAACACGAGAAACGCAAACAAGTTATTCGTTTGCATCG